>JAAYEC010000026.1 GCA_012728915.1 Deltaproteobacteria bacterium | reverse complement strand
TGCGCTACACGCAGGACGGGACGATGATCACCAATCTCCGGATCGCCACGAACGAGTATCGCAAGGACAAGAGCGGCGAGCGGGTGGACCGAACGGAGTGGCACCGGGTCGTCGCCTTCGGGAAACTCGCAGAGATCTGTGGAAGCTATCTCTCCAAGGGAAGACTGGTGTACATCGAGGGGTCCCTGCGAACCCGTCAGTGGGAGGACAAGGAAGGAAACAAGCGCTCGACCACGGAGGTCCTGGCCAACAACATGCAGATGCTTGAATCGAAGGGCGGCGGCCGGGAGGAACCGGTCGCCAACGGCGGGACGCCCTCCTACGGCGGGGGCGACCAGGGACCCGACGAGGACGTGCCGTTTTGAAGGAGGCTAAGGGCGAAAGGCTAAAGGCCAAAGGCCAAAGGCGAAAGGCGAAGGGCGAAAGGCAGAAAGGCCCGGTTGCGTGACCGGGCCTTCCTTGCTCCTCGCCAGCCGCCGTGATCCTCGCAGGCTCCGGGGGACGAATCAGTCTTTTTTCTCGTCGATCTTCTTCGCTTCCTCGTCGCCCTCTTTCATCGCCTTCTTGAAGTTCTTGATGCCCGCGCCGAGGTCACCCCCGAGCTTCGAGAGCTTCCCCGCCCCGAAGACGATGAGAATGATGACGAGGATGACGATCAATTCCGGCATTCCCAATCCAAACATGGTCCTTGTCTCCTGATTGTCGGATCGCCCGGGGAGGTCGAGATCCGGGCGTCGATGCGGTTTTATTCCGCGGCCGGTTTCGTCTCGGCTCCAACGGCGGGCGTCGGCTCTTCCGGCTTTTTTCTTTCCACGCGCCTGCCCTCGGGGTAGACCAGGCGCACCACCTCGCCGCGCTTGCCGGGGCTTCCCAGCGGCTGGCCCTGGAAGGTGAGCTGGACGCCGCCGGCGTTGCCGAGGTCGACGGTGATCTTTTCCTTCGCCTCCGTGCTCACCGTCTCGCCGGCCTGCAGGAGTCTCTGGATCGACGGTGACCGGTCGGCTTTCAGCTGGACCCAGGCCGTCTCGGTGGCCTCGATCGTAAGGGTGAGGACGCCCCCCCCGGCGGGTGGCGCGGTCGTGGGGGTGGGTTCCCTCCTTTCGGCCGACGCCGGCGCGGTCTCCGGCTTCTTCGTCTCGGGGGCTGCGGTCTGCTGCTCCGGCTGAGGGGCCGCTTCGGGCGGCTGCGCGGGCGCCTCCTGGGGCGGGTTCACGTCGGCCGCCTTTTCCGGCGGCCTGGCTTCTTCCCGGGCCGCCGTCTTCGTCGCGACCGGACCCCCCGGGCCGTCCTGCATGGCGTAGATGCCCAGGATCACCGCCGCGGCCAGGACCAGGGCCACCCAGGCGAACCGGCTCCCCATGGCGCCGATCCAGGCCGGGAGAGCCCTCGGCGCTACTGCGCCCCTTGCCTCAGGGGCTGCCTGCGCCTCGGGCGACGCGGGCGGCAGGGTCTCTTCGATGTGCCTGGCGTATTGCGCCAGGAGCGGCCCGGCGTCGACACCGAGAAGACCCGCGTAGGTTTTGATGAAGGTTTTTGTGTAGACGGGTTCCGGCAGCTCCTCGAATGTCCCGTTCTCGATGGCCTCCAGGAAGGGAAGCCGGATCCTGTACCGGCGGGAGATGTCCTCCAGCCGAAGGCCCTTCGATTCCCGGAGGCGTTTCAACTCCTCGAAAAACTCGTTTTTCAGATCCCTTTTCTCCACAGCGTCGTGTCTCGAGCCGGCCGGCCCCGCCGGTTTTGGCTAGGTCTACCACCAATATGCGGGCCGTGCAACAGAAAATGTCCCGTGGCGCGGGGTGTTCGGCGGGTGCGGACGCGGCAGTTTTCTTCTTCACAGAAAGGCCCGCATGCGGTAAGGTGTGCCGCCCGGGGAAAAGGATGGTGGCCATGGGATCGTACAGGGATTTTGCCGCGAGGCTGGCTCGGGAGGCCGGGAGCTTCCTGAAGGGGAGATTCGAAACGGCGCACGACATCACCTACAAGGGGGAGATCGACCTCGTGACGGAGGCCGACCGGGCGAGCGAGGCGCTGCTGATCGCCCGGATCGAGGAGGCCTTTCCGGGGCACGGGATCATGGCCGAGGAAACGAGGAGCGCGGCCGCGAAAAAGGAATTCACCTGGATCATCGACCCGCTGGACGGGACCACGAACTACGCCCACCACTACCCGGTGTTCTGCGTCTCCATTGCCCTGCAGCGCGGTGACGAGGTGATCACGGGCGCGATCTGCAACCCCATGCTGGACGAGCTCTTCGTCGCCGAGAAGGGCGGCGGAGCCTATCTCAACGGTCAGCGGCTCGCCGTCTCGAGGACGGCCGTGCTCACGCGGAGCCTTCTCGCCACGGGCTTTCCCTACGACATCCGGGTGAATCCCGACAACAACATCAACTACTTCAGCGCCTTGGCCGTCCGGGCGCAGGCCATCCGCCGTGCGGGCGCGGCGGCTCTCGACCTGGCCTACGTCGCGGCGGGCCGCTTCGACGGCTTCTGGGAGCTGAAGCTTCATCCCTGGGACACGGCGTCTGGATGCCTCATGGTGACCGAGGCGGGCGGAGAGGTGACGGACCTCTTCGGCGGGCCCTTCACCCTGCACTCGCCCCACATCCTGGCGACGAACGGCAGGATCCACGAGGCCATGTCGGAGGTTCTCAGGGGCACGGATCCGCTGGACGTACGGATGAAAACCCTCTAGCCTTTTGCCGTTCGCCTTGAGCCTGCTTCGTTGATGAACGCCTCCGTCATTGCGCAGGCCTCCTCGTCGGTGTACTGGCGGGGCGGGTGTTTCATGAAATAGGCCGAGGGACCGTGGAGGATGCCGCCGATGCCGCGGTCCAGGGCGATCTTGCAGCAGCGGATGGCGTCGATCACCACCCCTCCCGAGTTGGGTGAATCCTCGACGGAGAGCCGCATCTCGAGGTTCATGGGCACGTCCCCGAAAAGCTTCCCCTCCATCCGCAGGAAGCAGACCTTGTTGTCCTTCTGCCAGGCCACCCAGTCGCTGGGGCCGATGTGGATATTCTCCGGCGTGAGCCGCTTTCCCGTCTGGGACTGCACGGCCTCGGTCTTGGAGATGCGCTTGGACTTCAGGCGGCTGCGGTCCAGCATGTTGAGAAAGTCCGTGTTGCCGCCCGTGTTGAGCTGGTAGGTCCGCTCGAGCTTCACCCCCCGCAGGTTGAAGAGATGCGTGAGCACCCGATGGATGATCGTGGCCCCGAGCTGGCTCTTCACGTCGTCGCCGATGACGGGAAGGCCCTTCTTTTCGAAGCGCCTGGCCCACGCCGGGTCGCTGGCGATGAAGACGGGGATGTTGTTGATGAAGGCCACCCCCGCCTCGAGGGCGCATCCCGCGTAAAAGCGCGTCGCCTCCTCGGAGCCTGCCGGGAGGTAGTTGAGCAGGATCTCAGCCCCGGAATCCCTCAGGGCGCCGACCACGTCTTTCTTCGTCGCTTCCTTCTGCCGGGCCGGGACAAAGGCAAGCCGTGGATCGTACTGGTTCATGTGGGGCGCGATGCTGTCGAGCATCCTCCCCATTGCCACCCGGGCCCCTGTCTTCGGGACCTTCGGCTGGAAGACGGCGGTGCAGTTGGGGGGCTGGAAGATGGCCTCGGAAACGTCCCTGCCGACCTTGCGGCGGTCGATGTCGAAGGCGCAGACCACCTCGATGTCGAAGGGCCGCCAGCCGCCGATGTCCCAGTGCATCAGGCCGATGAGGTCCCCCGGTGATTTTTTTCGGTAGTACTCGATCCCCTGAATCAGGGAAGAGGCGCAGTTTCCTACGCCGGCGATTGCGATCCGTACCTTCCCCAAAATATCTCCCCCTTCTGGCCGGTTCGAAAAACGCATGCGGATGAGTTCGCAAGCGATACTATTACAACAATTCTCGGGACAATTCAACGGGAAGGACGCAAAAAATTGGGGGGCCTATTTCTCCCCCGGGCCGTAGTGCTCGTCGATCCACTTCAGGTAGTCGCCGCTTCGGACGCGGGAGACCCACCGGCCGTTCTCGAGGTACCAGAAGATCGTCTTGCGGAGGCCCGTGCGGAAGGATTCGCGGGGGGCCCAGCCCAACTCCGACCGGAGCTTGCCCGAGTCGATGGCGTAGCGCCAGTCATGGCCGGGGCGGTCCTTGACGAAGGCGATCAGCTCGCGTCGGGGCCCTGCGCCGGGCCGGGGGCGGATCTCGTCGAGGATGTCGCAGATGCCGTGGACGACGGCGATGTTCTCCTCCTCGGAGTTGCCCCCGATGTTGTAGGTCTCGCCCCGCCGCCCCCTGTTCATGATCGTCCAGATGGCCTCGCAGTGGTCCTCCACGTAGAGCCAGTCGCGGACGTTCCTGCCGTCGCCGTAGACGGGCAGGGGCTTGCCCTCCAGCGCGTTGAGGGTGATGAGGGGGATGAGCTTCTCCGGGAACTGCCAGGGCCCGTAGTTGTTGGAGCAGTTAGAGATGGTCACGGGCAGCCCGTAGGTCTTGAAGTAGGCCCGAACCAGGTGGTCCGAGGAAGCCTTCGAGGCGCTGTAGGGGCTGTTGGGCCTGTAGGGGGTCGTCTCGGTGAAGAGGCCTTCCCGGCCGAGGCTTCCGTAGACCTCGTCGGTGCTCACGTGGTGGAAGAGGCGGAAGCCGTCCGCCCTGTGTCTCGCCGCCTCGAGAAGGTTGAAGGTGCCCACGATATTGGTGAAGATGAACTCGGCGGGCCGCTTGATGGAGCGGTCCACGTGGCTCTCGGCGGCGAAGTGGCAGACGGCGTCGATCGCGTAGTCCGAAAAAATCGCACGCATTCGCTCCAGACTGCAGATGTCCTCCCGCAGAAAGATGTACCGGCCGGGAAACCGGTCACCCAGATCGTGCAGGTTCTCGGGGTTGCCGGCGTAAGTCAGCTTGTCCACGTTCACGATTCGACCCGCGAAATCCTGTTTTTCCAGAAGAAAACGGATGAAATTGCAGCCGATGAAGCCGCAGCCGCCGGTGATCAGTAGATTGCTGAAGGCCATGTTCCATCCTTTCATTACGGGGATGTCCGGACGGGTTGCATCCAGCCCGTACACAGAGGGTAAGAAGGTGAGAAGGTAAGAAGGTTGGAAAGCTCGCAGCCCATTTCAGGCTCGACGACTCTCCGACCTTCTCACTTTCTCAACCTCTTACGTTCTTCCTCGGCATGGTCCGGCACGGAACTTGCGAACCCTGACGCCGGAGGGCCGGTCCGCACGAGATGCCAGCTACCATGAATCCTCCGAATTTTCAACGGGGAATCCCGGATCCGGCCGGAAGGGAGCGACAGGCATGGCGAGGCACGACCCGGAGACAGGCCCGAAGAGCGGCTGCGTTGACTGCCGGCACTTCTTCATCACCCACGAGCCGGCCCGTCCCTACGGTTGCCGGGCCATGGGTTTCAAGTCCCGGGAGCTTCCCTGCACCGTCGTGCTGCACAGCTCCGGCGAGCCCTGCCTGTGCCGTGAGCCGAGGGCGGCAAGCCCGGAGAGCGAAAGACGGTAAGCGGTCTTCCTGTCGTTTCGCCGTCGCGTTCGCGAACCTCCCGACCGGGCTGCAGGAGCAGGCCGGATGACACTTTTCCGTTGCATTTCAGGACCCGGTTGCTATAGGACACAGGGAACGAATACAGGCCGACGATACCGATGGGGGTCCCCGTCCATGAGTCCGAAGAAATCGACGAAGAAAGAGAAGGAACAGGCAGGCCCGGCGGAGAACGCGATCAGCGCCCTGCTGGCGGTCAGCCGGGCCATTACGTCCGAGAAGTACCTGGAGGACATCTTGCGCCTGATCGTCACCGTGACCGCCGAGGTCATGGAGTCCAAGATCTGCTCGCTCATGCTCATCGGCGATGACGGCAAACTCCACGTCAAGGCGACCCAGAGCATGAGCAAGGAGTACAACAAGAAGCGGCCGGTGGACCTCGGCAAGGGGATCGTCGGGACGGTGGCTTCGGAAAACCGCCCCGCCGTCGTGCGGGACGTGCGGGAAGAGCCGAACTACCTCTATCGCGACATGGCGCGCAGGGAGGGGCTCGTCTCGCTGCTGTCCGTTCCCCTGGCCGTGAAGGGCCGCGTCATCGGCGTGATCAACTGTTACACCTCGCGGCTTCACGACTTCACGGAGGCCGAGATCACCGTCCTGGCCACGATCGCCAACCAGGCCGCCATCGCCATCGAGAACACGGAGTTGCTCGTCCGGAGCCGGGTCATCGAGGAGGAACTCGAGTCCCGCAAGCTCATCGAGCGGGCCAAGGACATCCTGGCGGCGGAAGACGGGACGGGGGGCGAGGAGGCCTACCGGAAGATCCGGCAGATGAGCATGAACATGCGCCGCCCCATGCGCCAGATCGCCGAGGCGATCATCATCTCCCGGGGCGCCGAGGCGGGACCGTGACGCCGACGCCCCGGCAAGCCGGCTCCTATACGATGCCGTAGGCCAACATGGCGTTGGCCACCTTGGTGAAGCCGGCGATATTGGCCCCCGCCACGTAGTCGCCCTTTCGGCCGTAGGCCTCGGCGGTGTCGACGCAGGCCCTGTGGATGTTCTTCATGATGCAGAGCAGGCGCTCGTCGACCTCCTCCCGCGTCCAGGAGAGCTTCATGCTGTTCTGGCTCATCTCGAGGCCCGATGTTGCAACGCCGCCCGCATTGGCGGCCTTGCCCGGGCCGTAGAGGACGTTGTTGTCCTGGAAGATTTTCACGGCCTCCGGGTTCGAGGGCATGTTGGCGCCCTCGGAGACGCAGATGCAGCCGTTTCTGACCATGGCCTGGGCACAGGGACCGTCGATCTCGTTCTGCGTCGCGCAGGGCAGGGCGATATCGATCCTGATGCCCTGGTCCCGGATGGCCTCCCAGATGTTCTTGCCTTCCACGCAGAGGACCTTCCTGTACTTGTCGGCGTACTCCTTGATTCGGCCGCGCTTGAGGTTTTTCAGCTCCAGGACGAAGTCGAGCTTCCCGGCATCGATGCCCTCCTCGTCGACGATGGTGGCCCCGGAATCGCACAGCGAGATGACCTTGCCGCCCATCTGGTTGACCTTCTCCACGGCATACTGGGCCACGTTGCCGGAGCCGCTGACCGCCACGACCTTGTTCTTGAAGTCCATGCCGCGGGTGGCCAGCATCTCTGCGGCGAAGTAGACGCAGCCGTAACCGGTGGCCTCGGGACGGATCAGGCTGCCGCCGTAGGAAAGCCCCTTGCCCGTGAAGACGCCCGTGTGCTCGTTGCGGATTTTCTTGTTGTAGCCGAACATGAAGCCCACCTCGCGCCCGCCGACGCCGATGTCGCCCGCAGGCACGTCGCACTCGGGGCCGACGTAACGGAAGAGCTCGCGCATGAAGGACTGGCAAAACCGCATGACCTCGCGGTCCGACTTGCCCTTGGGGTCGAAGTCGGAGCCGCCCTTGGCGCCGCCCATGGGGAGGGTCGTCAGGGAATTCTTGAAGATCTGCTCGAAGCCGAGGAACTTCAGGATGCTGAGGTTTACGGAGGGGTGGAAGCGCAGGCCGCCCTTGAACGGGCCGATGGCGTTGTTGAACTGGATGCGGAACCCGCGGTTGACGTGGATCTTCCCCTGGTCGTCCTCCCAGGGAACCCGGAAGATGAACGTCCGCTCCGGTTCCACGATTCGCTCGTAGATGTTGGCCTTCACGAATTCCGGATGTCGTTCGGTCGTGGGCTCCAGCGACTCCAGGACCTCTTCCACGGCCTGATGGAACTCGGGCTCGTTGGGGTCGACCTGTTTTACTTTCGCAATGACGTCCTTGATGATGGACATGCTCTGTACCCCCTTGAAGACTTTGATGGATCCATTTCAGGAACTGACGGCCCCGAACCCTTGCCTGCCGGGGCCCGTCCCTGCCCGGGTTCCCCGTCAATCCGGCCGTCCCGCCACGGCGGTCCGGAAAGGCCGCAGGGCGCCGAATTCGACAAGGGCCGACATGGCGAGGTTCTCCACGTCGATTCCCGCCTCCTGGGCGCAGCAGACGGGATTGAGCCCCCCCGCGAGGATCATGCCCACCTTGTTGAGATCGACGGGGACCTCGCAGACGGGTTCGCTCACCTTGCCGATGGCGAGCACGCCGTCGATGCCCGCGGCCCGGGTATCCCGCACGATCCGCTCCGCCAAGCCCTTGCTCAGGGCGGGGATTTCGCGGAAGTTTCCCAGGATTCTTCCTTCCCCCTCGTCGATCACGTCCCGCACGGAGGTCATCCGGGCCCGGATGAACGCCTCCGAGGGGTCCAGGGAGGAACCCGAGTAGTGGATGAGTTCGACGAACCGCAGGGGCTCGTGCCGGGAGATCTGTACGATGCCCCCGAACTTCGAGTCCATCGGGATGCCGCTTTTCAGCAGGACGCCGTTGATGACGATGCTGCACACCGTGGCGAGCCCCACCTTTCCCTCCGGGACGACCGTCTCGCCGAGCCTCTCGCCGGCCTTTGCCACGGCGACGAGCCCGCTGACGCAGAGCCCCGCATCGAAGGCGGACAGCATGGCGTCGGCGGCCCGGCGGAATTTTCCGCGGGCGATCAGGGAGATGTTCACAGGTACCAGTCCCCGTTTCCGCTTCGGATCAAAGGTGGTCCGGAAGGCGAGCGTCTCGATCCGGGAGATGGCCAGGCTGAGCTTGTCGCGGACGCGGGCGCTGCCAATTTCCTCGATGCCGCGCTTCGTGATCGTCCTGCCGTCGCGCTGCCCCGCCAGCTCCGTCAGGCCCCGCTCGTCGGTCAGGCCCAGGTGGTAGCGGACCATCCGCTCGCTCAGCGGGGCCCCGTGTTCGGCCATGCGCCGCGCAATGAGGCGGGCCCCCATGGGCTGCCCGGCGTCCCGGAGGATGCGGAGGATGAGCAGCCGTTTTCTCTCGATGTCGTGTGTCACGGCGTCCCCAATGAATCGGCAATGTCTTGCCGACGGTGCCTATCACCAAACCCGGAGGGTTGTCAATAAGAAATTCGTTCTCGGCGTCCCTGGCGGTTCGCCGCCCGCTTTGCCCGCCGCGAGGGCCCTGTCCGGAGACTGAACCTTGACTCTTCCCCGTATTTCCAGTACCGTTTTCCAAGCCGGAGCCGCCGCCGGTGAAGACGAACCGCGACGAGGTGAGCATGGATAAATCGGCAACGTGCCCGGCCCCGGGATGCCGGGCGGGCGAGACCCTGAGAGGCTACCTTGTCCGGCGGGTCGAGACCGTCGGCGATCTGCGCTGCACGGCTTACGAGATGGAGCACCTCGCCACAGGGGCGAGGGTTCTCCACCTTCACGCCGATGACAGCGAAAACCTCTTCGCCATCGGATTCCGCACGCCGCCCTGGGACTCGACGGGGATCGCCCACATCCTGGAGCACTCGGTCCTCGCCGGCTCCGAGGCCTACCCCGTGAAGGATGCCTTCAACGAGCTGTCGCGGGCCACACTCCAGACCTTCATCAACGCCTTTACCTACCCCGACAAGACCGTCTACCCCGTGGCCAGCCAGGTGCCCGTGGACTACTTCAACCTTGCCCGGGTGTACGCCGACCTGGTCCTCAGGCCGCGAATCCTCCGGGAGACCTTCCTGCAGGAGGGGCATCACCTCGAGTTCGTCGACCCGGCCGACCCGGCGGGCGATCTCACCGTTTCGGGCATCGTCTACAACGAGATGAAGGGGGCCTACTCGTCGCCCGAGGGGCTCATGTACAAGGCCCTCCAGCAGAATCTTTTCCCCGATAACGCCTACGGATACGATTCCGGGGGCGATCCCGAGGCGATCCCGCACCTGACCTGGGAGCAACTCAGGGAGTTCCACCGGCTCTACTACTCCCCCTCGAACGCCTACATCTTTCTCTACGGCAGCATCCCCGTCGAGGATCATCTGGCCTTCCTGGAGGGCGTTCTGGCGGGATTCGGGCGGGTGCGGGTCGAGTCGGCCATCGGTCTGCAGCCCCGCTGGAACCGGCCGCGCTCGACGCGGGACTGCTTTCCCATCGCGCGGGGCGAGAGTCCCGCGCGGAAGACCGCCGTCAACCTGGCCTGGATGACGGCCGAGAACACGCAGCCCGAGGAGGTGCTGCTGCTCCGCATCGCCACCCATGCCCTGATCGGCACGGCGGCCGGACCGCTGCGAAAGGCCCTCATCGACTCGGGCCTCGGCGAGGATCTCTCGCCCGTCACGGGGCTCGAGACGGACCTGCGACAGGTCGTCTTCAGCGTCGGCCTGCGCGGCACCGACCCCGGCAGAAAGGAGGCCGTCGAGGCGCTGGTCCTCGAGACCCTGGAAGGGATCGCCGAAACGGGATTCGACCGGGGCCTCGTCGAGGCGGCCCTGCACCAGGTGGAATTCCACGGTCGGGAGATCGTGCGGGGCGCCTACCCCTACGGGATCACGCTCATGGGACGCGTCTTTCACACCTGGCTCTACGACGGGGACCCCCTGACCCCGCTGAAGTTCAACGCCCTCATCGGGCGCGCGCGGGAGCGCTGGCGGCGGGAGCCGGGGCTCTTCCAGGAGGTGATCCGGAGGTGGCTCCTGGACAATCCGCATCGCCTGACCTCCGTCATGGAGCCCAGCCACAGCTGCCTGGAGGAAGCCGAGACAAGGTTCCGGAAAAGGATGGCCGAGCTCAAGGCGACGCTCTCGGAGACGGACAGGGAGAGAATCCGCGACGAGTCCTCCCGCCTCAGGGCGCTGCAGACCGAACCCGACTCCCCCGAAGCCCTCGCCACGCTGCCCCGCCTGAAAAGGGCCGACATTCCGCGCCAGGCCGAGACCATCCCCTCCGAGGAAGGCCGCGCGGACGGGGTCGACGTCCTGAAGCACGAGATCTTCGGAAACGGGATCGTCTACCTGGACTGCGCCTTCGATGTCTCCCACGTGCCCGACGGGATGCAGCCCTGGCTGCCGCTGCTGGGGAAGTTCGCGCGGGGCATGGGCGCCGCGGGCCGCCGGTACGACGAGATGGCGACCCGGATCTCCACGGCCATGGGCGCCCTCGGGGTGCAGATGGCCTCGGGCTTCGGGCGCGACGGCAGGCAGACCTGGCAGCGGATGATCTTCCGGATGCGGGCCCTGCATCGCAACATTCCCGAGGCGCTGTCGCTTCTGGGCGACATCCTCTCCGCGGGGGACCTCTCGGACCGCAGGAGGATGGAAGACCTCGTCCTGGAGAAGCGAAACAGCCTGCAGTCCGCCGTCATCCCCTCGGGGCATCTCTTCGCCCAGCGGACGGCGGCCTCGACGCAGACCCTGCCGTCGCTGCGCGACGAGCAGTGGAACGGGCGAATCCAGCTGCGGCTTCTCAACGGCCTGGCGGAGCGCTTCGCGGCCGACCCCCTGGTCGAGCACATGGAGCGCCTCAGAGCGCTTGTTTTCGGACGGGGCCGACTCCTGCTCAACGTCACCGGCGATGCCGAGGGGGTCGGCCTGCTGCTGGAAGAGATCGGGGCGCTGACGGGGCGCCTCGGCAGCGGGTCGCCGGGGACCGACGGGCCGTCGATGGCCCCGGCGCCGGCCCGGGTCGGGGTGTCCATCGCCGCCCGGGTCTGTTACGTGGCGCGCGTCGTGACGACGCCGGGCTATTCCGACCCCGCCTCGGCGGCCCTCGCTGTCGCCTCGCGGGAGCTCTCCAAGGGCTACCTCTACAACCGGATCCGGGTCCAGGGCGGGGCCTACGGCGGGATGTCCCTCTATGACCCCGCGGGGAGGATCTTCTCCTTCCTGTCCTACCGCGACCCCCGTCTGGAGGAGACGCTGAGGGTCTACGAGGAGGCTGCCACGCACCTGCTGGAGGCCGGGATCGGCGCCGACGAGCTGGAAAAAACTGTCATCGGGACCGTCGGCACCCTGGACCGGCCGTCGGACCCGGCAGGGAAGGGATACCTGGCCATGGCCCGCCACCTCTCGGGGATCACCGATGCGGACCGGCAGGCCTTCCGTGACCGGGTCCTGGCCATGACCCCCGATGAGCTGTTGAGGACCGTCCGGGAAGTCCTGGTTCCGGCCCTCGAGGCGTCTTCCATCGCGGTCTACGCGGGCGAGGACCGGCTCGTGCGGGCCCGGGAAACCGCGGTGCCGGACCTGGTCATCGAGCCGCTGATGGGGTGACCTCCGGAGCGAGTCGCCCCGGGAAGAGAGGGTAAGAGGGCAAGAAGGTAAGAAGTTCGGATAGCCCGGCGCGGGCACCCCGGCGGCACAGAAATTGCTCATTTCTCAATTCGGAAGCGAGGGGGGACCCTGGCTCCCCCGGCGGGCTTCACCTCACAGTCGGAGCATCCATCTTGGACAACCGCACCATCCTCACCGGAGTCGGCATCATCTTGTGCATCGTCGCGGTGCTCAGCGCCGGGGTGTACCTCGAGCGGGGGGGGCTGGAGGAGCTGGGGATCGTGCGGAAAGGGTTTGCCCAGCCCGTCGTGGCGAAGCACTCGCCCGGCGCGCCTCTCGACATCCAGAACAACCGCGTCTACCGGAAGAAGCTGCGGACGCAGAAGGCGCCGAAGGAGTGGAAGGACTTCGAGGATCTCGAGCAGGACATGATCCGCTTCTGCCGAAACCTCGATGAGCGGGAGTACATCAAGGCCTACCGGCTGCCCGAGGGGAGCTACCGGCAGCTCGTCAAAATTCTGAACGACCTGGCCGCAACCCCGCCCATCGTGGCCGGCGAGGCGGCGGACCCCTACAAGCTCAAGCTGAACCAGGAGCACTTCCTGCGGGTCATCGGAAAGGACAATGTCGGCCTGATCCTCGACATCCTCGCCAACGAGGCGGAGCTGATGGAGTCCACGGCGGAGATGGCCTTCGACTGGCTCAACAAGGGGATCGAGGCCGGGAGCCCGGAGATCCGGTTGACGCAGAAGGATCTCTACGAGTACTCCGCGTTCTTCCTGACCACCCTGTCCGGAAAGGCCTACCTGTGGACGCGGGACTCCAAGACGCGGATCCTGGCCACCTACTATTCCCTCCTCGTCGTGGACAGGGCGAACCGCGAGAAGATGAACCGCCACAACGTGGACCTCAGGCCCGTAGCCGCCCGTCTCCTGGACGACCTGATCAACTACCGCAACCTCAGCGACCGGGGTCAGTACATCAAGAAGCTCAAGGCCCTCGACCTCCCCGTCTCGACGGCCCAGGCGCCGGAGAGCCCCGCCAACGGCAAACCCCAGCCTGCCGGCAGGCAGTAGCAGCGGACGACAGGACTCCCCTCTTTGCTGGCCGGGCCCGCTGCGCGGGGCACCCGGGCAGGGAAAGAGCCGGCCGCGGTTGCGCACCCTGGCGGGATGCGCCGCCGGCCGACCGGTTGTCAGAAGTCGATCATGGAGGGCAGGCCCTTGTCCCGCCTGTACCACCAGTTGGGGAACAGCCGGTAGAGGAGCCTCGACACCGGTCCGATATACTCCTTGGAGCGCTTGTCGAACTGGATCGACTCGATGAGCCGTTCCTCGATCTGCTTGCGGTCGCCCGATTCGTTGAAGATGTGGTAGGCGCAGGAGAAGATGGGGCTGTACATGTTCTTCTTGGCCAGGTAGCGGTACACGTTGCGGATCGTGTTGGGGCCCTCGGGCGTGCCGTCGATGCGGCTGAGCGCCCTGCGGTCCGTCTCGATGGGGTTTCCGTCGAAGAGCTCGTAGTAGAGCCTGCCGTAGCGGTAGTTCTTGCTGGCGTCCGAGGACAGCGTGACGTAGAGGTCGCCCACGCCCGCCTGGCTGTAGAAGGCCTGGAAGCTTCCCCCCAGGAGCCTCGCGAGCGAGCGGATCTCCACGCCCGAGCGGGCGAAGATGGTGCCCGGGATGGAGTTGCCCAGGCTCATGCTGTCCGTGACCCCCTTGATGTTGGCCACGATGTTCTTGAGGGCCCCGCAGGCCTCGATCCCCACGGTGTCGAAGTTGTAGTAGGACGTGATCTCCCGCCGGTCGAACTTCAGGACGTCTTTCCGGACGGTCTGGGCCACGCTGCGCGGGCCCGCGATCGTCAGGGCCACCGGCTTTCCCAGGGCGATGTCCACGTCGAAGAACGGTCCCCCCATCGCCACGACCTTGAACTTGTGCTGGATGTGGACCAGGTCGCCGTGGATCATCTGCGAGGGGGTGATCAGCTCCTTGGTCTTCTCGTCGGACACGAGGCCCTTGATGGCTGAGATGATGCAGGTCTTGCCGCGCTTCTTGGCGATCATGGGGCGCAGGTAGTCGAGCAGGCGCGAGAGCCGGTTCATCGTGATCGCGAGAAAGATGAAGTCGTTGTCGTTGACGACCTGCTCGAGGTCGTGGGTCGCCCTCACCTCGGGGGCGAGCCGCGGGACGTTGCCCATCCCCCCGTAGAGCCGCGCGAGGTCGCCGGTGAGGTGCTTCGGGTTGAGGTGCTCCTCGTTGATGGCGCGGCATACCTCGGCGTCGTGGTAGTAAATGGTCACGGGCCTGCCGTTGCGGCCGTAGATGTAGGCCAGCGCCGTGCCGAGCCTGCCCGGTCCGATGATGGCGATTTTGTTTGTGTCCAAAAGCCTTCCCTGTCCGGAGAATAGGCCGAAAGTATAGGCAGCCGGAAACATCCTGTCAAATGAAAAGGGCGCCGGCGGACGGCGCGCCTTTACTTGATGAGGCGCGATCTCATCCGGACGAGCGCCAGCGGGAAGGACAGCGCGCTGAAAACCGCAAGGTACAGCACGTGCCACAGCAGCGCCCCGTCGAGGAGGCCGAACCCGGCGGCGCGGGAGAGTTCCACGAGGTGGGTGAGCGGAAGGATCCAGGCGACGGTCTGCGCCCAGCCGGGAAGGGTCTCGAGGGGGAAGAAGGTGCCGCCGAAGAGGAACATGGGCGTCACGAAGAGAAAGATCGGCAGGTTGAACAGATCGATGTGCTTCACCACGGCCGTGAAGAACATTCCGATCGAGGCGAAGGCGAAGCCGGCAAGGAAGGAAAGGGGCAGGATCAGCAGCCCCTCGGGGTACCGGATCAGCCCGAAGAGCGTGAGGATGGCCTGCATGATCGCCGTTGCGATGACGGCCTTGGTGGCGCCCCAGACGATTTCGCCGGCGATGATGTCCTCGAGATACAGCGGGGTCGCCAGCATGGCGTCGAAGGTCTTCTGGTAGTACATCCGGACAAAGGACCCGTAGGTGGTCTCGAAGAAGGAGTTGTACATCATCGCGATGCACAGCAGCGCCGGGGCGATGAAGGCCACGTAGGAAACACTCGCCCCCCGCCAGGCCACCTCCCCCACGAGGGCGCTGAGGCCGTAGCCGAAGGCGAGGATGTACAGCAGCGGCTCCAGAAGCGGGGGCAGGAAGCTCACCCGCCAGGTCTTGCGGTAGACCACGACATTGCGCCGCCAGACGCGAAGATAACGGTGGGATATGCGGAGGCCGGGCGTCGTGTTCATTCCCGCAGTTCCCTGCCCGTGAGTTTCAGGAAGACGTCCTCCAGGGTGGCCGTCCGCAGGATGCAGCCGTCACGGCCGCAACGTCCGCTGAGCTCCCGGTAGAGCCGGTCCCGCTCGTCGCAGTAGATGATGATGCGGTGCCCCAGGTCGTCGTGCCGAAGCCCGCGGTCCCGCACGAAGGCGCGAAGCTCCTCGCCGGGCTCGCCGACCTCGATGATGTCCTTTCCCGCGTATTCCCGGATCAAATCCCGGGGACTTCCCTCCACGAGGATCCTCCCGTGATCCATGATGATGAGCCGGTCGCAGAGCCGCGAGGCCTCCTCCATGTAGTGCGTCGTCAGCAGGATGGAGAGGCCCCCGGCCCGCAGTCCCTCGAGACGCTCCCAGAGCTGGTGGCGCGACTGGGGGTCGAGGCCCGTTGTCGGCTCGTCGAGGATGAGAAGGTCGGGCTCGTTGATCAGGGCCCGGGCGAGCACCAGTCGCCGCATCAGACCCCCCGAGAGCTCGGGGATGGGCGTGTCTCTCCGGTTCTCGAGGGCGATGAACTGAAGCAGTTCGAAGGCCTTCCCGGCGGCTTTGGAGGCGGCGATGTCGAAGTAGGACGCGAAGACCTCGAGGTTCTGAAGGACCGACAGCTCGGGGTCGAGATTGTTTTCCTGCTGGCAGACGCCGATCCGGTACTTGGCCCTGCGGAGCGACCGCCGGCGGGTCACGTCCTCGCCGAGCACGCGCAGCGAGCCTCCCGAGAGGGGGGAAAACCCGTAGATCATCCGGATCGTCGAGGTCTTGCCGGCGCCGTTGGGCCCGAGGATGCCGAAGCACTCCCCTCGGCGGGCGCGGAAGGTGATCCCGTCGACGGCGGTGAAGGCGCCGAAGGTCTTCCGGAGATTGTCCGCTTCTACGACGTAATTCATTCCTACGCATCCGAGGGTCGGGAACCGAGACGGCGGAAGGCCCGGACGGCTCCCCCGAGGGTCACTCCGTGCCGGCTTCCCGGCTGTATCCACGCGGGGCGCCGCAGCGTAAAAAAACTTATCACGTTCCCGGCGGGAAGGCATACCGGATCCTGACCGGCCTCCGGCCGGCGGGGCGGTGGTAGGCGACGGCCGGTCTGCCGAGGGCGATGACGGCATGGACGGTCTCGTCGTCCGGGATGCCCAGGGCGCGCCGGGTGGAGCGGTCGCGGCGCATGGCCTCGACGGCAAAGCCGATCAGGCAGGTCCCGAAGCCCATGGTGTGGGCCGCCAGGAGGATGTTCTGCGCGGCCAGCAGCGCATCTTCCCCGGGGCAGGAGGCGCCGGGCCTCGTCGCGATGACGATCGCCGCCGTGGCACCGTGGAACAGCCTGTCGCGGCCCGTCTCGTCGAACTGGCGCAGAGCGTCGCGGACCCGGTCGTGGTAATGCCTGTAGTAGACGCCCAGGCTGTCCTTCAGGAAGAGCCGCGAGAAAAAGCGGGCGGCGGGGTTTGCGGCCAGTCGGTTCAGGCGCCCGTAGAAGCGGGCGACGAGGGCACCGAAGGCGATCATGCTCCGCCGGTCGGGCACGACCGTGAAGGTCCAGCTCTGGCTGTTGGTCCCCGAGGGGGCCGTCGAGCCGATCCGGGCGAGGTCCTCGAGGGCGGCCCTCGAGACGGGCTCGCCGGTATAGCGGCGGCAGGAACGTCGCGAGGCGAGGAGGCGGACCAGGAGGGTGGTGTCGAACTCCCCGAAGGGAAGCCAGCGAGCGTCCGTCTCGACTGTGGCAAGGACGACGGGTTCCGTGCCGGCTGGCTCGATCACGATGGCCCCCGCGGGGCAGACGGCGCCGCAGTGGTCGCAGCCGAAGCAGCCGTCCCGCCGCAGGGTGATCGTTCCGTTTTCCGGGGCAAGGACGTCGGACGGGCAGACATCGAGACACAGCCCGCAGCCGGTGCACCGGTCCGCGTCAAACCTGGGTCTCGTCCGGTCATCCATTTCCGGTTTCCCGTCTCCGCCGATGGGTCAGGGCTCCTTCGGGGGCTCCGGGCCGTAGAAGGTCACCCTGGCGTCCTTCATCGACTTCTCGAGGAAGGCGTTGAGCCGCTCCTGTTGGATGGACTGGGTGGCCCTGGCCTTGACCTGCTCCTTGACGGATTCGTAGGGCTGCTGCTCGGCGGCCTTGCGCTCTTCCAGCTTGATGATGTGGTAGCCGAACTCCGTCTCGACCACGTCGCTCAATTCACCCGGCTTCAGGGCAAAGGCCGCCTCCTCGAACTTGCCCACCATGCTTCCCTGGGTGAAGAACCCCAGATCGCCGCCCTTGGCCTTCGAGCCGGGGTCGTCGGAATTCTCCTGGGCGAGCTTGGCAAAGTCCCCGCCCGCCTTGGCCTTCGCCAGGAGCTCCTCGGCCTTCTTCCTGGCGGCCTCTTTCTGCTCCGGCGTGGCGTCGGCCTTCACGGCCACGAGGATATGGCGCGCCTTCACCCTCTCGGGATTCTCGAACTCCTTCTTGTGCGCGTCGTAGTAGGCCTCGTAATCCTTCTCGGTGAGGTTGATCTTGCCGATGATCTCCTTCTGCACGTAGGTCCGCGCAAGGTACTCGTTGCGCATGATCTCGGCCTGCTTTCTTACCGCGGGGTTCTTGTCGATGCCCTTCCTGCGGGCGACGTCGGACACGACCATGATGCTGGCGAGGTTGCGCACGAGGACCTCCTCCATCCGGGGGTCGGCCTTGATCATGGCCTGCTGCTGCTCCGGGTAGAGGCCCATGTAGGCCTCGATGTCGCTTCTGGTGATCTCCTTGTTGCCGACCTTCGCAAGCACGTCCTTCTTCGGCTTTTCCGCGGCCGGGGCCTGAACGGAGGTCAGGATCAACAAGATCATGATGACTGCAAGAGCGCCTGCCGAAACTTTTTTCATCTCAATATCTCCTTTTTGGGCTGCCTCAGGGCATCACTCCGCCCGATGGGGGTTTGCGAACGCCAAACGTTACCACAAGGCATTGAAAACAGGAATGCCTTTTTCGTTTGAAGCCCCTGTTTTCTTGCATAGATCGTACCGCCCGGGGAGCGCTCGAACAACCCCGAGACAGGGCGGGCACTTTTGTGATAAGGAGAACAGGGCCTCGAAGGCAGGGGGCGCCGGCAAAAAGAGGGAGACCATGAAACGGCAGCATGAGACGCGGATGCTCCTTTTCCTCATGACGGGGACGGCCATTCTTTTTTTCGCTGCCGCCGTCCCCCTGTCGGGGTTCGGTTTTTTCCTCCTGGCCCAGGTGGCCGGCCTGGTCCTCGGGGGGATCACGCTCGTTTCCCTCTTCCGGCGATACCGTGGACTCGACCTGTTCTCGGCAGCGTCGATCTATGTTCTCTATGTCCTGATGATCGCCCTGTTTTCGCCGGGAGTCGTGAATGCCCTGGCCCGCTACCTGACAAAGTAGAAGGCTGGTGACCGGGGGCGCATCCCGCCAAACGAGAAGGCAAGAAGGTGAGAGGGTAAGAACGTTGGATCCGCCGGCAGCCGGTTTCATGCTCGTTGCTTCTCCAACCTTCTCACCTTCATACCCTCTTACCCTCTGTCTTCTTCCCGATACCCCGGACCCTGCCCCTTGATGCCTGTTTTTCGATATTTCGTTCATCCCCGGTTGAACGTTCCGTTCAAAACAGGGTCCTTTTGGAGAGATTGGAGGGTATGCGGAACCCGGTGCAGTGTCGACATTTCCCTATTGATGTCGGCATCTTGCAGATTGTCTTTTCCTGTCCTCCCCTTCTGGCACGGCCTTTTCAATATACGGAAGACGCAAGGCAGAGGGCATAAGGCTAAAGGAAAAGACCAAGAAGAAGATCAAACCCCCTGAACCGACATAACCCTGGAGGACCTGAAAATGAAAAAGACGCTTTCCACCC
>JAAYEC010000025.1 GCA_012728915.1 Deltaproteobacteria bacterium | reverse complement strand
CCCTTCGTGCTGCGCAAGGCCATGGAACACAAACTTAAAAAAATCTTCGATCTCTGCTATAAACGGACTCTCTGCCGTCAGCGACCTGAGCCCCCTCTTCGGTAACATTTATTTATGAGGCAACGGGTCCGTTCCCCGGGGATCATCGCGGCCGGAAGATCCGCAGCCACAGGGCGCCGGACATGCAGACGATTCCCAGGGAGGCGAAGGCGAAGCCCCACGCCGCAACCCCGCGCCCGGCGGCGTCCAGGATGGCGCCGAAGGCCAGGGGCGCCAGGAAGGCCATCCCGAAACCCGTGAAGGAATAGACGGCCAGCGTCAGACCCCTTTGCCGCTCCGGCGATTCGGCGACGAGTCCCGCCGTGAGCGCCCCGCTGTCGAAGAGATTTGTCATCCCGTAGAGGAAGGACAGGGCCGAGACGAGGTAGAAGTTCAGCCCTGCCGTGAAGCCGATGAAGCATCCCAGGATCCCCGATCCGATCATGTAGAGCGTGATCGCCCTGCGCCGGCCCCACGCCATGGCGCCCTCGTTGCCGAGGATGCTGGCGGGCACGCCCGCCAGCAGGATGATCATGGCCACGTTCTGGGGGGAAAGCGGGGGTGTAAAGTCCGGCTGGAGGCTCAGGCTGAAAACGAGGAAGGCGACGAGCCATGAGCGGAACCCGAAGAGCTCCCAGCAGTGCGCCCCGTACCCGAGGATGTAGCCTGCGGCGCCCCGGTCAGCCAGGACGGCCTTCAGGTCCAGGGCGGAGATGCGCAGCCCCGCGTCGGAGGCCGGCGGTTTGCGGGGCGGCACGGCGGCTGCGAAGAGGAGAAGGGCCGCCACGGGTCCCAGCGCGAGGAGTTCCGCCCCCGCCCGCCAGCCGATGAGGGGGGCGAGGAGTCCGGCCAGGCAGACGGAAAGCGCCGTGCCGATCCCGTAGGACGCGGTGTAGAAAACGATGGAGCGGCTCTGCTTCGACCCGGCGACGTTGTCGCTCAGCGCCCTGAGCCCGGGCATGTACGTCCCCGCGAGGCCGATTCCCGCCAGCAGCCGCAGCCCTGCCGCCGTCCAGGTCCCTTCGGCCATCCACCCGAAGAGAAACAGCGAGAGAGCCGCCAGGGCCGCCGAGGGCAGGTAGATCCGCCGGGCGTCGATCCGGTCCGTCAGGCCCACGAGGAAGGGAGAGGTCACGGCGTAACCGGCGAAGAAGATGCCGTTGATCCAGCCGGCCTCGGTGTTGGTCAGCCCCCACTCGGACTGGAGGGAAGGCAGGAGGGCGGGGAAGTACATGGTCCCCGTCATGGAAAGCGCCTCAGCCAGGCAGATCAGGAAGACGAAGGGGGCAGGGCGCATCGGAAAGCGGGCTCCGGTCACGTCGTTGAAGGCATCATTCTTAGTCGCCCGCGAGGCTTAATTCAAGAGCTAATTTCTCCCGCGGCCAAGAATTCGCTTGATTACAGCAACTCCTTGGAGTAATCTCAAGCCACAACCGAATAGCCGATCCTGGGGGTGCCGTACAGGCTGAGAGTATACCCTTCGAACCTGACCTGGGTAATGCCAGCGTAGGGAGTGGCGGAAGCAGCAATCAAGGTTCAGAGGCACATCCGGCGCGGGTGTGCCTTTTTTGTTCCGGGGCTGCTGAACGGGGCCGCATCCCTGCTTGGCACGGTGATCACTTGCCGGCTTTGCGTTCGTGAAGGAAGGCAGGACGGGCAGAAGCCAGGAAGAGCGGAAAAGATACAGAAATCTTAAATCCACGCCTATCTTCCGCTCTTCGTAACTTCCTGATTTCAATCTTTTCAAGGCGCCCCGCATCCGGATGCTTTTGAACGGCCCGGGAAACGCGTCGAGATCGGCGGCCGGGAAGGAGGACGCATGGAAGTGAAGCGAGTCCTGACAATAGCGGGGTCCGATTCCGGCGGGGGGGCCGGGATCCAGGCCGACCTGAAGACGATCGCCGCGCTCGGCGGATACGGCATGAGCGTCATCACGGCGCTGACGGCCCAGAACACCCTCGGCGTCCAGGGCGTCTACGAGATCCCCGTCGAGTTCATCGACGCGCAGTTCGACTCCGTGGCAAGCGACATCGGCGTCGACGCGGCGAAGACGGGCATGCTCTCCTCGTCAGAGATCATCCGCTGCGTGGCGAAGAAGATCCGGCAGTACAGGATCCGCAAGCTCGTCGTCGATCCCGTCATGGTAGCCAAGGGCGGCAGCCCCCTGCTTCGCGAGGAGGCCCGCGGGACCCTGATCAGGGACCTGATCCCGCTGGCCGCGGTCGTCACGCCGAACATCCCCGAGGCGGAGGTCCTTGCGGGGATGCGGATTGTGAAGAAGGAGAACATGAAGAAAGCGGCTGTCCTGATCCGCAAGCTCGGAGCGAAGAACGTCGTCGTAAAGGGCGGGCATCTCGACGGTGACGCCGTGGACCTGCTCTTCGACGGGAAGAGTTTCCACGAGTTTGCGGCCGGGCGCATCGACACGAAGCACACCCACGGCACGGGATGTACCTTCGCTTCAGCCATCGCCACGGGGCTTGCCCAGGGCTACGGGGTGCCCGAGGCCGTGGAAAGGGCGAAGAGCTATGTCACCGAGGCCATCCGGTTCGGCCTCCCGATCGGCGGGGGCCAGGGCCCGACGAACCACTTGGCCCCTGTTTTCCGCGAGGGCGAGCGCTGGCGCTGCATCGAGGAGTTGAAGACGGCCGTCGCGAGGCTCAAGGGCGGGCGCGCGGGAAACATCGTCCCCGAGATCCAGTCCAACTTCGGTTATGCCCTCGCGGGCGCGTCCTCGGCGGCGGAGGTGGCCGCCGTCCCCGGGCGCATCATCCGGGTCGGGGAAAACGTGGAAACCCTGCATGATCCGGCCTTCGGGGCCTCGAGCCACGTCGCCAAGGTGATCCTGGCGGTCATGCGCTTCGACGGCGGGTACCGGTCGGCCATGAACATCCGCTTCTCCGAGGATATCGTCAAGACCCTGAAGGGCCTCGGATTCGACGTGGCAAGCTTCGACCGGGCCGACGAGCCGGAGGACGTGAGGCGCCGCGAGGGCTCGTCCCTCGAGTGGGGGACGACCGAGGCCCTGTCGCGGCGAAGGGGAATCCCCGATGCCGTATTCGACCGGGGAGGCGACGGCAAGGAGCCCATCGTCCGCATCCTCGGACGCAGCCCGTCCGAGGTGGTCGAGAAGGTGCTCAAGGTGTCGAGAGCATTGAGGAGGCAGTAGGAGGGATACAACCATGGCATTGAACGAAGTCACCATCACACGGGCCATTGTCGAGACGTACACGAAGAAGCTGCTGGCGCATCTCGATGTCGATGTGGCCGTTGTCGGCGGCGGGCCCTCGGGTCTTGTCGCGGCCTACTTCCTGGCGAGGGGCGGAAAGAAGGTCGCCCTCTACGAACGCAAGCTCAGCATCGGCGGCGGCATGTGGGGCGGCGGGATGATGTTCAACGAGATCGTCGTCCAGGCTGAGGCAAAAGGGATTCTCGATCACTTCGGGGTCCGGACGGAAGAATACGAGCCGGGCTATTTTACGGCCGACGCCATCGAGGCGGTCACCACGATCTGCTCCCGGGCCGTCCAGGCCGGGGCGAAGGTCTTCAACTGCATCACCGTGGAGGACGTGGTGATCCGGGACAACCGCGTCATGGGGCTCGTCATCACCTGGTCGCCCGTGGAGATGGCGGGGCTTCACGTCGACCCGCTGACGATCCACGCGAGGGCTGTCATCGACGCGACGGGGCACGACACGGAGGTGCTGCACGTCATCGAGCGCAAGGCCGATGTGACGTTCAACACCCCGACGGGCAAGCTCATGGGGGAGCGCTCCATGTGGTCGGAAAAGGCCGAACGGTTGACGGTCGACAATACCCGGGAGATCTGCCCCGGCGTCTACGTGGCCGGCATGTCGGCCAACGCCGCCTTTGGGGGGCCGCGCATGGGGCCCATCTTCGGCGGGATGCTCCTGTCGGGTCGCAAGGCGGCCGAGCAGATCCTGGCCGCCGGGTAACCGGGCGTTCTCTCACAGCCGCTTCACGAAGAGCGGTTAACGGAAACGCGCCCGACGTCGCCATCCGGAATGCTGATAAAACGCCTGATTATAAGGTGCTGCGATGAGAACAGGTGACTTGACACAACTGGAAATGGCAAGACGGGGGATCCTCTCCGGGGAGATGAAACTCTGCGCGGAGCTCGAAAACGTCGAGCCCGAGACGATCCGCAGGGGTGTGGAGGACGGGACGATCGTCGTCATCCGCAACAACCGGCACCGCACGATTCCGGCACTGGCCATCGGCAAGGGCCTGCGGACGAAGATCAACACGAACATCGGCACCTCGAAGGACCGGGCCGACATGGCCCTGGAGATGGAGAAGATCCGCGTCTCCATTGCCGCGGGGACGGACACGATCATGGACCTCTCCACCGGTGGCGACCTCGGGGCGATCCGGCGAGCCGTCATCGGGGCATCGACGGTCGCCGTGGGGACCGTACCGATCTACCAGGCTGCCGTGAAAGCCGTAGACGTCGGTAAGGCCATCGTGGAGATGACGGCCGATGAGCTCTTCCAGGCCGTCGAGGAGAACGGCGAGGACGGCGTGGACTTCGTCACCGTCCACTGCGGCGTGACGCGGCAGAGCGTCGCCTGCCTCGAGAAGCAGGGCCGGCTCCTGGGGATCGTCAGCCGCGGGGGTTCGATTCTCGCCCACTGGATGGACTTCAACAACCGCGAGAACCCTCTCTACGAGCAGTACGACCGGCTCCTCGAGATCGCCAGAAGGTACGACATGGTCCTGAGCCTGGGCGACGGCCTGCGGCCGGGCTGCCTGGCCGACGCCACGGACCGCGGCCAGCTCCAGGAGCTCATCCTGCTCGGCGAGCTTGCCCGCAGGGCACGGGAGCGCGGCGTCCAGGTCATGATCGAAGGCCCGGGGCACGTCCCGATAAACCAGATTCAAGCCAACGTGCTTCTGGAGAAGAGCCTCTGCGGCGGGGCGCCCTTCTACGTCCTGGGGCCGCTGCCCACGGACATCGCCCCCGGGTACGACCACATCACGGCCGCCATCGGAGGGGCCATCGCCGGCTGGGCGGGGGCGGACTACCTGTGCTACGTGACCCCCTCGGAGCACCTGCGGCTTCCCACCCTCGACGATGTTCGGGAAGGCGTCATCGCCTCGAAGATCGCCGCCCATATCGCCGACATCGCCAAGGGGATCCCGGGGGCGATCGAACGGGATCGCCGCATGGCCCGGGCCCGCAGGGAACTCGATTGGGAGGGCCAGGTCGCGGCGTCCCTCGATCCCGCGCGCTCGCGGGCGTGGCTCGAGAAGAGCGCCAGCGCAAAAGAAGAGGGATGCACGATGTGCGGGGATCTCTGCGCCGTCAGGACGGGGCGGAAGAAGCGAGATCCCGGCAACCGACAGGCGCCGGCGGGGCTGGAACCGGAATAACGAAAGCGGGAGGCAGGATGGCGAGAATTGCCACGTTTGACGAACATGCCGAGCAATACGACGCGTGGTTCGACAGGCATCGGGAGATCTATCTTGCCGAGCTTGCCGCCGTGAGGGAGTTGATCCCCGTCGGCGGGAAAGGGGTTGAAATCGGCATCGGCACGGGGAGGTTCGCCGGACCGCTGGGCATTCCCGTCGGTGTCGAGCCTTCGCCCCGCATGGCGGAGCTGGCCCGCCGGCACGGCCTGCTTGTGTTCGAGGCGACAGCCGAGGCTCTCCCGTTTTCCGACGGCGAATTCGACTTTGTCCTGATGGTGACGGTGATCTGTTTCCTCGACGATGTGGAACTGGCGCTCCGGGAAGCGCATCGCGTTCTCAGGCCGGAGGGAGCGCTCGTCATCGGCTTCATCGACAGGGAAAGCGCGCTGGGTCGCCAATATCGCCTCAAAAAGGATCGAAGCCTGTTTTACCGGGATGCCGCCTTTTATTCCGTTCAGGATGTGGAAAGCATGTTGTCACGCGCGGGGTTTTCCGATTTTGAATACAGGCAAACGCTCTTCAGGGACTCCAGCAGCGGCCTGTCTGTTGAAGAAGGTCACGGCAGGGGAAGCTTTGTCGTTGTCAGAGGCTCCAAGCATCTGGGTGCGCCGTGATCCCGCTTCGTGTCGACCTGTCGGGAGAAAGCGGGATCCTGTGGCGAGAAGGGAGGGAAACGCCGTGGTGAAGCTGCGAGTCTTTCATTCGGGAAACCCCGGCTGACGGAGTTGTGCTGCCGCACTGGACGTTGCGAGAAAAATGAAGGAGCGGTTCGGCGACAGGGTCGACGTGCAGATTCATTTGACCGACTCGGAAGAGGCGATGAAGTGCCGGGTCCGGAGTGCCACCAGCGTGATGGTGAATGGAGAATGGGTTCCGCTCGACATCGCCCTGTCGGAAGAGCGCATGGCTTCGTTTCTGGGCGATAGGGTGATGGGTGCGTGACGGGCCTGATCCCAAGGCGGGTCCGATTGTTGCCGGATTGACATCCTCGCTCAAGGGAGAGCGTGCCTTGGCAGCACCTCCGGCTAACCGTTTTCGGGCCTGCGGTGTCTCGCGTCGAGCAGTTCGTTCAGACTGTCCATGACGACCTGTGTCACCCCCTCGAACTGGTCCCTGTACTTCTGCTGACTCTCGCGCGAGAAGAGCTTGAAGGGCTCGGTGATACGGAATTCTTTCAGCCTGCCCTCGACGGACAGCGGCTCCCCCACCCGGTAGGTGATGGTGCCCGATTTCGCGAAGGGCGAATGGCCCCTGTAGACCCGGTCGGAGTTGTTGCAGCCCACAGGGACGACCTTCTTTCCCGAGTACAGCGCAATCTGCGCGAGGCCTGTCCTGCCCGTGCCCAGCCGCAGCGACCGGGTTCCCTCGGGGAAGATGATGAGGTTGAGGTTCCATTCCCGGACCGCCTTCGTGCTCAGCTCCGCCACCTTTTCCATCAGCAGCTGGTGATAGTCCTTCAGGTGTTCGATAACACCCCTCGTGAAGAGGGCCGCCGCCTCGGAGCCGAGTTTTGCCGTCGAGACGGCTGCATCCGCTCTGCCGTCGATCCAATCCTTGACGGCGCGGTACTCCTCCGGCCCGATCTTCCGGCCGAACCGCTCCCTGTAGAATTCCTCCACCAGGTATCCCATGGAAGGCACGGGGATGACATTGCAGGCGTCGAGGATCTTTCCGACGATCCGGTTGCGGTAGTATTTTCCCTTGGCCCACACCGTCGTGAAGGGGTATCGCAACCGCCAGAGCCGATACTGGAAGGGCCAGTAGTTATACCGGTCCGTGTGGTTCATGGCGAAGATGACCGTTTCGTCGCGGGGGATCCTCTCCGGATTCTCGAGCCGGATATCCACACGCTGGAAAAGATGATAGTTGGGACTCAGGATGAGGGTTGCCACGACCCTCTGGCCGACGGGCGTCGATGACAGGCGGATGCTGTCCAGATGTTTCTCGTCGATCATGACCGGTTTCCTGCGGCGCAATCACGGCCTCGGCCGATTGTACCATCATAACAGCGTCATTCCGCAAGGATTTTCTGGTTCCGCGGGGCCTCCGCCCCTTTACATCCCGGCGCGGCTGTGTTTTACTGCCCCAGCTTCGGCACGGACGGCACCGCATGACTCTCTGGAAAGAAAAACGAAGAATTTTCATCACCTGTGCGCGCGGGACCGTCGGGATCCTCGAAGGGGAGATCCGGGCTCTCCGATTCCCCGACCTCGCCATGCTGGAGACGGCCGTCGAGACGGAAGGCACTCTCGCGGACACCGTTCGCCTTAATCTCTCCCTGCGCACGGCCCAGCGCATCCTGTATCTCCTCGATGCCTTTCCGGCCGTCCAGGCACAGGATCTTTACCGCCGCCTCGTGAAGCTGCCCTGGGAGACGATCATCGCCCCCGACGGGTACCTCTCGGTCACGTCCAGCGCCGACACAGACGCCGTCAGGGACCCCCGGTTTGCCAATATGAAGACCAAGGATGCCATCGTGGACCGCATCCGCGACCGGAAGGGCCGACGGCCCGACTCGGGCCCGGGGCGCCACGGGGCCGTCGTCCACCTGCACTGGGTGGGCGATCGCTGCGAGCTCTGGATCGACACCTCCGGCGAGCCCCTGTCGCGCAGGGGATACCGGAAGATCCCCCTGGAGGCCCCCATGCAGGAGACGCTGGCGGCCGCCGTCATCCTCGCCACGGGGTGGGACGGCAGGACACCCCTGATCAACCCCATGTGCGGAAGCGGCACCCTGGCCATCGAGGGAGCCCTCATCGCCCTGGAAAGAGCTCCCGGGATCCTGAGGCAGAATTTCGGGTTCATGCACATTCTGGGGTTCGATAGCCCCGCGTTCCAGAGGGAGCGGGAGGAATTGAAGAAAAAGGCCCACCGCAAGGCCCCCGGGCGCATTGTCGCCACGGACATTCGGCCCGCCGCCGTCGAGGCGGCGCGGCGGAATGCCCGGACGGCGGGCGTGGAGCATCTCATCGAATTCAGGGCCTGCGATTTCAGGGATACCCCGGTCCCCGACGGCGAAGGCGTTGTCATCCTGAACCCCGAGTACGGCGAGCGGATGGGCGATACGGACAAGCTGGGGGAAATTTACAGGGGAATCGGGGACTTTTTTAAAAGCAAATGCCCAGGTTACCGGGGTTACATCTTCACGGGCAATCTCGATCTGGCCAAGAAGGTCGGGCTGCGGACGAAGCGGAGAATGCCCTTCTACAACGGGCCCATCGAGTGCCGTCTGCTCGAGTACGAGCTCTACCGCGGAAGCCACAGGGCAAGCCCTGCTGGAAAGCCCCCGGGTTGAGACTGCGGCCGGCGCCAGGGATGCGGCGCCCGGCCGGTATCCTTCACTTCCTTCTCTCGACGCTCCGCAGGGCCTCGTCCACCTTCCGGAGCTCCTCGCCGTAGGCGGCCCAGTTGCCCTGCTTCATGTACTCCTGGGCCCTGCGGTAGTGCTGCAGGGCCTCCAGGGCCATTTCCCGATCCGACCTCTCCCGGGCGGCGGGCATTGCTGCCGTTCCTGCGGGCCTTGCGCCCCTGTCGCGGATCAACTCTCCGCCGAAGATCCGCTGCAGAGACAGCTCCAGCGTCTCCTCCATGGCGATCGTGTTGCCGAAGGCCACGATGACCCGCTTGAGTTCGGGCAGCTGTCCCTTTTCGGCCGAGAGGTAGAGCGGCTGCACGTAGAGGATCGATTTCTCGATGGGGATCGCCAGCAGGCTGCCCCGGATCGCCGACGAGCCCCGCTGGTTCCAGAGCGCGAGCTGCTTGGAGATCTCGGCGTCCTGGTTGATGCGGGCGTCGATCTGCTGCGGCCCGTAGATCAGCTTCTGCTTCGGGAACTGGTAGGCGATGAGCTTGCCGTAGTTCGGCATGTCGCAGCGCACGGCCATCCAGGCGGCCATGTTGTCCTTGCGGCTCGGCGTGAAGGGGACGAGCATGATGAACTCCTCCTTCTTCTCTCCCGGCAGCTTCATGATCGTGTAGTAGGGGTCCATCTCCTGCTCGCCGCTGCGCCCCGACCTGCCCGGGATCGCCCAGAGATCCTCCTTGTTGTAGAAAACCTGCGGGTCCTGCATGTGATAGGCCCGGTACATGTGGGCCTGGATGCCGAGCATTCCGCCGGGGTAGCGGATGTGCTTCTGCAGGGGCTCGGGCATCTCGGCCAGGGGCCTGAAGACCCCGGGGAAGATCTTCGCGTAGGTCTGCAGGATGGGATCCGTCTCGTCGCTCACGTAGAGCTGCACCGTGCCGTCGTAGGCGTCGACGACGGCCTTGAAGGAGTTGCGAATGTAGTTGCCCACGTTCTTCATGGGTTCGGAGTAGGGGAAGCGGTCCGTCATGGTGTAGCCGTCGACGAACCAGACGAGTCTGCCCTCGGGCGTGATCACCAGGTAGGGGTCGCCCTCGATGCGGGCAAACGGCGCGATCCGGGCGACGCGCTCCCGCACCGTCCGGTAGTACAGGATGCGGCTCTCGTCGGTGATCTCGTTGGCCAGCAGGATCGTCACGGAGCCGAACCGTGCCGCGAAGAGGAGCTTGCGGAAGAAGGACAGGGGAACGCCGCCCTTGCCCTCGTAGGTCGTATACACGTTCTTGTCCCCCACGGGGTAGTCGAATTCGGGGGCCTTCGTGCGGACGAAGACGTAGTCGTTTGACGTCTCGCCGAAGTAGATCTCCGGCCGGGTGATCTTGAGGTTCGCCGACGAGACGGGCGGGATGTCCTTGATGAAAAATTCCGGGAGCCCCTCGGCCGTGACCCGGTTGACGGGCCCCAAGACCATGCCGTAGCCGTGCGTGTAGGTCAGGTGCTCGTTCACCCAGGTCCTCGACGGCAGCGACGGGTAGTGCATCTCGCGCGGCGAGAGCATCACCTGGCGGTACTCGCCGTTGACCATGTAGCGGTCGTTGTCCACGTCGACGAACTTGTAGTAGGTCCGGATCTCCTGGAGCTGTCCGTAGGTCTGCTGCAGCGGCGCGTCGTTCCAGAGGCGGATGTTCTTGATCGTGAGGTCGTTGCGGCGCAGGTCCTCGCGGGTCAGGTTCTCCTCGGCGGGGAAGTCGCGCTCCTCGATGTTGTCGAGCTGATAGGCCAGACGGGTGTACCGGATGTTCCACTCGATGTAGGGCCGCTCCAGGACGATCTCGTTGGGGATCACCTGGAATTTCTGCACCACCGACGGGTAGACCCCCCGACCCAGGATGAAGAGGGCCGCGAAGGCGCCGACGGCCGCGATCGGGACCAGCGCCTTCCCGACGAAGGCGTAGGCGACGATCGCCGCCCCGCAGAGGAAGGAGACGGCCATGAGGGCCTTGAGGACCCAGAGCTGGGTCGTCACGTCGGTGTAGCCCGGGCCGAAGACGACGCCGCGCCTCGTGAAGAGAACCTCGTTGAGGGAGAGCCACGAGCCGAAAACGCCCCAGAAGAAAAAGAACGAAAGGAGGATGAGGAGATGCCTCCGCGCCGCCGGCGCCAGGCTGAAGACCTGCGGCGGCCGAATGAAGGCGGCCTTCCGGATGACGTAGACCACAGCCGTGGCGACAAGGGTGAAGAGGTTCAGGCTTACGAACCAGCCGAAGAGGTGACCCAGGAAGGGAAGCCGGAAGACATAGAACCCGATGTCCTTCCCGAAGAGAGGGTCCTTTACCCCGAAGGGGGTGCCGTTGCAGAACAGAAGCAGGCTCTCCCACTGGCCGGCCCCGGCGAGCGCCGCAAACAGGCCGAGCACGACGGAGACGACCAGGATCAGAAGCTGGAGGGGCTTCTTTGCCGGGGTCACGTCGATGGTGTCGCTCCCGTCGTGCACCCGGAAAGGCGGTGCCAGCCGGTTTGCCAGGGTGAGGTTCAGAAAGAAGAACAGGAAGTAGGGAATGCCGAAAAGCGCGGCCGCCTTGAACTGGGCGATCAGGCTGACGGTAAAGACGTTCTCATAGCCGACTTCTCGGTACCAGAACCAGTCCGTGATCAGGCCGGCAGTCCTCCAGAAAAAGACAAAAAGGACCCCCAGGACGAGGGCCAGGATGAAGCCGCGCGGAACGTTTGTCGGAGGCCGGATGGTTCGGATGTCGACCATGGCACGAATCCCCTCTTCTTTGGTGCATTACGGGTTTTCGGGTACCTGCGGCGCACTATAGGGGATCGTCCCGGGACTGTCAAGGGACGAGGCCCGGAGGGGCCTTGACGGGGGGGCGTGATTCTGCAATACGTAAAGGACGCAATGTCGTCAAAAGGGGGACAGTCATGGAGGCCTACAGGATCGGCGATCACATCGTCGCCGCGGACTCGGAGGAGGACGCCAGGCATTTTTACCGGGAGGAAGTCGGGCAGGAGGCGCCCCCGCAGATCGAGACGTTGAGCGTTTCTCTCGAGGTGCCGGCCGGGGAGGGGGAAAGGGCCACCGTTCGGGACCTGATGAACAAGATCATCGACGAGCGCTGTGCGTGGCTGCGGATGGGCGTGCCCTGCGAGCTTCATTGGCCGTTCATCGTCACCAGACTGAAATAGAAGGCACGGGAGCCAGGGTCCAGGAAACAGGAGATGTTGCCGAACCGGAATCGCCCACTTCTCGTCCTGCTCGTCTTCCTTGTCGTCCTCGCCGGCTGTGCGCGCCGGGGCGCGCCACCCGAGACGATCCGGCCCTCCGGCAAGGGGCCCATGCCGGCGAAGATGGGCTTCACCATCCAGGCGGGGGCCTTCTCCAGGGTCGAAAACGCGGCGGCGCTGACCCGGAAGCTCAACCGCGAGGGCCTTTCCGCCTACTACTTCGTCTACAGAACGGGGCTCTACAAAGTCCGCTTCGGGAACTTCAAGACGGCCGAGGACGCCGCGGCCCGCGCCAGGCGCCTTGCGGACAAGGGCATCATCGAGGAGTTCTGGGTCGTCAACCCCCGCGAATACGCCATCGCCCTCAAGGGGGAAAAGGGCGAAACCTACGTCCGCGACGAGATCGTGCGGACGGCGAAGAGCTTCATCGGCGTGCCCTACCTGTGGGGCGGTGACTCCGCCGACGAGGGGTTCGACTGCAGCGGGTTGACCATGGCCGTCTACCAGTACAACGGGCTCATGCTGCCCCGCTCCTCGCGCGAGCAGTCCGAGATGGGCAATCCCGTCAGCAGGGGAAGCCTGGAGACGGGAGATCTTGTTTTCTTCAAGACGAACAATTCAGGAAAGGTCTCCCACGTGGGGATCTACATCGGCAGAGGACGCTTCATCCATGCGCCCGGACGAGGCAAGAGAATCGGCATCGAGTCGCTCGACGGCAAATACTACAGCAGGCGCTACGCCGGCGGCCGATCGCTGCTGTGAGCCGATCGCGCCGCGGTGTGGCGCTCGACGATCCGGCCGAATGCGCTGAGCGCTTCCTCCATCGTGCCCGTGTTCAGCACGTACTCGTCGGCCGTTGCAATGGGGATGGAAAGGCCGTAGTCGATCTCCCGCCGGTCCCTCGTGTCGAAGGCCGCCGCCGAGTCGTCCGGCCGTCCGCGGGAGATGACCCGTTCTCTTCGCAGCGCTCTCGGGGACAAAAAAGCGACGACCACGGTTTCGGCCTGCGTTCCGATCAGATCGATCTCCCGGCGCGAGCGAATTCCTTCGAGAAAGACAACGGGGGCCCCTGTTTCCAGGGCCGCCTTCAGGGCCATCCTCGTCACCCCCAGACCGTCGCAGCCGCGCAGCTCCGTCGAGAGCGTCCCCATGCTTTCCGCGTCGGGCGCCACTCCCCGGCAGGCCGCTTCCGCGCGGACGATGTCGCCTGTTGCAAAGTAAGGGTACCCGTTGGTCCGGGCGAACTGCCGGGCAATGTCCTTGCCCGCCGCGGGCATGCCGATAATGATGAAGCACTTCACGGGCGTTTCCTTCCCTGTTTCTCCTTGACCCGATCCCCTATATCCGATACCCCTTGTTTTGCGCAAGGGTTGACCGGAACAGCCCGTTCGTCTATAAACGGTTGTTCAAAAATCAACCGAAGGGAGCGGAGCGATCATGCAAGCGAAGCGAATCCGGGAGAGCGCCGTCACGCTGGCCCAGGTCATGAACCCGCAGGACGCCAATCCCGCAGGAAACGTCCACGGCGGCGTCATCATGAAGCTGATCGACACGGCAGCGGGAGCGGCCGCGATCAAGCACGCCGGCCTGAACTGCGTGACGGCCTCCATCGACCGCCTCGATTTCCACAACCCCGTCTTCATCGGCGACCTGGTCACCCTGCGGGCGAGCATCAATTATACGGGCAAGAGCTCCATGGAGGCCGGCGTGCGCGTCGAGTCGCAGAACCTCTTTACCGGGGAAACGCGGCACACCGTCTCGGCCTACCTGACCTTCGTGGCGCTGGACAAGCAGGGCAGGCCGGCGCCCATCCCGCAGCTCGTCCTGGAGACGGACGACGAGCGGCGGCGCCATCGTGAAGCACGGGCGCGCCGGGAGGCAAGACTGCGCGAGAAGACCAAGGAAAAGGCCTGCCAGCACAACGGTGGAACCTGCAACTGACGACAGGATCGACCGGCTCCACCCTTCCCCTGCGGGACAGTCACGGGGAGAAGGGCCGTCACTCTTTCCTGCGGTGGCTCTATGAAAAAGCTCAACCCCGAGTACGTGAAGGCCGTCACCGGCCTGGCGAACGAAAGCCCCTACTTCCGCCACCTCGGCATGGTGCTCTCCGAACTGAGCCCCGGCCAAGCCCTCGTCGAGATCCGGTCGCGCGGCCATCACCTTCAGATTTACGGGAATGTGCACGGCGGCGTGATAGCGTCGCTTGCGGATACGGCCATCTTCTGGTCCCTCTTTTCGGAGCTCGACGAATCCGCGGGGATCACGACGGTGGACCTGAAGGTGAACTACCTGGCGCCCGTTGCCGACGGGAGACTTTCGGCGCGGGGCAGGCGGATCCGCCTGGGCCGCACCCTGGGCCTGGGCGAGACGGAAATCGTCAACGGCGAGGGAAAGCTCGTCGCCCACGGCACCTCGTCGGTCATCGTCCTGCCGGGTTTCCATTTCCCCGGCAACCCGAAACTCCCCCCGAAATTCCTGTAGATTCCGCTTGGTGAAATCGCTCGACCCCGGTGCCTCCGTCTGGCCCGGAAGGGCACAAAATCTGCGTGGTTATTCGCGGCGCCGCGGGCAATTCATGCTGGGCTTTCGCGCTGTCATTCCCTTTTCGTTCTGAAGGCCCCTTTCAGTTTGTGCCGTTTTCCCGGCGTTCCTTTCGCTGACATTGTCCTGCCCGGCTCTGCCGCCCACTGCCGATGCCGCCGAGGTACTTTCCGTTAGGTCCGGCGACGGGAAATCGTTTTACTCCTACTCCACCCGCCTGGGCATCAAGCAGGCGTACTATCTCCTGAACATCAACGGCGGCACAAGGCCTTACGCCTTCAGCCTGACCAAGCCCTTCGTTGTCGTCGAGCCGTCGTACCCGGGGACTCGGGTCTCCTTCAAGGTGATTCCCAAGGCGGTGGGCACGACCATCCTCACGGTCAAGGACACAAAGGGCAACACCATGGTTCGCGAGATCGTGGTCTATGACCCCGGGGCGCAACCGCTCGCCCTCAGCGCGCTGCCGGACGCTGGAAACCCGGTGGCGGTGGGACAGAGGCGCGGGTTTGGCGTCCCGGGCGGCAAGCCCCCCTACACGGTGACGGCAAGCAACCCGAGTGCGGTGACCATTCAGCAACAGTCAGCCGGGCAGTACGCCGTCACCGGCCGCCAGGCAGGCGTGGTCGGCATCGTAGCCAAAGACAGCGCCGGAACGACCCGCGAGCTGTCGCTGATCGTCCGGAACCTGACCACGCTGACGCTCGCCGCGCCGTCGGCGCTGACGGTGGGCCCGACGGGTACGGCCGCCATCCGGGTCCTGTCGGGCCAGGGTGGTGTTGCGCCCTACAGGGCAACCGTTTCCGGAAACCAGCTCCAGGTCAACGCCACGCAGTTCCAGATGGCCCCCAGGGCGAAGGGTACGGCGACCATCACCGTCTGGGACAGCAAGGGCACAACGGCCACCCAGGTGATCACGGTGCAGTAGGAATCCGGGGCGACCCGGGAAAAAGCAGGCAACAGTTCATCAAGGCAAAGAAGGCAGGGCCACCGCGGCCCTGCCTTTGCTTGATGACCTGCGAAATAAGTCTTTCCAAGCGCCCCTTGGATGTGTATGATGAGGTTAGTTAATACACACGAGAGGCAAGGCATGAGAACGAATATTGTCATCGACGACGACCTGATGACGTCCGCCCTCAAGGCATCCGGCAAGAAAACGAAGAAGGACACCATCGAAGAGGCGTTGCGGCTGCTGGTGCAGATCAGGGGACGCAGGGAGATCAGAAAGTTTCGGGGAAAACTCAAGTGGTCGGGAAACCTTGACGAGATGAGGTTGGATAAATGATTCTTGTTGATTCATCCGTCTGGATCGACTACTTCAACGGCAGGAGAACGGCTCAGACCGACTGGTTGGATTCGGCACTGGGGAAAGCCTACATTGTTATCGGCGATCTCATCCTGACGGAGATACTTCAGGGATTCCAACGCGACAGGGATTTCAAGATTGCGCGGGATCTTCTATTGCGGCTTCCCTTCATGCCAATGGTTGGAAAGGAGATGGCCCTGGAAAGCGCCATGAATTACAGGCGCCTGAGGAAAAATGGCGTGACGGTTCGGAAAACGATTGACGTCATGATCGGGACCTTTTGCATCCACCACCGCATCGCATTACTCCACGATGATAGGGATTTCGACCCGATGGTGAAGCACCTGAGCCTGGAAATCGTTGACGTATAGCCGTCAGCGAGATCCGGACGTCTCCATAAATGTCAATAATCAGGCCTGGCCCCGACTTGCCTCGGCGGCCGCGCAATTCTTGCCCTGTGTACAGCATGAGCATGTGATGATACCGATTCCCGCCATGTACCCTCTGGTCTTTTCTGCGACTCGAATCAGCAGGCCGCTTCCTGCCTGACCCTCAATTCATTCACCGATCAGAGGCGTCTATTTTCGCCGAATGTACGAATGTGCGGGGCGTCCCCTGTTTTCCTCGCCCACCGCCTGCCCAGGGGCGGAAACGGGCGGGTCGTGGGGAACGCCCTGAGCGACAGGCGCCCGTGGAGAAAAGGCGCGGCGGAGCGGGGCGATGGAGGCCCTGGGTCGCCCGGTCCGGCCTTGCCGCACTCCGGAACTGACGGATAGTGTTTCCGCAATCTCTGCGGTATAATCCTTCAACAGACGTTCGGACAGGGCCGCCGGTTCCGAAAAGGCGTGTATCGAAAGACGGCGACCGGACTGACACGATGCTATACGAAAGGAGGAACAACGATGAGAAACAGGGCTATCGTGCTGTTGATGGTATCCGTTTTCCTGATCGTCACCAGCTGTGTCACGATTCCCGAAGAGCACAAGGGAGCGGCCAAGGGTGCCGGTGTCGGTGCGGCCGCAGGTGCCGTGCTGGGCGCCGTGGTCGGGGGCGACACGAAAAGCGCCGTCATCGGCGGGCTGCTGGGTGCGCTGGTCGGGGGGGCCATCGGCCATTACTACTACGACCAGAGCAGGACGCGCACCGAAACGGCCGACCGGTATGGATACCGGCCGACCCAGGGTCCCCTGATCCGCATCGAAGGGGCCTCCGTCGAGCCGCAGACCGCGGCTCCGGGCGGAAAGGTCGACATGAAGCTGACCTACGCCGTGCTCACGCCTGCCGAGACGACGGAGCTGACCCTCGTCGAGAAGCGCGAAATCCGCCACGAGGGAAGCCTCGTCGGGAACCCCGAGATCACCGTCGTACGCAAGGGCGGCACCTACACGTCCAGCATTCCCCTGACATTGCCCGCCGACGCGAAAAAGGGTCTATACGTGGTGACCAGCACCGTGCGATCGGGGCAGCTCTCCGAGACGATCCAGTCGGCCTTCTCGGTCCGCTGAAGCGCGCAGGGGAAAAAGGCGGAATCCCGTGCGGCCCGAGTCGAAAGGGACTGCTGCGTCAGTCCGCGGGAACCTGCCCGCAAGGCCGATCGGGAGAGGAGTCGTCAGCGGGGTGGCCCCGCACGCCCCTTCCCGCCAGCCCTCCGGTCCCCATGGGAGGAACGGCTAATCGCCGGGCCTGGCTCCGGTGCGTAAATTCCGTGGATACGGGGGAGAAATCGTACTATGATCCTGAATCGATGCGGGAAGCGAAGGATTTCTCCGGTTGGCTGAAGGAAGGAGGATGAAGCCATGAAGAAGATCGCAGTTCTCGTCGCGTTGTTGATGCTTGTCGCGGCGCCCTGTGCCTTTGCGCAGGTCTCCGTGGAGAAGGCGAAGGCCGAGGGGAAGGTGTCGTTCTATGCCAACATGACGTCCGTCGAGCCCGTGATGGAGGCATTCCAGCAAAAATACGGCATCAAGGCCGAGTACACGAGGCTCTCGACGAGCAAGTTCATCGCCACGATCCTGACGGAGCACGCGGCCGGCAAACTCACGGCCGACGTCCTGCAGGCGCCCATCCCGGTGATGGAGTTGCTCAAGAGCAAGGGCGTCATCGCCTCCTACGTTTCCCCCGCCTCGGCGGGCTACCCCAAGTGGGCCAACAAGGACGGCATGATCCAGAGCTTCGGCATCGAGTACGTCGCCCTCATCTACAACAAGGATCTCGTCAGGGCGGCCGACGTGCCCAGGACCTACCAGGATCTGACGAACCCGAAGTGGAAGGGCAAGATCGTCATGGCAGACCCCGCCACGCACCCGACGACCATCTCCTGGCTCGTGGGCCTCAAGGAGAACGTGATCAAGTCCGATGCCGAGTGGCGGGCCTTCCTGAAGGGCCTGGCGGCCAACAGCCCCATGTTCGTGGCCTCCTTCGGACCGACGCCGGCTCCCATCGAGACGGGCGAGAAGCTCATCGGGATCTCCATGCCCAAGTACATCGTGACCAAGGCCCCAGCGCCGCTCGACTGGGCGAAGGTCTCCCAGCCCATGATGGGCACGCCCCGCGCCATCGGCATCACCGCAAAGGCGCCCCACCCGAACGCCGCGCGGCTCTTCGTCGACTACTGGCTCTCGAAGGACGCCATGAAGATCATGGCCGACCAGGTGGGCGAGTACGTGCTGGCCCCGGGCGTCTATCCGCCGATTTCTGCGATCGACAAGGCGAAGGTCATCCCGATCCGGGAGCTCTCCGACGACGAAATCAGGAAGTGGGGTGCCGAGTTCAAGAAGATCTTCGCGAAGTAACCGGGGATCGGTAGAATGGGAAGAACGGGAGGAGAGCCCTGACGGCAAGAATCGAATGGAAATCCGCGTAAAGAACGTCAGCAAGTTCTACGACTCCGAGGGAAAGCGGATCGAGGCGCTCGTCGACGTGGACCTGGTGATCCCGTCGAACCGCATCTTCACCCTCCTGGGCCCCAGCGGCTGCGGCAAGACGACACTGCTGCGGTGCATCGTGGGCCTCGAGTCGCCCGATACGGGCGAGATCGCCATCGGCGACGAGGTTGTCTTCTCGGCCGAAAAGGGCATCTTCGTGCCGCCCGACAGGCGGGGGCTCGGCATGGTGTTCCAGACCTACGCCATCTGGCCCCACATGAACGTCTTCGACAACGTGGCCTACCCCCTCCAGGCCCGCAGCGAGCCGAAGGGGGAGATCGAAAGGAAGGTCGCCAGGGCCCTTCGTTTCGTCCAGCTCGACGGCTTCGAGAAACGCCCTGCCACGAAGCTCTCCGGCGGCCAGCAGCAGCGGGTTGCCCTGGCGCGTGCGCTGGTGGCCGAGCCGAAGGTGATCCTTTTCGACGAGCCCCTCTCCAACCTCGACGCCAAGCTGCGCGAGGAGACCCGCAAGGAACTGAGGCGGTTCCTCACGGAGCTCAAAATCACCGCCGTCTACGTCACCCACGATCAAATCGAGGCCCTGGCGCTCTCCGATGCCATAGCGGTCATGCGAAACGGCCGCATCGTGGAGATGGGAACGCCGCGGGAGATCTACTTCGATTCCGACCGGCAGTTCGTGGCCGACTTCATCGGGCATGCGAACTTCATCCCGGGCACGGTTGCGGCCGCGGGCGAGAAGGCCACGATAGTCGACTCGGCCATCGGGCCCATCGCCTGCGCTCGGAAGACAGGCGCGGCGCCGGGGCAGGCGGCCACCGTCTGCATCCGCCCCGAGTTCATCCGCGTGCTTTCGGAGGGCCGCGGCGGAGGGGAGAATGTCTTTCGCGGAACGGTCGAGTCCCTGGTCTTCGTGGGCGATGCCTTCGAGGGGGAGATCCGCGTGGGCGAGACCCTGCTCATCTTCCGGATCGACTCGACGGCCGCCGTCCGCGAGGGCGAGGAGATCGCCCTGCAGTTCGACCCGAGGCACTGCTCGATCCTCATGAATTGAACGGCGGCTATCTTCACCCTGGCCCTCTCACGTCAGGGACTGTGTCGCAATGTCATTGCGAAGGAGAGAAGCGACTGAAGCAATCTCGGATATCCTCGGAAAGATTGAGATTACCGCGTTCCCTGCGGTCGCTCGCAATGACGAGAGCCGATTATGACACAGCTACTCAAGGGAGAGGGAAATTGGGGCAAGGAATGACGAAGTTGAGATTACGCGGCCATCCATGCAAAAGACTTCAACGGCGCTGACGCCGGGCCTCATCGCGATTGTCGGGTTCCTTACGCTCTGCCCCGTCGTCATGCTCATCCTGGGGAGCTTCAGCGGCGAGCTGGGCGCCTTCGGCGCCTTCACGCTGGAGAAGTACGTCGCGGCCTACACCGACCCGGCCTTCGCGGAGATCCTCGTCAGCACGGTTATCTTCACCCTGGGCTCGGCGCTCGTCGCCACGGGGCTTGCCCTGTTTCTCGCCTACCTCAACACGCGGACCAACATCCCCGGCAAGTTCATCTTCGGCGTCATCTCGCTCATCCCGATGATGGTCCCGCACATCCTGTTTGCCGTCAGCTGGGTGCTCCTGCTCAACCCCTCCAACGGGATGATCAACCTCTTTCTGAGGCAGCTGGGTCTCGAGGGGGCGGCGCTCAACATCTACTCGCTCACGGGGATGATCCTCGTCGAGGGGCTGCTCGACCTGCCCATCGCCTACCTCGTCGTCGCGCCGGCCATGTCGGCCTTCGACGTCGCCCTCGAGGAGTCCTCGCGGGTCTGCGGGGCCTCGAACGCGCGCACGCTCATCCGGGTGACCCTGCCCGTGCTGAGGCCGGCCATCCTCGCGGCCCTCACGCTCGTCATCGTCCGGAGCCTGGCCTCCTTCGCCGTGCCGTCGGTCATCGGCATGCCGGGCCGGATCTACGTGCTGGCCACCCACATCTACAGCATCGTCGCCACGGGCTACGCCGCCGACTACGGGATGGCGGCGGCGGTGGGCATGAGCGCCCTGGCCGCCTCGATCACGCTCATCGTGCTGTACCGGCGCCTCACCCGGGAGGGCGAGAAGTACGTGACCATTTCCAGCCGCGGCTACCGGCCGAGCGTCATCGACCTCAAGGGCGCCCGGTACCCGCTCTTCGCGGTTGTCGTCCTGATCTCCTTCGTGCTCATCGTCCTTCCGGTCCTCGTTCTCTTCTACACGTCACTCGTTCCCTACGTGATGACGCCCGGCGCGAAGGCCTTTGCGGCGATGAGCTGGCGGCACTGGGCGACGGTCCTCAAGGACCCCGTCTCGCTGCTCGCACTGAAGAACAGCCTCTACCTCGGCATCGGCGGAGCGACACTGGGGATCGTCCTGTCCTTCTTCGTGGCCTACGTCATCGTCAAGGTGCGCAGCAAGGCCTCGGGCCTGCTCGAGTCGCTGAGCTTTCTCTCCTTCTCCTTCCCGGGGATCGTCGTGGGGATCGGCTTCATGTGGTTCTTTGTCCAGACCCCGCTGTATTCCACGATCTGGGCCCTGCTCATCGGCTACATCGCCACCTATCTGCCCTACGGCCTGCGGCCGCTGACGAGCGCCTTCGTCCAGATCCACGGTCACCTCGAGGAGTCCTCGCGGGTCTGCGGCGGAGGCCCGCTGTACACCATGCGCCGGATCGTCCTGCCGCTGCTTGTCCCCGGGATCGCCTCGGGCTGGATCCTGATGGCGACCATGTTTGTCCGCGAGCTGAGCCTCTCCGTCGTCCTCTCGCGGCCCGGCACGGAGGTGCTGGCCGTCCAGATCCTGCGCTTCGCCGAGGACGGCCTGTGGGGGAGGCTCTCGGCCCTCGGCATCCTCATGATCTTCATCTCCACGGCCCTGGTGGTGCTCGCCAACGGGATCGCCGGGAGACTGTCCAAAAAAGACTGAACAGAAAAGGGGACAGTCCCCTTTTTCTCTCACCGGAAGATCGTCGGGACGCCGAGGACCTTGATGGGGTCCTCATCGGGCTTGAGGCCCGTGAGCTTCGCCAGCTCGGGGCGGATCTTCTCCCAATCCTGCCTGGCCAGCGCCTTGCCTTTCTCCGTCTTGGCCTCCTCGTAGAGCCGGAAGAACACGTAGTAGACGATGTGCGCCTCCTCCTTCGTGTCCCTGGCACCCCAGCGCTTCTTCGCCAGCTCGCGCCACTTGCTGCCGTCTGGGACTACCGACTCGTAGACGAACTGGGAGATCAGATCGGCGTCGTGTGCGATCCTGGCAGACTCGTTTTCCGGCTCGGGGAAGACGGACTGCCAGGCGCCCTTGCGGCCCGCCGCCTGGTCCACGGAATCCCGGAAATACCAGTAACCCGTGGAGTGTTCGAGGATGGTCACCTGCATCCTCTCAATGTCCTTCTCGGAGAACCCGCCTGCCTTGCGGGCGATCTCACCGGCCGTGAGGGCGCCCGTGATGTGATGGACCAGGGCGAGATTGGCCCCGACCTTCGGGCTTTTCAGCAGCGCCTCGTCGCCCCAGAAGCCGGGAGACGGCTTGAAGTACCCTGCCTTCTTGAGTCTCGCGACCATTTCCGAGCACTTGCGGAACCAGTCGGGGTCGGTCAGTACGGCCCCCTTGTCTTCCTTGCTGATGTTGTGGAGGATATCCGCCGCGACGGCCAGTCTCCGTTCCTGCACCGCCAATGGTTTGCCCATCTCGTAGGCCAGGGCCGAACATACCCGGTTGTGGAGAATATCGCCCTCCGGAGCCTTCAGCTGCCGGACTGCCGTGGCAATCATCGTGTCCATGAGACCCTGCAATTCCGGGAATTCCTTCAGGTATGCCTTCTCCCAGGCCAGGTAGGGCTCGGGCAGCGCATACTTGTCCTGCACGGCTGCCGAGGCGATGCCGGCCGCTCCGGAGACAAGGACCAGCGCCGTAAGGATGATGACAATGTCCTTCCTGTTCATATTCTTCGTCCTCCTCTCGTATTCGCCTTTTTTCATAATACCATGGAATACCATTGGTTTTCACCTGGAACCTTGCCGGGGGTCCGGGCGGATTCGGGGACTGTAAACCGAATGCCCCGCCATCCGTTTTACCAGTCAACGGAAGGATTCAAGAACAAAGGCTGGTTAAGGACGAACGGACAACAGGAAGGACTCGACAGAAGGGAAAGGAACCGAACATGAAACGCATTCTGACAGCCATCGCCATCACTCTCGTTGCCGCAACGGCGGCGCAAGCTGCCGACGTCGGCGTATCCGTCAGCATCGGCCAGCCGGGATTCTATGGCCGTTTCGATATCGGGAGCTTCCCGCCCCCTGTCGTCTATGCCCAGCCCGTCGTGGTGCACCCGGCGCCCGTGGTCGTTTACAGGCCCGCCCCCGTGGTTTACCGGCCGGTCTACGCGCACGTGCCCCCGGGCCATGTGAAGCACTGGCAGCGCCACCACCAGGGGCACCCCGTGTACTATCGGCACGATGCGCGGTACTACCACCGTTAAGGAGGGGTCCGGCAGAACATCTTGAGCGATCGAGGAGCACGAAAGACCTTCGTGCTCTGGCAATATAGAAGGACAGGGCCCCTTTTCGGCCCTGTTCTTTTCGTGCCGCTTGCGAGGCCGGTGTCATGAGCCGCCCGCGGATCGGTTCGCGAGATAGATGCCCGAAAGCACCAGGGCCGTGCCGATGAGCAGCGAGGCGTCGACCGTCTCGCCGAGAAGGAAGAAGGACAGGACGACGGCGCTGATGGGGACGAAGTTGATGAACACCCCCGCCCTCGAGGGGCCGATCTCCCGGATTCCCTCATAGTACCAGATAAACCCGATGCAGGTGCCGAAGAAGCCCAGGTAGACGATCGAGAGCCAGGAGGCGATCGAGTAGCTCCCGAGGTTGCCCGCCATCCCCTCGATGAGCGCCGGCGGAAGAAGGGCCGACGCGCCGACCAGGCAGGCGTAAGTCACCGCGGAGACGGGCTGGACGTCTCGCATGACGACCTTGCCGATGAGCGAGTAGGAGACCCAGCTGGCCACACAGCCGAAGATGAACATCTCGCCCCGCCCTGCAGCTCCCTGGAGGATCTCCTCGGGGTGTCCCCGCGTGATCACGAAGACGGCGCCGCATACGGATAGCGCGACGCCGAGGATCTTTCGCGGGGTCATCCGTTCTCCCCGGAACAGAAGCGCCGCAAACAGGGAGATGAGCACCGGGTTCGAGGCCACGATGACCGATGCGCGGCCTGCCTGCACCGTCTGAAGCCCCGTCAGGAAGAACACGTTGTAGAGAAAGACGCCCGTCATCCCCGAGAGGAAGACGAGGAGAACCTCCTTCTTTCGAAGAGGCTGCAGCCTGCCCTCGAAGTGCCAGACCAGGGGGATCATGCCCACCGAGGCCACGAGAAACCGCAGGAAGGATCCCGACCAGGGCTGTACCTCCTGGGCAAGGATGCGCCCCGCAATGAAAGTCCCGCCCCAGAAGACGGCCGTGAGGAAGAGCTTGAGGTAGATCATCCGAGAACGTTCCCCGCCAGCCAGTAGAGCGCCATTCCCACGACCACGGTGCCGCCCAGCGACCGCGTGCGCAGGGCGAACAGGAAAACGGGCCCCGCCACGAGCAGGTCGTTATTCCACAGGGACAGCTGCCTGGGTTCGCCGGCCGTCACCAGGGCCGGGAGGATCAGGGCGCTGAGGATCGCCGCCGGGATGAGGTCGAGCCACTCCTCGAGCCAGCGCGGGAGCGACCGCTGCGAGAGGGCGACGAGCGGCGCCCAGCGGGGGACGTAGGTCACGAGGCCCATGCCGAGGCAGAGGAGGAAGTAGTCCGTCGTCATCATCCTGTGAAAGACCCTTTTCCCGGCTTCATTGTCATCCTCGCGAAAGCGGGGCTCCAGTCCATATGTGTATTCCTGGTCAAGCCAGGAAGGACATTCGTTCCCTGTTGCCTGTTCTGCATATCCGCCCTGCCGTCGATCTTCTCACGCCGGGGGAGAGGATGTTCATCGTGAAGGCCATCGCCTCCGGATGAAAAGCCCCGCCGTGGCGGCGATCACCGAGGCCGCCACGATGTAGCTGTTGCCGGGGACCGTCAGGGATATCCCGACGGCGGCGGCGCCGGCTACCAGGGCCGTCAGGACATAGATCCTTCCCCGGAGCTGGTAGACGAGAAGGCACAAAAACATGCCCATGAGCGCATAGTCGATCCCGAAGGCATGTGCCGGGATGAGGGCGCCTCCCAGCGCGCCCGCGACAGTGCTCGCCACCCAGACCGCGTTGGTGACGTGGTTGACGGTCAGCGCCCGCTTCCAGTCCCAGTTGCCTTCGCGGAAGCGAACCAGGTTCAGGGCAAAGCTCTCGTCGGTCACCCCGTAGGCGAAAAGAGTCAGCCAGCGCTTCCGTATGCCCCTCAGGTAGACGGAGAGGGCGGAGCTCATGAGCAGGTGGCGAAGGTTGACGGCGAAGGTCGTGGCGATGATCGATGCGATGCCCGCCCCCGCTCCCAGCATGGCCACGGCGATAAACTGGGCGCTGCCGGCAAAAACCAGCGCCGACATGACCCCGACGGCAAGCGGGGAGAGGCCCGCCTTCTGGGCAAGCACGCCGAAGGCCAGGCCGATGGGAACGTAGCCCAGGCAGATGGGCCAGGCGGCGCGCAGGCCGTCCTTGAGGATGGAAGAGTTCCCCGTTGGCATTGTATGATCGGTCATAAACGAGATCACGAAATGAGGAAGCCAGGAAGAGCGGAAGATCGGCGTGGATGGAAGATTTCTTGTCTTGACCGCTCTTCCTTACTTCTGCTCTTCCGCTCTTCACCGACATGGTGCCGCCGGACAAACAAGCGGCAGACAGCGGGACATCAGCCTACAGTTTGAATTCCGCCACGATCGGCGTGTGGTCCGACGGCTTCTCGGCCTTCCTCGGCTCCAGGTCGATCCAGGCGGCAACCGATTTCTTCGCGAGCGGCGCCGTGGCCAGGATGTGATCCACCCGCCACCCGAGCCCCCTCTCGACCGACTTGGGCACCCGGTAGTCGAAGAAGGAATATTGCCCCGGCTTGCCGGGATGGTGCCTGCGGAACACGTCCACAAAGCCCCATTCCATCACGTGGTCGAAGGCCTCCCAGACCTCGGGCGTGAAATCCACATGCCCCAGGAGCCTCTTGGGGTTGTGAACGTCGATCTCCTCGCGGGCCACGTTGATGTCGCCGCACCACAGGATCATCTGGTCGGGCTTATAGTGCCTGGCGAAAAACGTCCGGAGGCGCCTGAACCACTCAAGCTTGTACGCGAACTTCGGGCTTTCGCGATCGGCTCCCTGGGGGACGTAGGTGTTCACGACGGTGATGCCGGAAAAGACGGCCCGGATGAGGCGGTCCTCGTCGGCGGGGCCGCCGTCGTCGAGACCGAGCGCCACCCTGTCCGCCTTCTCCGCCGACACGATGGCCACCCCGTTGTAGCCCTTGCCCCCCCGGAAGACGACGTTCCACCCGGACTCCTCGAATTCCTTCGCCGGGAACTTCGTGTCTTCCGTCTTGGTCTCCTGGAGGCACAGAACAGAGGGCCGGTTCTTTTCGAGCCAGGGCAGCACGACGGGAAGGCGGCTGCGGACCGAGTTGACGTTGTAGGAAGCGATTTTGAAGGTTTTCATGACCCCTCCTTTGCGGTGACGCGCCTGCGAGCGTACCACAGATTTCGACTTATCAGGAAGGGAGAATTCTGCTACAAGTCAGGGTCCGGGGGTTGGAGTGACAGGTTGGATTCATAAACCTGGATTGCGAGGCGTCACGGGGGTCACATGATGTCACAGGACGTCTGTCAGGCCATCCGGAATCTTCTCCAGCGGATGGGGATCCCCTTCGACGAGATCGAGCACCCGCCCGTCGGTACCTGCGGGGAGTCGCTGGGCTTCCGCGGGCAGGCGGGCTGGAGCGGGGCAAGCAGCAAGTGTATTCTCCTCAAGGCCAAGGGCAAGTACTACCTGCTCGTCACCACGGCCGAGAAGGAGATCAAGGCGAGGCTCTTCAAGAAGGAGTTTGGCACAAAGGACATCCGCTTCGCCAACCGCGATGAGCTGATGGAGGTGACGGGCTGCGACCCGGGCTCGGTGCCGCCCTTCGGCCACCGGGACCCGGCGCTTCCCTTCTACGTGGACGAGGGCATCCTGGAGGCCGAATTCTTCATGTTCAACCCCGCCGTTCCCACGAAGAGCCTCCGCATCGCAACGTCGGACCTTCGACGGATCGTCGCCGCCGTTCCGAATCCCGTCAGTGTTTTTGGCGAGGATGAGAGCGGGCGCTTCGTGATCCGGAAGGTGGAAAAGTCCGCATGAACCAGGTCAGAGAGCAGCGCGGCGAAACCCCGGTGCACGGCTTCCTGGGCCCCGAGCCGATGACGGTCCTGACGGACGTCCTCCTGGCTGCGGCGGCCGTCTGGGCGGGATCGCGGATCTGCGGAATTTCCCAGGCACCCGTGCACCGCTTCTTTGCCCTGTCGTTTTTTCTCATTGCCGTGGGGACCCTCGCGGGGGCAACCATCCATGCCGTACGGCACACGGCCCTCGTGCGGTGGGTGCCGCTGCTGTGGCGCGTCACGGGGATCGCTGTAGGCACATCCGTAACGGCCATGCTGGTGGGGACCTTCTATCACATATGGCCCGCGGAGTATGCCGACATCCTGCGCTGGACAGCCCTGGGCCTCTCGATCCTCTATGCCGCCTGGATCTGGCGGGATTACCGATTCCGCAACGTCATCGTCTTCTACAGCGCCGCCATGGTGTTCATTCTCGGGGCCATGGGGTTCAGCTACGCGTCGACGGGTTCGCCAGGCGCGAGACTCGTCTGCGTCGGGATCCTCGTCAGCTTCGCCGCCGCCGCCGTACAGCGGAGCGGCTTCAGGCCGGCCAGACACTTCAATCACAATGACCTCTACCACGTCATTCAATTGGTCGGCCTGTATTGCTTCTACAGAGGCGCCCTCCTCCTTTAGCCGTCGATCATCCCGGTTTCGGGCGGCTCGCGCCGTGCCCCGAATGTTGCGCCGTCACCCCGTCTGCCTTCCAACCGTCTTCCCCTCCCATCCCCTGTTCCCCCCGGTCTTGACAACGCGCAAACCGGATCTATTTTAATTGCAGAAAGCGCTGCGGGGACTGCGGAAACAGGCCCCGCGGCGGAAAGACAGATCACGCGAAAGGAGGTTGCATCGAGATGTTCTGGCCGGAATTTGGTCGATACGGAAGAGTCTGGAGCCCCTGGCGTGAGATGGAGAGGCTGCAGCAGGATGTGAACCGTCTTCTCCTGAGAGAGACGCCGTATGCCTCCACGTTTCCCGCTGTCAACATCTGGGCTTCTGATCAGGATGTCATTGTCGAGGCTGAACTCCCGGGCATCGACCCGGGAAATCTCGACATCACGGTCGCCGAGAACGTCCTGCGACTGACGGGGTCGAGAAAACCGGAGGCTCTCAAGCCGGGAGAGGTATCCCATCGCCAGGAGCGCGCAAGGGGGGAATTCACCCGGAGCTTCCGCCTCCCCTACGCCGTGGACTCGGGCAAGGTGGACGCGAGTTATGAGAGGGGGGTCCTGACAGTCAGGCTGCCGCGCGCGGAGGCGGACAAACCCAGGAAAATAGAGATCAGATCGCAGCAGCGATGAAAGGAGGCAACCCTCATGGCCGACAAGGAGATGCAGAAGCGTGAGGCTTCCTCGCCCGTTGAAACGGAGAGGACGAAATCCGTGAAGGTCTTCATTCCCCTGGTGGACATCTGCGAGACGAAGGATGCGATCGTCCTGCTGGCGGACATGCCGGGCGTGGACGAGAGATCCGTCGACATCACCCTGGAGAAGAACGTACTGACCCTTTCGGGGAAGGTCGAGCCCGCTGCCCATGGAGGGTATCGTGCCGCTTACACCGAGTACGAGGCCGGCGACTACGAGAGGGCCTTCACCCTGTCCGACGAAATCGACCGTGACGGGATTGAGGCGTCGGTGAAGGATGGTGTCCTGAAGCTCATTCTCCCCAAGGCGGAGCCCGTGAGGCTCAGGAAGATCAGCGTGAAATCAGCGTAACACCCCGTCAATCCCCTTAAAAAGGAGGCGCACCATGGCAGGCAAGATCAAGGACGTGGTTACGGCGGGCCAGGGGGCGGTGACCCCGCCTGCAAGACGCGAGGAAGAGTATCCCCTCTTTTCGCTTCAAAGGGAGGTCAACCGGCTTTTCGACGATTTCTTCCGGGGGTTCGACCTCCGGCCCCTCCGGATGGCCGATGAGCGGTGGAGCGGGTTCAGCCCGAAGATGGACCTCGAGGAGACGGAAAAGGAGTACCGCATCACGGCCGAGCTCCCCGGGATGGAGGAGAAGGACGTGGAGGTCCTGCTGACGGGGAATTCCATCACCCTCAAGGGTGAAAAGAAAGAGGAGAAGGAGGAGAAGGGCAGGAGCTTTTACCACGTGGAGCGCTCTTACGGTTCCTTCCAGCGGACGGTCCCGCTGCCCGAAGGGATCGACCTCAAGAAGGTCGATGCCGACTTCAGAAACGGCGTGCTCACCATCAAGCTGCCGAAAACGGCGGAAGCGAAGAAAGCGGGAAAGAAGGTGCCCATCAAGGGCGCGAAGAAGTGATCGAGAAGGCCGGTTCCGCAACCGGCCTTTTTTTGCCGCGAAGCCGCGGCGCCGGCGGGCGGGATCGCGGAGGCGGACCGAGGCACGAAACGTTTCCGCCCCCTTCGTCCCCCCCTTTTTTTTTGCCGTCATCCCCTGGCGTCATGGGAGAAAAACGGCACTGCGGGCGGGTTTCATCCCCCCGGGATAATCTTGACGAAGACCTGCCGCGTCCGGGGCCCGTCGAACTCGCAGAAGAAGATGGACTGCCAGGTCCCGAGGACGAGGGCGCCATTCTCAACGAATACCGTCTCCGACGCCCCGAAGAGGGACGCCTTGATGTGAGCCGCCGAGTTCCCCTCGCCGTGCAGGTAGTCCCCGCGCATGGGGATCGTCTTGTCCATCTGGGACAGGATGTCCCGGGGCACGTCGGGGTCGGCGTTTTCGTTGATCGTCACGGCCGCCGTGGTGTGCGGGACGAATACACAGCAGATGCCGCTCGCGACCCCGCTCTCCCGGAGGATCGCCCGTACCCGGTCCGTGATGTCGATCATCTGGCCCCGTGCCTGCGTCCTGACTGAGAATTGTCTCATCGGCCTCCCCCTGCTTTCGCCCGCTTTCCCTGCAGCCCCTGTTTTGCCGGCACCGCGGGCTTGTTCTGCATAACAGATTTTTCATGCGCCTGTCATGCGAATTTGCAGAAAGTTCCCGTAAAGGCGCCCCTTTCCCCGCCTGCCAGCAAAGAAAGGAATCCCGCATGACGGGCCTGCAAAATTTGTCGGCAGGAAATGGAGGCGCCCTGCCGGGCCTGCCCCTGCAGGGGGTAAGTATTTGTTTTTTGGCATGTATTGTGCAAATGTTGCAGTGGTTGCCGGCGCCTGAAAAAGCTTGACAAAAAATACAAAATAGATAATGTTTTCAAGGGTTTTTCTTTTTGTGCGCAACCATTTATTTTTATTCGCGAATTTCCATCGACAGGCGGTAGCCCTCGCGCAGAGCGGTTTTGGGGGAGTATTGTTCCCTTGACGAGGGGATTCCGGCGGCGTTGACGGCTGCCGGATTATCGGGACTTTTTTCGACAAGAAGGTGAGCATGGCCTCCAATCGAGAAATTTCTTCCACGGAAAAACTACTCAACGTCATCCGGGGAAAGGCAAAGGCGGCGCCGAAAGAAGAACCATCCTACAAGCCTGTCGCACCGAAAAAGAAGAAGGCAAGCCCCTTCTCTTCCCTCGCCCCCGCCTTTCAGCGTCCCGTGACCATCGGCGTCGACATCGGGCACCAGGCCCTTCAATTGGTGAAAGTCGAGGAGACGGCCGCCGACCAGTGGAGAATTATCGATTTCCGCCGCGTGCCCGTTCCGCCCGCGACCGCCCGAGGGACCCGCGAGTTCACGGGTTTCCTGAAGTCCGAACTGGGGAAATTCTGCGGCCCCGGCAAGGGCCTCCAGATCTGGAGCCTCATGTCCTCCTCCAAGGTGGACGTCCGGTTCATCAAGATCCCCAGGGTGCCCCGCAAGCAGCTTGAAAACGCTATTTACTGGACGGCCAAGCGGGAACTCAGCTTCGAGGATATGGACACGATCCTCGACTTCGAGATCCTGAACGACTTGGTGGAGCAGGGGGTCAAGAAGACCTCCGTCATGGTCTACACGGCGCCGAGGCGGGAGGTGGAGGCCGTCGTCGAGCTGTTCACCGACGCCGGCTATCAGTTGAGCGGCCTGACCATCGCCTCTTTCGCCGTCCAGAACCTCTTCCGCACCAAGTGGATGCCGACCTACGGCGAGACCCTTGCGGGCCTCTACATCGGCCGCGACGGCGCGCGCATCGACATCTACTCCAGGGGCAGCCTCATCCTGACCCGGGACATCAAGACCGGCATGAACAGCATGGTGGAGTCCCTCGTCGAGAACTACACCGACCGCAGGCGGCCCTCGGCGAGGGATCTGCGCTGGGGTGGTGCGCCGATGGATTTCACCATCACGCCCTCACAGGCCCATAAACTCATCATGAGCCTCGACCCGGACGCACCCGCCCTGACGCCGGACGATGCGGGACACGATTTTTCGGAAGAGGATATCTTCGACATGGTCCGCCCGGCCCTGGACCGCCTCGTGCGCCAGGTGGAGCGAACCTTCGCGAACCTGGGCGGCGAAAAGGTCAGCCGGGTGTACATCTCCGGCGTCGTGAACGCCTACCGACCCCTGATTCACTACATCGGGGAGCAGCTCGGCATCGAAAGCGGGGTCATGGACCCCATGGATCCGTCCATTCCCTACCTCTCCGGGTATACGGAACCCGCGACGGCCTCCGAGAAGGCCTCCCTGGCCGTGGCGGTGGGGCTTGCCCTGTCGGACAACGTCAGGACGCCCAATCTGCTGTTCACGTACAAGGAAAAGGAGAAGATGGCCACGGTGAGCCGGGTGAACCGGGCCATCCTGCTCTCGCTCGCGGGGATCATCATCACGGGGCTCACGGTCTTTGCCTGGCAGGAGCGCATGGCATCCAAGAAGAAGGAGGCCGTCGCCGAGCTCAACCAGCAGCTCTCCTCGCTGAACCTGATGGTGGACACGAAGCTGGTCCTCCAGATGGCGGCCAAGGACCGCGAGGAGAGGCGCCTGAAAAAGGAGTACGGCGAGCGGTACCTGGGGATGGCCGTCCTGAGCGAGCTGTCCGCCCTGACGCCGGAAAATGTCCGGTTCCTGAAGGTCAGGACAAGCCTCGGCAAGCCCGAGGGGAAGGCCGCCCCGGCGGCCAGGGCAGCGGAGAAAGGCGCCGCGCCGGCAAAGCCGGCCGAGGCCGCGGTGAAGAGCCTGGAGATCGACGGGATCGTGACGGGGGAGAGGAACATGCTCGAAGGCTACCTCTCGAGTTACGTGCTCAGGCTCAAGGGGTCTCCCCTGGTGAAGGAAGCCACCGTGCAGAGGAGCGTCGTCGAGGCGCTGCAGCAGAACAAGGCGGAAGGAGAAGTCCTGCACTTCGTCCTGAACATCAAGCTCTAGCCGGGTGAACCATGGAAATGAGGAAAAACATCCCCTTCGCGACGCGGAGCGTGACACTGCTGATCGCCGGGATCGGCATCATCCTGATCCTCGTGTGGATCGGCTTCTACAACTACCGGACCATCACGAGGCTGGACGCGGAGATCTCCGAGCTCAACACGAAGGTCAAGACCCACCAGAGCTATGCGCCCATGACCAAGCAGCTCATCGACCGGATGAAGGTCAAGGCCGAGCGTCACCTCCCGCTGCCGGCGAAGGCGAAGCTCTCGGGGGATCAGAAGGACAGGATCTCCGCGATCTTCCGGGACATGGCCCTGAAGGCGAAGCTCGACCTCGTGGCCGTCAGCCCCGACATCAACACCCTGGTCGGCGGCTCGTCGACCATGCTGGTGAATGCGACCCTGAAGGGGGACTATTACCATTTCCGGAATTTCCTGATCGAACTGGGCGACCGGCCCTACCTCGAGAAGATCGAGGAGATCGAAATCCAGCAGATGCCGGGGGTCAAGGAGTTCCGGCTCAAGGTGTGGCTCGCCGTCGGCTGATCTGCGGCGCGGGCGGGCTCCACGAGAGGAATGGCTGAATGAGCAAGCGTGAAAAGATCATCGTCAGCGCCATGATTTTCTCGATCCTCCTGGCCCTTGTGTACCACCTGTGGCCGGCCGTCACGGGGCAGGGGGCGAAACCGGCGGACCAGTACTCGGGTTCGGAGAAGATCATCCAGGAGATCGCCGCGGAGCTCAAGAAGGTGTCTGCCTCCCCGACCGAGAATTACGTGATCGCCAGGGCCGAGGCGGCCTGGGCGAAAGACCCCTTCTACAGGAAAGTCATGCCGTCCGCGCCGAAGGCGGGGCCGGGGGGGACGGGCGGTCCGGACATCGTCTATTCGGGTTATGTCGACATGGGCGAGAAGAAGCTGGCCGTCATCAACGGCAGCACGTACCGGGTCGGCGAGAAGCTCGATTTCGGCAGCGCTTTCTTCCTCAAGAGCGTGGAGCCCACCCGGGTGGTCATTACCGACCGGCAGAACCAGAGAAATGTCGTCATCAAACTGAAGGACGAAACCTTCTAGAGGAGACAGGCCTTGAAACCCAGAGCCCTTACCCGGTGGATGTGCTGGTTCTTCATTCCTGTGATCGGTCTTTCGCTCGCGGGATGCGCGAAGGATCTCAAACGGGTGAAAGACCCCTTCTTTGAAAAGTGGAGCACCATGGCGGATACCTCGAAGGGCCACTCGCCGACACCGCGGGCGCGGATCATGGACATGCCGCCCCTCGAGGAGGACGAACTGGTCACGGACGAGGCGGCCCGGAAGGAAAAGCCCCTGCCCACGCGCCGCGTTTCGCTGAGGATGCACAACGTGGACATCAACGTCATTCTCCGCGCCCTGGCCCAGGCGGCCGACGTGAACATCATGCTGCGCTCGGGCGTCAAGGGAGAAACCTCGATCAACATCGAGAGCAAGCCATGGGACCAGGCCTTCCTGGGGATCCTGAAAACCAACGGCCTTTCCTACTCCTGGGAGGGCGACATCATCCGCGTCATGACCGTTGAGGACATGGAGCGCGACATCAAGCTCGACGCCGCCCGGGACCGCATCCGCGGCCAGAAGCTCCTCACCATGGTCGTCTCCGTGGACTACGCAGACGCGGCGAAGCTCCGCGACAGCCTGAAGGAGCTCCTGACGAAGGACCGGGACGGCAAGGTCCGCGGCTCCATCCTCGTCGACCAGCACACCAACTCCATGATCATTCAGGCCACCCGGGACGATCTCAAGCGGATGATCCCCATGATCGAGCGTCTCGACAAGCCCACGGCCCAGATCCTCATCAAGGCCAACATCGTCGAGGCCTCGAAGGACACGGCGCGGGCCCTCGGCGTGCAGTGGGGCGGCGTCTACGCCAACCGGTGGGGGGGCCAGAACTACTACGTCACGCCGGGCGGCTCGGGCGGGTCGACGACGACGCCCCCCACGGCGGGCGGCTACACGCCGACCTACGGCTCGACGGGCATCGCCGGCCAGGGCTTCGGCCTGAACTTCCCGGCCAACCCCGCGGCCATTGCCGCAGCGGGCGGTGCGGGGTCGCTCGGCCTCATCTTCGGGACGATCGGCGGCAGTGTCCTGGAGATGCAGCTCCAGGCCCTGCAGAAAGACGGCAAGCTCAACATCCTGTCGAGCCCCTCCATCACGACGCTGGACAACCAGATGGCCTACACGGAAAACGGCGAGCGGGTCCCCTACGTGGCGACAAGCACCTCGAGCGGCGTCGTAACCCAGGAGGTCAAGTTCGAGGACGCCGTGCTGCGGCTCGAGATCACCCCGCACGTGATCGACGGCAGGAACCTCAAGATGAAGATCAAGGTCAAGAAGGACGAGGTGGACTCGACCCGCAGCGTCCAGGGCAACCCCTACATCATCAAGAAGCAGACCGAGACGACCCTCATCGTGCAGGATACGGAGACCGTCGTGATCTCCGGCCTGACGAAGCAGCGCACCCTGCTGACCGACACGGGCATCCCCGGCCTCAAGGACATCCCGGGCATCGGCTACCTGTTCAAGGCTGATGACCGGGCCGAGACGATGGAAGAGGTGCTCATCTTCATCACGCCGCACATCCTGAAAGCCCAGGCGGCCCTCCAGGCAGAACCAGCAGCCGCAGCAACGAACGCGCCCGCCGAGGTCACGGCCCCGGCTAGGAAGGAGGCTTCCGGGACGACCCCGGGCAAGCAGCCATGAGTTACTTCGAGATCCTCAACCTCGACCGGGAACCCTTCTCCAACTCCCCGGAGCCGGAGTTCTTCTTCGAGGCCCCCCAGCACGTGAACTGCCTCCAGCAGCTGGAGATCTCCATCCGCCTGCGCCGGGGGCTCAACGTGGTCATCGGGGACGTGGGGACGGGGAAAACGACGCTGTCGCGCATGCTGATCCGAAAGCTTCACGGGGACGGGTCCGTGGAGTTCCACCTGCTCATGGATCCCGATTTCGGCGGGCCCATCCAGTTTCTGGCCGGCATCGCCCGGATGATGGGAGCCGTGGAGTCCGTCCACGGTCTCACGGAGTGGCAGCTCAAGGAGGCGATTAAGCAGCACCTGTTCCGCCGGGGGGTCGACGAGGACAAGGTCGTCGTCCTGATCATCGACGAGGGGCAGAAGCTGCCCGGGTTCTGCATCGAGATCCTGCGGGAATTCCTGAACTACGAGACGAACCGGTTCAAGCTCCTGCAGATCGTTCTCTTCGCCCAGCCGGAGTTCAACGCGATCCTCGAGCGCCGGGAGAACTTCGCCGACCGGATGAACGTCTGCCTGCGGCTCAGGCCGCTGGATTTCACGCAGATGCGCCGGATGATCGAACACCGCATCGCGCAGGCGAGCCAGGCCGGCCACGAGCCTGTCGAGTTCACCCTGCCGGCCCTGGCGGCCATCTACACGGCTACGGGGGGCGTGCCGCGAAAGGTCGTGATGCTCTGCCATCAGGTCATCCTGGCGATGATAGTCCGCAACCGATCCCGGGCGGGATGGTTTCTCGTTCAGTCCTGCCTCCGAAACCGCGTATCCCAGCGCAGAAGAAAACGGGCGATGGGGTGGGGGGTTGCGGCCGTGCTGGTCGTGGCGGTCCTGGCCTTCCTCGCGGGGGTCTCGATCAAGCGGGACGGGGCCGTGGACCCGGGGGACCGGGCGGGAACGGTCTACCAGGCGCGGATCTCGGACAAGACCGTCCACCCCCTGGCGTCCTCGACGTTGAACCCGTGGCATCCCTCGGCGGCCATGGCCGGCTCGCCGCCGGGCGCATCCGGGCAGACGGCAGGGATCCTGTTCCGGAAGAATATTCCGAGGGATGCAGCTGGCGTGCAGACCGGGAGCGCACCGGGACCCGATTGATCGACGCACCCCCGGTCCGCGTCCCGCCGGGACACGCCGGCCGCAGCGAGAATGGACAAACGGAACACCCGAAGGAAAGAAAGGGCAAGGCCTTGAGAGTCCGAAAGAAGCTGGGGGAGATGCTCATCGATGCCGAGGTCCTCAACGAGGACCAGCTGAGGCACTTCCTCGACGAGCAGAAGAAGACGGGGTTGAAGCTCGGCAAACTCCTGATCCAGCAGGGCATCCTGTCCGAAACCCAGATGGTCGACCTGCTGAGCCGCCAGCTCAAGATCGAGAAATACCACCCCGACAGGTACCCCGTTGACCTCAGCCTCGCCGGCGTCTTCACGGCCGACATCGCCCAGAAGAACCAGGCCGCTCCGCTGAAGCGCAAGGGCCGTCTGCTCACCGTCGCCATGACGGACCCGGTGGACATCAACGCCCTCGATTACATCGAGTCGCTCACCAACGAGGAGGTCGAGACGGTCGTCTGCACGGAGCGCGAGCTCAACCAGCTCATCGGCCAGATCTACGGGATGCAGTCGGGCCTCGGCGGCGTGCTGGAGAGCCTCGAGGAGATGAAGTTCGACTCCGGCTTCGATGCCGAGGCGGCCGCCGAGTACACCGACGACCTCCAGGTGAGCCCCAGCTCCATCATGGGGATGGCCGAGGAGGCGCCCATCGTGCGCCTCGTCAACTCGATCATCTCCCAGGCGGTCCGGGAGGGGGCGAGCGACATCCACATCAGCCCCCAGATGAAAAACGTCCAGGTGCGGTTCCGCATCGACGGCCGTCTCCACGAGGTGCCCGCGCCGCCCAAGCAGATGTTCCTGCCCATCATCTCGCGCATCAAGATCCTCGCGAACATGGACATCGCCACCTCGCGAATCCCGCAGGACGGCCGCTTCACCGTCAAGATGGAGAACAAGGAGATCAACGTCCGCGTCTCCTCCATCCCGACGATCTACGGCGAGAACCTGGTCCTGCGGCTGCTCGACATGGGCGCCGGCGTCTACTCGCTCGACCGGCTCGGGATGGTCAAGGAGGATCGCGACAAGATCGACTCCATCATCAACAAGCCCTACGGGATGATCCTCAGCTCGGGCCCGACGGGAAGCGGCAAGAGCACGAGCCTCTACGCCATCATCCGCGAGATCAACCGGCCCGACATCCACATCATCACCCTGGAGGACCCCGTCGAGTACCGCGTCGAGAAGGTGCGCCAGGTGCAGCTGAACCGCAAGGCCGGCATGACCTTCGCGAGCGGCCTGCGCTCCATCCTGCGCCAGGACCCCGACGTGATCATGGTCGGCGAGATCCGAGACGGCGAAACGGCTGGCATCTCCGTGCAGGCGGCCCTCACGGGGCACCGGGTCCTGAGCACCGTGCACACCAACGATGCCGCGGGCGCCATCACGCGCCTGATCGACATGGGAATCGAGCGTTTCCTCGTCTCGTCGGTGCTGCTGGCGACCTTCGCCCAGCGCCTCGTCCGGACGATCTGCCCCTACTGCGTGGAGCGCTACCGGCCCAACGAGAAGGTGATCGCCGCCTGGGGACTCAAGATCGACAGGGCCAACTTCCAGCGGGGACGGGGCTGCCCGGCCTGCATGGGGACGGGCTACCGCGGCAGGACGGGGATCTTCGAGATCGTCCTTAACGACGAGGAGGTCCAGGACATGATCCTGCGGGGGATGGCGGCCCAGGAGATCAGCCGGATCCTCACGCAGAAGGGGAAGCTCCGGACCCTCAAGGACGACGCCATGAGCAAGGTTCTCTCCGGCGTGACGACCATCGAGGAGGCCTCGGCGGCGGTGATGGTTTAACAGGGTTCAGGGTCAAGGGTACAGGGAAGAAAAAGAGCAGAGAAACGCAGAAGAAAAGGGGACAGGAAACAGGGAAGAGAGAGCAGGATGGTTTCTTCCTGCTTCCACGGATCACCAATCATTCATCACGAATCACCGTTTGACGAATGCCGAAATATTCCTACGAAGCCATCAACGAGACCGGCGCGACGATCTCCGGCGTCATCGACGCGGAGTCGCCCGACGCGGCGCGCACGCTGCTGCTGAACCGCGGCTGGATCCCTTCCCGGGTCGCGGGCGCATCGGAGCGCGGCGCCCTCCCCGGCATCTCCTGGGAGGGCCTGCAGCAGCGGGTGGGCGGGGTCTCGATGCAGGAGCTCATCCTGTTCACGAAGCAGTTCCGCACGATGTTCCTGGCCGGCGTCCCCATCATGCGGCTCCTGGAGGTGCTCGAGGTCCAGGTGAGCAACCCGAAGCTCAGGCAGATCGTCTCGGAGATCACCCAGGATGTCCGCGAGGGCTCCCCCCTTTCGGACGCGATGGCGAAGCACCCCAAGACCTTCAACACCCTGTACCGAAGCATGATCAGGGCCGGGGAGGCCAGCGGGACGATCCCCGAGGTCCTGCAGCGGCTCATTTACATCCTCGAGCACGAGCACAAGGTCAAGTCCGACGTGAAATCGGCCCTCCAGTACCCCATCATCGTCGTGGCGGCCCTGGGCATCGCGTTCTTCGTGCTGCTCAACTACGTCATTCCCCGTTTCGTGGGCATTTTCGCCCGCGTGGGCGTCGAGCTGCCCTGGCCGACGAAGGTGAGCCTGTTCCTCCACCACCTCCTGACGGACTACTGGTTCGCCACGCTCGCGGCGCTTATCGGACTCCTCGCGGCGGCGGGCTACTATCTCAGAACGGATCAGGGGAAATTCGTTCGGGATGCCTTCCTGCTGCGGGTCCCCCTCCTGGGCCCCCTGTTCATGAAGGCGGCCATGTCGCGTTTCGCCAGCATCTTCTCCATCCTCCAGGCAAGCGGCGTCCCCGTCATGAGCTCCCTGCAGATCCTCTCGGGCACGATCGGCAACACGGCCATCGCCCGGGAATTCGACCAGGTTCGGGACCGGGTGGAGGAGGGCCGCGGAATCTCGGGGCCCCTCAGCACGGCACGATACTTCACCCCCATGGTCATCCAGATGGTCGCCATCGGGGAAGAGTCGGGCCAGCTCGACGAGATGCTCCAGGCCGTCTCCGTCCACTACGACGACGAAGTGGCCTTTGCGGTGAAACGCCTCTCCGATGCCATCGGGCCGGTCCTGGTCGTCGGCCTGGCGTTCGTCGTCGGATTCTTCGCATTGGCCGTCTTCCTGCCCATGTGGGATCTGACCAAGATTGCCACGAAGGGATTCTAGGCGCCATGCAGAAGTCACGGTTCCAGGTCAGCCTCTACGTCCTGATCCCCATCATCTTCAGCGGTATCACGGTCTTTGCCGTGATCGTCACGTACCAGATCGTCGATTTCCACGTGAAATACCCGGAGGAAACCTCGTGGCTCCTCAAGACCTGGGGCGTCGGCATCGCGCTGTTCACCTTCCTGTGCGCGCTGCTCATCACCTGGGTCATCCTGCGGCCCATCAAGAAATTCATCCGCGACGCGGAGAATCTTCCCGCGTTTCCGAAAACCCAGCTGCAGAGCGCCGTCGACCGGAAGGCCGACGACATCAGCCAGTTCAACCTCATCTTCGAGCAGGTCACGAGCCTGCTTTCCAAGGTCGAGGCGCGCGAGCTCTTCCCCGAAATCATCGGCCAGAGCAAGCTCATGCGGGGCATCTTCAGCCAGATCCTCAAGGTGGCCCCGACGGACGCCACGGTGCTCATCACGGGAGAGAGCGGCACGGGGAAGGAACTGGTCGCCCAGAGCCTCTACCAGCACAGCCTGCGGAAGGAAGGGCCCTTCATAAAGCTCAACTGCGTCGCCATCCCCGAGGGGCTCCTGGAGAGCGAACTCTTCGGCCACGAGAAAGGGGCCTTCACGGGAGCCACGGCGCAGAAGCGGGGAAAGTTCGAACTGGCCCACGGGGGCACGATCCTGCTCGACGAGATCGGGGACATGCCGCTCGCGACCCAGGCCAAGCTCCTGAGGGTCCTCCAGGAAAAGGAGTTCGAACGGGTGGGCGGGACCAAACCGATCCATGTCGACATCCGCATCATCGCCTCGACGAACAAGAACCTCATGAAGCTCGTCCAGGAGGAGAAGTTCAGGGAGGACCTCTTCTACCGTCTGAACGTCTTCGCCCTTCATCTGCCGCCCCTGCGGGAACGGCGGGAGGACATCCCCGCCCTGGCCCAGGGATTTGTGGAGACGGCCCCGAAACAGGCGGAAATTTCATCCGCGGCCCTGCAGCTCCTCATGGGCTTTCAGTGGCCCGGCAATGTCCGGGAACTGAAGAACGTGATCGAACGGGCCGCCGTGATGGCCGAGGAAAGCATGATCGAACCCCAGCACCTGCCTGTGCAGATCTCGGGGGGCCTGGTCGGCCAGGCCATGCAGGAGGTCCCCGAGCAGGCCAGCCTCGACGACCGGATGGCGGAAATCGAGAAGCGGTTCATCATCGATGCGCTCACCCGGGCGGACGGGGTGCAGGTCAAGGCGGCCCAGATCCTGGGGATCAAGGAGCGAAGCCTGTGGCACCGGGTGAAAAAGTACAACATCGACGTCACGACAATCAGAAAATCTACATAAAATGTAGATATTACAACAATTTATGACAGTTCTTCGGTCCCCGGGAGGCCCCGGAGCGGTCCTTTGGACGGGAAAAAACAGGTTCAAGTTCCTGAAAGTGCCGGATATTTCCGGTTTCCAGGTTGAACGGGTCCCGCCGTGGCACGGATGATGCTCCGAAATTCTGCAGGTCATTCCGAAGGACCGGCATCCGTTGTACGGCGCCGGTTCACCCCGATGACCGGGGTTTTCGCCCCGCAGGATCCGGCCCGCCGGCAGGCACTGCGGAGGTTGGTCTCCAGGGCCCTGGAGGTCGAAAAACTGTGGAAATACGGGGTGAATTGATTTACAATGCGCCACCTTTCGGATGGGTGCCGACGGGAGGGGGAAACCCGGACGCACCGGCCGGTCGCCGTACGAACGTGCGATAAATGGGGTTGTCGGCGTTTCGAGAGAGAGAACAACACGTGAAGGAGGGCTTTTGACCATGTCAAGGAGGCGATCGAAAGTGAGTAATCAGAAAGGTTTTACGCTGATCGAAATCATTGCCGTGCTAGTGATCCTGGGAATTCTTGCAGCTGTGGCCGTCCCCCGGTTCATGAACCTGACCGAGGAGGCGTCTAAGAAGGCCGCCATGCAGGCCGTAGCCGAAGGGAAATCGAGGCTTTCGAACGAATTTGCCAGGCTTCTTTTGGAAAAATCCGGAGGGATTCCGACGGCTAATAGCATTGTGGAAAAAATCAGCACAGACGCAGGCGATTATACTCTCGGATTCGAGCCGGCTACGTCGACTGTAAAAGTTAAAGCCACACTAAAGAGCAATAGAGATATTACCAATTCCAGCATTTGGCATCACCCGCACCCGCAACCGTAACCGTAATGACTGCGTTTTCGCGAGTTTTTCCGTGCGTTGAATAGACGGGGGCTGCTCCTTCTTCGTAGTCTTTCGTTGATTCGATTCCCCCCGGGGCGGCTCATCACGGGGCCGCCTTCGTGACGCAGGGACGGCCAATGCGGTTTCGTTCCGTGTGCAAAATGAAGGGATGAGGCTATTACGCGGCCATGTCTTTGCGCGTTTCCCAGAGGGGGTTCACCCTCATCGAGTTGGTTGCGGTTCTCGTTATCCTCGGCGTTCTTGCCTCCATTGCCGTACCGAAGTATTATGATCTCACGCGCGAAGCCCAGAACCGTGGAGCCCTCCAAGCCGTTACGGAGGGCAAGGCATGTCTGACGATCCAGTACGCACAGTTCTTCCTGGAGAAAGCTGCTCCACCCGGGGTCAACAGCCTTGTGGCGGCTGTTGGCACAACGACGAACGTGGGAGATTACACGCTGGAATTTGTTCCTTTGGGTGGCGCATCGTCACAGATCAAGATCATCGCCTCGGGAAGAGGTAATGTACTAGGCACCAACAGCGGGTTGTGGCAATTGCCTGCGAATTGACGGCTATTGTACTGCAGAAAATGTTCGAGCCTATCGATAATTTGGATTATTACCGCAGCAAATCCCTTCTTATTTCCTTCTGTATGATCTGACGGAGCACCCTGGGCTTTATTTCGTAAGCTGAGGCACTTGAATCACGTGCAAGACCTTCGAGCCATTCATCTAGAGACTCGTCGCCTTTCAATGCAAGGCAACGAGCTGCGTTGCGCCTCAGCGCCGTTCCCTCCTGCAGGCGGTCGTAAAGGTCCACGAGGGCCAGACAAGCTCTCGAGCTGAACGGGTTCCTGCGCAGGACCTCTTCCCAGCATTGAGCTGCCTTTCGCCATTGCCCCAGCATCCGCCATGCCTCGCCCCATATTTCCCAAGGCTGCGGATCGTCCCACTTCAGTGCAATTGCTTTCGCAGAGGCTTGAATTGCGCCCTTCGCATCGCCTTTTTTCAAGCGTACAAGCGCGTCGATAATGATCATCTGCCGGTTATGTCGATGGTGGGGAATGTATTCTTGTATAAGCGACCAGGCTTTACTCGTATTCCCCCTCTTGAGATCCACCGTTGCGAGGCCGATAATCGCGGAAGGGTAGCCCGGGAAGCGCTCTAAGGCCTTAGTGAAGTGCTGTTCGGCACGATTTAGATCTTTTATCTGATAGAGATAATAGGCGCCAAGGCTGTACGACGCGAGACCGATCTGTCTCAAATTGGTGTCCCGATTCAGGTCCTCTGCGGTTTTCAGCTCCTTGCAGGCCTCATCGTACATTCCTGCTTCATAGTAATGTTTTGCCAGGTTGATGCGGGGTCGGCTCAGGTTGGGGGCCTTCTGGACGTTGTCGAGCCAGAGATGCAGGTCGGAGCGGACGATGTCGTTCCGCTCGAAGGTCGTGTGCCCCTGGAAGGCCAGAAGCAGGGCAAAGCCCCCCGCCATGAAATACTGAATGCCCCTGCGGTAGGAAAAATAATCAAGGGTACGGACCATCACGACGGCGATCGGCACGAAGAAGAACATCGATGGGATATAGTTCCGATGCTCGTAGATGAGTTCAAGCGGGATGACGGTCCCCTCGATAAGGTGATTCATAAAGAAGAACAGGATAGCAAAAGACAGCAGGGGGAACCGGCGCGCCTTCGCGACGGCAAAGCCTAGGATCAGGATGATGCCCAGAATGGTTGCCAGCGTTGTCCAGGGGTCGATCAGGCTGCGCGATATCTCGATGTCGTGGAGAAGGGTCAGCCTCGACGGGATGGGATAGAGGAGCAGGGTGAAGTAGAAAAGCAGTACCCGCGGCTCTGTCAGAAGCCTCTCCACCAGGGTGAACGGTCGCACCTCATAGGCCTGGAAGACCCCCGACAGGAAGTCGGAAAACAGCACGGCAAGACTGGCGGTCAAGGCCAGCGGGATCCACGAGAATTTCGCGACGCGCAAGAGACATTCCCGTGTCGCTCCCTGAATAAGGACAATATCGTAAAGGAGGATCGCGACAGGAAGCATCGCCGCGTTCTCTTTCGATCCGAAAGCCAGAAAGGACGATGCCGCGCAGCAGCAGGCGAGTCCCCAGCGAGCGCTTCCTGTCTCGGCCGTTCTCGCCCGGACGAAGAAGTACAGGGCCATGACGTAACCGAGGCCGGCCATGGCGGCCATCCGCTGGACAATGATCGTCACGGCGTTGACCTGCAGGGGATTGATCGCCCACAGGAAAGCCGCGAGAAGCGAGATGTCGTAAGCCCGGTCACCGTACCGGCCGTGAAGGAGAGGCAGCTTCAAGGTCCTGAACACAAAGAGGAACAAAAAAACGGCGCTACCGAAGTGGATGAAAAAGTTCACGACGTGGTAGCCAAAGACATCCGTCCCCCCAAGGAAATAGTTCAGCCCGAAGGACAGGTAGGACAAGGGCCGGGTCAGATGCCGGCCCCTGGGTTCCACCGCTGTCCCGTAGAAGCTCCGGTGAATGTCGTCCCAGGAAAGGGTTTGGAGATGAACATTGCGGTTGTCGACGATGTTGTGATAATCGTCGAAATGCCACTCGCCGAAAAAGCTGTTTCCGTAAATGATCAACAGCACGGCCAGCAGGGAGACCACGGCGAACGCAATGCCGCCGGGCTGGTCTGCTGAACGTGTTGGCATATCGCTCTTTTTCTCGCTCATCATGACGGCCCTCGTTCGATCGTGATCGTCAGCACACGGGTCTTACCCTGACGACCGGCTGTGACAGGGGGATGCAGGTGGGGACTTGAACGGCATTTATTAATCACAACACATGGATAAACACAATCCCGGATACTGGCCTTGCAGGAGACCCCCGTATTAAAAATGCAATTACATTGCCAAGGCCTTATAATCAATCATCTTTTTATCGCGGGGCGGCGCGCTTTGCGAACGGGCGCTGCTTCTCCCATGAAACCGCCTTTCCGGTAGGCTGAAACGGCAGACCGACCGGGCAGGGCGAAGGGCAAGGTCTGGCACCGACCTTGCAAAATCCGGCATATGCGCGTTTTACTGGCAAGCACATCCTATCCCCGAGGTCCTGACGACTGGAAGGTTCCCTTCATCAAGAATCTGGTCTATGCGCTTGCAGCCGCGGAGTCGGTGGATCTTCGGCTTTGCGCTCCGCTCGGTGACGTCCCGGACGGGGTATCGAATATATTAACGGCCCGGGAGTTGGAATGGTTTCACCGCATGCTCGCCGCCGGAGGGATCGCGCATCTGCTGCGCAGCCAGGGGTGGAAGGCGTCGGGCACCGTTCTCCGGCTGCTCGGGCTACAGAGGAGGGCGTATCGGAGAGCCGCTGACGCCGATCTCTTTCATGTCAACTGGCTGCAGAATTCCATTCCCCTGTGGGGCATCGACAAACCTGCCGTGATCAGCGTGCTGGGGACCGATTTCGCGCTACTGGATCGGCCCGGCATGGTTACCCTGTTGAGGGTTACACTCGGGCGCAGAAGAGCCGTGATCGCGCCCAATGCCGGATGGATGGTGAGGCGCCTGGAAGCCCTTTTTGGCGATCGGGCGGAAATCCGCGCCATCCCCTTCGGGGTCGATCCGCCGTGGTTCGAAATACGCCGCGATCATGCCGGGGAAAGGCGCAAGTGGCTGGTTGTCCTCCGGGTGACGGCAAAGAAAATGGGACAGCTCTTCCCGTGGGGAGAGGGTCTCTTCGACAAAGACGACGAACTGCACGTCCTGGGACCCATGCAGGAGAAGGTCGACATGCCTTCCTGGGTCTGCTTTCACGGGGCCACGCACCCCCGGGAACTGCGGGAAAAATGGTTCCCTGAGGCCGCGGGCCTCATCACGCTAAGCCAACACGACGAGGGAAGGCCCCAGGTGATCCTCGAAGCGATGGCCTCGGCAATGCCTGTCATCGCATCCGATCAGCCGGCCCACCGGGATGTCATCCGGCATGGAGAAACCGGCTGGCTGGTGTCTTCGCAAAAGGAATTTCACGAAGCCGTTACCTGGCTCAAGAAGAAGGATAACAACATTCTCATGGGAATGCGGGCAAGAGCGTGGGTCCTGGAAAACATCGGGACCTGGAGTGATTGCGCGGCACGTTACGTGGACGCTTATCGGACCGTTGTGAGGTAGAGGCGCAGATGGAATCTCCTATACTGCTCATCGGCGGGACGGGTTTTGTCGGTCAGGCGCTGGCGCCTCGCCTGACCGCTGCCGGCCACCGAGTGCACCTTGTCGCGCGGCGGCCCGTGCCCGTGCAACTCGGCGGTCGTGCGATTCTGCACACCAGCCCCCTGGACAACGCAAAGTTGCTGCACACGCTGCTGCCCGAATGCCGGACGGTTTTTTACCTTGCCTCGGACAGCACGCCGGGCACTTCGGCCTCCGAACCGATGTGGGAGTCCGAGTTGAACCTCGGACCTGCCCTGCGGTTCCTCGACGTCCTGCAGAAATACGATCACGTGCATCTTTTCTTCGTCTCCTCGGGCGGCACCGTGTACGGCAACCCCCGAACCTTGCCGGTGGATGAAGACCATCCGCTTTCGCCACTGTCCTACCACGGGGCGGGCAAGATCGCGATGGAGGCGTTTCTGCAGGCCTACTGCAGGCAGTTCGGAAGAGGCGTGACTGTTCTGAGACCCTCCAACTTCTACGGCCCGGGTCAGCCCTACCGAAAAGGCTTCGGGATCGTGCGCGGCATGCTGGAACATCTGCGGCGGGATCGCCCCGTGGAGATCTGGGGGGACGGGGAAAATATCCGTGACTTCATCTACCTCGAGGATTTTGTGGATGCCTGTGTGTGCCTCGTCGAAAAGGGACAGGCTGCCAAGACGATCGATGTCTTTAATGTAGGTTACGGCTCGGGGGTCAGCATCAACCGGCTGTGCGACCTTGTCGAGTCGGTGACGGGCGGGCGGATCCGAAAGGAATACCGCGCCGGACGTTCGATCGATGTCCGGTCGGTTGTCCTGGATTATTCCAAGCTGAATCGACATGCGGGGTGGAAGCCCGCCACGGATCTGGAAACGGGCCTTGCAAGGACATGGGAATGGCTCAAGAAGCAGCCGCTGTAAATTCGACAGCGGACCCGGTCTGTTCGATCTGCATTGCCAACTTCAACGGCGAGGCGGTGATCGGTCCCTGCCTCCAATCCGTCCTCAACCAGGATTTCGATCAGCCTCTGGAGATCATCGTCCACGATGATGCGTCGACGGACGATTCTGTCGGGATCATCCGCACTCAGTTCCCGGAAGTCACCCTCATCGCGAACGATGAGAACGCAGGCTACTGCGTCAGCAACAACCGGATGGTTGCCCGCGCACGGGGCCGGTATATCCTCTTGCTGAACAACGACGCGGTCCTGCATCGGGATGCCGTCGGCACCCTCTTTCGCCATGCCGAAGAGCAACCGGGCCCTGCCATCCTGGGGCTTCCTCAGTACGATATCGAGACGGGCGCGCTGATCGACCGGGGCAGCCTGCTGGACCCGTTCATGAACCCGGTGCCGAACCTGGATCCGGGCAGGACGGATGTGGGCATGGTCATGGGGTCGTGCCTCTGGATCCCGAAAGCCCTGTGGGATGACCTGGGAGGATTTCCGGAATGGTTCGGTAGCCTGGCGGAAGATATGTACCTGTGCTGCCTGGCCCGGTTGAGAGGGGTCCCCGTCACGGTCCTGCCCGAATCAGGCTACGATCACTGGGTCGGCCGGAGCTTCAAGGGAGGCAAGGTCGTTGGGAATGCCCTCCAGACGAGCTATCGGCGCCGCGCCCTGAGCGAGCGGAACAAGAGCTTTACGATGCTGATATGCTACCCGCCCCCCGCTTCACTCTTCTTCATACCCGTACACCTGCTGGTCCTTGCTGCGGAAGGACTCGTCCTGTCGATTCTGAAAAGAAACACGCGGGTCTTTTCGGACATCTACTGGTTTGCCTTCGAGAATGTATGGCGGGAGAGGGGCCGCTTGGTGGCGCTGAGGCGAAGCACGCAGTCGTCAAGGCGCATCCCCTGCCGCCGCTTCTTTGCCGTCCACACTTCGATGCCGCACAAACTCGCCATGCTGCAGCGTTACGGCATGCCCGGCATCGAATGACCGGATCCATGCCCACCCGCCCTCCTGCTCATTTCCCCGTCTCCAGCAAATCATCACTGCTGTCCAAAATAACCTGAGACCGGGCAATTGACCCTTATGGAATCAGGCTTTGGATTCACGGCCCCCTTGGTCCGCCGGTACTTGGCCCAGTCAAACAGAGAGACGCACAGAGGGATGAGCGAGGCATCGAGGCTGAAGAGCCGGTTCTTGAACCGGAACGTCCGCTTGCCGAACTGCAGTTGCTGGCAACGCCCCAGGATCTGATAAAACAGCTTCTCGTAGAGCTGCCAGGGGCGGTGCTCATTGGCGTAGGCCAGGGTCGAGCGTTTCGGGGCCTTCTGAATGCCCAGATGCCTGGCCTTGCCGAAACAACTGGCCAGCCCCCCGCAGATCTCCCGAAGGGAATGGGCTTGCCCCAACTGGCAGAACAGCATGGCCACGAACTGCTCCCAGCAGTCAAAGCCCTTGGCGCCTCGATCGGCCCGGGTGGCCTCCACGGCTTCAAAGAACTCGCGTCTCGGAAATAGGTGTAGAATTTGACCGAAAATGCTGCTAAATCGATTCACGAGGGTGCCTCCTTTCAGGGTCTGTTTTCTTGTCGCAAAGAAACCTCTACCTGATCGTGCGCACCCTTTTCAATTGCTAAGTGCGTATTCCGACGCAATCCGCCACCTGATTCCGATTGATTCCGCCACCCGATTCCGACGGAAGCCGCCACCCGATTCCGATCGATTCCGCCACCCTCCGACTGGAGCTTGGTGACGCTGGATAAAT
>JAAYEC010000024.1 GCA_012728915.1 Deltaproteobacteria bacterium | reverse complement strand
TCGGGGTCCGCCCCGAGTCTGCCGATGAGGATTACCCTGTTTACCATCCGTTCCCCCCTTCTTGCCGTTCAAGCGCGGCCTCCCGGGCCTGTCCGGCCACGGGTTACGCGACCACGGTACCTTTCTCCCGGTGAAGTTAAGAAGTTACTTCCCAACTTCTGAGCTTCACGTGAATGCGGGACCCGATGCGCCAAAACGACTTCTGTAGTGTTGACCCCCGAGAACCGTCAGGAGGTCAGGAGCGCCGCCATCTTATAGAAGATCGGCCCTCTGCGCAACGGAAATCGTCCGCCGCCGGCTCCACGGCCCGAAACGGCCCCTCCCGGCTGCGGAGCGGCCAGATTCCCTGTTGACTTCGACGGGCATATCAAGTAGAAGTATGTGGTTAAATTTAATAAATCATTACGGTTTTCGGGAAGCCCATGTTCCGGTCGGCCATCCTGGTCATCCTGGGGACCTCGATCACGGCCTTCATCTCCTTCTTCGTCGTCGTATCCTACCGCCTCTTCCCCCGCGGGGAATACACGACGCATCGAGTGTCCGTGCTCTGGGCGCAGATCATGCTGCGCCTCTCGAGCGTGAAGGTGACCGTGGAGGGCAGGGAAAATATCCTGAAAGGCAGGCCCCAAGTCTTCATGGCCAACCACCAGAGCGGCTTCGACATCCTGATCGTGCTGGCAAACATCGAGACCTACTTCGCCTGGATCGCCAAGAAGGAGCTGTTCGCGATCCCCGTGTTCGGCCGCGCCCTGGCGAGGACGGGGTCCATCCCGATCGACCGGAAGAATTTCATCCGGGCCATGCGCAGCATCGATGACGCGGCGCGCCGCATCCGGGAAGGGAAATCGGTCATGACGTTCCCCGAGGGGACGAGGAGCATGGACGACCAGGTCCACCCGTTCAAGAAAGGGGTGTTCCACCTGGCCCTGAAGGCCGGGGTTCCCATCGTGCCGGTCACGATCGTCGGCAGCGGCGAGATCATGCCGAAGAAATCGCTCCGGGTGCACCCGGGGCACGTCACCCTGGTCATCGACAGGCCCATCGACGTGACGGCCTACACGGAAGAGACGCTGGACGACCTGCTCAACCGGGTCCACGATGTCATCGCATCGCACTACTACCTCCGGAGGCCGGAGTCGACGCCCGGAAAGGAGAAGGCCGCGTGAGCCTGCTGGAAGGGATCCTTCTCGGCATCGTGCAGGGGCTGACGGAGCTGCTGCCCGTGAGCAGCTCGGCCCACCTCGTCTTCGCCCAGAGCCTCATCAAGGGGTTCAAGCAGCCCGGGGTCCTCTTCGATGTGGTGCTCCACGTCGGGACCACCCTGGCCGTCGCCCTGTTCTTCAAGCGGGAGATCGGGGAGATCCTCGTGGCGCTGCTGCCGAAAGGGTACCGCCAGTCGCTTTCGGGCCGCCTCGACACGGCCCTCAACGACGGGTGGGTCAGGACCCGGAGGCACCTGTTCCTTTACCTGGTGGTCGCGACGGCCATCACGGGCGCCATCGGCCTGTCCTTCAAGGACGTCATCCACGACCTCTTCGAGTCGGTGGAACTGGCCGCCTCGATGCTCCTGGTGACCGGGGTGCTCCTGTTCCTCTCCGACCGCGTGAAGAACCCCGTGCGTACCGAAGCCTCGATGACCCTTCTCGACAGCATCGTCATCGGCGTGGTCCAGGGAATCGCGGTGTTGCCCGGCATCTCCCGTTCGGGCTCGACGATCACCTTCGGTCTCTTCCGGGGACTCGAGGGGGAGACGGCGGCGAGGTTCTCCTTCCTGCTGTCGATCCCGGCCATCGCGGGCGCGGCAATCCTCGAGGCCAGACACGCGGAAGCCATCCCCCGGGACCAGATCGCGGTGTATGCCGCGGGGGCCCTGGCCGCGGCGCTGGTAGCGTACCTGACCCTGAAATTTCTCTTCTTCGTGGTGCGGAAACGCAACCTGCGGTTCTTCGCCTATTACTGCTGGATCGTGGGGGCGACGGTCCTCGCCCTGAATCTGCCATGAAGCGCAGGGAACCCGTGGCCGAACGCAAGCCGCTGCAGGGGCGGGCAAGGGAAATCGCCGGGGTCGTCCTCTTCGCCCTGGCGGTCTTCCTGTTCCTGTCGGTGATCTCCTACTCCCCGTCGGACCCGTCGCTGTCCAACTACGAGACCTCCACGTCGAGGATATCCAACGTCGGCGGGATCATCGGCTCCTACCTCTCCGACATCCTGATCCGGTTTCTGGGGCTCTCCGCGTACTGGCTGCCGCTCTTCCTGCTCATCACCTCGGTGAAGCTCTTCCTCGACGCCGGTTTCCTCTTCCGGCCCGGGTGGATCGGGGGCTTCATCGGGCTCATTGTGACGACCTCGGGGCTTTTCGCCCACGCCTACAAGCTGATTCCGCTCGTGGACACGCCCTTCGCGGCCGGCGGGTTCGCGGGCACGCTGCTCTCGGAGTACCTCAGCGCCCTGTTCAACCCCGGCGGGACGTTCATCTTCCTGCTGCTCGGTCTCATCGTCTCCCTGATCGTCACGGTGGACCTCTCCGTCGTGACGGCCCTGCGCAGGGCCTACGGCGTGGCCTGCAGCACGGGCCGCGGCATCCGCTCCTACGCCGAGATCGGCCGCGGGAAGGTGACGGAGTACCTGAAGGAGGAGGACGCGGATGAGCCCGAGACCCCGAAGGGAGCCGGGAAACGTCCGCCCCCCGTGATCCGCGAGGAGAAACCCCCGGCGCAGGAGCGGACGAGAAAGAGGAAGGCCGAGCAGACGGTCTTCGAATTCGCCCGGCCCAAGGGTGCGTACATCCTGCCGCCCCTGACGCTGCTGGACGACGCGCCCCGCCGGGACACGAAACAGCGCCGCGAGAACCTGATCGCCAACGCGCGGCTTCTCGAGAAGAAACTCGCCGACTTCGGCGTCGAGGGGAAAGTCTCGGAGGTCAAGCCGGGGCCCGTCATTACGATGTACGAGCTCGAGCCCGCGCCGGGCGTGAAGATCAACAAGATCGCCAATCTCTCCGACGACCTGGCACTCGCCCTCAAGGCGCCCAGCGTGCGCATCGTGGCGCCCATTCCCGGCAAGGCCGCCATCGGCATCGAGATTCCCAACGCCGAACGCGACGCCGTCACCCTGCGAGACACCGTGGACAACGAGGCCTTCGCCCAGGCCAAGCACCGGATGCCCATCGCGATGGGCGAGGACATCACCGGGACGGCCGTGATCGCCGATCTCGTCCGCATGCCCCACCTGCTCATCGCCGGCACGACGGGCTCGGGCAAGAGCGTCTTCCTCAACGCGGTGATCTGCAGCCTGCTCTTCAAGGCGCCCCCCGACGAGGTGAAGTTCCTCATGATCGACCCCAAGCGCCTCGAGCTGGCCGCCTACGAGGGGCTTCCGCACCTGCTGCACCCCGTCGTGGTGGACCCCAAGGAGGCCGCCGCCGTCCTGCGCTGGGCCGTCGAGGAGATGGAAAACCGCTACCGCCTCATCGGCGAGACGGGCGAGAAGAGCATCGACAAGTTCAACCGGTTCCTGGAAAGGAAACAGCAGGGGCGCGAACGGATCATCGAGGAGACCCAGACGCAGCTGCCCATGGGCGATGAGGCCGGGGCCGGGACGAAACCGCTGCCCGGCAAGCTGCCCTACATCGTCATCGTGATCGACGAACTGGCGGACCTCATGATGGTGGCCCAGCGCAACGTCGAGGAGTCGCTCACGCGCCTCGCGCAGATGGCCCGCGCCTCGGGCATCCATCTCATCCTGGCGACGCAGCGGCCTTCGGTGGACGTTATCACGGGCATCATCAAGGCGAACTTCCCCACGCGAGTCTCCTTTCAGGTCTCCTCGAAGGTGGACTCGCGGACGATCCTGGATCAGCTCGGCGCGGAGCGGCTCCTGGGCCAGGGCGACATGCTCTTCATGCCGCCGGGCACCACGAAGCTCCAGCGCATCCACGGCGCCTTCGTCTCCGACCGCGAGATCTCGCGCATCGTGAGCTTCATCCGCAAGCAGGAGACCCCCGTCTACGACGAGTCGATCCAGAAATTCAAGGCCGAGGCCCAGGAGGGCGAGAAGGCCGAGGGTGACGCGGACGAGAAGTACGACGAGGCCGTCGAACTGGTCACCGAACTCGGCCAGGCGTCGGTGTCGCTCGTGCAGCGCTACCTGAAGGTGGGATACAACCGGGCCGCCCGCATGATCGAGAGGATGGAGAAGGAGGGCATCGTCGGTCCCTCCGACGGCGTGAAACCGCGCAAGGTCCTCGCCAGAAAGCTGCCGCGCTAAGGTGAGCGGGAAGAGCGTCTACATCCTAAGCCTCGGCTGCCCGAAAAACCTCGTGGACAGCGAGGTCATGTCCGCCCTCCTGTCACGCTCCGGCTGGAGCGTCACTGACCGGCCCGACCGGGCCGGTGTCATCGTCGTGAACACCTGCGCCTTCATCCTGCCCGCGAAGGAGGAATCCGTCGAGGAGATCCTCCGCATGGCGGCCTTCAAGCAAAAGGGGCGCTGCCGCTGGCTCGTCGTCACGGGCTGCCTGCCTCAGCGCTACGGCGCCGAACTGGCCCGCGAACTGCCGGAGGTCGACCTCTTCCTGGGCACGGGGGACTTCCCGGGGATCCCCGCGTGCCTCGATCGCCTGGACGAAGACCCGACGCGCGTCCCCGCCGTGCAGGTGGGCAGGCCCCGTTTCCTCATGGATGCGGCCGTCCCGCGGACGGTCTCCACACCCTTCTACAGCTACCTGAAGGTGGCCGAGGGCTGCTCCAACCGTTGTGCCTACTGCATCATTCCCTCGATCCGCGGTCGCTTTCGGAGCCGCTCCCTGGATGATCTCGCCGAGGAAGCCGGTCGGCTCGCCGCCGGGGGCACGCGTGAGATCATCCTCATCGCCCAGGACACGACGGCCTGGGGGCGGGACCTGCGGGGACGGCCCACGCTCGGCGGCCTGATCAAGCGGCTCTGCGCGGTAGAGGGACCGCAATGGATCCGGATCCTCTACGCCTACCCGGCCAACATCACGGCGGAGCTGCTTGCCACGATGGCCGCCGAGGAAAAGGTGTGCCGCTACCTCGACATGCCGGTTCAGCACATCAGCGGCCGAATCCTGAGGGCGATGAACCGCAAGGGGACCCCGGCCCTGATCCGGGAAACGATCGACGAAATCCGCAGGGCCGTGCCGGGCGTCTCCCTGCGCACATCCCTCATCGTCGGGTTCCCCGGGGAAACGGACGAGGAGTTCGAAGACCTGCTGGCGTTCGTGCGCGAGGCCCGGTTCGAAAGCCTGGGAGTATTCCCCTATTCCCCCGAGGAGGGAACGGAGGCGGCGGATATGCCTGGACAGGTGCCGGAGGGAGAAAAGCTCAGGCGGCAGGGCCTCGTCATGGAGGCCCAGGCGGCGATTGCCGATGAGATCAGCCTGGCGCGGGCCGGATCGGTGGTGGAGGTGCTCATCGAGGGAACGACAAGGCGGAAGGATTTCCCCTTCTGGGGGCGGACGCGCTTCCAGTCCCCCGAAATCGACGGGATCACCTTTGTCCGCGCAACGGATCTCCGCCCCGGCGAGATCGTCCGGTGCAGGGTCACGGGGGCCGAGATCCATGATCTCCACGCGGAAAAGGCGGACGACTGAGAGCCAATCGCCCGCCCCTTCCGCTTCCCTCTCTTTTCCCCGCCGCCGTCGAGGCCGCAGCGCTTGTGCTTTCTGCCGCTGCCGCAGGGGCACGCATCGTTCCCCTTCCCTCTTCGGGGAGTTTCCCCGGTCTCAAAAGTTCTTGAGGTTTCCCCGCTTTGGCTCTATATATCGTCCCTGCGGGGAGAAAGCGCTTTTTGCTGGGTGCGCGGCCCGTGCGGAGAAGGCCCCGGGGATGGAAACCATGCAGCGACTGCAGATCGAAGAGCTCGTCAACGCCTTCACGCACGGCACAGGGGCCCTCATGAGCGCCGCCGGCCTCGGCGTGCTGCTCGTCCTGGCCTGCCTGAACGGCACGGCGCTGCACATCGTAAGCTGCAGCATCTACGGTCTTACCCTTGTGCTGCTCTACACGGCCTCGACCCTCTACCATTCCGCCCGTTCCCCCAGGCTCAAGCACGCCTTCCGGATCGTGGACCGCTCATGCATCTACCTGCTCATCGCGGGCAGCTACACGCCCTTTACCCTCGTGACGCTGCAGGGCGGCTGGGGCTGGACACTTTTCGGCCTCGTCTGGGTGTTGGCCGCAGCCGGAATCGTCTTCCAGCTTTTCTTTGCAAACCGCTTCAAGATCCTCTCCGCGGTCGGTTACCTGCTCATGGGGTGGCTCGCCGTATTCGCCATCAAGCCCCTCATCGAGTCGCTTCCCGCCGGGGGCTTTGCCTGGCTTTTGGCCGGCGGTCTCGTCTATACAGCGGGCGCCCTGTTCTACCTTCTCAAGAAGCTCCCTTACAACCACGCCATCTGGCACTTCTTCGTCCTCGGCGGAAGCGCGTGCCACTACGTGTGCGTCGTGCTCTACGTCCTGCCCCCGCAGGCGTGAGCGTCCGCGCCGCCGTGTCGGTGCCCTGGACGTCGGACAGCCGCCCGAGTTCCACCGCCAGGACGGGGTTCTTCGCGTCCGGCTCCTCCAGGATGCTTCCGGCCTCGATCAAATGCCCGTTTGCGGATTTCCTGCCGGGATCATCACCGGAATCGATGACGCCGACATTGGGTTTTGCCGTAATCGAAAAGCCCGCAAGCAGGGGAAGCCTCAACAGGAGCGGAACGATAAGGGGGGGCTGTCGCCGCTTCATCATTGGCCCCAGGCAGTGATTCCCTGCGGAATGTCCGGTTCTCAGCACCCGGGGGGGAGCAGCCGTCCTGCGTCACACGCTCATTCCGGCTTCGTCGGGGTCGATAGCAGGTAGTAGTCATACACCAAGCGCGCGATGTCCGCAATCGCCGTCTCCCTCGCGGCGGGGGGCGCCCCGGAGCCTTTCACGAAGACCGCGAGGGCGATGCAGCCCTTCCCGCCGGGCAGGGTGACATAGCCGGCGTCGTTGGCCGTGCCGGCCAGCGTCCCTGTCTTGTCGCCGACAATCGTCCCTGCGGGCAGCCGGCCCCTGATCCGCCTGGATCCGGTCTCGGTCCTCTCCATCATGGGGACCAGCGTCGAGCGCACCGCGGCGCTCACCCCGTCGGCCGTCCGGATCCGGACCAGGAGCGCGAGCATTGCCTTGGGAGTCGCCTGGTCCCGGGGGTCGGCATCGTACTCGGGGTTTGCCCGGACCGCTTTCGCCCGGCGCTCCGCCGCCCGTCTGGGCGGCATCTTCCGGAACTGCTCGGCCAGCGACATCGTCGGCGAGACCGGCTCGGGGACCGACAGGACATCCCGCAGCAGCTCCCGGATGTAGCGGGCCGGACGGAGATCCCTCAAGCCGACGCCCTTGAGCCAGGCGTCGACGGCCGTGGGCCCCCCTGCCACCCGGAAGAGGACGTCCGTGGCGGTGTTGTCGCTCCGGGTGATCATCGTCTCGAGGAGCTCCTCGATGGAATAAGAAAGCCCGGGACGCCACCGGACCGCCGCGAGGGGGCCTTCCGGGTTCATCTCCTCCTGTTTCACCGGGATTTCCGTCGAGAGGCCGACCTGGCCCCTGTCGGCCATGTCGAGAATCCGGGCCGCGAGGGGCACCTTGACGGTGCTGGCCATGGGGAAGAATTCCTGGGCGCGGTACTCGACCGTCCGGCCCGTTTCCAGGTGCACGGCGGCGACACCCACGGCTCCCCGGACGGCCTTTTCGATGCGCCCGATCTCGGCCGCAACGGCGCCGGGAACAATGCCCGGCACCTCCTCCGCCCATGCCGGCAAGGGCCCCGCCGCGAGGACCGCCGCGATCAACAGCGGGAGAAGCAGAATGCCTTTGGGTTTCATGTGAGGTCCTCCTTCAGCCGGAGCGCAGGATACCATCGCGCGGCGGTTATGCCAACCCGCCTGTTTGCCGTTTCCGGTACAGGCACGGCACGGACGGGTGGGAATCAAAGCCGTCCAGGGAAGCGGGCAGGCGCTCCTTCCGGCCGATGACAAGGGAGCCGCCTGGCGCAAGGCTGCCCGAAACGGCGGACAGGGCGGCTTCGACGATTTCTTTCCGGTAGTACGTCAGCAGGCCGTTTCGCAGGAAGACGACGTGGAAATCCCCCGCGAGAGGAGGGTCGGCCGTCAGGTCGTGCACCTGCCAGCGAATGCCTTTACGAAGTTCTTCGACCACGAGGCAACTCCTTTCCCCGACGGGGCGGAAGAAGCGCGCCCTCGCCTCCGCCGGAACCCTATCCAGGGCCCTTGCGGGATAGACCCCCTCCATCGCCCGCTGCAAATAGGACGGGTTGACGTCGGTGGCCTGCAGGTCGAGAGGCGGCACGAAGGGGACTTTATCCGACAGGAGGGCCCAGAGGATCCGAAAGCTGTACACCTCCTGCCCCAGGGCGCAACCCGCCGACCAGATCCGAAGCCCTGCGGGGCGCTTCGCGATCAGCGGGGGAAGGATCTCCGTTTCCAGGGCCTGCCACACTTCACCGTCGCGGAAGAAGCGGCTGATGGAAACGTCCATGAGGCGCCGGGCATCCCTCTCCGCGTTCCCGTCGCGGTCGAGCCGCGCCAGGTAGGCCCTCGCCGTGGAGCAGCCCAGTTCCTGCATGTGCCGAACGATGCGTTTCTGCACGCCCTTGCGGACCTTCCGGTACCCTTCGGCGGAAAGGGCGAAGCGCTCGAGCAGCAGGGCAAACTCCTTCGGGTCCATGGCGCACCTCTCAGCGCAGGCGTTCCCGCAGCGCCCGGGCGGCCTCGCCGGGCAGGCGGTCGCGGTTTCGGGCGGTCATCCCTAAGAGGGCCGTGTCGCCCCGGCGGGGGAAACACGCGCCTGACCGCAAAAGAAGGTTTTCATTTTTCAGAAAGCGGCTATAGTATACCCCTGACACGCTGCAAAAAGGAGGGGAACGCGATGGAGATCAAGAGCAGCGCCTTCGGCAGCGGAGAGATGATCCCGGCGAAGTACACCTGCGACGGGGCCGACTTCTCGCCGCCCCTTGAGTGGACGGCGGGCCCCCCGAGCACCCGAAGCTTCGCCCTGATCTGCGACGACCCCGACGCCCCCATGGGGACCTGGGTGCACTGGGTGATCTTCGACATCCCGGCTGCGGCGTTGATGCTCGCCGAGGGGATCACCCGGGAGAAGGAACTTCCCGGAGGAGGCGTGCAGGGGATGAACGACTTCCGGCGGATCGGCTACGGCGGTCCATGCCCTCCCGGGGGGACGCACCGGTACTTTTTCAAGCTCTACGCCCTGGACGCCGCGCTGGGACTCAAGCCCGGGATCACGAAGGATCAGCTCCTGCAGGCCATGAGAGGACACGTCCTGGCCGAGGCGCAGCTGATGGGGACATACAAGAGATAGGCATAAGGCATTGGGCATCAGGCATTAGGAAGAGAAAAGAGCCTGTTCCTTTTTGCCTGTTGCCTGGAGCCTGTTGCCTGGAGCCTGTTTTGTTCGAGCCGTCCTATCTGGAATTGAATCGCAGGGGGGCGCTGCGGGAGCGCGCGCGGGAGGCCGTGGAGCGCATGCGCCGCTGCCGGCTCTGTCCCCGGGAATGCGCGGTGAACCGGCTGCAGGACGAGCAGGGCTTCTGCCAGACGGGACGAAAGGCCATGGTGTCCAGCGCCGGCCCCCACTTCGGCGAGGAGTCGCCGCTGGTGGGCTCGCGCGGCTCGGGCACCATCTTTTTCAGCTCCTGCAATCTCCTTTGCTCCTTCTGCCAGAACTATGATATCAGCCACCTGCGGGAGGGCGCCGAGGTCGGGCCGGACGCGCTGGCCGGCGCCATGCTCCAGCTGGCCCGGGGTGGGTGCCACAACATCAACCTGGTCACGCCGAGCCACGTGGTCCCCCAGATCCTCGAGGCGCTCGTTCCGGCCGTCGAGGGCGGGCTGGACGTGCCGCTGGTCTACAACACCGGCGGCTACGACTCGGTCGAGACGCTGAGGCTGCTCGACGGGGTCGTCGACATCTATATGCCCGACTTCAAGTTCTGGGACAACGCGTGGGCTGAGCGTTTCTGCTACGCCGGCGATTACCGCGAGCGGGCCACGGAGGCCCTGCGTGAGATGCACCGGCAGGTCGGCGACCTCGAGATCGACGAGGCCGGCGTTGCGGTACGGGGGCTCCTCGTGAGGCACCTCGTGATGCCCGGCGGCGTGGCGGGGACGGAGGAGGTCATGCGGTTCCTCGCCGCGGAGATTTCGCGAGACACCTACGTCAACGTCATGGACCAGTACCGCCCCTGCTGGGAGGCGAACAAGACCCCGGCGATCAACCGCCGCATCACCGGCAAGGAGTACGAGGAGGCCCTGGACATGGCCCGAAAGGCAGGGCTGCACCGATTGGACAATCGAGTGAGGACACAACTGGCACGGTTCTGAGAGGCGTTTGACCTGGACGCATAGGGAGCCAAAGCGCGCAAGAGAAGGTGTGAAGGTGAGAGGGTAAGAAGGTTGGATGTGCCGGAGACTGAAGTCATGCTCTCCGCTTCTCCAACTTTCCCACCTTCAAACCCTCTTACCCTCTGCCTAGCATGGCCGAACACGAAACAAGGATGGTGAGACTCCATGCCGATTTTCGAGTATCGATGCGAGAAGTGCAAAAAAACCTTCGAGACCCTCGTCTTCGGAAACCAGGAGGTGTCCTGCCCGACGTGCAAGGGGAAAAACGTGAAAAAGCTCATGTCGGCCTTCAGCCACTCGAGCGACGGCAAGTTCACGAGCTCCGCGGGCCCCGGCTGCGGGTCCTGCAGCGCCGCCAGCTGCGGCCCTTCCTGAGGGGGTTGAGGACGCGGCCGGAGGTTCCGGCCGGAGACAACGGAACCGGGGGCGCGGCGCTGCAGCGCTCCGCGTCGCGAACCCCGCCGCGGCGGGGATGCAGGCCTGCGGAGGCGAATCGTCGGAGAACCGGGGAGATACGATGGAAGAAAAAAACGTGCTGCAGACCTTCAAGCGGTCCCGCCGGGACCGCTGGCTGGGAGGGATATGCGGGGCCCTGGGCAGCCGCACGCCGGCCCCGTCCTGGGCGTGGCGCCTGCTGTTCGTGCTGCTGTTCCTCGCCTACGGGACGGGGTTGCTGTTCTACGTCCTGCTCTGGATCTTCGTGCCGCAGGAAGAAGAGGGAAGATAGGAAGATCGGAAGTTACGAAGAGCGGTAAAGATCCCGGACCCATTTTCCGAGCCTCATCACTTCGCAGCTTCTTCCCTTCGCTGTTGCCCGAACGGATAAGGGCAACGGTCCGTCCGAAGGACGGACGGCCTAATCTCCCAGCGGCACCTCGTCCCCCTGCCCCTCGAGAACCTCGCGAACCTTCTTCAGCATGTCCTCGAGCCGGTAGGGTTTCGCCATGAAGCCCGTGGCGCCCGCCCGGAGGATGGCCTCAACGGTCTGCGTCGCGGCGTAGCCGCTGGCGATGAGGACCTTGACCGACGGATTCATCTTCAGGAGCTCCTGGAGGCACCTCTCTCCGCCCATCCCGGGCATCCCGAGGTCGAGGATCACGAGATCTATGTCCCTGCCCCGCCTCGCGTAGGTTTCGACGGCCTCCTCGCCGCTGCGGGCCATGAGCGCCGTGTAGCCGAACTGCTCGAGGGTGTTCTGGCCGATGTCGAGGATGTCCACTTCGTCGTCGACGAGGAGGATCGTCTCCACCCCCCGGTAGTCGGCCTTCTTTCGGGCCTCCTTTCCCGGGACGGCCCCCTCCCGTTGCCCGGCGGGCACCAAGATCCGGAAGATCGTCCCCGAGGCCGGACGGCTTTCGCAGAGGATGATCCCGTGGTGACTCTGGACGATTGCGTAGACGATGGCGAGCCCCATCCCGATCCCCGACCCCACGCTCTTGGTCGTGTAGAAGGGTTCGAAGATCCGCTCGAGTGTCTCCCGCTCCATGCCGCGTCCCGTGTCCGCGAAGGAGAGCTCCACGTAGTCCCCGGGCTTCACGCCCGCGTGTCTGCGGCAGAAGGCCTCGTCGAGCCGGACGTTGCGCGTTCCGATGACGATCTTCCCGCCGTCGGGCATGGCATCCTTCGCGTTGATCCCCAGGTTGAACAGGGCGTGTTCGAGCTGCACCGCGTCGCCGTCGATGGGGTTCAGGTCCGCGGCCAGTCGAAGCTCCGTCGCAATCGATTCGGGGATGGTCCGGGCCAGCGTCTTCTGGGCCTGGCGCACCACCTCGTTGAGATCGAGGGGCTCCAGGCGGCTCTCCTCGCGGCGGCTGAAAATCAGCAACTGCTTGGTGAGCGCCGCCGCCCGCTGGACGGAGCGCTCGATCTGCAGCAGCCATCCCTGCTCCGTGCGGTCCCGGTCTCCGCGCATCATGAGCAGCTGGATGTAGCCCGAGATGCCCTGCAGATGGTTGTTGAAGTCGTGGGCGATCCCGCCGGCAAGCGTCCCGACGGCCTCCATCTTCCTGGCGTACTGCAACCGGGATTCGAGATGGGCCTGCCGCGTCACGTCCCGCAACAGACACAGCGCCGCGGGGCGTTCCTCCCAGGTGATGGAAACGGCGCGCACCTCGGCCTGGAACTCCTGACCTCCCTTGCGGAGCGCCCGAAAGGCCAGCGCTCCTTTGATGTCGGCCCCGGAGAGGATCTCGCGGTACCGGCCGAGCACGCGCTCACGGTCTTCCGGACGGACGAGGTCCGCGATGGGCACGGCGTCCAATTCCTCCGCCGTGAATCCCACGAGCTCCGTCATCGACGGGTTGGCAACTTTCACGCGACCGTCCTGGGCGATAAAGATCCCGTCGCGGATCTCCTTCACGACGAACCGGTAGCGCTCCTCGGAATCCTTCAGTGCCCGCGCGAGGGCCGCGAACTCCTTCTCCACCTCCTCGAGGTAACGGACGCGCTCGCGGAGCGCCGCGATCTCCCTGAGGCATGGATCCTTTCCGGGCCCTGTCACCGGATCACTCCTCCTGTCCTTGCTTGCCGTCCCGGGCTGCCTGCTCCCGGATCCGCCTCCACTTCGTCAGGCGCTCCCGGATGATCTTCTCGTAGCCGCGGTCCGTGGGCGAGTAGTAGACCTGTCCCCGGAGCCTCTCCGGGAGGTGGTCCTGGGGAACGATGGCCTCCTTGTAGTCGTGGGCGTACCGGTAGCCCTTCCCGTAGCCGAGCTCGCGCGTGAGCCTCGTGGGCGCGTTGCGGATGTGCAGCGGCACGGGCAGCGTGCCCGTCTCGCCGATGACGGACTTCACCATCCCGTAGGCCCGGTAGATCGCGTTGCTCTTGGGGGCCGTCGCCAGGTACGTCGCCGCCTGCGCGAGCGACAGCTCGCCCTCGGGCCGGCCGATGAAGTGAAAGGCCTGCATGGCCGCCATGGCCACCTGGAGGGCCATGGGATCGGCATTGCCGATGTCCTCGGAGGCGAAGCGGATCATGCGTCGCGCCACGTACAGGGGGTCCTCGCCCGCCTCGAGCATGCGCGCCAGCCAGTACAGGGCCGCGTCGGGGTCGCTGCCCCGGAGGCTCTTGTGCAGGGCCGAGATGAGGTTGTAGTGCTCCTCGCCCGCCCTGTCGTACTGCAGGGCCTTGCGCTGGAGGGCCGTCTCGGCCATGGTCAGGGTGATCGTCCGCTCCCCGGGGTCCTTCCCGGCCACCAGCGAGGCCGCCGCCTCGAGGTTGTTCAGGGCTGACCTCGCATCGCCGTCGGCGGCGCGGACCAGGTGATCGAGCGCCTCGGGTTCGACCTCGATGGACAGCCCGCCCAGACCCCGCACGGGGTCCGCGAGAGCCCGCCGGAGAATCTCGGCCAGTTCCTCCTCGGTGAACGGTCTCAGGACGATGACGCGGGTGCGGGACAGCAGCGGGGAGATGACCTCGAAGGAGGGGTTTTCGGTGGTGGCGCCGATCAGCGTGATGAGGCCGCTTTCCACGTGGGGCAGGAAGGCGTCCTGCTGGGCCTTGTTGAACCGGTGAATCTCGTCGACGAAGAGGATCGTCCTGCGGCCCGTCGTCTCCAGTTCCGACCGCGCCTCGTCGATGACGGCTCGGATCTCCTTGACGCCGGAGAGGACCGCCGAGAAGGTGGCAAAGTGGGATTTCGTCTCGCCGGCGATCAGGCGCGCCAGGGTGGTCTTCCCGGAGCCGGGCGGCCCCCAGAAGATCATGGAGAAGAGGCGGTCCTCCTCGATGGCCTTGCGCAGCAGCCCCCCCTTGTCCAGGACGTGGGACTGGCCAACGTATTCCTCCAGGGTCTCCGGCCGCATCCGGTCCGCCAGGGGACGGGCGTTGCTCAATCGCTCATCGGAAGAGTCCATGAGGTCCGTGAAACCTTGAAAAGAATGAAGTTAGGATGCTATGAAGAGCGGAAGATCGGAGTGGATGGGGAATTCTTTTTTTCTCTTATCCGCTCTTCCTCACTTCTGCTCTTCCGATCTTCGCAGGCCAAGAACGCAAGAACACTCATGTGCATGCCCGCAGTGCACGTCCACAGTCAACAGCCCATTGGCCGCCTCCCCGCGGGCGGCAGAAACATACCATGTCTCACGGTGAAACACAATCGTGCAGGGCCCGAACGGCAGAGACAGTAAAAAATGAAAATCCCCCTTTTCCCCCCTTTGCAAAGGGGGATGAAAGGGGGATTCATGTCTTTCGCCTATCGCCTATCTTCCAATACACTTCGGGTGCGACTCGATCGCCCTGAGGGCCCGATGGATCTCCTCGTCGGGCAGCTCGTAGGCCGAGAGCTTCCCGGAAAAGTAGGCGTCGTAGGAAGCGAGGTCGACAAGACCGTGACCGCTGTAGTTGAAGAGGATCACCTTCTCCCTGCCTTCCTCCTTGGCCCGCCTGGCCTCGTCCACGACGGCAGCGATGGCGTGTGTCGTCTCCGGCGCGGGGATGAAGCCCTCCGTCCTTGCCCAGAGAACGCCCGCCTCGAAGGTGTCGAGCTGGTGGTAGGCACGCGCCTCAATGATGTTCTTCTCCAGCATGTGGCTCACGATGGGGGCCATCCCGTGGTAACGGAGCCCGCCCGCATGGATGGGCGCCGGGATGAAGTCGTGCCCGAGGGTGTGCATGGCCAGCAGGGGGGTCGTCTTGGCCACGTCGCCGAAGTCGTAGGCGAAGGGCCCTTTCGTCAGCGTCGGGCAGGACGTCGGCTCCGAGGCGATGATGTGGATCTTCCTGCCGTGGATCTTGTCCTGGACGAAGGGAAGGCTCACGCCAGCGAAATTGCTCCCGCCGCCCGCGCAGCCGATGACCACGTCCGGGTACTTGCCGATCTTCTCGAACTGCCTCTTCGCCTCGAGGCCGATGATCGTCTGGTGCATAAGCACGTGATTGAGCACGCTCCCCAGGGAATAGCGGGAGTCCTTGCCCGTGACGGCGTCCTCGATGGCCTCGCTGATCGCGATGCCGAGGCTGCCCGGGCTGTCGGGGCTCTGGGCCAGGATGTTGCGCCCGGCCTGCGTGCGGTCGCTGGGGCTGGGGATGCACTCGGCGCCCCAGGTCTGCATCATCATGCGCCGGTAGGGTTTCTGGTCGTAGCTGACGCGGACCATGTAGACCCGGCAATCCAGGCCGAACATGCGGCAGGCCATTGCCAGCGCGCTTCCCCACTGGCCGGCGCCCGTTTCCGTCGCGAGCCGCCTGATGCCGTAGGCCTTGTTGTAGTAGGCCTGGGCCACGGCCGTGTTGGGCTTGTGGGAGCCGGGGGGGCTGACGCTTTCGTCCTTGTAGTAGATCCGGACTGGGCACCCGAGGGCCTTCTCGAAGTTGATCGCACGCCTCAGCGGCGTCGGCCTCCAGAGGAGGTACTTGTCCAGGACCTCTTCGGGGATCGAGATCCAGCGCTCGGGGCTCATCTCCTGCTCGACCAGGTTCATGGGAAAGATGGCCTGCATGTCCTCGGGCCGAATCGGCTGGCCCGTGCCCGGGTGAAGAGGGGGATTGACCGGCCCGGGCAGGTCAGCCAGGGCGTTGTACCACTGCCTCGGGATCTCCGCGTCGTTCAGCATGATCTTGCGTTCTTCCATCTGCGTTGCCTCCTTCAGGTTCGCTTATTTCGTTTATCCGTTCTTTTCCTGTAAAGGCCCGTTTCCCCGTTCCCCTCCCCCGGCCGGAGGGGCCCGTTGGATGGGGAGCGGAGGAGGGCGGATATTCTCCCGTACAAATCAAGAAAGCCATGGGAACCATCCCATGGCTTTCTCATAACCGACCGGCCATGGGTGATTCTCCTCACCCACGGCCCCTTATGTCAAGAAGAGGGCCCCGCGGGCAGGGTCCTGTCGCCCCGCCACCACCAGCCGAAGGAATTGATCACGAACAGCTCGTTCATACGCGTTACCTGCAAGCCCCTTACCACAGGCCCTCCCCCCTGTCAAGCCATTCCCTCGAGATCGTCCCGTTTTTTGAAACCCAATCGGGGCGGCCTTTCCGGGCGCCCCCGGGGCCGCCGGAGGCCAGCCTGCCACCGGGGGCGCCCGGACGCGCTTATTTCATTGAAAAGACGGTGTTTTTCTGATATGCACTGTCCTGCTAACGGGATATGGCTCAAATCTATGCTCCTGTCCATCAATGAGAAGAACCCGCAGGCCCGGCTGATCCGCAAGGCGGTCGAGGCGCTGCGAAACGGGGGGATCATCATCTATCCCACCGACACGGTCTACGGAATCGGCTGCGACCTGTACAACAAGCGCGCGATCGAGAAGATTCACGAGATCAAGCGCCGAAGCCAGAAGCAGCCCTTCAGCTTCATCTGTGCCGACCTGAGGGACATCAGCCAGTACGCCATCGTCTCCAATTACGCCTACAAGACCATGAAGAGGCTGTTGCCGGGGCCCTACACGTTCATCCTGCCCGCGTCGCGTCTCGTCCCCAAGATATTGATGACGAAACGGCAGACCACGGGAATCCGGGTCCCCGCGAACGAAATATGTCTGTCGCTCGTGCGCGAGCTGGGCCACCCCATCATCAGCACCAGCGCCTCGACGGACAAGGACGAAATTCTGAGCGACCCGGAGGAGATCCGGAAGCGCTACGGGCACGCTGTGGAACTCATTCTCGACGGGGGCATCCTGGCATCGGAGATGTCCAGCGTCATCAGCCTCGTGGACGACGTCCCCGAGGTGATACGCGCCGGCAAGGGCGACGTGAGCGAGTTCCAGTGAGGCCCGGCCAAACCGGTGGGGGACAGAGAGGAAACCGGCACATGAAGAAGATCATGCTCATCAACGCCGTGGACGAAGAACTGAGCCGCATGGCCGTCCTTGAGAGCGGCAAGCTCGTGGAGTACAATATCCAGATGTCGGCCCGCGAGCCCATCACGGGAAACATCTACAAGGGGGTCGTGCTCAAGGTGGAGCGGGGCCTGCAGGCGGCCTTCGTCGACTACGGGGCCAGGAAGCACGGCTTTCTGCCCCTCCACGACGTGAGCCCCGAGTACTTCCGCGGCGACGAGGGAGAAGAGGAAGGCCACCGGCATCGCCGGCCGCACCTGAAAAGCGGCCAGGAGATCCTCGTGCAGGTCGCCCGCGACGAGAAGGACCACAAGGGCGCCATGCTCACGACCTACATCTCCCTTCCCGGCCGCTACGTCGTCCTGATGCCGAACCGCCAGAGCACGGGCATCTCCCGCAAGATCGACGACGACGAGTCGCGCAAGAACCTCCTGGAGCTCATGGAGCAGATCTCGGCCGAGGACCGGCTGGGGTTCATCGTCCGCACGGCGGGCATGAACCGCACCAAGCAGGAGCTCTCCCGGGATTACTACGTGCTGCTCAAGATCTGGCGCGACATCGAGAAGAAGGCCCGCGAGGTCCACGCCCCAGCGCTCATCCACCAGGAGGGCGACTTCGGCGTGCGCTCGCTGCGCGACTACTTCACCACCGAGATCCAGGAGATCCTGGTGGACGACATGGAGACCTTCCGGAAAATGCGCGCCTACATCAGCACGGTGGCGCCGCGCAACGTGAAGATGATCAAGCTCTACCAGGACAAGACCCCGCTGTTCGACCGCTACCACCTCGAGCCCCAGATCGACGCCATCTACAGGGAGCGGGCCGAGCTCAAGAGCGGCGGCTACCTCATCATCAGCCCCACGGAGGCGATGATCACGATCGACGTGAACTCCGGAAGGGCCTCGGACCGCCGCGATGTGGAGGAGACGGCCTTCCGGGCCAACCTGGAGGCGGCCGAGGAGATCGCCCGGCAGCTGCGGCTGCGCGACCTGGGGGGGCTGATCGTCGTCGACTTCATCGACATGAAGGACCGCAAGCACATCGCCGAGATCGAGAAGACATTCAAGAAGGCCCTCAGCCTCGACCGGGCCCGGACCCAGATCTCGCGCATTTCCAAGTTCGGGATGATGGAGCTGTCCCGCCAGCGCAAGAAATCCAACATCCAGGAAATCAGCCACGTGACGTGCCCGCACTGCAAGGGGGCCGGCATGCGGCCCTCGCTGGAGTACGCGGCCCTGAGCACCTTCCGCAAGATCCGCCTCAACGTCCTGAAGGGAACCTACTCGAGTGTCCGCATCACGCTGCCCCACGAGATCGCCAACTACCTGCTCAACCAGAAGCGCAGCGACATCGTTGATCTCGAGAACGTCCACGGTGTCTCGATTCTCATCTCCGGCAACCCCGACATGCTCTGGGAGGAAGCGAAGTTCGAGTTCGTCGAGCGCGAGCACGTTCCGCCGGCGGTCCCGGAGGGCGAGGAGGGGAAGAACGGTGAGGCGAGGGCCGAGGGCGCGACCGGCGAGGCGGGCCGGGGGACGCGCAAAAAGCGCTCGCGGCGCGGCCGGCGAAGGCCCGGCGACAGACGGGACGAGCAGGAGAGGGAAGCGGAGCCGGCAACGGCGGAACAGCAGGCAACGTCCGCGCCCGGGCCCGGAGAGCCCCCGCCCGATGGACCGCAGGAGGAGAAGAAACCCGGCGGCGGGATCATCACGAGGATTTACGATATCTTCAAGTTCTAGGCGAAAGGCATAGGGCGCAAGGCTAAAGGCCAGCAAATCCCCCTTTCATCCCCCTTTACCAAAGGGGGAAAGAGGGGGATTTTCTTTTCTGTTGGCTGTTGACTCTTGGCTGTTTTGTTCCAGAATCCCGAAGCCTGATTCCGGAATCCCACAGGCCCTCCGGGCCTATTTGCCCCTCCCCAGTTCCTGCGAGCGCAGGGTGGCCGCCTCGACGGCCTGGATGAGGGCCGACCGAAGCCCGTGCTTCTCGAGGGCCCGGATGCCGGCGATCGTCGTCCCCCCGGGGGACGTCACCATGTCCCTGAGCTCCCCGGGGTGCTTCAGGCTGTCGAGGTAGAGCTTCGCCGCCCCCAGGAGCGTCTGCGCCGCGAGCTTCGTGGCCACATCCCGGGGCAGCCCCATGAGGACGCCGCCGTCGGAGAGCGCGTCGATGATGATGAACCCGTAGGCCGGGCCGCTCCCGGAAAGGCCCGTCACGGTGTCCATGAGGTCTTCCTTCACGACGACGGTTACGCCGAGGGCGTCGAAGATCCCGCGCGCCGTGGCCAGGTCGGCCCCGGATGCCGCCTCGCCCGCCGCCAGCGCCGCCGCTCCCTCGCCCACCAGGGCCGGCGTGTTGGGCATGACCCGAACGATGGGTATGCCCTTCTTCAGGCGCTCGGCGATGAACCGGATGGGGATGCCCGCCGCGATGGAGACGACAAGCTTTTTGCGGTCGATGACGGGCGCGAGCTCCTCGAGGACCTCCCCGATCCCCTGCGGCTTGACGGCCAGGATGACGATGTCGGCATCGCGGGCGGCCTTTCGGTTGTCCTGCGCCGTCCCGACGGCGTACCTGCCCTTTAGGTAGGCCAGCCGGTCGGGCACAATGTCGCTCACGGTTACACTGCCGGGCTGGGCAAGGCCCGCCTTCAGGATCCCCGCGGCGATGACCTCTCCCATCTTCCCCCCGCCGATGATGACAATCTTCTTTGCCTTCATGGTGTTAGCTCCCTCCTGTTTTTTCCGCCCTGCCGGACCGGTGGTCCCCTGTCTGGCACGAATCTTGTTACTACCTCCTCATGGCACCGGATGGCACCGCCCGGGTGCAGGCGGGGCGCCGGAATGGCCCCGCGGAGGCCACCTCCGGGAAATCCCGCACCGATGCGGGTTTCCGCCAGAATATAAGCCTTGACTTTGACGAACTCAACTTTTATTTTCAAGATCCTGCTTTTTCAGAAGGGTGAACGATGTTCCTCGTGGCCAATTTACTGGAGGCCCTGGCCCGGATTCTTGACGTAGCGCTGAGCCTCTACACCTGGGTGATCATCATCCGAGCCCTTCTGTCCTGGGTGAATCCCGATCCCTACAATCCCATTGTCCGGTTCCTGTACCGGGCGACGGAACCGGTCCTGCGGCCGGTGCGGCGATGGCTCCCCCTGGGCAACATCGGCATTGACCTGTCGCCCGCCGTGGTCATCGCGGCGATCCTGTTCCTGCAATATTTCCTGGTCCCCAGCCTGCTCCAGATGGCGTTCAGGCTCAGGATCTGACGGATGGCGTTTGTGAAGATCTCCCCGAGAGACGTCCGGCAACGGCAATTCAAGAAAGGCTTCACGGGATACGACCCCGAAGAGGTCGGAACGTACCTGAAGGCCGTGGCTGCGGAGATGGAGCGCCAGATCGAGCAGAATGCCCGCTTCTCGGAGCTCATCGCAGACCTCGAAAAGAAGCTCACCGTCCTGAAGGTCAAGAAGATCTTCGGCGGCAAGGAGAAGGGCGACGACCTCCCTCCCGAGGCCAGGAAGGACGTCGAGCAGATTCTCGCCGACGCGAAGGCCAGGGCCGAGGAGACGGTCGGCGCGGCGAAGGCCGAGGCCGATGCGCTGCGTGCCAAGGTCAAGGAAGACAGTGCCAGGGAGTTCGAAAAGCAGTACGGGCAGATGCTCGAGGAGGCCCGCGCCCACCAGCTCAAGACGCAGCTGCTGCAGCTCCAGGCCGAGGAAAACTACAACAACACCGTCGCCCAGGCGAAGGCCAAGGCCGAAGAACTTCTCAAGGAGGCCACCGCCCGGCGCGACGAAGTGGCGGCCCGCATCCGCGACGAGTACCGCGCCGAGGCCGACAGGCTCACGGCCGAGGCGAGGGCCCAGGCGGAGCAGATCCTGGAGAAGGCCCGCACCGAGGCGGCCGCCCTGGAAAAGACGCTGAACCTGGAAGGAGCGGAGTCGCAGGCCGACGAGATCATCGAGCAGGCCCGGGCCCGCGCCAGGGACATCGTCAACGCCGCAGGCCGGGAAGCGGAGAACCTCGCCGCCCGCAACGCGGAGAACGTCAAAAAGGAAATCGAGCGGGCGAAGGCCGATGCCGAGGCGATTCGGAAGAAGGCGGGGGACGAGGCCGCCGCCTTCAGGGAGCAGCAGCAGGCGGCATTCGCAAGGGAGATCGAGCCGAAAGCGAAGGCCGTGCTCGCCGAGGCGAAATCGCAGGCGGAAAAGATTCTCAGGGACGCCGAAGCAAAGGCAAAGGACATCGAGCCGAAGGCCGCGGAGCTGCTCTCCGGCGCGCAGGCCCAGGCAGAGAAGATCCTCAGGGACGCCGAGAGATCGGCCGGGGAGCTCAAGCAAAGGCAGGAAGAGAACCTCGCCCGGGAGCTCGAGCAGAGGCGCCAGGAGGCGATGACGAAGGCCCGGGCCGAGGCGGAAGCGATCCTGGAAGAGGCCAGGCGGGAGGCCGACGGGCAGAGGAGCCAGCAGAAGGATCCGTCGCGGGAGGCAGACCCACTTGTCCATGAACTCATCGCCGACGCGCAGAAGAAGGCCGGGACGATCATCCGGGAGGCCGAGGAGCAGGCGGCCGGCGGGCTCCTCGCGGCACGCGAAAAGGCCCGGGAGGCGGAAACGAAATCCGTCGAGATCCTCGCCGAGGCTAGGAAGAAGGCCGACGACATCATCAGCAGCACCATGATCGAAGCCGAGACCCACCGGACCCGCCTGCAGGAGGATCTGGCGAAGGAAGCGGAAAGGAAGACGAAGGAAATGCTCACCCAGGCGCAGGCACAGACCGAGCAGATCCTGTCCGCAGCGAAGGCCGAAGCGGAAAAGCAGTCCCGGCAATGGCGGGAAGAGGCCCTGAAGAACGCCGAGAAACAGGGCCGGGACCTCATCGACGAGGCGAAGGCTCAGGCCGACAAGATCCTCAGGGACGCCGCCGCCCAGGCACAGTCCCGCAAAGCCAAGCTCGAGGAGGAGAACAAAAAGGCCCTCGACGCCCTGCTGGCCGAGGCGAAGGGGCGGGCCGAGAGGCTCCTCAAGGAAGCCGAGAACCAGGCGGGCGAGCTCAAGACCCGGATCGCCGAGGAGGGCCGCAGGGAGCAGGAGCGGATGCTGGACGAGGCGAAGGCCAGGGCCGACGAGTACCTGAAAAAAGCCCAGGCGGACACCGACCAGGCCAAGGCCAGGAATGCCGCCGAGGGGCAGGCCGCAGGGCAGAACCTCCAGGCCCTGCGAAACGAGGTCGAGCTTCTCACCGAGGAGATCGAGAAGCTCAAGAATCTCAAGGCCTGGCACGAGAAGGACTTCTTCTCGTTCCTCACCTTCAACCTTGAGCTGCTCGAGACCTGGAAAAAGGGCCTCGACATCCCCATCCCTGTGAACACCGGCCGCTCCGAGGCGGACCACCTCCGCGGCGAGATCAAGAAGCTCTCCAACATCAAGAACCAGCTCGAGAAGTACTTCGAGTCCTTCATGGACTTCAACGAGAAACTGCTGGAGGCGATGAAGAAGGGATCCGCCGACTGGGACGGCGTGCAGTAACCGCAGGGCACGTGACCGGGGGGGGGAACGCCGTCTCCCCTTCAAACCCTCTTACCCTCTGCATCAAAGGACGTCCTGCATCCGGGCTTTTTTGACCCGCCCCAGGACGACTTTCCGACAAAGACCGCAGCCCATGATCGCCATCAGGGAAACATCGAAGGGATTGTCGTTCGACGTCCGCGTGGTACCCGGGGCCTCGAAGAACGAGGCGGCGGGCATCCGGGACGACGCCCTGAAGATCCGCCTCGCGGCCCCCGCCGTCGAGGGGAAGGCCAACCGCGCCTGCATCGAGTTCCTGGCCGGCCTTCTCGGGGTCCGCCGCTCGGCCCTGACGATCACCGCTGGCGAAAAGTCCCGCAGGAAGACCATCACCGTCGGCGGGATGACCCGCAGGGAGCTGGAGACGCGCCTCCAGGAGGTCATCCAGCCCTGAGGCAGGGGCGGAAGAGAAAACGGATCGGGCCCTCATCTGTGCTTGACGGGGCTGAGGGTCCTTCTATAATGGGTCCCCGATGGAATCCGCCCGGCCCGCCCACGAAACCGAGAACCACCGCGTCGCCAGGGCCGCGGGCGTGGTGGGTCTCTCCACGATGCTCTCCCGCGTCTTCGGCTTCATCCGCGACGTGGTCGTGGCCCGCTACTTCGGCGCGGGGCTCGCCACGGACGCCTTCTTCGTCGCCTTCCGGATCCCGAACCTGTTGAGGCGGCTCTTCGCCGAGGGCTCGCTCACCATCGCCTTCGTGCCCGTCTTCACGGAGTACCTCAAGACGAAATCCCGAGAGGACGCCTTCGAGCTGGCCCGCGTGGCCTTCACGCTGCTGTCGGCCATCCTCGTGGCCGTCTCCGTCGCGGGCGTGCTGCTCTCGCCCGCCATCGTCACCCTGATGGCCCCGGGCTTCCGGGCCTCGCCCGACAAGTACGCCCTCACGGTGCTGCTCACCCGCATCATGTTCCCCTACATCTTCTTCATCGCACTGGTGGCCCTGTGCATGGGGATCCTCAACTCGCTGCGCCACTTCGCCACCCCGGCGCTGTCGCCCGTCATCCTGAACCTCTGCATGATCGCGGCGGCCCTTTTCCTCCGCGATTTTTTCGCCGAGCCCATCCTGGCCCTGGCCGTCGGCGTCATGATCGGCGGGCTGATGCAGCTGGCCGTCCAGCTGCCCGTGCTCTTCCGGCTGGGTGTCCGGCTGAGCCCCGATTTCCACTTCGGCCACGAGGGCGTCCGGCGCATCGGGGCGCTCATGCTGCCCGCGGCCTTCGGCGCCGCCGTCTACCAGATCAACATCTTCATCAGCACGCTGCTGGCCTCGTTCCTGCCGGAAGGTAGCGTCTCCTTCCTCTACTACGCCGACCGCATCGTCGAGCTCCCCCTGGGGATCTTCGGCATCGCCATCGGCACGGCGGCCCTGCCCAGTTTTTCCGACCAGGCGGCACGCGGGCAGCACGACGAGATGAAGCGCACGATCTCCTTCTCGCTGCGGCTCATGCTCTTCATCACGATGCCCGCCATGATCGGGATCCTCGCCCTGCGGGAGCCCATCATCTCCGTGCTCTTCCAGCGCGGCGAGTTCGACCCGCGCTCGGCGGTGCTCACGGCCCAGGCCCTCTTCTGGTACGCCGTGGGCCTCTGGGCCTTCTCCACGATCCGCGTGGTCGTGGCGGCCTTCTACGCCCTGCAGGACACCAAGACCCCCGTGCGCATCGCCGTGGTGGCCCTCGTCGTCAACACCGTCTGCAGCGCCGCCCTCATGTTCCCCATGAAGCACAACGGCCTGGCCTTCGCCACCTCCATCGCCTCGGCCGTCAACGTCCTCACGCTGGCGTACCTGCTGCGCAAGCGTATCGGCGAGTTCCTCGACGCCGCCTTCTGGCGTTCCCTTGCCCGCGTCACGGCCGCATCGGCCGTCATGGGGCTCTCCGTGGTCCTGGCCACACGCACCCTGGGATGGACCGTCGCAGCGCCCTTCGGGCACCGCTTCATGATCCTCCTGACGGGCCTGGGCGTGGGGATCACCGTCTTTGTCGCCTGCGCCGCCGCCCTGCGCTGCCCCGAGATGACGACGATCCTCAACGTGGTCCGCCGCAGGCTCGGCCGCCGCCAGGGCGATCGGGGAGGTCCGACGGGACAAAATCGTTGACGTCAAGACATTGACGTGATAAGAGAAATTTCAACTATTTCCGTCACATCCATCGCCCATGGGAGGCGTTGAAACGATTCGAACTTGCCATCGCGAGTCCCGGACCCCGTTTGGAAACGGGGTTGTCGATGGAAGGAACTGCGCCGGGTCGTCCTTGCGAGGAGGGCGCGAGCCCGACGCGGCAATCCCGGCGCTTCGAATGGCAGACCGCGTCGCTCCTTCGTGAGGACGCCCCCACGCGCACCCCCGGGTACGCATGACATTCAATGTAAGGAAAGGTATTTCGCCATGCTGGACGTCAAATTCCTCCGGGAGAACACGGAACTGGTTCGCCGCAAGATGCTCGAGCGCGGGCAGGAGATCGACTTTGCGCCCTTCATCAACGCCGAGAAGCGCCGCCGTGACATCCTGCAGGAGGTCGAGGCCCTGAGAGGCGAGCGCAACAAGGCCTCCAGGGAGATCGGGGCCCTGAAGAAGGAAAAGAAGGATGCTTCGGAACTCGTCGCCAAAATGGCCAGTATATCCGACCGGATCAAGGGCCTCGATGCCGAGTTGGCCCAGACGGAGGCCGACATCCAGAACTTCGTCATGGTCGTCCCCAACATCCAGCACGACTCGGTCGAGTACGGCACGAGCTCCGAGGACAACCCCGTCGTGCGCCACTGGGGTGAAAAGCCCTCCTTCGACTTCGAGCCCAAACCCCACTGGGACATCGGCGAGAACCTGAAGATCCTCGACTTCGCCTGCGGGGCGAAGATCACGGGCGCGCGCTTCACCCTCTACCGGGGCTGGGGCGCCAAGCTCGAGCGGGCCCTCTTCAACTACATGCTCGACCTGCACACCTTCCAGCACACCTACACGGAGGTGCTCACGCCCTTCATAGTCAACAAGGAGAGCATGACCGGAACGGGCCAGCTTCCCAAGTTCGAGCAGGACCTCTTCAAGATCCAGGGGATGGACTACTACCTGATCCCCACGGCCGAGGTGCCCGTCACCAACATCCACCGCGACGAGATCCTGAGCGAGAAGGATCTGCCCGTCTACTACGTGGCCTACTCCCCCTGCTTCCGCAGCGAGGCGGGCTCCTACGGCAAGGACACCCGCGGCCTCATCCGCCAGCACCAGTTCAACAAGGTCGAGCTCGTGAAGTTCTCGGTCCCCGAGACCTCCTACGACGAACTCGAGAAGCTCACGCTCGATGCCGAGGACATCCTCAAGACCCTGGGTCTGCACTTCCGCACGGTGAGCCTCTGCACGGCCGACCTGGGCTTCTCCTCGGCCAAGACCTACGATCTGGAGGTCTGGCTGCCCGGCCAGAACGTCTACCGTGAGATCTCCTCGTGCAGCAACTTCGGCGACTTCCAGGCCCGCCGCGCCTCGATCCGCTTCCGCAGGGAAGGTTCCGGCAAGGTGGAGTTCGTTCACACCCTCAACGGATCTGGCCTTGCGGTGGGACGCACGGTGGTGGCCATCCTTGAGAACTACCAGCAGAAGGACGGCAGCGTCGTCATCCCCGAGCCCCTGCGGCCCTACATGAAAGGGATTGACAGAATACCCGCCGGCGGGTAATATGCCGTTTTCCAAAACGGGTATCCTGCCGGCCCGGCCCGGCCGGCTCGCATCAAAGAGGCAACGCCGGAGGGATGGCCGAGTGGTCTAAGGCGGCGGTCTTGAAAACCGTTAACCGAAAGGTTCGCGGGTTCGAATCCTGCTCCCTCCGCCAGAATAGAACATGCACCCTGCCCGTCCAGGCCGTTGCTCCTCTCCCTCGACGGGAGAGGCCGGGTGAGGGTGAGAATACACAGGCCGATCGAGCGCGGAGAGATGCCAGAGAGGCCGAATGGGTTCGCCTGCTAAGCGAATGTACGCCCTTTAAAGGTGTACCGGGGGTTCGAATCCCCCTCTCTCCGCCATTTTTTACAACCGAATCACGCGCGCCCTTAGCTCAGTTGGATAGAGCGTTGGACTACGAATCCAAAGGTCCTAGGTTCGAGCCCTAGAGGGCGCGCCAGTAAAATCAAGGGGTTGCGAGATTTTCATTGCCCGCAGCCCCTTTTTTATGTATTTTTCCTTCAGATATAGCCACTTATAAAATAAGACGATGCAAACAAAGATTCACATATCCGTCCCCGCGAACGAAATCGACTCTTTCTGCAAAAGGAATCACATCCGTAAGCTTTCCTTCTTCGGTTCCGTTCTCAGGGATGATTTCAAGCCGACAAGCGACGTTGATGTGCTGGTGGAATTCAAACCGGGTCAGACAATTGGTTTCTTCCGTCTTGCTGAAATGGAAATGGAACTCTCCAGAATCCTGGGGCGCAAGGTGGACTTGCGGACACCGATGGAGTTAAGCAGATATTTCCGACAGGAGGTTCTCAATACTGCAGAGGTCCAGTATGCTGAAGGCTGATCTCGTTCGCGTGCGCCACATGCTGGATGCCGCAAAAGATGCCATTGCATTTTCCACGAACAAAACCCGCCACGATTTGGACACCGACAGGATGCTCGTTCTGTCCTTGGTCAAGTCCATTGAGATTATCGGAGAAGCTGCCTCTGGAGTATCCTGAGAGCCTTTCTTATCGAAATCGCGTGTCTTCTTTCTCTGCTCATATCTCATCCAACTGACGGCTAACTGTCCAGCCGCACCGTCGGTTTCTTCTGCCTGCCCGACGGCCGCCCGATTGCCCTGAATTTGGTCAGAAGGGTAAACACGTCGCCTTTCGCCGCGGTGAAATCCTCCGCCTCGATTTTCTCCTTGAGCTCTTCCAGAAAGGGAAACAAGATCTCGAAGGTCCCTTCGACGGAACCGAAAAACTCGAAGACCTGCATGATCAGGATGTTAACCGCTCCGACGGCCTTGTCCCCGTCCTGCGCCTGGATGGCCGAGTGGAAGATTTCCGTTGTCTTGATGAGAATGTCGATGCGCCTCTTGTGAGCCTCGTTGCGGTCAGCGTGCCGGAGCCGAACCATCCGACGCGCACACCGTTTCAGCAAGCCAGCCGATTGGCGTGTCGGGCGGGATTGGTCGAGGGGCGGGCTCCCGGTACTGTTTTTTGGTAAGCGCCGAATCGTGGAGGATCCGGCCATGGCGGTCGTAGTACACAACACTATTATGCCGGTAGAGCCCCTCCTCGCAGTCAATCAGTTCATAACTGACCATGTAGGCAACCCCCTTGGTTGCCGGAATCGCTGCCTCCACAACGGCAGCCATCCTGGCGTTGAGCATCTGCCTCAAGGTCACGGTCACAAAACGGCCCATTTGCCGCACAGACGCCTTGTCGTAATGACACGGGCCCCAAACCGTCTCCCCCAGTTCGACCCACTCCGCCGCGTTCGCAGTCTGCACCATCGCCAGGAGAACGAAGAAAATAGAAACGATTGGGAGCGACTTCATGAGATCCCCCTTTCGATGAGGGACCCGCTCCCCAGGAGCGACTCGAAGAGGGCGGCCAGCATCGCGGCCTGGGAGACGCGACGGCAGGAGGTCTCGTGAAGCCCCTGGACGGAGAGCCCGAAGGCATCCCCCGGGTCGCCCTGTCGCGAGCTGAGCACCACGGGCGTTGCGGCCAGCCGAGGACTCAGGCGCAGCTTGCGCAGGAACTCGTAGCCCGCCCCGCCCGAGCGGGAAAGCTCCGTGACGACGATGTCGGGCGAAAACCCCAACAGCACCTGGAAGGCCTCGGCGTTGCTTGCCGCCAGGCGGATCACCGCCGCCGGCCAGCGCGAGCGGATGACCCCCGTGACCAGGGCGCGCCCCTCGGGCTCGTCGTCGACGACGAGAAAACGCGGCGCCCGCCCCCGGCCAGCCTCCGTGCCGTCCGCAAGGGCCCCCTCAAACATCCCGGGCTCGAATAGCTGCTGTTGCACATCCTTCCGGTTCGATTCCGTCATGCGTTGCCCTCCGTTCTTGCCGCTATTCACCCTCACCATGACCCTCTCCGGCAAGGAGACTGTGTCATCATCGGCTCTCGTCAATGCGAGCGACCGAAGGGAGCGCGGCAGTCTCAATCGTTTCGATACCATCCGAGATTGCTTCAGTCTCTTCGCTCCCTCGCAATGACATTGTGACACAGTCTCAAGGGCGAGGGGAATTTGTGGTAGGCATGGCGCCCCCTCATTTGACGTTCAGCAGCCTGTCCATCGCGTGCCCGACCTGCTCGAAGTCCATCGGCAGACGGAAGTAGCAGTCCACCCCGGCGGCGATCGCCTGCCCATTGTACTTCGCGTCCGCAAAGCTGCTGAGCATGACGACGGGCCTGTCAAACCTCGACTTCAGGTGCCGGGCAAAATCCATGGTGCCCCTGAACGAGGGACCGGGAACTCAGAGCGTGGTGAAGTTCACGACGAAGAGATTGATCGCCCTCACCGATGCGATCCGCAGGAGCTTCTCGGCGGAGTAATACAGGTGCGCAAGCGCCTTCTTTCCCTCCCAGGAGTATGCGTCTTGCACAGCAGGAGATAAGGCCCGCGTCTTCGTCCCTTTCGATGAGCGAGACGGGCCCATCGGCCTGCCTGCAGTGAATGCAGTCGAAGGGCCCGGCCCCGGTGCGAAGGGAGGCGATCCGTCTTCGCTGCCGGGACCGGAAAACCCGACGACGTTACCCTCTGAACCCGCGCCGGCGGGACAGGCCCGACATGTGCCCCGCCTTCTCGGCCTCGGTTACACGGAAAAAGGCCGCGTGGACGAGGGCCTTGTTGTAGACCAGGGCCGAGCCCACCATGCCCTTCCCCTCGAGACGGAAGTCCCAGCCATGACCCACGGACTTGAAGCGCTGCCCCGTGCAGGCCAGGGCCTCGGCCAGGAAGGATTGGGGAACGCCGTCGGGGGTAACCTTCCCGTTCTTGCCGCCCAGCGCGATGGCCTCCATGGCGTAGCTCTTCACGAGCTTGGGGTGCAGGGCCGCGTAGGCCCCCTCGAGCGAGACCAGGTCAAAGCCCGCCGCCCTGCCGTCGATCAGGACCAGGAGCCCCTTCTGACCGGGAAGACGGGTGAACTTGCCCAGGTACTCGTCGATGTCGCCCGCCTTCGACTCGAAGGCGTCCTTCATGGCCCCCGTGGGGGATGCGACGCGGCTCTCCCTGAGCATGGAGGCGACATTGTCCCACACGGCCCCCTGGTCGGACTGGAACCGCCCGCCGACCTTGAGCGAGGCCGACACGCTCTGCTTGGCCGCGCCCCTCACGCGGTGGGCCGCGATGTGGCCCGACTCGTCGAAGTGCGATGACACATAGGACCAGCGCCCCTGCTCGGTGCAGCTCACGGGGATGATCGTCTCGGACTGGCGCCGAAGCAGGATCGTCGTGTTGACGATGCGGTTCTGCTTGGCCCCGGCCAACTCCTCCCCGTCGAGGATAAGCACCGCCTCGGGGGCGCTGTTGATAACCTTGAGCTCCGGCACCGCGCCCCCCGCGCTCACCTCGGTGACCGAGAGAAAGCCGCCCGCCATGGCCTCTTTCATGGTCAGGTAGCGCGGGCCGCCGTCGACGGCCGAGAAAATCGGCCAGACGGCCATGTTGCGGTGCCTCTGCGCCTCGCCGAACGTGATTCCCTCCAGCTGACCCTTGATCGATTGCTCCATAAGCCCCCCTCCCTCCCGAAAGCGCCCGAAGGCGAACCGGGAGATTTTCTGAATTGTCTGAGGCCATTATCGCCATTCCTTCCTTATAGAAAAGGCCGCCCCGACAGCCCTCTGTCGGGGGAAGTTCCATGCATCAAATTTCCCTCTCCCCCCGGAGACTGTGTCACAATGTCATTGCGAAGGAGCGAGGCGACTGAAGCAATCTCGGATGTTCCGAAAAAGATTGAGATTGCCGCGCTCCCTTCGGTCGCTCGCAATGACGAGAGCCGATGATGACACAGTCTCTGGCGGGAGTGGGTTGGGGTAAGGGTGATTTTCCCTTCTTTTTGCCCCCTCTGCCCCGGCGGAGAAGGTCAGGGTGAGGGGGAAATCATTAGGGCAAACGGCCTTCTTGCGACCGTGAAGCGAATATGCCGCATAATCGCTTCAGGGAACGAAAAGTGTTACCCATGTCGCCGAACGTTTGCCGCGGGCTTCCCTGCCCACCCAAGTACGACATCATTCCGCCTTGACATCATAACGTCATACTGTTATGCTGGCATCCGAGGTGATCAAATGAGTGAATCCGCAAAACGTTCCACCATCTACCTGGACCCCGATCTTCACCGCGCATTGCGCCTAAAGTCGATTCACACCGGGCGTTCCATGTCCGATCTCGTCAACGAGACCATTCGCATGGCCTTTCGCGAAGACCAGGAGGATCTTTCAGCGTTCGATGAGCGCGTACGGGAACCGGAAATGACGTATGAAGCGCTCTTGAAGGACCTGATGGCTCATGGGAAAATATGAACTCGCGTTCAAAAAATCCGTGGCCAAAGATCTTCGGGCGTTTCCCGCGAAAAATGTCCATCGCATCCTGAAGTGCTTTGAGATGCTGGCACTGAATCCACGCCCCCCCGGATGCGAAAAGCTCTCCGGTCAGGAGCGATATCGGCTGCGCCAGGGGGTCCATCGCATTGTCTATGAAATCCAGGATGATCGGTTGAAGGTCATCGTAGTGAAGGTCGGCTATCGGCGGGGCGTGTACAGGACAGAGCGGTAAATGATCCTCATGCAGCGGACCCCGGCCCTTCACGCGGAGCCGTATAGTCCCTTCCGGGGGAAATTCACCGTACTATTGTCATACCTGATAAAGCGGGCATCCGGAAGTTCCCGAAAAAGACAGTACTCCGCGCCACGCTTCGCCCTTTCCATCAGCTCAGGACCGTGAGCCTGTGGAACGGCTTGCACGGACGTCAGGTCCCTCGCCCCGCGGGCAAAAATCATCCTTGCAAATTGAAAGTCCGTGTTTTATATTGCAAGACATGATAAGGCGAACCCTTCAAGACACAGTCGCCCGCTCTTTAAAGGCTTATCCAGTCGTCGGCATCCTGGGATCCCGACAGGTGGGGAAAACCACGCTCGCGAAGATGATCAAAGACAAAGCCCGACCCGACGCGGTGTACCTTGACCTGGAATTGCCTTCGGATTGGAACAAGCTTCAAGACCCCGAACTGTACCTGGAACAGTTCGAAAAACAGCTTGTCATTATCGATGAGATCCAGAGGATGCCGGCGCTCTTCCCGCTGCTCCGAGCGCTGGTCGACAAGAACAGGGTTCCCGGACGCTTCCTCATCCTGGGCTCGGCGTCGCCGGCCCTGATCCGCCATTCCTCCGAGAGTCTGGCGGGACGTTTCATTTATCACGAGCTTTCCCCGTTCGGGCTTTTTGAGATAGGGCCCGGTCGATTCCAGAAGCTTTTTCTCAGGGGCGGCTATCCGGGCAGCTTTCTGGCCGACACCGATGAAGCCGGCTTTGCCTGGCTGCAATCCTTTATCCGGACATACCTTGAAACGGACATCCCGCAACTCGGCATCCACATCCCGGCCGCTCAACTGAGGCGGTTCTGGACGATGCTGGCCCATTCCCACGGGCAGCTGTGGAATGCTAGCAGGATTGCGGGTAGCCTTGGCGTTTCCGCCCCCACGGTCCGCCGCTACCTGGACATCCTGGAGGACACCTTCATCGTACGCCAGCTTCAGCCCTTTCATGCGAATCTCAACAAGCGCCTGATCAAATCGCCCAAGGTTTATCTGCGGGATTCCGGCATTCTGCACGCGCTCCTGGGGACCGGGTCGATGGATCTCCTCCAGGGGCACCCCGTGCTGGGCAGCTCATGGGAAGGTTTCGTCATCGAACAGCTCATTTCACTCTTACCGGAACACCGTGGCAGCTATTTCTACCGCACCGGCGCGGGAGCGGAGATCGATTTCCTGTTCTTCGACCAAAAGAACACCCCCGTGGCGGTCGAGGTGAAATACTCCCTGAGCCCCTCGCCCGAGCGCGGGTTCTGGAACGCTTACGAAGACCTCTCCTGCAAGCGGGGCTTTGTCGTGTATCCCGGCAAGGAACGATATCCTATCGGAAAAAACGTGTTTGCCCTACCCGTCACTGACCTGCGCAGGATCATCGAGGAGTAAGGGGCGCATTTGGCATATTCCCCTTCACTGGCCACTGAACACTGTCCACTGGTCACTGCTGCGAAGCAACCATAGGGGAACACAGTGGGATTTCTTTGCCCCTTGCCCCCTTTCGCAGAGGAGGGCAAGGGGGTATTTCTCTTCCGTTTTTACCCCCTCGCCCTTGAGACTGTGTCGCAATGTCATTGCGAAGAAGCGAAGCGACTGAAGCATACTCGGATGTTCCGGAAACGATTGAGTGCCGCGCTCTCTTCGGTCGCTCGCAATGACGAGAGCTGATTATGACACAGTCTCTGACGGGAGAGAGGTGGGGTAAGGGTGATTTTCCCTTCTTTTTGCCCCCTCTCCCCCGGCGGAGAAGGTCAGGGTGAGGGGGAAATCATTAGGGCAAACAGCCTTCCTGCGGCCATGAAGCGAATATGCCGCATAATCGCTTCACAATATGATGCGATTAAATGAACAAACGCCGCGCTGCTTTTTCATGAGCAGAATCGACAGATGCAAAAGGGCGGAAAATCGGCAAAAGCACTTGCATTCATTGGCTTTTCATGCCACATAAAAGAAGCGCTTCACCCGGCGCATAAGAATGCAGGCACGGAGACCGGCGCCATGAAGACACGGGAAGACATCTTACGGATTCTCGCTCGGGAAAAGCGTGACCTGGCGACGCAGTTCAAGGTGCGGAGTCTCGCCTTGTTCGGCTCCTATGCCCGGAACGAGCAGCGGCAGGACAGCGACGTGGATATTCTTGTGGACGTCGACCCCTCGATCGGCCTCGAATTCGTCACCCTCGCCGAACGCATCGAGAAGCTGCTAGGGCTGCCCGTGGAGCTCGTGTCCCGCGGCGCCATCAAGCCCCGGTACATGAAAGCCATCGAGCAGGATCTGATCTATGTCTAAGCGGTCGGCCGAACTCCTTCTGGACGACATCCGGGAAGCTATCGAAAAAATCGAACGATACACTGCGGATCTCTCGCTGGACGGGTTTATGGCCGACGAGAAAACCCAGGATGCGGTCGTGAGAAATCTCGAGATCATCGGGGAGGCGGCAAATCGTCTGCCCCAGGAGTTCAAAGCGCAACTCGCCGATATCGAGTGGCCTAAAATTGTCGGGCTCCGGCATCGTATCGTTCATGACTACTTCGGGATCGATCTGAAGATCATCTGGCGCATCATCAACGAGGACCTGCGCGTCTTCAAGGCACAATTGCAGTGACCGCACTCGCCCGCCTCCAGCCCCGTCGCTGCGCAGCCGTTTCTTAAAAACAAACGACGGGAGCGCGGTAATCTCAATCTTACCGATAACATCCGGGATTGCTTCCGTCGCTTCGCTTCTTCGCAATGACATGACGACACCGCCTCTGACGGGGCCGGGGTGAGGGTGAAATCCGGCAAAAGTCTTGCATAAAAAGACCGCATGGTGGAACCAACCGGCTGCCCGATGACGGGCCAGAAGAACACTCACAAGCGCCTGATGCGCGTGGGGCAGATGCTGAAGCTGTTCCTGGAAAAGGAACGGGTGACGACGGCCACCCTCAGCCGAGAGTTCCACACCACGGCCCGCACCATCCAGCGCGACCTCGCCTTCCTCAAGCAGTGCGGCTTCCCCGTGACCGAGTCAGGCCCCGGTGTCTACCGGCTGGACAAGGACATTTTCCGGAATTTCGAGCTCTTCGACGAAAACGAGCTGGCCCTCATCGTGGCCCTCAAGTGCGCCGTCTCCCAGCTCGGCCAGCCCTTCCGGAAGGCCGCCGACGAGGTCTTCAACCGCCTCTACCAGGCAACGGCCTCCCAGCCCGTCTACATCCACGTCGACGAATCGGTGCCCCTGGACACCAGACTCATGAACCGGCTCCTCAGGGCCATCCGCAATCGAAGGCGCCTCTCCTTTCACTACACCTCGGGAAACAACACCCACCCGGCCACCGCCGACCCGTACAAGATCGTCCACTACGACGGCTTCTGGTACCTCGTGGCCAAGGAGAACGGCACGGGCATCGTCAAGCGCTACGCCCTGGACAAGCTGAAGGATCTCAAGATGCTCGCCGAAGGCTTCCCCGCCATCCCAGCCAACCTCGACGAGCTGCTCCGGCAGAGCGCCAACATCTGGTTTACCGAGGAGCGCAACCTGGAAGTGCTCATCGAGGTGAACCCGAAGGCGGCCAACTACTTCAAGCGAAGAAAGATCTTCCCCACGCAGGAGATCAGGGAAACCAGACCCGACGGCTCATTGATTGTCAGCCTGAAGGTGGGAAACTTCGGGGAGATCCGCGAGACACTCAAGGCGTGGCTGCCGAATGTGAGAATTCTGAGCCCGCCAAGCATAAGAGCATCGTTCACCGCCGAAGTAGGCAAGTGGCTCGCGTGGCAGACAGATCCCTGCTAACCCTTACTTCACCTGCGGGCGCGGAACGGACTTGGGCAAGAAAAAGGGGACAGTCCCCTTTTTTTGCGCATACGGCTTTGGGCAACAGTCCGTCGAAATTTGACTCCGTTTCCATCCTTAAATAGTGCTTGCAATCCCGTACAATATCCTGTTAATATTACGACCATGAGCGAATATATGCAGGTAAAAAGGGTTTTAGAGGACTTTCTTCCCAAGAGTACAACCAGGCGGCTTGTCCTCCTCACGGGCGCCCGTCAAACCGGCAAAACTACGCTTTCGAAGTCCTCTTATCCCGATCTGCGCTACATCAACCTCGACGCACCGGAAAACCGGGAAGCGGCGAGAGCGATGCCGACATCCTCCTGGGGCAGGGATGTGGGCAATGCCGTCATCGACGAAGCCCAGAAATCACCCGTCGTGTTCGAAAAGGTGAAATACTCCTTCGATGCTGAAGATATCTCCTTCTGCGTATTGACGGGATCCAGCCAGATTCTGCTTCTGAAGAAGATCCGGGAGACGCTTGCGGGGCGCGTCTCGCTTCATGAGCTCTGGCCCCTGATGGCCTGTGAGATCTTCCACGGCGGCGGCGGCAGTAAAATGCCCCCGCCTCTCGTCGACGGGCTTTTCACGGAAACGCCTCTCGATAGCCTGCTGGGCTCCGTCCCCGGGATCCTCCTGGACGATTCGGACGCAAGGCAGCGCGACGCCGAGGCGCACCTGCTGCAGTGGGGCGGCATGCCCGCGCTTCTGCGCCTGCCCGGGGAGGAGCGCTGGAAGTGGCTGCGGGACTATGAGTATACCTACCTGGAAAGGGACCTGTCGGACCTTGCACGCCTCGATCACCTCGAGCCTTTCCGCAAATTTCAGAGACTCTCCGCGCTGCGTTCGGGAAGCCTCCTGCATTATTCCGAGCTCGCCAGGGACGCCGGCATCAGTGTCGACACGGCAAGGAGATATCTGGAATATCTCCGCATCTCCTACCAGAACGTCCTGCTTCAACCCTATCACCGCAATATCACCAGCTCTGTGATCAAAACGCCCAAGCTCTACTGGGTGGACACGGGAATCCTGCGGCAGCTGACCGGATTCCGCGGCGAGCCGACAGGCAATCTTTACGAGACCTATGTGGTGGGTGAAATCTTCAAGTGGATGAAAACGGTGCAACGGGCGGGCGGGCTTTACTTCTACAGGACCCGTTCGGGCCTAGAGGTGGATCTGCTGCTCGAAACGAACCAGGGCATCCTCGGCATGGAGATCAAGGCACGCGAGACGGTCACGCCCCCGGACTCCCGGCCCCTGCGGGATGTGGCGCAGGGCCTGGGCAGCGAGTGGCGGGGAGGCATCGTCATCTACCGGGGCCGGGAAATCCGCAAAATCGCAGAGCCTTCCATCTGGGCGGTTCCCTCCCGCCGCCTCTTCATCGGGTGATTGGGGAAGAAAAAGGGGACAGTCCCCTTTTTCTTGCCTGCAAGGGTCAATAAAGGATGAACGGGCTGTTGCCCAAATAACCATTGCATGAAAGAGAAGTGGGATCGTGTCTTGTATTTCAACATTCTGATTTTATCTCGTCGATAAGCGGGTTCGTCTCATGGACCGGAGCGATGCCATCAATTCTTATGATGCAATTCCGACACAATCATGCTGAAATGCAAGACCTGACCCCTTCTCTGTCGAAATATTCAGGGTGGTTCATACGATGTCCTGTGGGGATCGAGTATCCGGTTTCAGGCAGCCCGGAACGGGCGGTAAAAAGCTGGGCAAGCTCTGGACAAGGGATTTTGTCCTGATTTTTCTCTCCAACCTGAGCGTCTTCATGGGCTTTCAGATGATCTTTCCCACGCTGCCGCTCTACGTGGAGTACCTTGGCGGCGACGAAACGATGGTGGGGCTCGTCATCGGCATTTTTACGGTGTCGGCGGTGCTGATCAGGCCGTTTTCCGGCATGGCCCTGGATGTCTACGGCAGGAAGATCGTCTTCATGCTGGGCCTGCTCGTTTTCCTCCTCTCCGTCCTGGCCTACAACTGGGCGCCCACCGTCCTGGCCCTGCTGCTGATCCGGTTCATCCACGGTTTCGGCTGGGGCGCCGCCAACACGGCAGGCGGCACCATCGCCGCCGACATCATCCCCAAACCCCGACTGGGCGAGGGGATGGGATACTACGGCCTGGCCGGCACGCTGTCCATGGCCGCCGCCCCGGCCCTGGGATTGTATATCGTCAGTGCCGCGAACTTTGCCTCCCTGTTTTTTACGTCCGCTTCTTTTGCTGCCGTTACGATGATGTGCGGCGCCATGATCCGCTACAGAAAGGTCGAAGGCGCCGGTCAGCGCGGCGCACTTTTTGAAAAATCCGCATTGCGCGCATCCCTAGTCATGTTCCTCATCACCATGACATACGGCTCGATCGTGACGTTTGTCGTTTTGTACGCCGCCCAGCAGGGCGTCGGTCATATCGGCACATTCTTCACCGTTTACGCGGTCGTCCTGGCTGCAACCAGGCCGGCGGCGGGAATCCTGGCCGACCGCAAGGGCTTCGACATCGTCGTTATCCCCGGCATCATCATGGTTGCCGCCGCCATGCTGATCCTGTCCCGGGCCCAATTCCTGTGGGTGTTTTTAATCGCCGGCGCCGTTTACGGGATCGGTTTCGGCTCCGTTCTACCCAGCCTGCAGGCGCTGGTGGTGAAATTTGTGCCCCCCAACCGGCGCGGGGCCGTCAACGGCACATTTTACTCCGCCTTTGATCTGGGGATAGGCGCCGGGGCCATTCTCTGGGGTTGCGTGTCCAAAGCCTTCGGCTATTCGCAAATGTATCTCATCGCCGCCGTCCCGGCCGCGATAGCCCTGCCGATCTACATCCTGTTTAAAAATACCGGGAGAAAGGGGTCTGTCGCCTTTGGGGAGTGAACGCGCAGGACGGAACGGGGGACGGGCATGAAATAATCACTTATTCCTGCAGGCTGAGCCCGGGCTTCTCCGCGAAAAGGCAGAAAGAAAGGCAGAAAGGGCCAGGTCTTGAACTATCAGGTCTATCCAACAGAAGCATTCTTGAACTGATAATTCAAGACCTGACCTCTTATTTTACCCGGAAAGTCAATTATGGGCCAATGGCAAGAGGGAAAACAGCGCGGAGGTGACAGCGGGTAATGGCATCATCCCTATAGAGCCCCTTCAACGATAGAAATGAATTTCATCGCAAACTCTATGGCCTGCCTGGCTTCCGTTTCGGAAATGATGCCGGCGATGTCGTAAACAGCCCGGTTCCGCTTCACCCGCATCTTCTCGAAGAAGCGTATTTCTTCTTCGAACGTGCGGCCCAGTGCCAATTCCGCGAATTGGACGACGGTCTTGTGTTGCCCCTCGCCGCCGGACGTGCGGTAGCCTTCTGCAAACATGAGTGCCCTCGCGGCCTGCAGCATTGCATTATAGGCTATATTGTACGCCCAGTCCGAGTTGGAGATGCTTCGTGCCGTTTCAATATCGCGTCTGGCAAGCCCGAGCCTATCGGATATCTGCCTCGGTTCTGCCCTGAACGGCTTTATCAATCCTCTTTCCCGCAAGCTCTCGTAAGCCATCTGGCTCTCCGACCAACACTATCTTTGGCTCCTGCATCACCCGGGAGATAAACGCTTCTTTCTCTCTTAACCGCTTTTCGATCTCCTGTCGATCATACAGCGAGGGACTGATCTCACGTCCAAGAATTTTTTCAGGCTCTTTCAGTGCCTTGATCAGGCGCTCCAGTGGCAACTTGCCAATAACCATCAGATCGATGTCGCTCCGCGCCGTTTCCTGTCCGGCAGCAACAGAACCGTAAATAAAGGCAAACTCTGCCCCTTTCAGTCCTGACAGGGCATTCCGAAGGACCCCGGCCACCCCCTTGGTTTTCAGGATGATCGATCGCAATTCCTCGTAGAGGGGGAATTTCCGGTCAAGGAGATAATACTTCAGATTGCCCCTCTTTCGGCTCACAAGCAGACCGATGCTCTCCAGGTTCTTCAATTCCCTGGAGATATTCCCTGCGTCTTCCCCGAGAATCTTTTCGATCTCGCGGACATAGAACTCCTCATCCGGGCGCCCGAAAAAGAGACCCAACAAATCAACACGCAACCTGGATGAAAAGAGTTTTTGCAGCATCGCCTCTCCAATGTTGTTATAATTACAACAATTGTTGTAATAATGTCAACATAAATCCTGCTGCCGAAATAAAATCTCCCCGCCCCCTTTGGCCGCTACACGGCGCGGATGGCAGCTTTGCTGTCAATAAAGGTCCATGGGTCCAAGGGGTTCCGCAAGACCTGATGCTATTTTTCCCATTAGATTTTCATAAATAGCGTTCAGTCAGATACTCAACAGGGACTTTAGGGACGGGTATGAAATAATCCCTTATTCCTGCAGGCTGAGCCCGCGCTTCTCCGCGAACGACTTGCCGAATCAATGGGGTCATGAATCAATGGGGGCCAGGTCTTGAACTATCAGGTCTGTTCAGCAAACAGGCTGGAGCTGATCATTCAAGACCCCGTTTCTTTCCACAGCCGCATCCTGACGCCCCGCAGCTGCGGACTTCCGTTCAACAACGCCTGCAAGCGCTTGCGGCTGACGCTCAGGGCGCTGTAAGCGATGCCTATGAGCGCCCCCCGATCTTACTCAGTGTCACCAGGCTTCGGTAGGGGGTGGCGGAATCGATCAGAATCGGGTGGCGGATTACGTCGAAATACGCATATAGGCCACGGTGCTCATTTGAAACGCTCCGGGTGGCCGAAAGGCGTTCAGGCCATCTATGCATAGGCCATGAACTTCTGAAACCGTCGGTCCAAGTACTCCCTGTTCGGCCAGTGATGCTCCGCTCGGGGCAGGATGATCCGTGCTTTATGCAATTCCTTGAGCCCGTGCTGGAGCATCGGGCCGTCTTCCTCGTCCAGCACATCCTTCCGGACGTGGATGATGTAGTCGGGGTTGACGCTGATGATGAAGCTGTCGAAAGCGGCATGGTGCAGCTTGCACAGGGCAAGGCCATTATCGATGGTCGGACGGCTGTCCGGCTCGTTGTCGGAAATGATGTGGGCGGCATCCAGCAGCTCGCCATACTTCAGCTTGCAGAATGCGCATTGGGATCGATAAGCGGCAAGAACCTTTTCACGAAAGCCCCGTTGGTGCAACCGGATGCGCACCTCCGCGGTCATGTAGGCCCGCTTGAGAACATTCTCCTCAGGCACCGTATAGTCATCCTGCCTGCCCATACTGACCTGGTCCTCGACAGCTACTTTGAAGGTCAGCGCCGCGGGGTCATCGCCAATGATATAGACGGGCCAGACGGCGAGATACTTGCCGGGAACGACTCCATGAAAATAGATCAGTGGGATTCGATTACGATAGGCCTCACGCAAACCGGCATTATCCCGGTGGTTTGGATCCTTGCCCCTATAACGATACGAAAGGTAGCCATCCGTACCGAAGGCATCGTCATAGGGCCCCTCGGGTGCGGTAGTAATGGTCAAAGGATATTGCATGACCCTTGGCTTGAAGATGCCCTGGGGCGAGATCAGAACGATTCTCTCCCCCTCGAAGCCGAAGCCTCGCTCCAACAGTTTCCTCGGCAGGACATCCCCGTGAATACCGACCTGCTCGCTTAGCCAATTGAAGGCAGCTAATCTGATTTTCTGATCAAGCGCCATCTGTCACTCGCTTTCCGGCGGCCCAGATTTCAATGGGAACTTAAAAGTGTACCAGTTTTGGGAACGTAAAAGTGTACCACCCCCTGCGCAGTAGAGTTCCTTACGGTGGATTGGCGGAGACGGCATCACCTCCTTGCTTGGGATAAAGTTGTTTGCTGAACGTATGCTCTTTGAGACGATAGCTGTGGCCCCTGATGTTGACGACCCGGGAGTGATGCAGGAGCCGGTCGAGGATGGCCGAAGCGATGACGGCATCGCCAAAGAGCTCCTGCCAGTCGCCGAAGCTTTTGTTCGAGGTGATGATCGTCGAGCTCTTCTCGTAGCGGTACGAGATGAACTGGAAGAACAGATAGGCCTTGCGGCTCTCGACGGGCAGGTAGCCGGCCTCGTCGACGATGACCAGGCTGGCGCTCAGGTAGGCCTTGCCCTTGCTCTGACTCTCCTTGAGCTTGCCGATGAGGGTGTTCATCGTAGTGAAGCAGACCCGGAAGCCGTGAGAGCAGGCCTTGATCGCCAGCGCAATGGCCAGGTGGGTCTTGCCCACCCCTGGCGGTCCCAGGAAGATGACGTTTTCGTGCTTGGCCAGGAACGTCAGATCGAAGAGCTCCATGACGGTCTTCTTGTCCAGATGCGGGTGGAAGGTAAAGTCGTACTCCTCGATGGTCTTGGCGAAGGGCAGCCCGGCGATCTTGAGGGCCGTCTGGATGCGCCGCTTCTCCTTGGCGGCCACCTCTTCCTCCAGCAGCCGGTCCAGGAAGCCCAGATAGGAGCTTTTGTCTTCCTCGGCTTGGGTGACGACGGTATCGAGCACCTCGGCGGCCCGGATGAGCTTGAGGCGTTTGAGATTGTCCTGGAGGCGTTCACAGGTCAGTTGTTCCATGCGACACCTCCTTGGGCGTATTGCTCATAATCGGACAGCGGTCGGTGATGGACATCGACCCAGAGGCTGCCGACGGACAGCCCGCGGGTGGCTTTCCCCTTGGATTTACCGTACTTGCGGCGCAGCTGTTCTTTGTCGGCCCGGAGCGCCTCGTAGAAGCGCGGATCGGCCACGAGCTGGTGCTTGCCCTGGGGTTCCCGGTAGCTCGCCAGCAGGTCCTGGTCGTGATAGATGCGGATCAGGCCGTTTTTGACCTTCAGCATGACCCTTTGGCCCACGGCCCGGTGGGGGACCACGTAGCGGTTGGCGTTGAACGAGACCTGGCAGTCCCGATACACCTTGCGGAAAGCCTTCAGCGAGGTGTCGTAATCCGCTGACGGCAGCGGACCCAGCTGCGGGATCTCCTCTTTCCAGCGCTCCTCGACGGGCCGGTGGTGGGTGCCGTGGATACGGCGATTGGCCGTCACGGCAAGCCAGCGCATAACGTCCTCGTTGGCCTGTGCAATCGAGATGAACCCGTAGCCCCGCCAGAAGTGCTCCCGCAGGTAATGGATGGGTCTCTCCACCTTGCCCTTCACCCAGGGGCTGTACGGGGGGCTGGCCAGGGGCGTAAAGCCGTAATGACGGGCGAAGTGCAAAAACTCGGCATTGAAGATCGGCTTGCCCATCGCGTCGCGGCCGGTCACGACGTGCTTGAGGTTGTCGTAGAGGCACTCGGCCGCAACCCCCTGCAGATACCGGAAGGCCCGGATGTGACCGTCCATAAAGCTCTCCAGGGTGCAGCGCTCGAAGAACTCGACATAGGCGGCCCGGCTGTAGCCCAGCACCAGCATGAAGGCAAAGATCGTGCTGAGCCGGCCCGAGGGCTCCACGATCTGGAAGTCGGCCCAGTCGAACTGGGCCTGGCGGCCCGGCTCCGTCTCGAACCGCACGTAGGCCAGGCGGCTCTTCTGCTGTTTGATGGCGTGAACGTAGTCCTTCACAGTGTCGTAGCTGCCGGGATAGCCCTGGTTCTTCAGGCGTGTATGGATCCAGCTCGCCCGATAGTTATCCTGCTCCAGGTAATCCCGGATGGTTTGGTGGTACGGCGCCAGAATCGATTCCCGGCGCCTGGTCTTGCGGTACCGGGGGAACTCGTCGCTGGCCAGATGCTTCTTGACGGTGTTGCGGTGAAGACCCAGCCTGCGGGAAATCGCCCGGACAGTCATTCCTTGGCGGTACAGGGCTTGGATGTCCATGTAACCCTCCTTGGAGATCATGGGGTATCACCTCCTCTCTGGGAGGAAACGATACCACGCTCTCATCCCCAGGGTGGTACACTTTTCATTCCCGTTTCTGGTACATTATTGCACGCCCATCGACACCCAGATGTCAATAATTCGGTCTAACACCGTATTCATCTTAAAAAATGTTAAATACAGGACGTGACCCCATCTCTCTTCCGGTCTGCCCCGGGGCCACCGACCCACACGTACAAGGGTACTTAATGCCTGTTCGCCCTCGGCATATGTCGCCATCCTTAAAATAGGGTTTTGGGGGTCGAAAATATCATTCTAAGGCCAAAATCTGTATCATTTTTAAGATCTTTCGTCATGAATACAAGCACTTCACTTGGTCCGACCCGAGGCCTCCCCAGCTCTGGCAGGACTTAGGTTCCCCGGACGACCTCAACAAATTTTGGCGCGATACGGGTTTCTACGACGAAAACGGCAGTAATCGGCCGGTGCTGGCGATCTAGAGAGAAAGACTTCCATGAAAAATGCAGAGGCGTTCTGGCACAGAATGGGGTCAGGTCTTGTATTTCAGCATTGTTAGTACTGCGTTTGGATGAAATAAGCAGGACATGTTTAAATACAAGACCTGACCCCATCTATTTCCGGACACAAAAGCCCCGGGTATCTTCAAAAGCGGCGTGCAGGGCACGACCGTACCCGACCCTGTTTCTTTGCCACCTTCTTTTTGACCACTTTGCCGTTTTCGTAAACGACGATCGGCGTGTTGGTCTGCGCCGCGATCTCCCTGGCCCTCTTGGCGTCCCTTCTGAGTGCGCCTCCGACCTTGGCAAGAAGCTCGTCATGAACCACGATTTTTTCTTTTTTCATCGATGGCCTTCCGTATCCAGCAGGAGGAAAGTGGGGTCTTGCATGTCGACAAGGCAAAAAGCAAGACCTGACCGCTCTCTTCCCACGTCGCGATTTGTCCAAAAGGCTTGACTTACATCTTTTTAACGCGCCTATTCTTCATCTGGGAAAATATCTTCGCTGAATTTCGCGAGACAAAGTACCGCTTTTTTTGACCTTAAAGCTGACGTAATCGTGCCATACAACCGGGAAGCATAATCGTCGTACTTCTTTATTGGGAAAGTGGGATGTCTCAATATTTCATCTAATAGTAACTGCGTATTCCGACGCAATCCGCCACCTGATTCCGATTGATTCCGCCACCCGATTCCGACGGAAGCCGCCACCCGATTCCGATCGATTCCGCCACCCTCCGACTGGAGCTTGGTGACGCTGGATAAAT
>JAAYEC010000023.1 GCA_012728915.1 Deltaproteobacteria bacterium | reverse complement strand
CAGAAGCCAGCTGACGATGCTGACAATGACGGCACCGAGCAACGCGGGCCAGAACCCGTGCACGTCGAATCCCGGGATGAACGCCGAGGCAAGCTTCAGCAGCGTCGCGTTGATGACGAGGGTGAACAGGCCCAGGGTCAAAATATTGACAGGCAGGGTCAGGAGGATCAGGAGGGGCTTGAAAAAGACGTTGAGAAGCCCCAGGACCGCCGCGGCGAAAAACGCGGCCCAGAACCCGGTGACGACGATCCCGTCGACGAGGTAGGCCGCAGCGAGGATCGCCGCGGTGAGAATCAGCCACCGGATCAGGACGCCGGACATATTCCCTCCATGCTTGGTCTCCTGATTGCGAGGGTCTCTCAGGAAACGGTTATGCCGTGCCGGCAGGGAAGTCAAGAAGCTCGGACGTGCTGAAGGCCGGTGATCCCGAAGACCCGGTATCAACCGGCGGTCACTGCGGGTTTTCAGGCGTTCCAGCTTCCCTGCTCCCGGCTCCCGAGCGTTGTAGCACGCTTCGGCTTTTTTTTCATCCCCCGGCAGGAAAAACACTTGCCACGGAAGGCAAAAGACTTTAAATTCCATATTGTTGCAGTTTCGCAATCCCGATTCGTGCCCTGCCCTGCCGGCCGCGAAGGGAAAGGAACCCCGATATGGGCAAGACCCTGACCGAAAAACTCATCGAGTCCCACCTGGTGGCGGGCCGGATCGTCGCCGGCGACGAAATCGGCATCCGCATCGACCAGACGCTCACCCAGGATGCCACGGGCACCATGGCCTACCTGCAGTTCGAATCCATGGGGATCGACCGGGTGCGCACGGAGCTCTCGATGAGCTACATCGACCACAACACGATCCAGATCGGCTTCGAGAACGCCGACGACCACCGATACCTGCATTCCGTGGCGCGCCGCTACGGCATCCGGCTCTCGAGGGCCGGCAACGGCATCTGCCACCAGGTCCACCTCGAGCGGTTCGGAAAGCCGGGAAGGACCCTCCTGGGCTCCGACAGCCACACCTCCACCTGCGGGGCCCTGGGCATGCTCGCCGTCGGGGCCGGCGGACTCGACGTGGCGCTTGCCATGGCCGGCGAGCCCTTTTTCCTGACCTGCCCGGAGGTGACCCGGGTAAACCTGAAGGGGAGTCTTCCCCCCTGGGTCTCGGCCAAGGACGTGGTCCTGAAGCTCCTGGAGATCTTCACGACGCGCGGCAACGTGGGCCACGTCTTCGAGTACGGCGGCGAAGGCCTCGAGGGCCTCGCCGTGCCCGAGAGGGCCACGATCGCCAACATGGGGGCGGAGATGGGGCTGACGACCTCCGTCTTCCCCAGTGACGGGATGACGCGGCGGTTCCTGGCGGCCCAGGCGAGAGAGGCCGACTGGGCGGAGCTTTCCGCCGATCCCGATGCCGAATACGCGCGGGACGTCGAACTCGACCTTTCGGGCCTCGTCCCCCTGGCCGCGAGGCCCCACAGCCCGGACAACATCGGTGCGGTGCGGGAGCTGGCGGGGATCCCCGTGGACCAGGTCTGCATCGGCAGCTGCACGAATTCCTCCTACCGGGATCTCGCCACGGTGGCACGCATCCTCCGCGGCAAGGTCGCCCATCCCCGGGTGAGCCTGATCATCACGCCCGGTTCCCGGCAGGTGCTCGAAAACCTGGCCCGAGACGGCTATCTCGCCGATCTGCTCGCCGCGGGGGCGAGGCTCACGGAGAGCTCCTGCGGCTTCTGCATCGGGGGAAGCCACAGCCCCGGCTCAAAGGGGGTCTCGCTGCGCACCTCGAACCGCAACTTCTACGGCCGCTCGGGCACGGAAGATGCCGAGGTCTACCTGGTCAGCCCCGAAACGGCGGCCGCGGCCGCGGTGGCGGGCGCCGTCACGGACCCGCGGGACCTCGGGATGGATTTCCCCGCCGTGGCCATGCCGGAGGCCTTCCGCGTCGACGACTGCATGATCCTCGAGCCTGCACCTCCCGGAAAAGCCGCATCCGTCCAGATCGTCCGGGGGCCCAACATCGGCAGCCCGCCGGAGAACGGGCCCCTGCCCGAACGCCTGGACGGCGAAGTCACCCTCAAGGTGGGCGACAAGATCACCACGGACCATATCATGCCCGCGGGCGCCCGCATGAAGTACCGCTCCAACATCCCCCGGTACGCCGATTACGTCTTCGAGGGTCTCGATCCCACCTTCCCCTCGCGGGCGGCGAGGATCCGCGACAGCGGCAGGCACAACGTCGTCGTAGCCGGCCAGTCCTACGGCCAGGGCTCGTCGCGGGAACACGCGGCCCTGTGCCCCATGTACCTCGGCGTCAAGGCCGTCATCGCGAAGAGCTACGAGCGCATCCACGCGGCCAACCTGATCAACTTCGGGATCCTGCCGCTTGTCTTCGGGAACGAATCTGAGTACAACCTCCTGGACCAGGGCGACAGCCTCGAGATCCCCGATCTCCGGGACACCCTGGCGGCAGGGCGGGCTCTCACGGTCCGCAATGTCACCAGGGGCCGCAGCTTCACCGTCGCCTGCCCGCTCTCGGAGCGGCAGAAGCGGATCGTGCTGGCCGGCGGGGCGCTCAACCTGGTACGAACAGGGGATCGGCCATCAGGTACGGCAAGGAAATGAGGCCCCGCGCCCGATATCGGGGGCTTCACCGGCAGGCAGGGCAGCGGATATCCTCAGAAAGGGAACGGCGCGAAATGGCCATCGGGAAAATAAGAGTGAAGAACCCCATCGTTGAGATGGACGGTGACGAGATGACGCGCGTCATGTGGGCCCTGGTAAAGGAAAAGCTCCTGAACCCCTGGCTGGACATGAAGCTCGAGTATTACGACCTGCATGTGAAGCGCCGGGACGAAACGGACGACCGGGTGACGGTGGAGGCGGCCGAGGCCGTCCTGAGGCACGGCGTGGGCGTCAAGTGCGCCACGATCACCCCCAACGAGGACCGTGTCGCCGAGTACGGGCTGAAGAAGATGTGGAAGAGCCCCAACGGCACAATCCGGTCCATGCTCGACGGGACCGTCTTCCGCAAGCCCATCTTCGCGAAGAATATCCGACCCTTCGTGTCGAGCTGGAAGCGGCCCATCGTGATCGGCCGTCACGCCTACGGGGACGTCTACGACAACTCGGAGATGGCCGTCGCCTGCGCGGGCACGGCGGTGCTCATGTTCACGCCCGCTCCCGGGGGGGCCGCAGCCTGGCAGAAGATCGCCGACTTCACGGGGCCGGGCATCCTGCAGGGGATCCACAACACCGACGAGTCGATCCGGAACTTCGCCCGCGCCTGCTTCGCCTTCGCCCTGGACGAAAAGATCGACCTGTGGTTCAGCACGAAGGACACCGTCTCCAAGGTCTATGACGCCCGGTTCCGCGACATCTTCCGACAGGAATATGAAACGAGCTGGAAAGCGAAATTCGACGCGGCGGGCATCGAGTACTTCTTCACCCTCATCGACGACGCGGCGGCACGGGCGATCCGCTCCGAGGGAGGGTTCCTCTGGGCCCTCAAGAACTACGACGGCGACGTCCTGTCGGACCTTGTCGCGGCCGCCAGCGGCAGCCTCGCCATGATGACCTCCGTTCTCGTCTCGCCGAAAGGCTGCTTCGAGTACGAGGCCGCCCACGGCACCGTGCAGCGCCACTACTACAGGCACCTCCGGGGCGAGGAAACCTCGACGAACTCCATGGCCCTGATCTTCGCCTGGACGGGGGGCCTGCGCAAGCGCGGGGAGCTGGACGGCACGCCCGACGTCGTCCGTTTCGCCGCGGCCCTCGAGCGGGCGGCCCTCGGCACGGTGGAGGCCGGCATCATGACAGGCGACCTGCTGGCCGTGGCGAGGAAAAGCGCCGGAAACCGCCGGGTGACGACGGAGGGATTCATCGACGCGATCGGCGGGCGGCTGCGGCGCAGCCTCGTCCGCAAACGCGCAGGAGAGGACAGAAGTTGAGAAGGGAAGAGAGTGAGAGGGTGAGAAAGAGCGGGGCTGGCTCCTCGCCCTTTGCCTTATGCGTATGCCCTTGGCCGACTTGAAAAACATGACCCTCGAGGAGATCGAGGCCCTTGTCGCCGAAATCGGCAAGGAGAAATACCGCGCCCGGCAGATCATGAAGTGGATCTACCAGCGGGGAGCTGCGTCCTTCGAGGAGATGACAAACCTCTCGAAGGACTTCCGGGCCGAGATGGCCAAGACGGCCCGGATCGGCACACTCGAGATCGTCCGGACGGAAACCTCGGAGGACAAGACGAAAAAGATCCTCTTTCGCCTCGAGGACGGCCTGCTCATCGAGAGCGTCCTCATCCCAGGCACCAGCCACTGGACGCTCTGCGTCTCCACGCAGGCGGGCTGCCGGATGGGCTGCGCATTCTGCTTCACGGCGCGCTCGGGCCTCAACCGGAACCTGCAGCCCGCGGAGATCGTCGACCAGATCGTTCAGGCGAAATTTCGCACCGAAGAAGGCCCGGGGATCAACAACATCGTCCTCATGGGAATGGGCGAGCCCCTGGACAATTACGACAACGTCCTGAAGGCCATCGCGATCATCACCTCCGATCACGGGCTTTCGCTCTCGACGCGCAGGGTCACCCTGTCGACCTGCGGACTCGCGCCCGGCATCGAACGGCTCGGCCGGGAGTCGGCGGTCAATCTCGCCGTGTCGCTCAACGCCCCCGACGACCGGCGGCGAAGCGAGCTGATGCCGATCAACAGAACGTATCCCCTCGAGACGCTCATCGGGGCCTGCAGGCGCTACCCCATGCCGAGGCGCCGGCGGATCACCTTCGAGTACATCCTCATCGCGGGCGTGAACGACTCGCCCGCCGACGCGAAGCTGCTCGTCAAGACCTTCGGGGGGCTGCGATGCAAGTTCAACCTCATTGCCTTCAACGAGTTCCCGGGAAGCCCCTTCAGGGCCCCCTCCCCCGACGCGATCGAGGCCTTCCGGAAGGTCCTCGTGGATCACCGCTTCACGGCGGTCCTGAGGCAGAGCCGCGGCAAGGACATCCTTGCCGCCTGCGGCCAGCTCTCGGGCAGACACCGGGCGGAAACGGCAGGAAGTCAGGAAATGAAGAAGAGCGGAAGATAGGAAACGAAAGACCGGAAGACCAAACAGACGAAACAGACAAGACAGACGGAACAGACCGATTTGGGAGGAGGAAACCCGTGACGTATCAGAATCTGGACGTCTCGATCGAAGAGAGCGTCGCAATCGTGACCATGGCGCGGACGGAAAGCATGAATGCACTGAGCCTCGCCTTCGCGGCGGAGATCGCGCAGGCATTCCGGGAACTGGGCGGGAACGACGAGGTCCGCGTGATCGTCCTGGCCAGCCGGGCCAGGGCCTTTTGCGCCGGCCTCGACCTCAAGGAATTCGCCGCCGCCGGGCTGAAGGGCTCCGCCAAGGCGAGCCTGGGATTTCCCGCGGCGTTCCGGCCCCTCTTCGATTGCTGCGACGAAATCGAGAACTGCCCGAAACCCGTGATCGCCGCCGTCAACGGTCTGTGCATCGGCGGGGGGCTGGACATCGTCTCGGCCTGCGATATCCGCCTGTGCACGGAGGATGCCTCCTTCTCGCTGCGCGAGGCCGCCATCGGCCTGGTGGCCGACATGGGCGTTCTGCAGAGGCTTCCCCGTGTCATCGGCCAGGGATTCACGCGCGAGATGGCCTTCACGGCGCGTTTCTACGCGGCCGGGGAGGCGAAGGCGATGGGCCTCGTCGGCGCCGTCTACCCCGACCGGGCGGCCATGATGGAGGGGGCGGGCACGCTCGCCAGCCAGATCGCCGCCAATGCCCCCCTGGCCGTGCAGGCGACCAAGGATGTCCTCAACGCGAGCCGTCACCTGACGGTGCAGGAGGGGATGTCGCTTGCCCAACACAAGAACATGGTGCTCCTGATGTCTCAGGACCTGAAGGAGGCCTTTGCCTCCTTCCGCGAAAAACGCAAGCCGGACTTCAAGGGAAAGTGAGGTGGACCGCATGGACGACAGAAAGAAGATTCTCCTTACCGGGAGGCTCCCCGACGAAATCATGGCACAGCTCGAAGCCGCCTGCGACATGGAGGCAAACCGGGATGACCGGCCCATGAGCGGTGATGACCTGCTCCGGAAAGTTGCCGACCGGGAGGGCATCCTTTCGATGATCACCGACCGCATCGACGCGGAGGTCATGGACAGGGCCCCCGGCCTCAAGATCGTCTCCAACCTGGCCGTGGGGTTCAACAATATCGATGTCGCGGCCGCCACGCGGCGCGGCATCATCGTGACCAACACGCCCGGCGTCACGACGGAACCCACGGCGGACCTCACCTTCGGTCTCCTCCTCGCCGTTTCCCGCCGCATCGTCGAGGGGGACCGCCTGACGCGGGGCGGCGGCTTTCAGTACTGGGCGCCCATGCTCTTCCTCGGCCGTTCCGTTGCGGGCAAGACGCTCGGCATCGTCGGCCTCGGCGCCATCGGCCGGGCCGTGGCCAGAAGGGCACGCGGGTTCGGCATGAGGCTCCTCTACTACCAGAGGCAGCGGCTCGACGAGGCCCTCGAAAAGGAACTGGGTGCCGAATATGCCGATTTCGGCCGCCTCCTGCGGGAGTCGGACTTCGTGAGCCTTCATGTGCCCCTCACGGAAGAGACCCGTTACCTGATCAGGGCGGAGCAACTCGGGCAGATGAAACCCTCCGCCGTCCTCATCAACGCCTCGCGCGGCCCCGTGGTCCATGAGAAGGAGCTGGTCGAGGCGCTCCGGAAGGGAATCATCGGCGGGGCCGGGCTCGATGTGTACGAAAACGAACCGGCCCTGACGCCGGGACTGGCCGATCTGCCGAATGTGGTCCTGACCCCCCACGTCGGGAGCGGCACGATCGAGGACCGCACACTCATGGCACGCATGGCCGTCGACAACCTCCTTGCCGGGCTGAGAGGAGAGACCCCTCGCTGCGTTGTCAACGCAGACGTCCTGGCCCGGAGGAGGACTTGAAGTCGGCCCGCCCGGGCAGGATCCCTTGCACGAGGGGAACGGGACAACCGGTGGAGGGCCGGATGCCATTGAATTTCTTTGCATAAAGACTTGAATAATCGCGCAGCCGATGTTACAAGAAACATCACGGCAGTTACTTGTAACGGGAAACGGGATGAAAAAAGAGGCAGACAGGGTAAGGCGGTGGAGAGAAAAGCAGAAGGCCGAGGGAAAGAGTTCCTTCACCGTCGTCCTCTCCCGTGACGCGCGTGAATTCCTCGCCGCAGAGAAGGAAAAGACGGGCGAGAGCTACGCCGCCATCATGGAAAAGGCCCTGTCGAGCCTCAAGAGGCAGGCCTACGCCCCTCCCGTACTGCGGCACTTCCCGCGTCGTGAGGAAGCGCTGGCACGGGCCGCCGCGGCGCCGCCGGCCGGCCGCGTCGGTCACGATGGTAACAGGCAGCCCCGCATCCTGATCGACGACCTGGCCAATTACCCCAGCCTGGAGGACATCGAGCGGGAACAGGCGGCAAAGGAGCAATCCGGCATTTGCAACCCCAGGTCCGGCGAAGGGTTCATCACCCGGCTGCTTCGCTCCTCGACAGGCCCCTTCAGCCGGAAAAAGAAGTGGTTCAGATAAAAACCGGGCGGACGCGTCCCGCGCCATCGTGACGCAGCCCGTCGCCCGTCGAAGGATTGGGACAACCCCGATCCTTTTTTTGCCGGCCCCCCGCCGGCAGGATGTTGTCGAAAGGACGCGGGACCCGGCGCATTTCACCTCGCACGGCCCGGGAGGCCAGCCCGAAAGGAAACCGATCCCATGACGCACCCCCGCCTTGTGGAAGCGATGTTGCGGCCCGGGTTCTACCCGCACAGACCCGAGACGGTGGAGCTCGTCCAGACGCACATCTCCTTCGTCTTCATCGCAGGGGACCGGGTGTACAAGGTGAAGAAGGCTGTCGGCTTCGGCTTTCTCGATTTCACGACGCTCGAAAAGAGAATGCACTACTGCAGGGAGGAGCTGCGGCTCAACCGCAGGCTGGCGCCCGAGGCCTATCTGGAGGTCGCCTCGATCGGCCAGGACGAGGCGGGCGAGATTCGGCTCGGGGCCGGCAGGCCCGTCGATTATGCCGTCGTGATGAAGAGGCTTCCGCGGGAGCGGATGCTGAAGAGGTTGCTGGCCGAAGGGAAGGTCCCCCGGGGGACCATGGATGCCGTCGCCCGGAAGGTCGCCGCATTCCACGCCACCGCGGATACGGGCGGCGAGATCGACGAGTGCGGCGGCATCGAAACGATCCGGCGCAATCACGACGAGAACTTCGAGCAGACGGCAACGTACGTCGGGATCACCCTCCCCCGCAGCCGGTACGATTTCCTCAAGGCCTGGGTGAATCGGTACCTGGATCGGGAGCGGCAGCTGTTCGAGAAGCGCGTGGAGGAACACCGGATCCGGGACTGCCACGGCGACCTCCACGCCGAGCACATCTGCCTGACCGACGGGATCGTCATCTTCGACTGCATCGAGTTCAACAAGCGCTTCCGTTACGGCGACGTGGCGGCCGAGGCGGCCTTCCTTGCCATGGACCTCGACTACCACGGCTACCCCGACCACGCGCAATCCTTCGTCGAGGCCTACATCCGCCACAGCGGCGACGGGGACGTGCGGCGCCTGCTCGATTTCTACCGCTGCTACTACGCCTTCGTCCGGGGAAAGGTGACGAGTTTCCGCCTCGACGACCCGCACACCGAGGCCGTCGACCGGGATGCCGCCGCACGGACGGCCGCGCGGTATTTCGATCTGGCCTTCTCCTACGCAGCCCGTCCCCCGAAAAAGACGCTGGTCCTCGTGGCCGGCCTGATGGGAACGGGCAAGAGCGTCTTCGCCAGGGCCCTCGCGCCCCTGATCGGGGCCGACATTGTCCAGACGGACGCCGTCCGGAAGGACATGCTCCGGATCCCCTCCTCGGAGCACCGTTACGAGGGGTTCGGCCAGGGGATCTACTCGGCGGAGACATCGCGCCGGACCTACGCAAGGGCCCTCGAGATCGCCCTGCAAAAACTCGAATCCACCGGGGCCGTCATCCTCGACGGCTCCTACAAGAGCCGGGAAGAGCGCTCGCGCGTCTTCGAGGGCGCGCGCGGGATCGGCGCGGAGGCCTTCCTGGTGGAGTGCACCTGTCCCGAGGCCATCGTCGAGACCCGGCTCCGGTCGCGGGAATCGCAGGGCGGTGACATCTCCGACGGGCGCTGGGAACTCTTCCGGGCCCAGAAAGGAAGTTTCGAGAGGATCGACGAGATCCCCGCGGGGTCTCATCTCGTGGTGGACACGTCGCGCGAGGGCGATGAAAACGTCCTTGCCGCCGTGAAACGACTGTCGGAACCGGGGTGAGCTATTTCCGGGGTTCCGGGGGTGCTAGGGGTCCCGGTGCCGGCGGGGCCTGCGGCGCCCGTTCCGCATCCGGCGCCGGCGGTTTTCCCCCGGACTTCCCGGCGTCCTTGGCCTTCCGGGCCTCTTCGGCCTTCTGCGTCTCCTTGGCCTTCCTGTCCGCGGCCTCCCGTATCCGCAGCTTCGTCTCCTCGACGAACCGGGCCGTCTTGTAGTCGAGTCCCAGGTTGGCATAATCGCGCTGGATCGCCTCGAATCGCTTCAGCGCCGCCTCGTACTTCTTGGTTCGGTAGTAGAACTCGCCGATGTAGAACTCGTGCTCCGCAAGGCGCTGCTTGACCTCTTGCAGGTTCTTTTCGGCCATGATGGCAAACCTGCTCTGGGGGTAGCGGGAGATGAGACGCTCGAACTCCTTGCGGGCCTTCTGCGTCTCCGTCTGATCCCGGTCGATCGTCTGCATCTGGTGGTAATGGCACATGCCGAGCTGGAACATGGCGTAGGGGACGTTCGGGTTCGTGGGGTGAAGCTCCACGAAGCTGCTGTAAGCGACCTCGGCATCGATGTACTGCTCGTTTTCGAAATAGGAGTCGGCGATCCCCAGCTCCGCCATGAGGGCAATGGGGTTCAGCGGGTATTCGTCCCGCACGCGGGTGAAGGTCTCGATCGCCTTCTTGTAGTCGCCTTGCTTGTACTGCTCGAAGCCCCGCTGGTAGAGCCCTTCGGGCGTCTGGCGCACTCGGGGCTCCCTGCCCCACATCTTATCCCACCAGGCGCAGCCGCCCATGGTCGCCACCAGGACCAGCAGCATCGCCGCCGCCAGGAGCCTGTGCCTGTTTTTCATGGCGTTTCCGATGGATTCCGGTTTCATTCTTCCCCGCCGCGGCCCTCCGGCCGCATAAAAAAATGGAGGCCCTTCCGCGTCGCGGGGGCCTCCCGTCTCCGTTCGTTCTACAGGACCTTGTCCACCAGCGCCTTCAGCCGCTCCTTCGGAACGAGCCCGATCACCTTGTCCACCACCTTGCCGTCCTTGAACAGGAGCATGGTGGGGATGCTCTGGATCCCGTGATCGCCGGCCAGTTTCCTGTTCTCGTCGACGTTGATCTTGGCCACCCTCACCTTGCCCTTGTACTCCTCGGCAAGCTCGTCGAGCACCGGTGCGATTGCCCGGCAGGGCCCGCACCAGGGTGCCCAGAAATCGACCAGCGCCGGCTGGCTCGACTTCAGCACCTCGGCGTCGAAGGTTGTTTCGCTGACGTGGATGACGGTTTCACCACTCATGGGCTTACCCCCTTGATATGCTGTGGCAGAATATGCCATCAAGTTCGGCCGAAGTCAAGCAATCCGCAAGGGCAAGGGCATCCCGGGGCTCCGCGGGCGGGGATTGCCCGCCCGGCCCGGGGCACGATTTTTTTGACAGGCCCTGTCGATTCTGGTAAACGGGAAGGGCTAAAAGGCTAAGGGCACAGGGCTTAGGGCAAGAAAACCGCAGAACGATCGAGGCAAAGGCGGTTTTAGAATTCACCTCCATTCTCGCCCTGAGCCTTATGCCATAAGCCATTCGCCATTCGTCGAGGTACCCATGGCGCCCATCGGCATCATCTCGGGGACGGTGTTGCACGGGACGAGCGTCTTCAAGGGACTCCGGAAGGAACACGCGGTCAACGAATTCGGACGGGTGACCCTCCGGCTCTCCCGGGACATTGCCCACATCTCGCGCCACGACGGCGAGACCGGCGGATACGTCCTGCCTCACCTCGTCAACCATCGGGCCAATCTCACGGCCCTCAAGGCCCTCGGCGTCCGGGCCGTCGTCGCCGTAAACTCGACGGGGTCCCTCCGGAGGGGACTGCCGCCCGGCTCCATCGTCGTTCCCGATGACTTCATCCTGCTGGCCGACACGCCCACGGTCTTTGCGGACAAGCCCGTGCACATCACGCCCGAGCTCTCCGGGGAGGTGCGCCGGCGGATCATCGAAGCCGCCGGGGCCTGCGGGATTCCCGTTGTCGAGCGCGGCGTGTACTGGCAGACGCAGGGACCGAGGCTCGAGACAAGGGCCGAGATCCGCATGATGGCCGCCCACGCCGATATCGTGGGGATGACAATGGCCGCCGAGGCGATCATCGCCGGGGAACTCGGACTCTCCTATGCCGCGCTCTGCTCGGTCGACAACTACTGCAACGGAGTCGTCGAGACCCCCCTGACCATGGAGACGATTCTCGAGGGAGCGGAAAGGAACCGCGAAACCATGCTGACGATCGTCGGCAAGTTCATCGAAAGGAGCAAGGCATGAAGTTCTCGAAGAAGGGCGACACGGGAGAGACCAGTCTCCTGGGCGGGCAGCGGATCCCCAAGTTCGACCCGAGGCCGGAGGCCTACGGGACGCTGGACGAGGCCAGCTCCGTCCTCGGGGTGGCCCGGGGGATGACGTCCAGTGCCCGGATCAAGGAAATCATCCTGCAGGTCCAGAAGGACCTCCTCGTCATGGGGGCCGAGATGTCGACCCTTCCCGAGGACATGGGCAAGCTCGCGCAGAGGATCGGCAAAGCCGACGTGGACCGCGTCGAGGACCTCATCGACCGTCTCCAGGAGGAAGTGCCCTTCCCCCGCGAGTTCATCTACCCGGGCAAAAATGCCGTCAGCGCGCAGATCGACGTGGGGCGGACCGTCATCCGCCGCGCCGAGCGCAGGGCGGCCGAGCTCAAGCAGAAGGGGCTCCTGGAGAGCGCCGAGATCCACCGGTACCTGAACCGGCTGGCCGACATGCTCTTTACGCTGGCCCGCTGGGCGGAGGAAAAGGGGTAAACGGAGGCCGCAGGCATCAGGCGAAGATAATGGCGAGATTCTTGAAAATAGGGGCGATGGCGCTGGCCATCGCCCTCATCGCATACGCCGGTTCCCGTCAGTTCTTCCATCACCCGCCGGTGAAAAACCCCCGACCGGCGGGCGAGACCATCATCTGCTTCGGCGACAGCCTCACCTACGGCACCGGCGCCTCGCCCGGCATGGACTACCCCTCCCAGCTCTCCCGTCTCATCGGCCGGCCCGTCATCAACGCGGGCATCCCCGGCGACACGACGGCCTCGGCCATGGCCCGGCTGGACCGCGACGTGCTCAGCCGTTCTCCCCGCATCGTCCTGATCACCCTCGGCGGGAACGACCTGAAGAACGGGCTGGACCGGGACAGCGCCTTCCGGAACCTGAAGACGATCGTCACGTCCATACAGGGCAAGGGGGCCCTCGTCATCCTCGGGGGGCTAGACGTGCCCGTCTGGGGAAGGGGATTCCAGGAACAGTACCGGAAGCTGAGCGAGGAGACGGGCGCCGTGCTGGTGCCCAACGTCCTGAAGGGCCTGCTGGGCAACCCGGAGAAGACGAGCGATGCCATCCACCCCAACAGCGCAGGCTACGGCGTCATGGCGGGCTACTTCCACGAGGCGATGAAGCCGTACCTGTAAAAGGAGGCAAAGGGCGAAAGGCAAAGGGCAAAAGGGTCGGGGATAGAATCCATCGCCTTTAGCCTTTAGCCGTCGCTAGAATGCCCCTAACTGGCAGGCCGATATCTTGATCTTCAGCTTTTCGCAGGCCGAGGAAACGCGGATCTTCGCGAGCTTGAACTCACCGGCAATCCGGAATGCGTCCGCACAGGAAAGCCGCCCGTCCGTCAGGGCCTTGCGGATCGCCGCTTCCAGGTCTTCCGGAACCGACTCCGCGGGCTGGATGATGCGGCTGACCGGCGTGAAGCCGAAGAGCCCCAGCTGGCACTTGCTGATGGGGATCTCCAGCAGGTCGATGGCCCGGCCGATCTCGGCAGGCGTCAGGTTGAGCTCGTCCGCGGCCTGGAACGCCAGGGGGCACGCCATGGCCCCGTCGGTCTTTTTCTTCTTCAGCAGTTCCGCCACTTCCTTTTTCACGCTTTCGCCGGGGTGCTTTGCCGCAAAGTGTCCCTTGTCTTTCCTGGCCATATCCTCTTCGTTCCTTCTCTTTGGTTTATTTCATCCGCCTCGCGACGCGGCCGCGCGGCTATGACAGTTGATTGGTTAACGTGTAGTCTCTGCCTTTCGCCCTTCGCCTAGTACTTCACATAGTGAAACGGCTCCACCGCCGAGAGGGCCTCGTCGTCGAGCGTCTTGAAGCCCGCCTTCTCGATCAGCTTCTGGGCCTTCGCGGTGTCGTCCACCTCGACGACGAAGATCGCCGTCTTCCAGCTGTCGAGCACGAAACCGTAAGCGTTGTTGACGTTGATGTCCTCCTTGAAGAGCAGTTGCGTAAGCCGGTCGAGGCCGCCCGGCCTGTCCTCGATGATCACGGCGATGACCTCCTTGGTGGTCACCATCATCCCGTCTTTCTGGATGGCCTTGATCGCCTTCTGCGGGTCGTCGACAACGAGGTTGATGACGCCGAAGGTCGCCGTCGTCGCGATGGTCGTGGCGCGGATGTTCACTTTGGCCTTGCCCAGGATCCGGGTGAGCCTCGCCAGCTGCCCGGGTTTGTTCTCTGCGAACACGGAGATCTGATGCACGGTCATGGCCCCCCACTCCTTTCGGGCCGGTCAAAATTGCCCGGACGCAAGACGCCCTGAACAGATAGAAGTTAGGAAGCCATGAAGAGCGGAAGATAGGCGTGGGTTAAATATTTTTGAATATTTGCCGCTCTTCCTCACTTCTGCTCTTCCTCACTTCACAAACGCCAAGCAGGCAGAAGATCGCAGCGCAAAGAAAGGGATGCGCCCCCGGCCCGCGGACGGCTAATCCTTCCGGTTGTCGATGACCCTCACCGCCTTCCCCTCCGTCTTGGGGAGGCTTCCCGGCTCGGCAAGCTCGACCTTCGGGGTGATGAGGATGTCTCCCTTGAGCTCCTCCGTGATCCGTCGCTGGAGTTTCTGGAGCTTCAGCAAATCGCCGTCGAAGAACTCCCGCGCCACCTCGACCTTCACGATCATCTCGTCGTTGAAGCCCTTGCGCTCCAGGACGATCAGGAAGTTCATCCCCACGCCGGGGATGTCCAGTAGCTTCTTCTCGATCTGGATCGGGAAGATGTTGACGCCCTTGAGGATCATCATGTCGTCGGTGCGGCCCTTCAATCGCTCGATACGCCGGTGGGTCCGGCCGCACTCGCAGGGCCCCGGGAGGATCCGCGTGAGGTCCTTCGTGCGGTAGCGGACAATGGGCATTCCCTCGCGCCGAAGCGTCGTCATGACCAGCTCGCCCTCTTCTCCGTCGGGGACGGGTTTCAGCGTCTCCGGGTCGAGGATCTCGACGAGGAAGTTGTCCTCCCAGATGTGCAGGCCGTTCTGGGCGGTGCACTCGAAGGCCACCCCCGGTCCGTTCATCTCGGAGAGGCCGTAGGAGTTGAAGGCCTTCCATCCGTAATACTCCTCGATCCTCTTCCGGGTCTTCTCCGTGTGTGGCTCCGCTCCGACAAAGGCGATGCGGACCTTCGTGTCCTTCCGGGGATCGACCTCGAGTTCCTCAAAGACGCCCGTGAGATGCAGGGCGTAGCTCGGGATGATGTGGATGACCGTCGTCTCGAAATCCTGCATGAGCTGGATCTGCCGCTTGCTGTTGCCCGCCCCGGCGGGGATGACGAGGCAGCCGATCCGCTCGGCCCCGTAGTGAAAACCGAGGCCCCCCGTGAAGAGCCCGTAGGTCATCATGTTCTGGAAAACGTCGGCCTTGCGCACCCCCGTCATGTACATGCACCGGGCCACTAGGTTCGTCCAGGCATCGAGATCACCTGCCGTGTGAAAGATGACCGTCGCCCTGCCCGTCGTGCCCGACGAAGAGTGCATGCGGACCAGTTCCTCCCGCGGGACGGCGAGGAACCCGTAGGGCCAGTTCTCCCGGAGGTCGTCCTTGGTCGTCAGGGGAAGCTTCGGCACGTCGGCCAGGGAATTGAAATCACCGGGGCTGAACCCGGTTTCCCTGAACACCCTGCCGTAGTGAGGGGACCTCGCGGCCTGCCGGAGGGTCGCCTTCAGCCGCTCGGCCTGCAGCGCATCCAGCTTCTCGCGCGGCAGGGTCTCGATTTCTTTTTCCCAGTACATCACTGTTCCTCCGAATGGTTCGAGCGTTTTTGTACCCTTCCCGCGGAATTTTCGCAAGTGCATTCTGCGCCGTCCCGGGCAGCTGGAGGACAGGCCGTCGCGCGCTATCCTTCCCGGGAAGACGAATCTTTTTGACGAAACGGACAAAACAGACTAAAAGACGGGACAGACCAATCGCCGGAGGAGACCATGCAGAACTTTGTCTTTGAAAACCCCACGAAGATCATTTTCGGAAAAGGCACCATCGCCCGGATCGGGGCCGAGGTCCGGCGGTTCGGAACCCGTGCGCTCATGGTCTACGGGATGGGAAGCATCCGCACCGGCGGCGTCTACGGGCAGGTCCTGAATTCCCTCAAGGAGGCCGGGGTGGAATTCGTGGAGTTTCCCGGTGTCAGGTCCAACCCGCTGCTTTCCAAGGCCAGGGAAGGCATCGCGCTGGCCCGGGCGGAAAAGGTTGACGTGGTCCTCGCCGTGGGCGGCGGAAGCGTCATCGACACGGCCAAGACGATCGCGGCGGGGACAAAGGCCGATCACGATCCCTGGGAGTTCTTCGTCTACACGAAGACCGTGAAAGACGCCCTGCCCGTCCTGGTCGTCCTCACCCTCTCGGCCAGCGCCTCGGAAATGAACCCGGCGGCTGTCATCACGAAGGACGAGACCTGCCAGAAGTACAGCGTCCGCTCGCCCCTCATCCAGCCGAAGGCCTCCATCCTCGACCCGCAGGTCCTCTACACCTTGAGCCCGGCCTACACGGCCTACAGCGCCGTCGATATCGTCACGCACATGCTCGAGGGCTACTTTACCAACACGGAAACGGGCGAGAGCCCCCTGCAGGACCGCATGGTCTACGCCTTCATGCGGACGATCATGGAGGCCGCCGAAAAGTCGCTCGCCGACCCGCGGGACTACGACGCGCGGGCGAACTTCATGTGGTCGGGAACGCTTGCCTTCAACGGCCTGACGACGGCGGGCATGGGGATCGTGGGGTATCCCGTCCACATGATGGAGCACTCGCTGTCGGCCCTCTACGACATCGCCCACGGCGCCGGCCTCTCCATCGTCCTGCCCGGGTGGATGGCCTGGTCCGCCAAGAGGAAACCGGCGCGCTTCGCCTGTCTTGCGAGGGAGTTCTTCGGGGCGGCCGAGGCCGATGACGCGAAGGCGGCCGCGGCGGGCATCTCGCAGCTTCGGGATTGGTTCCGCTCCATCAGGAGCCCCGTGAGCCTCGGCGAGGGCGGAATCCCGGAGGGCGACATGGAAAAGATCGCCGACAACGCCGTCGAGCTGGCCCGGACCTGGCGGCTGAAGGACTACACGAAAGAGGTCATCATGGAGGTCCTGCAGCATTGCAGGTAGAGACGGACGGGCGGGACGCTTCGGGAGGATGGCAGGCGAGACGCCTGTCCTGCAGCGGCGCATGACGGGGATTCTTCTGGCAGGCGGAAAGGCCGGCCGCATGGGCGGCATCAACAAGGCCTTCATCGAAATCGGGGGTGAGCGCCTCATCGACCGCACGATGCGCATCTACCGGTCGTTTTTCCGGGAGATCATCATCTCCACCAACTCCCCGCTCGAGTATCTCGAGTTCGACGCCCGGATCGTCACGGACATCCACCGCGGGAAAGGCCCCCTGGGCGGGATCCACGCCGGGCTTCTCCACGCGGAGGCCGAACAGGCCTTCGTTTCGGCCTGCGACATGCCTTACCTCAGCGAGGCGTTTATCGCCCACATGATCGCGAAGGCCGGGGGGTACGACCTCGTGGTGCCCGTCTCCGCGAAGGGCTTCGAGCCTCTTCACGCGATCTATTCCCGACGGTGCCTTCCTGTCATCGAATCGCAGATCGAGAGGGGCGAGTTGAAACTCGCCCCCCTGTTCCGGAAGTTCAAGACCTGCGAGATCCCCGCCAGCGAGATCCGCCGGTTCGACCCCGAGGGGCGGCTCTTCACCAACCTCAACCGGCCGGAAGACCTGGAACCGATCCCGCAGCCCGGAACACGCCGCTGATTCCTCCCGATCGGCCCGTTTCCCCTTCACCCGGGCAGCAGAACCGTCGGTCATTACACCGCCCTTTTTTCCATTTGACAATTCCCCGGTTTTTCGATAACTCTGGCGCGATTTTGCGTTCTTCTGACAGAGAGACGCAGACCGATGCTTCCCATTCATTCTCTTGTCCCGCGCTATCCACACCCAAGGAGGGAGGGTTCTCATGAGCGAGGAGAGACTATTCGGAATGCCGGCCGAGAAGGGCCGGTGGATGTTCGTTGTGCTGGGCTTCATCATCAACATCTGCCTCGGCAGCGTCTACGCCTACAGCGTTTTCCGGGGCCCGGTTGCTAAGCTGCTCAACATGAGCGCCACCGAGGCGGGCCTGCCCTTCATGGTCTTCCTGGCCCTGTTCGCCATCATGGTGTTCTTCGGCGGCCTTCTTCTTGCCAAGCTCGGCCCCAAGATGCTCGGCTGGCTCGGCGGCATCGTCGTCGGGGTGGGCTGGATCCTGGCCAGCTTCTCCACCAACGGGACCATGCTGACGATCACCTACGGGCTGATCGGCGGCGGCGGCGTGGGGCTGGCCTACGGCGTCCCCCTGGCCGTCGCGGGCCGGTGGTTCCCCGACAAGCGGGGGCTCGCCCTGGGCCTGACGCTGGCCGGCTTCGGCGGCTCGCCCTTCGTGTCGGCCAACGTCGCGGCGGCCCTCATCAAGGACGTGGGCCCCATGACCACCTTCTTCTACATGGGGGTCGCCTTCCTGGTTATCATCCTCGTCTGCTTCATCCCCTACCGTTTCCCCAGGGACGGCTGGCTCCCCGCAGGCTGGAAGCCGCCGGCAGCGGCCGCGGCCAGCACCGTCGACCTCGCCATGGGCGAAATGGCGAGGACCTCCACCTTTTTCGGCCTCTTCCTGTGCTACGTCATCGGGTCCCTCGCGGGGCTGATGGCCATCGGGATCTCCGCCTCAGTCGCCCAGGAGATCATCAAGATGGATGCGGCCACGGCGGCAACACTCGTCGGCGTCTTCGCGATCTTCAACGGCGTGGGCCGGCCCCTGTTCGGCGTGCTGACGGACAAGCTCTCGCCCAAGATGGCGGCGCTCATCTCCTTTGTCCTCATCCTCGTGTGCTCGCTGGGCATGCTGGCGGCGGGCCCGGGCAGCGTGATGCTCTACACGCTCTGTTTCATCGGCTTCTGGCTCGTGCTCGGCGGCTGGCTGGCCATCGCGCCCACGGCGACGACGATCTTCTTCGGGGTGAAGAACTACGCCAGGAACTACGGCCTCGTCTTCTTCGCCTACGGCCTCGGCGCCATCCTGGGCGGTATCATCGCGGGGCAGGCGAAGGACACCTTTGGCTCCTTCACCTTCGCCTTCTACCCCACGGCGGGCCTCGCGGTACTGGGCATCCTCATCGCCATGGCGCTCATGAAGCCGGTCCGGAAGGCCTGACCCATTCTCTCAAAGCAGCTTGACACGAAGAGGGCGCCGGTCGATTCGACCGGCGCCCCTTTTCTCCGAAAAGGGGACAGTCCCCTTTATTTTCTAGGTCGACCCCTGGGCCGAATGGTCGATTCCAGGTTGAACTCCCTGCTGATCTTCGCCCTCCAGACATCCGACCCGAACGGAGCCTGGCGGTTCACGCACTCCCTGACACAATCCAGGCCGCTCGTCGTCCAAGGCACGTCGACGTATCGAGTCCAATTTTCAGGCAGAACCCGTGGAGCGACATCCGTCAAATTCCTCGGCACTGCCCCCGTGTTTTCCCCGTGAGAAGACCATTTCCAGTCTCGCGCGGTGGAAACCAGTCCAGAGCGCACAGGATTGCCTTCGACATATCTCATGAGAACAAGGAGATGTTCGTCATCCTGCACAGGGAAGCTCTTGAATCGCCCCTGCCAGAGATGGCCGCTTCGCTCGTAGTGTCTGTTGTAACGACGAACGTGCGTTGTCATCAGCCACTGAATCCATGAACTCAGCGAGATGTCACCGTCCTGCGATGCAACAAAATGGAAATGATTCGGCATGAGGCAGTAGGCGAATACCTTCAGGGGATACCGCTCCCTTGCCATCCCCATCAATTCCAGGAAAACCTCGTAATCCCACTTTTTTCGAAAGACGACCTGTTTGTCATTCCCGCGGTTGATCACATGATAAATCAGGCCGTCAGCCAGTTGCCGTGACATTCTGGGCATGATTGATTTACCTCGCTTTCAAAAAGGGGACTGTCCCCTTTTTTCGGGCCAGGGCCCGCAGGATCGGTTCGCCGTGACGGCCTGCCATGTGCAGAGGCCTGAACAGGAAATAGAACGGGGCGAGGATGTCGGGCAGGGCCGACGGGTTCCACTCGCCAGCGGCCAGTGTCGACAGGAGCCTGCCCGCAAAGAGGAGCTGATCCCACCTGTTGTCCTTTGACTTCGCGTAGAAAAGGTACCGGGCGGGGTCCGCGTCTGGGTTCACCGGGGTTTTCGCAATAATGTCCAGGACCCGCCGCGCCAGGACGGCGATCCTGGAATCCGCCTCGAGCCGATCCCAAACCTCCTGCGGAAGACGAGCGCCCGCCAGTCGCTCGGCTAGGAGAAGCCCGAGCAGCAGGAGCCTTGTCACGCCGCATCGACCGGCGAGTTCGAGGGAGCGCAACAGATCGGGGGGCGTCCCGGATTCGAGCAGGCCAGCCACATCGCAGACCCAGCCCAGCTTGCACCACAGGTGCTTGGCGCCGTGGACGCAGAGCATCAGGAGCGTCTCTTCCGGCGGCAGCACCGGAAAGTTCATGGCCCCCCACGCGCGGTTCTCCAACCGGGACCAGATGCCCATCTCCTCATGGTCGAACCCGAAGTAAGCAGGGACGACGGCCCACTGAAGCTCGACCTGCAGCTTCCCGTCGCGGCGGGCGAAGACCGCCTCGTACTCGGTGCGCCGGTGCGCGGACAGCTGTGGCCCGTCCCAGTTCCGTCCTGAGCCGTATCCCAGCGAACCGAGGACCTTCACGGCCCTGCGAAGCGCCTGGCCGGGCACCAGGATGTCGAGATCCTTTGACTGCCGGCAGGCTGGATCGCCATAGATCATCACGGACAGGGCGGGCCCCTTGAAGGGACAGGCGGAGATGCCGGATGATTCGAGGGCGTGCAGGACACGGGTCAGCTCAGTCGCAAGCAGCAGCGACCGGGCCGTGTTGCTATGATGAAGGCCGCGAAGGCGGCTCACGACGGCAGGGGGAGCGGCCTCCTTGAGAACGCCCGGCAGCGTTCTGCAAACAAGCGGGACCACGTGGTGCCACTCGCAGAGGATCACGAAGCGGCTCCAGTCGACACCTCCGGGCAGCGGCGTCGTTTCTCCCTGGCGGAAGTCGGTCCGGAGGCAGGCCAGCAGAAGCTCAGTTTCCGGGCGCATGACGGCAGGCCTCCGTCCGCCCTGGAACCGCGGCGGGAAACGTCTCCGGCAGACTCCTCTCGAGCATCGGGGCGATCTTGCGATCGTAGAGCCGGGGAAGGACGTGTGCGGGGTTAAGACAGGCGGCAAGGCACAGAAAGGCTGCAAGGGCCGCGCAATTTCCGTCGGCGTAGCGCAGGGCCGCCGTCTGGTAATACCGTTCGCCCGCCTCCCTCCGCCAGGCACGGAACCGCACGGGCCAAGGGCGGCGCCTCTCGGCCCGGAGGAATTCCTCCAGCAATGGTTCCTCCCTTCCCTTGCCCCTCGCGTCGGCGCAGGCCATGACCCAGCGGTGACAGCGTTTCTGCTCGGCGTTGCGCTTCATGGTGAGGGAGTCGCCGTGGAGCCGGTAGAGCAGGAGAGGCTCGGGCATCTTCAGCAGCAGATGTCCCTGCCCGGCCATCCGGAGCCAGAGATCGACGTCCTCGGCCTGGATGAAACGCTCCCGGTAGCCGCCGATTTCAAGGACGGTCCTGCGGTGCATCAGGGTCGAGGAGTGGACGAAGAAGACGGGCTCGCCGCGGGCGGCCATCGTCTCGAACTGCGTCGGCGTGAACGGTCCGTCCGTGCTCACAAGACCGATGGTGCGACCCGAGTGATTGATGAAGTAGCCGAGCGTGCCGACGATCCTCGCGTCGGGGTATCGTGCAAGGAAAGCGACCTGGCGTTCGAGCTTATCAGGCAGGAAGACGTCGTCGGCGTCGAGGCGCGCCACCCACTGGCCGCGGGCTTCCTCGAGGCCGCGGTTGCCCGCCGCGGCGACGCCCCTGTTTGCCTGGGAAACCAAGCGGATCCGACGGTCGCAGCGGGCATAGCGCTCCGCGACGGCGCTGCTTCCATCCGTCGAGCCGTCATCGACGATCAGCAGCTCGAGGTCTCGCCAACTCTGGGCCAGGACACTCTCGATCGCCTGCGCCAGATATGGCCCCCCGTTATGGACGGGTATGACGACGGAGATGTTCAATGGGAATGACCCTTCCTCCCTGCCCTCCCCGGGCGGGGATCAGCTGGCAGGCCGCCAGCTCCCGGTAGTAGCCGCTCATGCTCATCAGCTCGCCGTGCGTCCCCTCGGCGACGAGACGATTTTCGTTCAACAGCAGGATCCGGTCACAGTCGACGACCGTTGAGAGGCGGTGCGCCACGAGGATGAGCGTCTTGCCCCGGATCTGGCACGGGAGGGCCTCGAAGATCGATTTTTCCGTCAGGCCGTCGAGGGCCGCCGTTGGCTCGTCGAGCACGAGGATGTCGGGATCCTTCACCAGGGCCCTGGCAATGGCGATCCGCTGCTTCTGGCCTTCCGAAAAATTGACCCCCTTCTCGCCGACCTCGCTGCCGTAGCCGCCGGGAAGGCCCGCGATGAACTCGTGGATCCCCGCCGCGCGGCAGGCCCGCGTGAGTTCCGCGTCGGAGGCATCGGGGTTGCCGTACCGGAGATTTTCCCGGATCGATCCGGACAGCAGCATCGGCGCCTGGGGGACATAGCCGATCCGCTGCCGCAGCGAGCGGACCTCGTAGCGCCCGGCCGGAATGCCGTCGTAGAGAATCTCGCCCCCCGTCGGGGGGTAGAATTGCATGAGGAGGCTCAGCAGCGTCGTCTTGCCCGCGCCGCTGGGACCGACGACGGCAACGCGTTCGCCCGGCCGGATACGGAAGGAAACCTCCCGGAGCACCGGGTTTTTCGGATCATACTCGAATGTGACGTTTCTGAATTCGATCTGCCCCCGCAGCGATTCGACCTTTTCGCCCCCGCCCGGCCCGCTTTCCGGCGCCACGTCGAGCAGGGCCGTCAGCCGCTCCAGCGATGCCCGGATGTTCTGCATCTGCAGGCCCGTCGAGGCAAGCGACTGCGCCGGGCCGAAGACGCGGCCCAGGTAGGCCTGGAAGGCGAAGAGCGACCCCAGGGTCCAGTGGCCCGTGATGACCCAGTATGCGCCGACCGCGAAGACGCCGAAGTTAACAAGGCTCGGCGTCGAGGAGAGGGCGAGCCCCGTGACGGAGCCCACCACGGAACGCTCCGCCGAGAGGCGGAAGACGTGCCGCAGGCCGGCCAGGATTTTGCCGACGGCCTTCTCCTCGGCGGCGAAGGACTTGACGAGGGAGACGGCGTTGAGCGTTTCCTGGAAGTCGCTCATGTACCGGGCGTTCTGCTCGTTGCCCGCGTGGTTCAGGGCATGCATCCGGTCGGAGAACCGCCGCAGGGCAAACAGGAAGGCCGGCACGCAACAGAGGACGGCAAGCGCCAGCCGCCATTCGAGCCAGAAAAGAAGGCAGAGCCCGCCGGTGAAGTACAGGATGTTCGTCAGGATGCCCACGAGGCTCCCCGAGAGGAACCAGGTCACGCCGCCGATGTCCCCCGTGATCCGGGCCATCAGGTACCCGGTCTGATTCTTGTCGAAGAAGGCCTTGGGGAGGCTGAAGGAGTGCTCCAGCACCTGCCTCTGGATGTCGAGGGTCATCTCCTGGCTGTAGCGCAGAAAGAACCAGTTCTGGAAAAGGCCCAAGGCCCGGGTGAAGACGGCGATCGCCGTCATGAGCAGCAGCACCCAGGGAAGGCGCGAAAGCTCTTTGCCCAGGATCACGTCGTCGATGACGAACCGCGAGACAAGCGGCATGGGAAAGGCCATCATGGCGTTGAGCAGGATGAATCCCGCGCCCAGGGCCGCCTTCTTCCCGTGCCTTCGGAAAAACGGCCCGTGGCGGCGTAGGTTCGCGCCGATTCCCGCATAGGTCTTTCCATCGGCAATCCGGTCTTCCGGCGCCTTCCGGGCAAGGCCGCTCTTCAAGTACTCAAGCCATGTTTTCATTGCTCTAGAAAAAGGGGACTGTCCCCTTTGATTTAGTCAAGGCGCTGCCAGAATCATGCCGGCAAAAAGGGGACTGTCCCCTTTTTCTATGGCAGGGAATGCTCATCCACGAAGATCCGGAAGGGTCGACGGATGGTCCACGAGCCGGATCCGGCGGGGCGTCTACCGATGATGCGTCTGCCCAGGATAAGCTGCATCTCCCTCTGCCCATCACGCTCGAACATGATGACCCTCGGGCGCAAGGCGGGAGGCAGGAGGGTGCGCACGAGCCCGCTTCGGACCATGATCCGATAGCAGGGGTGAAGGACATGGGAAGCCAAGTGATCCGCCTTCCGGAAAGCGTGGATGTATGCGCTCAGCAGACGGCCCGGGAATCCGCCTGCCACGGGACGCACCCGGCCCCCGCGCTCGAGCGACACGACACGGCCGACGATGTCGTCCTGACGGATTTCCCAGGCATCGCGCGAGAGGTTCGCATCCCCCCTCGTCCGGATGCGGGCGGTATCCGTTGCGACGACGCGGTGGACGACTCGCTCCTCCTGTCCCGGGGCTTTGAAGATGATCACATCCCCCCGGCGCAGGTCTTCGATGCGGCAGGGCTCGAAACAAATCCGGTCCCCCGGCTGGAAGAGGGGCCGCATGCTCTCGCCGCGACAGAACACCTCATGCTCCATGGGCCCTCCGGAAATGGGGACTGTCCCCTTTTTCAAGGGCCTCTTCGATCTTCTCCCAGAACCGGCCGGTCAGGCTGAGCCGGAGAATGTAGACCGGGACGCACCGGGCCATGGCCGCCGCGTTCGAGAAGACATCGCGCAGCAGGGACGTTGACCCGGAACCGGAACAGGCATGCACGGTATAGAGAATCGTCACCGCTGCATCGTTCAGGGCCACTGCGGCCACACCCGTGCCGACTCCCTCCACGGCGTCTTCCGCGCCCTGGGTGAGCAGGAAGATCGCCGACAGGGACACGCTCCGGTTGACATCCCATGTTCGCTCCCCCGAACCGACCTGCACGGCGCTCCATGTCGGGAAGGGGTGAACCGCATAGCGGCCCTCCCCTGTCCGAACGGCGAGGGCCAGATCGTCGCCGAGCGCATTCCACGGCTGCGGCAGCCTCCGGCAGGCCGTCGATTTGCCCACGCCGCTCCGGCCGACTAGCAGCACCCCCTGTCCGTCCCGCTCCACGAGGGCGGCATGGAGAGGAAGGCCCCCCCGGCGGATGGTCTCTTCATAGACGGGACGGAGGGCATATCGCATCTGCTGCTTCACCTGATGCGACTCCCGGTCCTTCCGAAGTCTGCACACGACCCCCGGGATCAATGGGTGCCTCCGTAACTCCAGCGGTTTCGCGCGGGAGATGCACCCTTCGGCGTCGGGGTGCCCGCACCGGGGGAGCCGGGCATGCTCTCTCTCCCCGTCGCCGTCCCCATACGGGAGCCTTTCGACGTGGATGGTCCGCACCCCGGACTCGCTTGACGGCTTGAGTCTGAGCAGGCGGGCGACCTCGTCAACCCACTCCCCCGTGTCCCCGGTAGGCTCAATCACCCAGGACTGATCGTCGGCAAGTCGCAACTCGTACAGCGGGGTCCTGTTCAGCATTGATTTTCCATGTCAGTATTCTGACCGAGGGCGCAGTATCTTCCCGTATCATAACCGACAGTGCACTGGAGAAAGGCGACGCCGCCGTTCTTGCATTGGCAGCCGTTCGAGTATTTGCTCCAATTTGTATAGCCGCTTGTTTTGGCAGCGAAGCCCGTCGAGCAGCAGCCGTCACACCCGCAGGCGTTGCTGCCGACCATGCACTGCTCCGCTGCCAGACCCTGATGGCAGTTTACATTTTCCATGCAGCTGTCCAGCGAGACGGGAATATTATCTCCCGACTGACATTTAGCGAACTGCCCGCACAGGTCATCGCCCCTCATGTCGACGAGCAGAGGTGGCTCGTATCGGGCTTTCTTCTCCATGATCACCATCCCGTCTTCGCTGTGAAACCGGCCGGAACCGTGGCGTTCCGGCGTTCTCATCCGGCGGCCTGCCGGCTGGCCGAGGCCGCCTCGGGTGCGCCTCTTTGCTCCACGCTCCGTCCGCAGCCCGGTCGCGACGCAAGCCTCATCCCGGGGAAAAGGCCCTGTGCGCACGCCTCTTCGCAGAACCAGAAGGGCGCCCAGAGGTTGCGCCTGCGGTAATAGTTCTGGGCGATGCAGCTGCCGAGGCAGACGCCCTACATGAGGCACTCCCCGCAGACGCCCTCGAGGCAACGGGGCAGGCTTGAAAAAGGGGACTGTCCCCTTTTTCAAGGGCCTCTTCGATCTTCTCCCAGAACCGGCCGGTCAAGCTCACTCGCAGGATGCAGGACGGCAGAGACGCAGCCAGGTCTGCGGCATTTTCGAACAGCGTGGCATTCGCGCGCACGTCTCTCTCGGACTCGATGCAGGGCCCGAGTGAGCCAAGGACCTGCAGTGCCGACTGGCGGATTCGCAAGGTCGCAGAGGCACCGCCAAGCGGTTCCAACCCATCCTCCGCGGCTTGCTCCAGGAAAAAAATTCCCTCCAGGGGGATCGGGCGGTTGATGTTCCACGGCCTCTCCCTGATCCCTTTCCGAACGGCGCTCCAGGTCGGAAGCGGATGTGCCAGAAATCTCCCGGCCTCATCGCGGACGACGAGGACGAGATCGTCGCTCTGAGCCATCCACGGCGGCTCCAGTCTCCGGCAGCAGGTCGATTTTCCCGCCCCGCTTCTCCCCGCAAGGATCACGCCCCGGCCGCCTGTTTCAGCAAGGGCCGCGTGCAGCGGCAACCCGCCCCGGCGGAGAGCTTCCCAATAGAGCGGGAGCAACACCCGCCTCATCTGCTCCAATTCTTCTTCGAGGGTTCCGGTCTCCGGCAGGAGACAGATCGTGTGGCGTGTCGCGGGATTCTCCCACATGACAATATCAGGCAGGAGGTAACGGCGCCAGCCGACGCCCGGTGAGTCACCGAACCGGGTCGGACCGAAAGGAACCGGGCCATTCAATCCCGGTCGCGACCTCGCAGGCCGCCTCCGGAAAGACAACAGGCAGCCCGGCATGCCGGCCTCCATGACAGTAAGCCCCAGGACAGCCGCAAGGTTATCGACCCAATCTTCCGTCCCCGCGCAAGCCTCAAGCCCCCACACGCAGCCATCGGCAAGCTCTACGCTGTAATACCCCTTGCGTATCATCAGCATTGAACCTGACGACTACCAGAGGTGCATTCATAACCCGCGCCCCAGCCGGTGTAACAGTTCATCGCTACCGAGGTTCCATCACTGCAGCTGCAGTTGGTTGTGCCCATCCCGACACCTTTGGTCACGCGGTTGCCGGTACTGCAGCAGGTGTAGCATCCGCTGAGGCCTCCGCAGGCAAATTTTCCATTCCAGCAATATCCGGTTTGTTGTCCCTCAGCGCACTGTGCGCTGGCAACGCAGCTTCCGTAAGCGCAATCATCTACACCGCTGCCATTGACGCAATCTGCACGGCCCTGCGCGCTGTCTTCCTGCATGTCGATGAGGGCCGGTTTTTCGTAGCTGAACGTTTTCATCGTCGCGAACCTCTTCCACCGCTATGCGGCCGGTGCGGGCTCCTGCGGCATGATCAAGATGCCCCCCCTTCCGCTTAATCCACAGGTTCCCTAACCCGCGCATTGACAGTCCGTCATCGGGCGGTTCCTCTCCTGTCTTGCGTCCGTCGCCGCTTTCCGCGACCCGGGGAAAAGCCCCGCCTTCTCGGCCTCCTCACAGAACCAGAAAGGCGCCCAGAGGCTGCGGCTGCGGTAATAGTTCTGGGCGATGCAGCTGCCGAAGCAGACGCCCTTCATGAGGCACTCCCCGCAGACGCCCTCGAGGCGACGGGGCATCCCCTCACGTATCTGCCGCAGAACGGGGTTTCCGCCCCAGACCTCCGCCAGGCCGTCCCGGCCGGCCTGCCCGAAGACAAGCTCCGGGACGTGCTCTCCGATCCCGCAGAGGGCATAGCTCCCGTCTGCGAGCACCCCCAGGACACCGCGGATGCCGCATACGCCGCAGTCGCCGTTTTCGCCGAATATCCGTCCCAGGGGCCTGAACGCGACGGGATGGCTGTAGAACAACCGGATCTTCGCCGTCCGCGCCAGGTCGTTTTCGATCCGCCTTCCCAGGCCGATCATCTCCCCGACGTCGAGGCCCTCCCCGCTGTCGCGCAGCTTTTCCCCCCGCGCCGTGGGCTGGACGAGGTTGAACTTGACCGACGAGGCGCCGAGCGACTCGGCCAGGCGCACGAGCGGCTCGACCTGGCCGGCGTTCCTGCGCATGAGGCTCATGATGATCTGGGGGCGGATGCCCGCGGCAACGAGGTTTCGGACGCCCCGCAGGGCGGCCTCGAAACACCCCTCGACGCCCCGGACCCACTCGTGGGTCTGCGCGTCGGCCCCGTCGAGGCTGACGGAGACGTGGTGCATCCCCGAGCGGACAAGGTCCCGCGCCAGTTCGGGCGTGCAGAGAACGCCGTTGGTCTCCATGCTGAAGCGAAGCTGCTCGTCCTGGAGGATCTCCAGGAGCGCCCCGATATCCGGGTGCAGGAGGGGCTCGCCCCCCGTCAGCTTGACCCCGGAGAGGCCGAGCGGCTTCGCCTCGCCCAGGATGCGCCGGAACAGATCCGGCGGCAGGGCGGCGTACTGCTTCGCCGCCGTCTGGAACTGCGGAGCAAGCCAGCAGTGGCGGCAGCGGAGGTTGCAGCCCTGCGTGAGATAGAAGTAAAGGCTCCGCAGCGCAGGCGCGCTGCTCCCTGCGGCCCGGGGCTCTTCCCGCGCCGCATCGTGACAACGGGGGCCCGAGGTCATGAAGGCAATCCTCCCTGTTTGATCCCGGCGGCCGTGCCCTGCCGGGTTTTGACCCTGACGAGATAGTCGTTTCCCTGCCCGCAGGATGCGCCGCAGCAGGGCCTCCATCCCGGCGGCGGAGGGAAGACGTGCGGTCTCCCCTCCCCGTAGGGGTTGCCCCCTCCGAGGCCATGCGGGTCGCGCGTCCAGGCATAGATCCGCTCGACGCCCCGCCCGGCAAGGCGCCCGGCGAGGCGCTGCGCATCGCCGGGGTCTTTCGCGAGGAGAAAGACCCTGTCGAAGAAGAGCGGGCCCGCGTGCTCCAGGCTGCCGGGATCGGTAAAAAGGACGGCATCCCCGGCCTCGGTGTGTCTGCCGATGAAGTCGACGCGCGCGGCATTATAGGCCCTGTATGTCAGCACCCCCTCCCTCGATTCCTGGATCCCGTTCACGAGGGCGACGCCGATGAAGAAAGTCAGCACCAGGGACATCCCCTCGGCGGCAAAGACGGCTTTCCGGTTCGCGGCGATCAGCACGACGGCCAGCGGAATCATCGGCACCCACACCGTCAGGACAACCCACTTGCCGGGATGGAGGATCGCGGCGCCGAGGATCAGGCAGAGAACGACCGCGGCGGCGAGGATCCCTTCAAGGGTTCCGCCCCGCTCCTTGAGCCGACCGAGCAGCGCCGGCATACTGCAGAAGACGAGGAGCACCGCCGGGAACAGCGCCGCGAGAGGAGACACCGTGATCCGGGCGGCCGTCGCCACAATCGCTGCGAGGAAGATTCCGGCCGGCAGGACCGCGAGAAACGGCTTGAGGCCGGGCACCGTGTCCTTCCGCAGGGAGAGGGCCAACAGGATGCCCGATGAGACGAGGGCCCCTCCCAGGACGGCCGCCCGGGTGGGCGAGAGGGCATGGAAGGGAATCATCCGCTGCAGATAGGAACCGGGAAACGTCCCGTGAAGCGCCAGGTCGTGCAGGACGAGCATGGCCGTGCTCGCAGCCAGGCCCGCCAGGATCGTCCGCAGATCCTTCATTCGCCCGTGGGCCGCAAGAACCATCGCTGCGCAGAGATAAAAAGACAGGACCACAAGCAGGCATTCCGGTCGGACGGCCACGGAAGCCCCCATCAGGACGGATGCGCCAAAGAGCCTCGCTGTTGCAGGACGGTCCTGAAAATGGCTCACGAGAAGCCCGAGGGCCGAGACGATCAGGAACAGGGCGAGGGTCATCCCCGAAAAATGCATGCCCTGCATGAAGACAGGGGAGCCCAGCAGAAAAACCGCGAGCAGGAGCCAGTAGGTCAAATCCCTCCGCATCAGCCGATCCAGGACGAGCCCCAGGAGCAGCGTCGAAAGGAACAGGAACAGCACCGGTGTGAAATCGACGGCCCCTTCGCCTGCAAGCGGATAGAAAAGGCCCGCGACCCAGGGAAAGATCGGGGGAGCGACAGCATGGAGCCTGCCGCCACGGGACTCGAAGAGCCCGCGCGCTCCCGCAACGTCTTCCGCACCGAACCCGAGGCCGACGGCGGGCGAATCGATCTCGAGGGATCCCCTCGTGACCAGGTTCTTCATCTGGACGTACTGGACGGCCTCCTCACTGGAGGACAGCCCCGGAGGCATCACGGCGAGATAAACAGCCGCCAGCGCCGCCAGGACGGCCGCCAGGAAGATCGTTTCACCGGGGTTTCTTCTTGTCATGGTCGCCCGTTCCATTCAGCACAGCAGGGCCCGGTCCGGCAGCCGCCCGCCCTCGGCCAGGAATTTTCGCAGACACGCATCCGGGCTCGGGTGGTTGACCTCGCCCGCGAGCGTATAGGACAGGCCGGGGCAGTTCCCGGTGCAATAGGGAACGTAATCGCAGCCCTCGCAAAACGGAAAGCGGCTCAGCGGGATGTGTCCCCTTTCCCTCAGGGCGTTGAGCAGCCCGTGCTCCCGCCAGAGCGTCGCGAGGTCGTCACGGTTGATCCGCCCCAGCTCGATCTGGGAGAGCATGGTGCAGGGGGTGATGACCCCGTCGGCCCGAACACTGAGACTCGACCGGTAGCAGCCGCAGCCGGTGAGCGCCCCGCGGTCCGGCATCGGGGGCCGCCCCTCGAGCCTGGCATCCTCCATGTCGAGCCACGTCCTGGCCTCGGCCAGCGGCCCGGCCATGGCCTGGATCCGCCCGTTGTATTGTTTCGACAGCCGAAGCAGGGTCTCCATGGCGAGGATGCGGTCCTCCACCGTGAGCTGCACCATCTCGGCGTTCTTCCGGCACAGGCCCATGGCCCCGGCGGAATTGGTCCCGAAGGATCCCAGGCCGATATCCTCGAGCAGGAAACGGGCGATACCCTCGAGGTCGTGGACGTTCTTCCGGTGAATGGTCACGCGCACGGCCGCGCGGACCCCGTTGCGCCGGAGGGCCTGGAGCCCCTGCAGGGCTCTCGCAAAGCTCCCCCTGCCCCGCATGGCGTCGTGACTTTCGGGCACAGAGCCGTCGATGGAGACCTGCACGTAGTTGCAGCGCTTCGTCGAGGCGAGAAAGGCCGCCATTTCATCGGTGATCAGCGTCCCGTTGGTCAGGATCGCGAATCGCATCCGGTTCTCCACGACGCCCCGGATGATTTCCCGGAGATCGCCGCGCAGGAAGGGCTCCCCCCCGGCCAGCGTCACCTCCGTGACGGCGCAGCGGTTCAGTTCCCCGAAGAACCGCAGCCACTCCTCCGCCGGCAGGTCCCCGTCCCCGTCCGCATCGCCGGCGCTCTCGAAGTGGTAACAGTACCGGCAGCGCAGGTTGCAGCGGTTCGTGATGTCGATATCGACTTTTTTCGGGGTCCGCATGAGTTTCATTCGTTCAGCCCCGAACCCCGGTCCCCGCCCCCGGTCCCTGCTCTATCTCGTAGCCTACGAGCCCCTGCTGCTCCAGGGATGCGATGAACCGGCGGGCGTGCTCTCCGGCGTCCTCGGGCACGTTGTCGGCTTCCTCGCGGAGCCGGTTGACGATGTCATCCGGATTGTGCCTGCCATCCAGGAGCTTCCAGATGAAGACCCCCGTGGGATTGAGGCCGAAGGCGTTGCCCGTGTCGGGATCGAATAGGATCGCCCAGTCGTCGAATTCCTCGCGCAGCACGATCAGGGGGTTGGCGATGGGTTTTTTGACATCCACGGCATTTTCCTTTCTCTTCACCCGGCGAGCGGTAATTTGACATTCACCCGCGGCGGCGCTCTACCCGGACGGCCGAAAACAGCCTCATTTCCGGCAAATGCGCCTGAAGTGCCGGATAATTTTGCAAGAAGCGTACCGCGTCGAATCATCAGGCAAACGCATCCTTTCGGGTTGAACTTCCTCCGGAAAAAGGATATGAATTTGGCACTCGTCGCAGCAGGGTCAAAGGGGTGATGCGGTGGAGAGGTTCGACGTCATCATCGTGGGCGCGGGGCTGGCCGGGCTGGCGGCGGCGTACACGCTGGCCGGCGAGGGCGTCGAGGTCGTCGTCCTGGAGCGGGGCGACTACCCGGGCGCCAAGAACGTCTCCGGCGGGAGACTCTACCTCAACCCCGTCCGCGATCTCTTCCCCGGCCTCTGGGACGAGGCTCCCCTGGAGCGGGCCATCGTCCGCGAAGGGGCCACCCTCATGGCCCGCAACCGCTCCTTCACCTTCCACTACACCGGCGGCGAGCTGCGAAACGGGAAGCCCCAGAGTTGCAGCATCCTGCGCTCGAAATTTGACCGCTGGTTCTCCGGGCGCGCCGAGGAGCGCGGCGCCATGATCCTAGCCAAGACCCTCGTGACGGACCTGGTCCGCGAAAACGGGAAGGTCTGCGGCGTTGTCGCCGGCGGGGACGAGCTGCGGGCGGACGTGGTCATCGCCTGTGACGGCGTCCTCTCCCTTCTGCCGGAGAAAGCCGGGCTGAGGGCGCCCGGGCTCTCCCGCGACTATGCCGTGGGCATCAAGGAGGTGATCCGCCTCGAGCCCGGCGTGATCAGCGACCGGTTCACCGTGGGCGACGGCGAGGGCGCGGCGCACCTCTTCGCGGGCGACATCACCAGGGGCCTCTTCGGCGGGGGGTTCCTCTACACGAACCGGGACAGCCTGAGCCTCGGCCTCGTCGTCTCCATCGGGGACATGGCGAAAGAGGCGGCGGCGGGCGATGCGCCCGCCCTGTTCGATGCCTTCAAGGCGCGCCCCGAGGTCGAGCCCCTCATCCGGGGCGGGCAGACCGTCGAGTACGGGGCCCACGTGATCCCCGAGGGCGGCTACCGGGCGCTTTCGGGGCTCTGCGGCGACGGCCTTCTCGTGGCGGGGGATTCGGCCGGGTTCGCCCTGAATCTCGGGTTCACCGTGCGCGGCATGGAATACGCCCTGGCCTCGGGGTACTATGCGGCGAAGACCGTCATCGCGGCGAGGAAGGCGGGCCGCTTCGACGCAACGGTGCTTGCCGCCTACCGGCAGTCGCTGGAGGAGAGCTTCGTCCTCAAGGACTTCAGGACCTTCAAGGACACGCCCCGGGTGCTCGCAAACCCGCACCTCTTCGGCCATTACCCGGAGCTCATCGGGAATCTGCTCCGGGACCTGTACACGGTCCCCGCCGGACCCAAGTCGCCCGTCTTCACGACACTGCGCAGGCACCTGACGCTGAGCGAGCTCTGGACCATGCTCCTGGATGCCAAGGAGGTCGCGAAGATATGAGCGACCTCAAGACCAGGCTGGGCCTCAATGTCTTCAAGCCCCTGCCCGCCCCCCACATCCGCATCAGGCCGGGCATGGAGCGCGACCCGCGGCTCAGGGCGGCCGTGCGGGCGTGCCCCGCAGGCCTCTACGAGGAAGGCGCCGACGGGGTCTTTACGCTGACCATCGACGGCTGCCTCGAGTGCGGCACGTGCCGCATCGCCTGCGGCACGGAGGTGCTCGAATGGGGCTACCCCGAGGGCGGCGCGGGCGTCCAGTTCCGGTTTGGGTGAGAACAGGGTCCGGGGACAGGGCTCGGGGCGGAGAGGTGAAATGAGAAAAGCTTGTCATTGCGAACAAACGAACCCGACCTCGTTCGGGGCTATCGATGGGCGAAACAGCGCCGATTCGTCATTGCGAGGAGGGCGTGAGCCAGACGCGGCAACCCCGTGAAGTGATCGGGATTGCTTCGCTTCCCCCCGCGCTTCGCTCGGGGCTTCGGCTCACCGCAATGACCCTGTTGTCCGGCTGTTCACCATCACGACGAGTTCATGATCACCCAATTACCGATATAGAAGGAGGGAGATGACGATGAACTTCAAGCTGACCGAGGAACAGGACCTGATCCGCAAGAACATCCGGGAATTCTGCGTGAAGAACGTCGAGCCCGTCGCCGCGGAGATCGACGAGAAGGAAGCCCACCCGGCCGAACTCTTTAGCAAGCTCGCCGAGGGGGGCTGGATGGGCATCCCCATCCCGACGCCGTACGGCGGCTCGGGCTCGGACTACCTGACCCACGCCATCGTCGTGGAGGAGCTCTCGCGCGCGTGCTCCTCGACGGGGTTCACCGTGTCGATCCACGTCGGGATCGCCTGCATGCTGATCAGCCTCTTCGGCACGGAGGAGCAGAAGAAGAAGTACCTCGTCCCGCTGGCCACGGGCAAGCACCTGGGCGCCTTCGTCCTCACCGAGCCGGGCGCCGGCACGGACGTCATGGCCGCCACGACGACGGCGACAAAGGACGGCGACGCTTACGTCCTGAACGGGACGAAGACCTTCATCTCCAACGGCCCCATCGCGGACACCTACCTCGTCTTCTGCTGGACCGACAAGGCGGCGGGCCGCAAGGGCATGAGCTCCTTCATCATCCCGAAGGGGACGCCGGGGTTGAAGCCCGGCGAGCACTTCCACAAGATGGGGCTTCGCTCGTCGCAGACCTCGGAGGTCGTCTTCAAGGACTGCCGCGTGCCGAAGGAGAATCTGCTGGGCGCTGAGGGGGCGGGCATGGGAAACGCAGGGACCGCCTTCGACCACGGTCGCGTGGGCATCGCCGCCCAGGGTGTGGGCATCCTCCAGGCGGCCCTCGACGAGTCCATCCGGTACGCCAAGCAGCGCGTCCAGATGGGGAGCCCCATCGCCCGTCACCAGGCCAT
>JAAYEC010000022.1 GCA_012728915.1 Deltaproteobacteria bacterium | reverse complement strand
TCACAAATAAAAAAACCGAGCTCGCTCAAGATCTTTCAGGAGCTGCTCGGTTTTGCGCTTATATATGAGTGCCATCATTTTCTGCCTCCCCCCGTGACAGGAACCCTCGGCTATTTTGGAGAACTCTTACATTTCTGCCGATGTTTTGTCAATAAAGAATACGGATCTCCATGCTTACCGAGCATAAATGATGCCAGAAAGACTCACCTCGCCAGAAACGATATGAAAGTGTTCGGCGCTGGAATCAGCATGAAATCCTTGGGTCCCTTTTGGGTCCCCTTCAAACGATTCTTGGTGAAAATAATGAACTGGTTGCGACTATTGAACGTCGCTAAAACGTATTCTATCATGTTGAAATCAAAGGAAAAGACCGGAATACCTGGATTTAGCTAAAAGTCAATTTCTTGCATTCAAATCCCGGCTTCGGCACCATGAAAAATCAAGAGGCGCAATCCGCATCGGGTTGCGCCTTTTTGTTCGTGATTTCATGTCTCTATCGATGCAGCCCCAGAAATTCTTCCACCGAAAGCCCCGCCTCCAAAATCAGATTTGGGATGAGCCCCTGCCTGATTGGCTTCCCCTTGTGAACCGGAACCGAGAGGATACGGAAACTGCCTGGCTCCGTCAGTATCACGTGGGATGAAAAAAGGGGACTGTCCCCTTTTTTCAGAACTTGAAGTTCCCGAAGTTGGACTCCTTGATCGGTTGCAGCATGGCCACCTCGAAGCCGAGGGCCAGGGCGTCACGGCAGTCCCTGAGCGGGAGTGTACCGTCGTTGAAGAGCCGCGCCTCCATGTAAAAGGGGTGCGCCTCGCGGTTGTACTTGTCGATCATTCCCTGCTGGAATGTCTTCGCCGCCTCCTCGTCCATCTCCTGGCCCCGCTTCTTGCGGTTGGCGCGCTCGAGGCTCGTCAGAATGAAGCCCGCCGTCTCGCCGGACATGACCGAGGTCCGGGCGCGCATGGTGGCGAAGATGAAGAGCGGGTCGAACGTCCTTCCGCTCATCCCGAAATTGGCCGCGCCGTGGTCGGGCCCGATGATCCACTGGATCCGCGGCACCTCCGTGCAGGCCACGGCCCTCACCATACCGGAGCCGTACTTGCCGATGCCCGCATACTCCTCGGCGGTGCCCACCATGTAGCCCGGCGAGTTCTGGATGTAGAGAAGGGGGATCTTCATCGTGGAGCAGCGGATGACCCACTCGATGGCCTTGCGGGCCGAGTCCACGAAGATGACGCCGTTGTTGTTGCTGGCGATGATCCCGACGGGGATCCCCTTGAGGTGGATCTTGCCGCAGAGGACGTTGTCGCCGCGGCCGATGTTGTACTGGCGCTTGTACTCGCTGAAGTAGCTGTCGTCGGCGATGCAGGCGATGACCTCGCGGACGTTGATTCCCCGGGCGACCTCTTTCGGCAGGACCGAGTACAGGTGGTCGGCCGGCACCCTGGGCTCGACGGTTTTGCGGCGCTCGCAGTGAAGCGTCTGCTTCGGGTCGAAGGCCAGCAGCTCCCGGAGCTTCTCGATCCCCTCGTCCTGGGAGCGGACGAAGTGATCGGCCCCGCCGGAGATGTGCGTGTGGACCCTGGCGCCTCCTAGATCCTCCATGCTCACCGTCTCGCCGATGGCGGATTTCACCATGGGAGGCCCGCCCAGGAAGGAGTAGGCCATCTTGTCGATCATGATGGACTCGCAGGCCAGGTAGACGATGTAGGCCCCGCCCGCCGTGTTGCCTCCCGTGCTGAGTGTGTACTGCTTGAGGCCCTTGGCCGACATCCGGCACATGTTGTAGAAAAAGTGCCCGAACTGGTTGCGGCCCGGGAAGATGCGGTCCTGAAGGGGCAGGTAGGCGCCCGCCGAATCGGCGATGTAGACGAAGTTCAGGCCGCAGCGCTCGGCGATCTCCTGGGCCCGCAGGTGCTTCTTGCAGCTGATGGGGTAGTAGGCCCCGGCGCTCACGCGGCTGTCGTTGGCCAGGATCATGACCCAGTTGCCGTGGATCTTGCCGATCCCCGTCACGAGCCCCGCCGAGGGGACGTCCTTGACGCCCTCGTAGCCGATCCCGAAACCCGCGCCGCGGCTCAACTCGAAGAAGTCCGTTCCCGGATCGATCAGCCGGCGGATGAGCTCGCGGGGCGGCTTCTTGCCCTGCTGGGCAAGCCTGTCGTTCTGGGCCTGGCCGCCGGGGTTATAGGCCTTCTCCCACAGCTCGCCGATCTTCCGCTCCTCGGCCAGCCAGTGTTCCCGGTTCTCGCGTTGCTCCAGTTCCTTTTTCTGCTGGCGGCTCGATTGCTTCGCGGGCGTATCAGACATCTCGATCTCCTTTCACCCGGGCTGTCGTTGACGAACGGTCTCCCCGGGCCTTCTCCGTCGGGGATCCGCCCCGGGGCCTGTCCCGGCGATCTCTGCGGCTGCCGCTACCTCCGGTCAGGCGGGCCTCTTCCCGCAGAACAGCTTCATCACGAAGGTGGCGGCCGTTTCGTCCTTCTGGTTCACGATCCGGTTGCGGACGGTCAGGACGCCGGCATCCTTCCCCTTGTCCGTGATCTCGATGACCTCTACCTCGCAGCGGATGGTGTCCCCGATCCGCGTCGGCGCCGTGAAGCGGACCCCCTCCATCCCGTAAAACGCGATGAATGATTTCGGCAGGTAACTCGAGTACTGCCCCAGGCGGAACGGCAGGGACAGCCCGATGCTGAGGACCAGCATGCCGTGGGCGATACGGCCCTTGAAGGGCGTCCGGGCCGCGTATTCCACATCCGTGTGGAGCGGGTGCCAGTCGCCGGTGAGGGCCGCGAAGTTCACGATGTCCGACTCCGTGATGGTCCGGGCGGGCGAGACCATCCGGTCTCCGACCTTGTAGTCGTCGAGATACAGATATTCCGTTGCCATCTTCACCTCCCTGCTCGTTAGAGCCGCCGGCGATGGGACCGTGACCCGGCCCGCCGGTGGACACAGGCGCGCGGGGGCCCGCAGCGACGCGGGCGCAATTCGACGTTCTTCCTGTACCCGAAAAGGGGAATCCCGTCTGTAGGGGAAGTTTGATATCCCCTGTGGGGGAAGGCTGCATGCCGCAGCGGCGGGGCTGTCTCAGTCCAGGGGGGTCAGGCCGTGCTGAATGGCGAACTTGATCAGGGCGGGGATGTCCCGGATCCCCAGCTTCTGCATCAGGCGGCTCCGATAGGTCTCGACGGTCTTGACGGACAAAAACAGGGTGTCGGCGATCTCGGCGCTGGTCCTGCCCTCGACGACAAGCTGAAGGACCTCCCTCTCCCTGCGGCTCAGAGTGGCCAGAGGGTCGCGCATCTCTTCCGCGCGGTTCAGACATGCGCCGATCACCTGCTCCGAGACCTTGGGGCTCAGGTAGCGGCGGCCCGCATGGACCTCGTGAATGGCATTGACCAGTTCGCGGCCCGCCGACTCTTTCAGGAGATAGCCGCTCGCCCCGGCTTTCAGTGCCCGCACGATGGACTCCGACGAGGATTGCATGGACAGCATGATGACCCGGGTGGCGGGGCACTCCCGGCAGATCTGCCCCGCCGCCTCGATGCCGTTGAGACCCGCCATGAGAATGTCCATGATGACAATGTCCGGCCGGAGCCGTTTCACCTTGCGGATGGCCTCGCGGCCATCGGGGGCTTCGCCGACGACGCGGATGTTTTTCTGCGCCTCCAGCAGGTAGCGCAGGCCGTCCCGGACGATCGTGTGGTCATCGACAAGAAACACGGTGATGCTCACAGGGGCACCTCCACCGACACGAGGGTCCCTTGCCCGGCCCGGGACGCGATGGAAAAGCTCCCCCCGATCACCTCGGCCCGCTCCGCCATGGTCATGAGCCCCCAGCCGTGGTGTTCTCCGGCCCTCCGGATCCGGGACGGATCGAAACCGGCACCGTCGTCCTCGACGCGGATCCGCAACCGGCCCTCCGCCGCGTCGATGCCGATCCGCACCGTCGCGGCGCGGGCGTGTTTGCCGATATTGGTGAGCGCCTCCTGGACGATGCGGAAGAGGTTGTTCTCGACGACTGCCGCGGGCCGGGGATGGATCTCCCTGCCCTCCATATGGACTTCGACACCGGTTCTCAGGGAGAACCGCTCGCTGTACCAGCGGATGGCAGCGACAAGGCCATAGTCGTCCATGTCCGGCGGCCTCAGGTCCGACATGAGGCTGCGGGTGTACTCCGTGGTCTGCTCGACAAGCGTCACGGAATCCTCGAGCAGCCGAGCGGACACCGGGTTCATGCCGTCGGCGGGCAGCAGGGATCGCAGGACACTGAGATTGATCCCGACGACGGTGAGGTTCTGCCCCACCTGGTCGTGCAGCTCCCGCGCAATCCGCCGGCGCTCGCCCTCCTCGGCCTCCGAGAGCTGCACCGCGAGCCTCCGGAGCTGCTCCCGCTGCTCCCGCAGGGTCTTTTCCACCTTCCGCCTCTCCGTGATGTCGCGGCCGATGCCGAACCGTCCCGCCGCCCGGCCCCCGGCATCGTAGCGGGTCGTGACGAGAAACTCCACAGGGATCCGCTCCCCGCTCTTGTGCAGCAGCTCCGCCTCGTAGGGCGGGGTGTCCCCGCCGCGGATCCCCCGCCTGAACCGCTCGATCGTGGACTCGATGTACTCCGGCGCGACCACGTGGGTAAAGGGCCGGCCGGCCAGTTCCCCGGCGGCGTACCCCGTGACGCGTTCGAACCGGGGGTTGACGTAGGTATAGTTGCCCCGTGCGTTGACGAAAAAGATGAGATCCAGGGTCGATTCGACGAGATTGCGGTACTTCTCCTCGTTCTCCCGCAACGCTTCCTCCGCCCTGCCGCGCTGCAGCTCCGATTTCTCGAGTTGCCCGACTCTCCGGCGCAGGACCGCGATCTCATCGATGAGCTGCTGCCGCGTCTTTGCCGTGTCCTTCATCTCGGTCCCCGGGATTCCGAATCCGCGGCGGATTGAAACGCCAACCCGCCATGACAACCCGTTTTTCTGCTTTTTGGCACTTTTCATCCCGGAATGCAAAACTTATCTGGACGCCGGGGGTGTCCTCTCATGGTCCGGAACTTGCAGATTCCCCGTTGGTCATAATCACCGAAAATACAAGGAGTTATGCACATGCCGACCTGGATTCCGTTCAACCCGGTGAGCTCGGCGTCGAAGTGGCTCTTCGATGCCTGGGAATACGGCTTCGATGCGGCGCAGCGCCAGATCCTCTTCTGGGATGTCCTGCGCAAGCGCGGCAACAATTACATCGAGCACCTCCGCAACGGGCAGCCGCCCGTCCTCACCTTTCATTACGAGATGATTCTCGACGGGCGGATGTTCGAGCGGCCCGTGAACTTCGCCCTCGTGCGGATCGTGGACCGGAGGCTGGAGGACAGGGGCTGCCGGCAAGGCGCCGAGCGCCGCAAGACGGACCGCCGCAGAGCCCCCGGGATCCCCAAGCGGCCCATCGTGATCATCGACCCGCGGGCGGGGCACGGCCCCGGGATCGGGGGCTCGAAGCGCGACTCCGAAATCGGCATGGCCCTGGACCACGGCCACCCGGTCTACTTCATCCTCTTCTACACGGAGCCCATGCCCGGCCAGACGCTCAAGCACGTCGTCGAGGCCGAGGAGCGGTTCATCGAGGAGGTCGTCCGCAGGCACCCCGGGTCGGGCAATCCCGCCATCATGGGCAACTGCCAGGCGGGCTGGGCCTCGGCCCTGCTCTGCGCCGACCGCCCCGACATCGCGGGGCCGCTCATCCTCAACGGGGCCCCCATGTCCTACTGGGCCGGCGTGTCGGGCGTCAACCCCATGCGTTACAGGGGGGGCATGCTGGGCGGCGTCTGGCTCACCTCGATGCTCTGCGACCTGGGCAACGGCAAGTTCGACGGGGCCCACCTCGTCTGGAACTTCGAGTCCCTCAACCCGGCCAACACGTACTGGTCGAAGAACTACAGGGTCTACTCCGAGATCGACACGGAGGAGGAGCGGTTCCTCAACTTCGAGAAGTGGTGGGGCGGGTTTTACATCATGAACGCCGAGGAGATCCACTTCATCGTGAGCAACCTCTTCGTGGGCAACAAACTCGAGCAGGGAACGCTGGAGCTTCACGAAGGGGAACCCCTGAGCCTCAAGAACATCCAGAGCCCCATCGTGGTCTTTGCCTCCAGGGGAGACAACATCACGCCGCCGCAGCAGGCCCTCGCCTGGATCCCCCGCGTGTACCGTTCCATCGACGAGATCAAGGGGCTCGGCCAGGTCATCGTCTACATCATCCACGAGGACATCGGCCACCTGGGCATCTTCGTCGCGGCCAGCGTGGCGAAAAAGGAGCACAAGGAGATCATCCGCAGCTCCGAGATGATCGACTTCCTGCCGTCGGGCCTCTACGAGATGGTGATCGAGGGCGACGTGACGAAGGGCGACTACACGACGCATTTCGAGGAGAGGACCCTGGAGGACATCACGGCGCTCGGCGACCCCCCGGAGGCGGAGGAGGACTTCGGTGTCGTGGCGCAGGTCTCCGAGTTCAACGACCGGGTGTACCGCAGCTTCCTGAGCCCTTGGGTGAGGGCATGGACCACCGAGCTTTCGGCGGAGATGACGCGCTGGCTCCACCCCCTGAGGCTGCAGCGCTACTCGGTCTCCGACATGAACCCGCTGCTTCGCCATCTCGGAGCGGCGGCAGCGCAGGTCCGGGTGCACCGAAAGGCCGCGCGCGAGGGAAATCCGTTCAGCGCCTGCGAGAGGGCCCTGTCGGGCTTCATCGAAGACTGGTTCAACTTCTACCGCGACTGCCGCGACCGGGGCCAGGAATCCCTGTTCCGGGCGGTGTACGGCCACGAGGCGCTCCACTACTCCTCGATTGCGGCGGGCACGATCAGGGCCATGACCGGGGAGAACGAGCTCGAGATGTCCTGGAAGGACTACGAAACGTGGCTCCGGCAGAGGTGGCTCGAGGCCGCGGACAGGGGCGGGCCCGCCGAGGGTTTCGTGCGGGCCATGATCGCCATGGCCCGGGCCGGACGCGTCATCGGGCACAGGCACTACGCGGTGGCCGAAGAGATCGCGAAGACGCACAGGGTCCTGCAGAAGATTCGCCCTGCCGCCTTCCGCCGCATGGTAAAGGAGCAGTACTGCATCCTGGAGGCCGGAGAGGAGCAGGCGCTTGCCGCGCTCTCCGGGCTGATCCCCGACGAGAACGACCGGGACGAGGCCCTGGCCCTGGCCCGCCGCATCGCGCTGGCCGACGGCTCGTACCGGGAGGAGGAAAAGGCCATGCTCGGCAGGATCGCCCGCGGTCTCGGGATCGATCACGCCGGGCCGGAGAATAAACTCTTGAAATTCCGGAGTGGGAACCGTATGTAGGAGAAAAAAGGGAGGGCCCGGAAATGTTCAAGATCATGAAACTCAAGCAGCTGGCCTTCGTCGTGCCCAACCGGGTGGGACTGCTGTCCGAGCTCACCACGTTCCTGGCAAACGGGAAGATCAACATCGAGGCCCTCTGCGCCTACGGGAGAGGCCCGGAAGGCGTCTTCATGATCGTGACCGACAACAACGCCAAGGCGAAAAAGATCCTGACCCAGATGGGCGCCGAGGTGAAGACGGAAGAGGTGATCGCCGTGGAGCTGCCCAACAGGCCGGGACAGCTGCAGAAGGTGGCCAGGAAGGTCTCCGAGGCCGACGTCGACATCCAGTACGTCTACGTGAGCCCCGCAAAGGGCAGGATGACCGTCGTGTTCAAGACGGCCGACGACAAGAAGATCCTCCGGGCGCTGAAGAAGTAGACGCCGTCCAACCGAACCGCAGATGCACGGGGGGGGCGCAGCCGGGGATGCGGACGACATGAAAGGCGTGGCCGTCTTTCTGGCCTCCGATGCCTCGGCCTATATGACGGGACACGTGCTCGTCAATGACGGGGGGTTCCTGGCGAAGTGAGCGGCATGGGGCTGAGGGACGAGAGACGGGGGACGGGGTTCCCGTCCGGCGACGGATGATCCCTGCGAAGGGCCGACCGGGATCGCGAAAACGCCCGGGACCGGCCGAATGGGGTATCGGGACCCCGGCAGGTCATTTCTTTTTGCCGACGGCTTCCGCCTCCTCCCGGGCCCTCTGCCGGACGTCCCGGCGCCAGGGGTTCTCGAACGACACACAGCCTTCGCCCGCCCGGAGTTGCCGCTTCACGAAGTCGGCGATGTCGCTCGGCGGCATCATCAGGCGGCAGACGTAACGCGCGCCCGTCCACTCGAGCTCCGGGCATAGACCGCTCTGCGCACCCGGGTGACGTGCCACCCCGAAGCTGCACCGCTGGTTCACGCAGCAGTAGCCGCAACCGACGCAGGGCCAGGCCTTCCGGTCCTCGATCAGCATGGGGCACCCCCCTTCCGGTTCGGCCTCTCGAGGCGCAGGATGCGGTTGATGCATGAGGGGATCTCGTCCTCGTAGTGGCTCACATAGAGGACCCGCGTGCCCGTCGCGCCGCCGATGCGGTCGATGAGCCGCAGCATGCGCCTGCGATTGGCCGCGTCCAGGCCCTGGCAGGGCTCGTCGAGGACGAGCAGCAGGGGCGACTTCACCATCGCCCGGGCGATGAGCGCCATCCGCCTCTCTCCATAGGAAAGACCGTCGAAGGCCCGTTCCGCCAGGGGCAGGATGCCCAGCAGATCCATCCACTCCTCCACCCGCTCCCGGTCCCCGGGGCAGAGGCGGCGGTAAAGGCCGATGGAATCGAAAAGACCGGAGGCCACCACGTCGCGGACCCGGATCCCCCGGCGATAACGCCCCTGCAGCTCCGGGGAGACCACGCCGATTTTCTTCCGGATGTCCCACACCGTCTCACCGGAGCCCTTGAGCATGCCGAAGAGCCGGATCTCGTTGGCATAGCCCTGGAGGTTGTCGCCGGTGATCAGGCTCAGCAGGGTGGTCTTGCCCGCGCCGTTGGGCCCCAGCACGGCCCAGTTCTCGCCGCGCCTCACGGTCCAGTCGAACCCGTCAAAGACGGTGACGTCGCCGAATGCGACGCGTACCCCTTTCATCTCCAGAAGGACGTCGGGCGCCGTTTCGCCCCGGCCGGCCGGGCAGGCAGGCAGGGGGGGCGGGGTTCCGTCGTCTGCGGTCAGTCGCGCCCACTCGGCAAGGATCCGTTCGCGCGGGCCCTGGAGGACGGCCCGGCCGTCCCGCACGCACAGGACACGGCCGATGCCCGGGGGGATCTCGTCGACCCGGTGGGTCACGAGGACGAGCTGGACGCCCCCCGCCATGAGGTCCTCGAACAGCCTCGTGAGTTCCTCGCGCGAGGCGGCGTCGATGCCGCCGAAGGGTTCGTCGAGAACGACGAGCCGGGGGCTCTTTATCAGGGCCCGGGCGATGAGCACCTTGCGCAGCTCGCCCGCCGAGAGGCCGCGCATCGGACGGTGCTGGAGGGATCCCAGCCCCAGCCGCCCGATCAGCCGCCCGTATCGACGGCTGCCGCCCCTGCACGCGGGGAGTCCCGAGAGGATGGTCTCGCGCGCCGTCTCGGGGGCGCCGCCCCGGCCGTAGCAGCCTCCTTCCGCGACGCGGTTCTCCTCGAGGCCGAGGAGCCACTCCTGGAGCTCCGGCGACACCCAGCCGATCCGTTCGCGGGCGGCGTCGGGATGGTGCCGCACGATCCTTCCCCGGGCGGTTGGAACGTCGTCCACCAGGAGGCGGGCAAGCGACGTCTTGCCTGCCCCGTTGGGCCCCAGGACAGCCCAGCTTTCCCCGGCGCGGATCTCCCAGGTCGTGCCGGGCAGGATAAACCGGTCGCGCACGCGCACCGTCACATCGTCGATCGTGATCAAGGGGTCCCCCGGGGAGGAGGGGCTCTTACCCCCGGCCCCACCCGAAGACGCGCACAGGGTCTTCATCGACTTCCCTCAGCAGGGTCTCGAAATCCGCCCGGGGCTTGAGATAGTAGGCATGCCACGCCGGGCCGGTGCCCCTGTAGTAGAGCTTCCATTTGCCTGTCCGTGGATCGAACCGGAACCGGGCCGTGTCCAGGCGCACCCGCGTCGCCGCGTCCAGCAGGCCCCGGCGCTCCTCGAAGAGCGTCACGCTTTCGCCCTCGACGGCCCAGCCCAGACAGACCCGATGGGACAGCGCCTCGTGTGCCCGCCCCTCGCAGTACTCGCGGAGCTTCCGGTTGACCAGCCGCAGGGTGAATTCCGGAATCGCCATCCCCCGGCCCCCTGCGATCTTCATATCACAAATCCGCCGGGGCCGAAACGGAGACGCCGGGGGCAGAATTTCCTTGTCAAAAAGGGCACGAATTGTTTACCATCCTCCTGACTTGAGCGAGAGGAACGGCCGATGGGACACAACGCGAGAAACATATCGGACTACACCCGGTTCATCGTCGATCTGCGCCGCCACATGTGGATGGCGGGCATCGAAATGGAGCTTCGGCGGCTCATCTGGCAGATCGCCGTCACGGGGAAATACATCTCGGCGAAGATCCACGAATCGAACCGCAAGCTGGCGGGGCTGCGCAACATCCACGGCGACGAGCAGCTCGCCCTCGACAAGAGTGCGGACATCATCCTGCAGAACCAGCTCCAGTACTCGGGGTTCGTGAAGACCTACTGTTCCGAGGAACTGGACTGCATCGTACCCTACGAGGCCCCCTCCAGCAAGTACCATGTCACGGCCGATCCCCTCGACGGCTCGTCGCTCGTGGACACGAACCTCGCGATCGGGACGATCATCGGCATCCACCGGGACTCGCCGCTGGCCGCCGAGGGACGCCAGACCATGGTGGGCGCCATGTACATCACCTACGGGCCCCTGATCACGATGGTCTACTCGGCCGGCAAGGGAACCCACGAGTTCGTCCTCAACCGCGAGGGGGAGTACGTCCTGTCCGAGGAGAACATCACCCTCGACGAAAAGGGCTCCATCTACAGCCTGGGCGGCCTTCGCAAGGACTGGTTCCCCGGGCACCTGAAATTCGTCGAGACCCTCGAGGGCGAGGGCTACAAGCTGCGCTACAGCGGCGGCTTCGTTCCCGACATCAACCAGATCCTCATCAAGCGGGGCGGGGTCTTCACCTATCCAGGCACAAAGAAAGACCCCAGGGGAAAGCTCCGCCTGATCTTCGAACTGCAGCCCATGGCCTTCCTGACCGAACAGGCCGGCGGCATGGCCACGGACGGCCGGCTGGACATCCTGGCCATCAGGCCCGACGGCCTCGACCACCGGGCGCCGATCTACATCGGAAGCCGCTACGAAGTGGACAAGGCGCGGGAGTTCCTGTCCTGAACGACCACACACGGGGGAGAAGCATGATTTTCAGCAGTGTCGACCAGCTCAGGAAAGCGATCGAAGGCATCCTGAAGATCGAGGGGGACAATGTCCGGGTCCTCGACGAGAAAAAGCTTCGGGGCTCGCTCATCGACCATCTCGTCTACTCGGCTGTCCTGTCGGACGATGCGGGGGTCAGGCAGGCCGCCCGCTGGCTCGTCCGGCGGGCCGGCGTCATGCTCGGCGTGCTCCCTTCCTCCATCCAGTCTCTCTACGAGGCCATGGGCCGGGGCGACGCGAAGGGCTTCACCGTGCCGGCCATCAACATCCGGGGGCTGACCTACGATACGGCACAGGCCATCTTCCGGGCGGGCCTCAGGGGCGGCGTGGGACCCATCATTTTCGAGATCGCGCGCTCCGAGATCGGCTACACCGAGCAGCGCCCCGCCGAGTACGCCTGCGCCGTCACGGCCGCGGCGATCAAGACGGGCTGGCGAGGACCCCTCTTCCTGCAGGGGGACCACTTTCAGATCGGCGTGAAGAGGTTCGCCACGGAGCCGCAGAAGGAAATCGATTCGGTGAAGGAACTCGTCCGCGAGGCCGTCGAGGCGGGCTTCTACAACATCGACATCGACTCCTCCACCGTCGTGGACCTGGGCAAGCCCACCGAGACGGAGCAACAGCGGGACAACTTCACGATCGCCGCCGACATCACGGCGTTCATCCGCCGGATCCAGCCCCGGGGCGTGGAGGTGTCCGTGGGCGGGGAGATCGGCGAGGTGGGCCGCAAGAACAGCACCGTCGGCGAGCTGCGGGCCTTCATGAACGGCTACCTCGAGGAACTCGGCAGGCACGGCAAGGACCTCAAGGGGATCAGCAAGATCAGCATCCAGACGGGGACCTCCCACGGGGGTGTCGTGCTGCCCGACGGGAGCATCGCCACGGTGAAGCTCGACTTCGACACCCTGCAGACCCTGTCCGAGGCGGCCCGCAGGGAATTCGGCATGTCGGGCGCCGTCCAGCACGGGGCGTCGACCCTTCCCGACGAGGCCTTCGACCACTTCCCGAAACGAGGGGCCGCCGAGGTTCACCTGGCCACGGCCTTCCAGAACATGATCTACGACAGCGTTCATTTCCCGGCCCCGCTGAGGGAGAGGATCTACGAGTACATCCGGAAAGAACTCGCCGGGGAGAAGGGCGCCCGGGACACGGACGAGCAGTTTATCTACAAGACGCGCAAGAAGGGCTTCGGTCCCTTCAAGAAGGAGATCTGGAACCTCCCGCCCGATGTCCTCCGCGGGATCGGCAAGGAGCTGGAGGACAAGTTCTTCTTTCTTTTCGACAAGCTCGCCGTTCTCCGCACGCGGGACGTGACGGCAAAGTTCATCAAGCCCGTCGATGTGCCCGTCCCTGCCCCGGAGAGCCTCACGGGGAAAGGACCGGTGGAGGGCGAAAAGAAGATCGAAGCCTTCGACGAAGGGGAGTGACAAGCAAGATATCGGGTACCGGCAGCCGGGGCGGAAGTGAAAACGCAAAAAAGCCCGCGGTGGGCCTCACGGGCCTTTTGCTTATCATGACGACCGGCGGGGGAGACGGTCACTGCCTTCAGAAGGGTGTGAGCAGGGGATACCGGTTGTGGTACATTGCCAGGGAGTCCCCTTCGCAGTTGAAACAGAGCCCGACTGGATTATCCGGCCGGGCTTTGCTCAAATCTTCCATGGTATTGATGCGGCCGTCAAACAAGTGCGTCAGGATGAACTTGTCTCTGCGTCTTTCCCCGGAACCCCCATCACCGCTGTCTACTGCTGCGTAACACCGCGCTTCAGCACGCCCGCCGCCACCAGAGGCAGGACCTTGTCCACGTTGAAGTAGACGGCGTATTTGGACGCCTGGCTGTACTTCGTGCTGAAAATGGGGTAGCGCTTTTTCCGGATCTCCTCGATGGCTGCCATGTCCCTCGACTCCCTGATCTTGGTGAGGTGGAGACGGACCCCGTCGTACTTTTCACTCTTTTCAATGAAGAAATACGCCGCCCGGGGATTGGACCGAAGGTTCCGGTGGGTCAGGTTGTTCGTCATGACGAAGGCCACCGTGCCCTCGTCAACGACGAAGGGCTTCGAAATCGCCGATGCGTTGACGTTTCCCTTGGAATCAGCCGTGGACAGCGTGCCGAACCCTTTCACCTTGTCGAAATAGTTCGAAAGCTTCATTCGCGGTACCTCCCTCCATCAGTTTGGCGCCGCAGATCCCGGCAGACCGTATCGGCTCGTCCTGCCGGAGTTCCGGCCTGTTGCGGACCGGAGCGAATCCTGACGGCGCACAGAGCATACTAGGCAAGTTGTGGGAAGGTGTCAACCCGTTTTGCCGGGCGCCTCGGCAGGGGACACGGATTCCATCGTTTCCGGGATGGATCCAGAACGTAAGGCAGACGTTCGATGCGATTCGTGACTCCCCCTGGCTCCCGCCTTTATCGCACCTTCGCGCCCGGCGGCGCGTCCCGGTCGAGGCCGACGAGGGCCAGGCCGCCTCCCTCGGTGTCGGTGGCCAGGAGCATCCCGCGGCTCTCGACGCCCATGAGCTTCGTGGGCTTGAGGTTCACGACGACGACGATCGAGCGCCCCACCATCTCCTCGGGCCTGTAGTTCTGCAGGATCCCCGCCACGATGGTGCGAACCTCGCCGCAGTCGATCTTGAGTCTCATGAGCTTGTTCGATTTGGGCACGGCCTCGGCCTCGAGAACCTTCGCCACGCGCAGGTCGATCTTGCCGAAGTCGTCCCAGGTGATCTCGGGGAGCATCTCGAAGCTCCTCGCCGGCGGCTCTTCCTCCTTCCTGTACTCCACCCTCGGGAAAAGGGCTTCGCCCCGCGTGACGGAAAGCCCCGGCCCGATCCCGCCCCAGCTGCGGATGTCGTCGAGCTTGAATTCCTTCACCTCCGAAAGCCCGATCTGGTCGAGGATCCTGCGCGCCGTGTCGGGCATGAAGGGGTGGATGAAATAGGCCGTGAGCCTCAGGGACTCCATGAGGTTGTAGATGACCGTCCCGAGACGGCCGCCCTTCCCGGGGTCCCTGGCGAGCGTCCAGGGTTCGTTTTCCACGATGTACTTGTTGGCGGCGTTGATGAACTCCCACACCGAGATGAGCACCTTGTGGAAGGTGAGCTCCCGGAAGAACTGCTCCATCTCGGCGAGCGTCCTGGCCGCCGCGTCAGTCAGTTTTCGGTCCCTCTCCTCGAGGGTCCCGGGCACCGGGACCGTCCCTTTGAAATACTTGACGTCCATGGCGACAACCCGGCTCACGAGGTTACCCAGGTCGTTGGCCAGATCCGAGTTGATCCGCTGGACGAGGGCCTCCTCGCTGAAGCTCGAGTCGAGCCCGAAGACCATGTCGCGAAGCAGGAAGTAGCGGAAGGCGTCGAGGCCGTACTTGTCCTTCAGATCCAGCGGGCGCACCACGTTGCCCAGGCTCTTGGACATCTTGCTGGCGTCCACGTTCCAGTAGCCGTGGACGTTGAGGTTCCTGTAGGGCCCGATCCCGGCGGACTTGAGCATCGTGGGCCAGTAGATGCCGTGGGGCTTGACGATGTCCTTGGCGATGAGGTGCTCGCTGGCGGCCCAGTACTTGCCGAAGTCCTTGCCGTCCGGGTAGCCGATGCCCGTGACGTAGTTGATGAGCGCGTCGAACCAGACGTAGGTAACGTAGTCCTTGTCCCAGGGGATCTCGATGCCCCAGGTCAGGCGAGTCTTGGGCCGCGAGATGCAGAGATCCTCCAGGGGCTGCTGCAGGAAAGCGAGCACTTCGTTCTTGTAGCGCTCGGGCCGGATGAAGTCGGGGTTGTCGTGGATGTACCGGATGAGCCACTGCTGGTACTTGCTCATCCTGAAGAAGTAGTTGCTCTCCTTGCGGAACTCGGGGACCGTCTGGTGGTCGGGGCACTTGCCGTCGACGAGCTCCGTTTCGGTGTAGAAGCGTTCGCAGCCCACGCAGTAGTGGCCGCCGTACTCGCCGAAGTAGATGTCGCCCGCGTCGTAGACCTTCCGGAGGATGTACTGCACCGTCCGGACGTGGTCGGCGTCGGTCGTCCGGATGAAGTAGTCGTTGGTGACGGCCAGCTGGGGCCAGAGGGCCCGGAACTGGCCGCTGATGCGGTCGGTGAAGGCCTTGGGCGTCTCGTTGTTCTTCCGGGCCGCCTCGGCGATCTTGTCGCCGTGCTCGTCGGTGCCCGTCATGAAGAAGACGTCGTAGCCCGACATACGATAAAATCGGGCCATGACGTCGCCCACGATCGTTGTGTAGGCGTGCCCGATGTGGGGCGAGGCGTTGACGTAGTAGATGGGTGTCGTGACGTAAAAGACCTTGTTCTCGGACGGGGCGGACACGGCTGGCCCTCCTTTCTTTCCCCCTCGCCCGATCCCCGCGAAGAGGAGCCGGGCGCAGTCATCGCTCGAGCCGGAATCGGTTGACGGGCCGCTCCCCCGCCGGGGCGCGGCGGGGCCCTCAGCGCTGTCCCCTTGCCCCGTTTTTCGGGCCCCTGGGAGAGGGGCCGTCGGCAGGCGGGGCCGGCAGGGGCTGGGGCTCTCTGAGGTCCTTGATCTCGACCTCGACTTCCTTGCCCTCCTCGGTGTAGACGGCCAGGGTCCCCTTGAGGATGTTCTGGCGGATAACCTTCCCCGATCCCCCCTGGGCGATCCCGACGCGCCTGCCGCACTTGGGCATCCCGCGCTTCATGTCCAGGTACGAGTCGTACTCGAAGGCCAGGCAGCACATCAAGCGGCCGCACAACCCCGATATCTTCTCCGGGTTGAGCGGCATGTTCTGCTCCTTGGCCATCTTCACGGAAACGCGGTCGAGATTGTAGAGGAAACTGGTGCAGCAGATCTTCTGACCGCAGACCCCGAGCCCGCCGAAGATCCGGGACTCGTTGCGGGCCCCGATCTGCCTCAGCTCGATCCGCGTCTTGAACCTCTGGACGAGGTCCTTCACCAGCTCGCGGAAATCCACGCGGTTCTCGGCGGTGAAGAAGAAGATGAGCTTGCTTCGGTCAAAGAGGCAATCTACGCCGACGAGTTTCATGGGAAGGCGGCGCTCCCGGATGCGGCCGAAGCAGAAATCCCGCGCGTCGCGCTCGAGCTTCCGGTTCTGTTCGAGCGTGCGGAGGTCCCCGTCGCTGCACCTGCGTACGATGCTCCGGATGTCCGTCGGCAGCAGGTGCAGGGGGACGGCCCTGCTCTGCGTGACCACAACCCCCACGCAAAGCCCGTTTTCCGCGTGGACGATGACCGCGTCGTTCTTTTTCAGGGTTCCGTCCGTGGTCTGGAAGTTGAGGACCCTTCCCTCCTTTTCCGCCCGGACGCCTACGATGTGTCTCACGTCGGCTTCACCTTCCCGGCCCCGCGGCGCGTGGGCCGCGGCGGGAATCTTCAACGAAATTGGCCTTGTCGGCAAACAATGTAAAGACCATCGTCTCCAAAGTCAATGGTTTATTCGCGTTGCGCTCGATGGCCTCGGCGGCCCCGCGGATCTCCCGGAAGGCCGCCAGGATCGACTCCCCGCTCATCGCGGGCGCGAGGCGAAGGATGTCGCCGGCCCGGTCGCGGTGGATGAGCGCTCCGGCATCCCCCGTTTCCCGGAAGACGAGCAGGTCCCGATACCAGGATTTCAGGATGTCGAGGGCCTCGAGGATGTCCTCCTTTTCCCCGGCCAGGCGCCCGGCCAGGTCGAGACAGGCCATGGGGTCGAGGCTTCCCCGCGCAACCCGGTCCAGCAGGCCGTCCCGCCGAGCGATGTAGTCGCCCCGGTGCAGGCTGATGGCCCGGCCGATACTCCCTCCGGACGACGAGGCCAGGATCCGGGCCCGCTCGGGCGCAAGGCCGTGCTCCCGCTCCAGAAAGGCCGCGATCACGTCCCGCGGGACGGGGTTGAAGCGCAGGCGATGGCAGCGCGACAGGATCGTCATGGGCAACAGGTGCGGGCGTGACGAAACGAGGAGAAAGACGTTGACGGCCGAAGGCTCCTCGAGGGTCTTGAGAAGGGAGTTGGCCGACGTGGCGTTCATGCGCTCCGCGTCGTTGATGATCACGACACGCCGGGTCCCCTCGAGGGGACGGAACCGCATCCGTTCCTGGAGCTCCTTGATGTCGGCCACCTTGATAAACTGGCCCTCAGGCTCGATCACGACGAGATCCGGGTGGTTCCCCTTGTCGATCTTCCGGCATGAGGCGCAGGCATCACAGGCATCGCCACCGCCCCTTTCGCAGTTGAGCGCCTTGGCAAGGGCAAGCGCCGCGGTGCGCTTTCCGACGCCCTCGGCCCCGTAGAAGAGAAAGGCGTGGGGGACACGCCGCTTCTCCACGGCGCGTTTCAGGACATCGATGGGTCCATCCTGGCCGTAGAGGTTCGCAAACGACATGGGTCACACTCCCAGGAACGCCGACAGTAGCGATTGGACCTCCTGCCGGGTGGGCTCGATGCCCCCGGAGGCGTCGATGATCTTCACCCGGCCCGGCTCCTGGCGGGCGATGGCGAGGTAGCCCTCTCGGATGCGACGGTGAAAATCGAGGCGCTCCCGCTCGAAACGGTCCTCGCGGAGATTCCCCTCGCGGCCGGCGATTCTCCTGAATGCCCTCTCCAGGCCCGTTTCCACGGGAAGATCGAACAGGAGGGTGAGGTGGGGAGCCAGCCCCCGCGAGGCCATGCGGCAGACCTCCCGGACGGACTCCAGGGAGAGTCCCCGGCCGTAGGCCTGGTAGGCGATTGTGGCGTCGGTAAACCGGTCGCAGAGGACGATCTTCCCCGCCTCCAGGGCGGGACGGATCACGGCATCGGTGTGCTGGGCCCGGGCCGCGGCGAAGAGAAACATCTCGGCCTCGCCCGAGATGTCGAAGTCTCCGCGGTTGAGAAGGATCTCCCGGATGCGCTCCCCCAGGGGGGTGCCGCCGGGCTCCTGGGTCAGGACGAACGGCAGACCGAGCTCCTGCAGCAAATCTCCCGCGAGGCGGATCTGGGTGGATTTCCCGGACCCTTCGACGCCCTCAAACGTAATGAACCAGCCTGCCATGACCGATCGGCATTCCTCCGGGGACAATCGGGTCGTCGCCCGCCCACCGGGCCTGTCGACACAAAAAAAGAAAGAGGGGAGCGGGCGCCCTTCCCCTCGTTTCATACGGCCGGTGCGACGGGATCATTCCTCGTCGCCGGGACTGATCGCCTCGACGGGGCAGACATCCGCACAGGCCCCGCAATTGGTGCAGAGGTTCGGATCGATGACGTACTTCTCGTCACCCTCGCTGATCGCCTCGACGGGGCACTCTTCCTCGCAGCTTCCGCAGGCGATGCATTCATCGCTGATCACGTAGGCCATTTCCAGAAACTCCTTCGTGTGAAAACGATTGCGCGCGCAACCCCCGCGGCGCCCGATGTGAGCTTGCCGGACGCTGCCGCGGGGTCGCAAGCCGCCGTCCTACACGGACTCGACGGCCTTCACTTCGGGGACGTTCATTTTCAGCAGCCGCTCGATTCCCATTTTCAGGGTCATCTGGGACATGGGACATCCGTGGCAGCGGCCCGTGAGCTTCACCTTCACGATCCCGTCCCCGGTTACATCCACCAACTCCACGTCCCCCCCGTCACGTTGAAGGCTGGGCCGGATCTGATCCAGCGCAGCCTGGACTTTTTCTTTCATCGTTCTTTTTCCTCGGACCCCGTTATTGATTCCGCCCGGCTCCATCGCGTCCGGGGGCTAAGGGTCTCCAAGTCTGAATATAATCATTCTTGCCGCATCTGTCATGTTCATCCGAAGGGCGATCGGCGGAAATTCCTTTCTTGCCCTGTGCCTGAAGCCATAAACCCGATGCCGGGGGACTTCGCTCCTAATGCGGCATTCGGTCCACCATCTTGCGGACCATGGCGCGTCCCATGGCGGCAAGCTCAGGCTTGAGGAACCGGTATTCCTCCGTGACCTGGTGCCCGGCCCTCCACATGGTCTTCCCCGTCTTCGTGTCGACGAGCCGCATCGAGAGACCCACCCGCGCGACCTTGTCGCCGCCGAGCATCGTGTACTCCCAGACATCGACGGTGGGGATGAGGACGGCCTCGATCCCGCAGAACTCGGCGATTACCTTGCAGAGCTCCGGATCCGAGAAGTTCAGCTCCCGAAGCTTCGCTAGGTACACATCGACGGATTTGCGAAGCTCCTCGTCCGCATCGATCCGCTTGCGGATCTCCGCCCCGCCGATCACCGCGGCGTACCACTTCGTCCCGCTCAGCACCTCGGTGATGATGTCGTCTATCCTGCCGCCCGCATCCTTGTATATGCCGACATCGGCCGGCAGCACCCCGACGCTTCTCGGGTGAAAATCCTTCGCCTCCTCGGCCGCCTGCACGAACCGCAGGCCTTCGCAGCCGGCCAGGAGCCAGGCGGAGCAGACGGCCAGGGCAACCAGGGCCGCCGCTGAATTCCTCTTCAAGATTCCCCCGGTCCTCATCGGAGCAGCTGCAGGGCGATCAGCCAGCCCATTGTGCATAACCCCGCGAGAACATAGTTGGTTTCAAGCAGTCCGTTGATGACGGCCGCGGAAAGCGCCGTTCTTCTATCACAAAGCTCGAAACAAATCCACATGTAATATACGCAGGACAGCAGCGTGAAACTGAGCGATGTCGTCCACTTGAGGGGGTACGACAGCACGAGCAGCAGCGCCAGGAACAGGGAGATGGCATCGAGGAGCCGTCGGGTCCTGGCCTCCCCGATGACGACGGGGATGGTCTCTCGTCCCAGCAGGCGATCGCTCTGGATCTCGATGAGGTCCGAGAGGGACGACCGGACGAACACGACCGAGAAGACGAAGAGCGCCGCCACGACCATGTCCGCCGAGACGTCGAGCGGCCACCCCACGTATGGGATGACGGCGATGACGAGGGCCCAGGCGGAGGCCATGAAGAAATTCTTTGTTCCCGGCAGGTCGCGAAGCCGCCGGAAACGCCACCCCCTCGGGAAGATCCGCATGTTGTACAGGGCCCCGACGAGGGTGACGACGGCGAGCATGAGCCAGGGCACCGGGCCGATCATGCTGGCAAGCCCCAGGGAGATCAGCATGCTGAGAAACGCGGCGACGACGAAGACCCGGGCGTGCTGTGCGTAGGCCTCCTCGCGGAACGTCCCCCTCAGTCCGCTCACCTCCCGGTCGACGAAACGGTTGAGGGTGTGGACGGAGAACACGTAGAAGGACGCCATGAGGAGCTGCAGGATGCTGATGGAGACGCCCTGGAGGTACTGGGCCGCAAGGGCCAGGCAGGCCGCGCCGAGGGCCGAGTAGACGTCGGTGCGCACCGAGGCAAGCCACAGGGTCACGAACCAGCCGCGCGCGTCGGCCCCCAGTCGCGCGTTCCGGATCGTGTCGACGGCCCGCTCGATGATCCAGTTCGGTGTCGAGGCCCCGGCGGAGATCCCGATGCGGTCGTACTGCCCGAGTTCCACGTCCCGGATTTCCTCCGCCGTCTCGATGTGGAAGGTGGGGGTGCCCATGGATTCCGCGATCTGCGCCAGGCGCCGGGTGTTGGCGCTGTCGCGGCCTCCCACGATGAACACGGCATCCATGGCACAGGCCAGCTCCTTGATCTCGGCCTGGCGTTTCTCCGTGGAGTCGCAGACCGTATCAAAGACGACCGTCTCGGGGACGCGTTCGAGGATCTTTTCGACGACGGCCCGGTACTCGTCCAGGCTCTGCGTCGTCTGGGCCACAACGCAGGCCTTCTCCATGACCGGCAGGCGGTCCGCTTCCTCGCGGCTGCTGACGACGATGCCGCGCCCGTCGGAATAGCCCAGGAGGCCGTTCACCTCGGGGTGTTCCGCGTCGCCTACGATGACAATCCGGTAGTCCCGCGCGGCATGCTTCTTGATCACCGACTGGACGCGGCCCACCTTCGGGCAGGTGGCGTCGATGATCATGGCCCCCTTTTTCTTGAGGATTTCCCGCTCCTGCGGCGAGACGCCGTGGGCGCGGATGATCACGGTCGTGCCCTCCTCGATCCCGTCCAGGTCCTGCACGGGGATGATCCCCCGCCTCCTCAGCAGCTCCACCGTCTGGGGGTTGTGGATCAGGGGTCCATAGGTGTAGATCCTGCGGTCGCCCTTGTGCTGGGCCAAGTCGAGGACCATGTCGACGGCCCTGCGCACACCCATGCAGAAGCCTGCGGTTTCGGCCAGCCGGATCTCGATGTTTTTCACGAACCGTTTAATCATGGCAAAACAGGGTACGGGACTCTTGCGGTCGCCTTTTCCGCTCTTCCTGGCCTCCTAGCTTCCTTCCGTTTTCACGGCATAGATGAAAAATTCACGGTTTCCCTCGGGGCCCGCAAGCGGCGATTCGCAGGACCCCTTCACGGACAGGCCCTGTTCCGCAAAGAATGTCTTCAGCTCCTCCAGCACCCGGGCATGCACCGAGGGGTCGCGGACGACGCCCCTCTTTCCCACCTCGGTCTTTCCCGCTTCGAACTGGGGCTTGACGAGGGCCAGGATGGCGCCGCCGTCCCTGACGAACCGGAGAGCCGGCGGGACGACGAGCCGCAGGGAGATGAAGGACGTGTCGATCGTCGCGATGTCGACGGGTTCGTCGACCCCTACGCCCTGGAAGTGCCGGATGTTGGTCCGTTCGAACAGGACGACCCGCGGGTCGTTTCGCAGCTTCCAGGCAATCTGGCCGTAGCCCACGTCCACGGCGTAGACCCTCCGTGCCCCTGCCTGGAGCAGGCAGTCCGTGAACCCTCCCGTCGAGGCCCCTACGTCCAGGGCCGCAAGGCCCTCCACGCCGATGCCGAAGGCATCCAGGGCCCCCCTGAGCTTCACCCCGCCGCGGCTCACGTAGGGGTGGTCCTCACCGCGGACCCGGACGGCTGCGCCCTCGGCAATCAGCGCGCCCGCCTTGTCGGCGGGCTCTTCGTTGACGAGCACCGCGCCGGCCAGGATGAGGGCTCTCGCCCGCTCCCTCGAGGCAGCCAGGCCCCGGTCCACGAGCAGCACGTCCAGCCTCCTCTTGGGGGATTTATCTTTCATTGGATGGCAGACGGCAGGATCAGGGTAAACGCCCGGTCTTCGTCTTCAAGCTCCGATTGCATGAAGATCGGAGGGTTGGAGATTCGGAAGATCCGGCCCGACCAACAGCGGGAAGAGCCGGAATCTCTCCTCTGGCTCCGCCTGCTTTCTCCGGCTCCGCTCTTCCGCTCTTCTTACCCTCGCCTTTACTTGGCCGCGGCTTCCCGCAGGGCCGGTTTCGCCGGCGCGGCGAGCTTGCGCGCCGCCTCGACGATTCCGTCCGCGTCGATCCCGTACTTTCGGCGCATCTCGGCCTGGGTGGCGTGCTCGACGAACTCGTCGCGGATGCCCAGCCGTTTCACCTCGATGCCGGACAGGCCCTTCATCTCGAGCATCTCGAGCACCGCGCTGCCGAAGCCGCCCGCCAGGACGTTCTCCTCGACGGTGAGGACCTTGCCCGTCGCGGAGGCCAGGCGGACGAGTAGCTCCTCGTCCAGGGGCTTGACGAATCGGCCGTTGACGACGGCGGCGTCGATGCCCTCCTCGCTCAGGCGCCTTGCCGCATCCAGGGCCGGCCGCACCGCGTATCCGATGGCGAAGACGGCGATGTCGGCGCCCTCCCGGAGGATCTCGGCCTTCCCGATCTCGAGGGCCTTCAGGGTCTCGTCGAGCGGCACGCCCAGCCCCCTGCCGCGGGGGTAGCGCACCGAGACGGGTCCGCCGTGATCGACGGCCGTCTTGAGCATGTGCTGCAGCTCGTTCTCGTCCTTCGGCGCCATGACGACGATGTTCGGGATGGCCCTCAGGTAGGAAAAATCGAAGACGCCGTTGTGGGTCGCGCCGTCATCGCCCGCGATCCCGCCGCGGTCCATTGCCAGCACCACGGGAAGCCGCTGGAGACAGACGTCGTGCAGGACCTGATCGTAGGCGCGCTGCATGAAGGTCGAGTAGATGGCCACGACGGGGACGATCCCCTCCGTCGCCATGCCCGCAGCGAAGGTCACGCCGTGCTGCTCGGCGATGCCCACGTCGAAGAACCGCTCGGGAAACTCCTTCGCGTAGGCATCGAGCCCCGTTCCGCTGCACATGGCCGCCGTGATGGCCACGACGCGCGGATTTTCCCGGGCCAGCTTGACCATCGTCCGGCCGAAGACCTCCGTGTAGCTGGGAGCGCCGCCCGGGTCAACGGCGAGGTCGCCCGTTCGGGCATTGAAGGGACCGATGCCGTGGAATTTCGTGGGCTCCAGTTCGGCGAAGGGGTACCCCTTACCCTTCTTCGTCAGCACGTGGACCAGCACGGGACGGTTGTGCTCCCTGACATTGCGCAGCATCGTAATGAGGTGGTCGAGGCGGTGGCCCTCCAGGGGCCCCACGTACTCGAAGCCCAGCTCCTCGAAGAGCGCCCCGGGGGTCAGGAAGGACTTGAGGGCCTCCTCGGCCTGCCGGGAGAGCTTCACCATCTGCTCGCCCACGTTGGGGATGCCCCGGAGGAACTGCTTCACGTCGTTGCGCAGCTTGGTGACCCGCCGGCCCGTCATGATCTGGTTGAGGTAGGCCGACAGGGCGCCCACGTTGGGCGAGATCGACATCTCGTTGTCGTTGAGGATGATGATGAGGTCTTTCTTCCGGTCCCCCGCCCAGTTGAGACCCTCGAAGGCCATGCCCGCCGTCATGGAGCCGTCTCCGATGACAGCGACGACCTTGAAGTTTTCGCCGTTGAGGCAGCGCGCCTCGGCGATCCCCGCCGAGGCCGAGATCGAGGTGCTGCTGTGGCCCACGCTGAAGACGTCATAGACGCTCTCCTCGCGCCGCGGGAACCCGCAGACGCCGCCGCTCCTGCGCAGCGTGTGGAACGTATCCCGCCGGCCCGTGATCAGCTTGTGGGCGTAGGCCTGGTGCCCCACGTCCCAGATGATCTTGTCCCGCGGGGCGTCGAAGACGTAGTGCAGGGCGAGGGTGAGCTCCACGGCGCCGAGCGACGGGGCTAGGTGCCCGCCGTTGGCGGAACAGGTCTCGATGATGACCTTTCGGATCTCCTCCGCGAGGGCTTCGAGCTCGTCCTGGCGGAGCAGCTTGATGTCGGCCGGAGAGTCGATTCGTTCGAGCATGCCTTCGTTACCCTGTCCTCTGTGCCTGTGCGTCCGGCTCCCCCTTTCGTCCCCTTTGGCAAAAGAGGAAACGGAGGATCAGATGTCCCGCTCCACGATGAACCGTGCGATCTTCCTGAGCGGCTCGGCCCGCCCGTCGAATGCCCGGAGATCCTCGACGGCTTTCTCCACGAGTTCCGCGGCGAGCCGTTTCGAGGCCTCCAGCCCGACGAGCGCCGGGTAGGTGAGCTTGCCCCGGGACCGGTCGCTGCCGGTCCCCTTGCCCAGGGCCTGCGCATCGCCCTCGACGTTCAGGATATCATCGGCAATCTGGAACGCAAGCCCTGCGTGGCGTCCGTATTCCGTCAGCGCGTCGAGCGCGTCGGCTCCCGCCCCGCCGAGCAGGGCCCCCGCACGGAGCGACACCGTGATGAGGGCGCCCGTCTTGCGCGTGTGGATGAAGTGGAGCGTCTTCTCCGCGGGCGGCCTGCCTTCCGCCTCGATGTCCGCCGCCTGGCCGCCGACCATGCCGAACCATCCCGCCGCAAGCGCCACCTCCTGGATGACCTGGAGCAGCGTCTCCGGCCTCACGATCCCCAGGGGGGTCCTTCCCGCGATGATCCGGAAGGCATCGGTCAGCAGGGCATCCCCCGCCAGGATAGCGACGGCCTCGCCGAACACCTTGTGGCTCGTCGGCTTGCCGCGCCGGGTGTCGTCGTCGTCCATGGCCGGGAGATCGTCGTGGATGAGGGAATAGGTGTGGATGAGCTCGAGCGCGCAGGCCGCAGGCATCACGGCATCGATCGGCCCGCCGACGGCCTCGGCGGCGCCGATGCAGAGAATCGGGCGAAGGCGCTTTCCCCCGGCAAATACGCTGTATCGGGCGGACCTGAAGATCACGGGGGGCTCGGTCGTCTCTGCAGGCAGGTAGAGCTCGAGGGCCTGATCGACGAGGGTCTTCCGTGACTCGAGGTACTCGTCCAGGGATACGGGGTTACTGGTCATCTCCTTCCGGTTCGGGGTTGAAGGGCCTGGCGTCCGTTCCGCCCTCCTGTTTCAGGAGGATCTCGATCCTTCGCTCGGCCTCGTCGAGTTTCCCGGCGCAGAGCCTGGAGAGTCGGATCCCTTCCTCGAAGGAGGCCAGGGACTCGTCGAGCGTCAGTTCGCCCTGCTCCATCTTCCGCACGATCTCCTCGAGCTTCGCCAGGGCATCCTCGAACTTGACCTCCGCCATCCCGTCATTCTTCTTCGATCGTGGTGACGACCGCATTGAACCGACCTTTCGCAACATTTATGCCAACGAGGTTACCCGCTGAGAGATCCCGCGCGTTCCGGATCACCCTTCCCCCGGGCACGGTCCGTGCGATGGCGTACCCCCGGGCCAGCACGGAGAGCGGGCTCAGGCTGTCCAGCAGGGCCGTGCGGCCCGCCAGCCTCTCCCGGAGGCCTTCCACCTGGCGGAAGATACCCGTTATCATGCTTTTTCTCATATTTTCAAGCGCAAAGGTGAGGGTCTGGAGTCGCCGTGCTGGATTGAGGTACTGCAGGTGTGTCTCCAGGCGGCGAAGCGTCTCCCGTTCGGCGCGCAGCCTGCGGACAAGGGAAGCCGTCAATCCGCCGAGGCGGTCGTCGACAAGCAGCCGGAGATCGACGAGCCGGCGCCGCGGGTCGCGGACCCGTTCGGCCAGCGTCTCCAGACGCTCCCTTCGCACCCGCAGGGCCCGGGCCCCGGCATGGACGGCCCGGTCGTGCAGCGCCCGGATCTGCTGAAGGAGATCGCTGCGGCTGGGAACGACCAGCTCGGCCGCCGCCGACGGGGTGGGAGCCCTCATATCGGCGACGAAATCGGCGATGGTGAAGTCGATCTCGTGGCCCACGGCGCTCACAACGGGGATGCGCGAGGCAAAGATGGCCCGGGCCACCCCCTCGTCGTTGAAGGCCATGAGGTCTTCCAGCGAGCCCCCTCCCCGGGCCACGATGATCACGTCAACGCCGGGCGCTTCGTTGAGGAGGCGGAGGGCGTCGACGATCTCGCCGGGGGCCTCGACACCCTGCACCCTTACGGGGGCCACCAGGACATTCACCGAGGGGAAGCGGCGCTTCGTGATGTTCAGGATGTCCCGGATGACGGCGCCCGACGGCGAGGTGACGACCCCGATCCGCGAGGGGAGGAAGGGAAGCGGTTTCTTGTGGCCCGGGTCGAAGAGCCCCTCGGCCTGAAGCCGGGCCTTGAGCTGCTCGAAGGCTACCTGCAGGGCGCCTGCGCCCCGGGGCTCGGCATAGTCGAGGATGAGCTGGTATTCGCCGCGGGGTTTGTACACGTTGATCCGCGCACGGCAGACGATGCGCATCCCGTCCTCGGGATCGAACCGGAGGGAACGGGCAACGGGCCGGAAGAGCACCGCCCGGACCTGGCTCTCCTCGTCCTTGAGCGTGAAGTATAGATGCCCCGAGGCGGGACGGCGGAGGTTGGAGATCTCTCCCTCGACCCAGAGCTGATCGAAGGCGGCCTCCAGGACGTCCTGAACCTGCCGCGTGAGCCCGGTAACGGTGAGAACCTCGCGGGACGGGAAGAGAGTCATGTCCTGTCCCTAACAGAGCGGCCGGCCCGATGCAAGCGAAACGATCGGGGCCGTGCGGGATCCCTTATCGGTTTTGACTTTTTCGGGACCTTCGGGTAAGTAGAGGGAACCACAACCGAAGGGATAACGGATCTTTCATGGCAAAGAGCGTCAGCAAGACAAAACGGGATTATCTGAAATCGAAGGTCGAGCACATCGACATCACCCGGATCGACGCCGTCGACCTCGTGAAGTCCATGAGGAAGATGTCCTTCTCGGCGCGGGACCTCGCCTCGGCGGCCGAGCTGTACGATCGCATGCTCGCCGACCGCCACTGCGTGATCTTCCTCACCATCGCGGGAAGCACCAGCGCCGCGGGCTGCATGCAGATCTACGCCGATCTGGTGAAACACAACATGGTGGATGCCGTGGTGGCCACGGGGGCCTCCATCGTGGACATGGACTTCTTCGAGGCCCTGGGCTTCCGCCACTACCAGGGCACGCCCCACGTCGACGACAGCGAGCTTCGCAGGCTCTACATCGACCGCATTTACGACACCTACATCAACGAGGAAGAGCTCCAGCACTGCGACCGCACCGTCATGGAGATCGCCGATGGGCTCGCGCCCCGGCCCTACTCGTCGCGCGAGTTCATCCGGGAGATGGGAAAGTACCTGGCGAAGAAGGCCAAAAAGAAGGGCTCCCTCGTTCAGGCGGCCTACGAGAACGATGTACCTATCTTCTGCCCGGCCTTCTCGGACTCGAGCGCCGGGTTCGGCCTCGTGCTGCACCAGCACCGGCATCCGAAGAGCCATGTCTCCATCGATTCGGTGAAGGACTTCCGAGAGCTGACGGAGATCAAGATCGCCGCGCCCACCTCGGGCCTTCTCATGATCGGTGGCGGCGTGCCCAAGAACTTCGTCCAGGACACGGTCATCTGCGCCGAGATCCTGGGCAGGGACGTCCCCATGCACCGCTATGCCGTGCAGATCACCGTGGCCGACGTGCGCGACGGGGCCTGCTCGAGCTCGACCCTCAAGGAGGCCGCATCGTGGGGCAAGGTGGACACCGTCGCGGAGCAGATGGTCTATGCCGAGGCGACAATGGCCCTGCCGCTGCTGGCCAGCTACGCATACCACAGGGGAAGCTGGAAGAAGCGCAAGAAGTGGAGATTTGCCGGTCTTTACAAGGACTGAGTTCCTGTCCGGCCGGGTCAACCGATCGTCACGGGAGGCCGGCGCCGCGGCGCCGGCCTCCCTGTTTCGGCGGTCCAAACGGGGCCGTCCCATTTCGGAACATTCCCCGAAAAGCCCTCCATGAAGACATTTCAGGACCTGTAGGCCGTTTCGGCCTCCTTTCGTGAGGTCCGGATCACCGTCCCCGCCCGTCCCGCCTTTTCCCAACTTGCCGATATCATTCATATTGTTCGACCGGCACCCGCGGGTTCTCCCGTGGCATGTCCGCTGCTCCCGCAGACAGCCAGATTCAACCCCAAGGAGGCTCGTCATGAACGGGACGACGAACGAAAAAAGGAAACGGATGCCGGCAGCCTGGCTCTGCGCGATCGCGCTCACGGCGATGCTCTTTGCAGCAGGTCCGGCCTGGTCGGACGACGACAACACCGAGGAGGGGCTCTTCACGGCCGTCGCCCCCGATGCCATGATCGTCCTCGATCTCTCCGGCAGTATGAAGTGGAACCCCCCCGGAGATCACGACTCGTGGAACGGCGCACTGAATCTCTACAGCAACGCCACCTGTTCGGGCCCCTTCTACGACAATCCGTCGCGTACGGGCTACACGACGCTGTGCTCGCGCTACGAGATCGCCCGCAAGACCCTTTTCACCGTCCTCGACGACAACCGCGACGGCACGATCAACGCTGCCGACGAGTCGAGCATGAACATTCGCTTCGGGCTGGGCAAATTCCAGGACAGCACCTACGCGAAGCTGCGCGACATCGGCGCCAGGTACCCCGAGATCTACTGCGGGAGTTCCTCCTGCACCGTCAACCAGTCGGCCAGCGGCACGAAGAACATCCGTTCCTCGCTGAGCGCCTCGAACGTCACCGGGGCCACCCCCCTGGTCACGGCTCTTTCGAGCGTAAAGAGCTACCTCGACGCGAACAAGGCGGTCGACCCCTACCGCAGCTGCCGCCAGAAGTTCGTCATTCTCGTCACCGACGGGGCCGACACGATGAGCTGCGGGGGCTCGGGCACCGACACCCAGGCTGACCAGTACAAGCGCCGGCGCGCTTCGGTGCTGGCCGCCAAGGCCCTGGCCGATGCGGGCTACAAGGTCTTCGTCATCGGCATGGGGAGCAACATGCCCGCGCATCTGCAGAACACGCTCAACTGGATGGCCTACTGGGGCGGCACGGACAACCCCCTGGTCCCGAACGCCGGCTCCCTGTCGGGCTTCGACCCCTCGGCGGTCACGTCCTGCGGCGGCGACTTCACGACGGGCACCTGCAACGGCAAGAGCGAGCAGTGTTTCGCCGTCTCCAACGACCCCGGGACGGCGGCGCTTGCCGGCTACGCCTTCATCGCCAACAACGCCGCGGAGCTCGAAGCGGCCTTCCGCCAGGCCGTCAACCACATCCGCGAGGCGACCTACTCCTTCACACAGGCCTCCGTGGCCTCCACCCGGCTTATCGACGAGAACTACCTCTACGAGGCGACGTTCCAGCCGGCCAACGGGGAACCCTTCTGGCAGGGTCACATTCAGAAGTACCACATCAATCAGGACGGCAGCATCGGCAGCGTGGTCTGGGACGCGGGCGAAGTGCTCCAGGCGACGCCGGCCTCCTCGCGTTCCATCTACACGTTCAAGGCCGGCTCGCTGATCGCCTTCAACGCGTCGAACGTCACGCGGGCGGACCTCAATGTGGCCGACGACACGAGGCGAAACGAGGTGGTGGGGTTCATCCGCGGCGAAAGCGCCTTCAACCCCGACAACTGGAAGCTGGGCGACACCTTCCGCTCCAACCCGATCACGGTGGGAACGCCGGCGCAGTACTTCCAGGATATGCGGGACAGCTCAAACGCCTTTGCGTCCTTCCGCGCAAGCAACGTGCGCTCGACGGCCAACGGCAAGCGCATCGTCGTGGCAGGCGCCAACGACGGCCAGCTCCACGCCTTCCGCACGAGCGACGGCGCCGAGCTCTGGAGCTTCATCGCCCCCAACCTCCTGAGCAAGCTCAAGGACATCGCCCACACCGCGCACCCCACGGGCCTGACCCACCAGTACTACGTCGACGGCCCCATCAGTGTCGCCGACGTGTGGCTGGGAACCGGCGACGGGACGGCAAAGAGCCCCTCCGACTGGAGAACCCTGCTCATCTTCGCCCAGGGCCGCGGGGCCACGCAGACCCTCTGGAGCGCCTCGAGCTCCTGCGACAGCGGCTTCAGCAACGTCTACTCGGCCGAATGTCCCCACTACTGCGGCTATCATGCCCTCGATATCACCAACACGGCCGCCCCCGCCTACAAGTGGCGCATCACCCCGTCGGCAGGCCAGGCCCCCTACCTCGGCGACCCGTGGAGCAAGATGATGGTGCACCGCGTGAAGGTGGGCGGCTCGGAGAAGTGGGTCGGGTTCTTCGGCGGCGGGCACAACTACTCGAACTGCACCGGGACCGGCTGCGACACCCGCGGGAAAGGCTTCTTCGTGGTCGAGCTGTCGACCGGCAACATCCTGTGGAGCTACACCTCGGCGGACAACTCCGAGCTGGCCTACGCGATGCCGGGGACCCCGACGATGATCGACTCCGACAACGACGGGTTCATCGACGTGGCCTACATCGGCGATCTGGGAGGCAACCTCTGGCGCTTTAAGTTCTGCTTCGACGCCGACGGCTCTTCCTGCTCGACGGGCAGCTGGAGCGGCTCTCGGCTCTTCGCGCGGGAGGCCGGCATCGGGCCCGTCTACGACGCCCCGACAGCGACCCGGGATGCGGGCGGGACCATCTGGCTCTACTGGGGCACCGGCGACAAGGCCGAGCCCATCGTCGTGGGCGGCGGCGCGGACCGGCTCTTCGGCGTGAAGGACAAAACCCTGTCCGGCACGCGCTACGTGAGCACCCTCGAAAACATCACGAGCGGCACCTACAAAGACAACGCGTCCAAGAACGGCTGGTACATCACCCTGGCAGGGGCGGGCGAAAAATGCCTCTCCGACCCTTCCGTCTTCGGGGGCCAGGTCTATTTCACCACCTACACCCCCGCCAGCGGCTCGAGCGATCCCTGCAGCCAGGCGGGCACGGCGAAGCTCTATGCCATCAACTATCTCAGCGGCGCCGGGACCCTGTCGGGCGGCAGCCGGAGCATGACGCTCGGCGTGGGCATCCCAACGGCTCCCGTGCTGTCCATGAACCCCTTCAGCAGCACGCCGGACCTCTACGTGACCGTCAGCGGCGGCGCGGGGATCGGTTCGAACACGCAGAAGGCGAACATCAGCCCTCCCTCGGTCGCAAGCCGGACCAACATTCTGCACTGGAGGGACCGGCGGATGTAGCGGGCATGCAAGGGGCCCTGCGGCAAAAGGCCGCCCCATGCCGGGGCGGCCTTTTGCCGCTCGGGCAAGCCCGGTGTCTCAGGGGACCCCGGCCTGCAGCTCGGCGATCCGGGTCTTCAGTTTTTCCGGTACGGACGCCTTCCGGCCCCGCCGGTAATCGAAGCAGACCAGGGTTCCCTCGCCCTCGGCCGCGATGCGGCCGAGCCTGTGGCTGAACACGGCATAGCGCATCACGAAGCGGTCCTCGCTGAGGCCTGTCACCCTTGCCCCGACGGAAACCCGGTCCGGGTAGGACAGGGCTGCACGGAAACGGCAGGCCGTCTCGGCGAGGATCGGCCCGACGGGGTCCCGTTCGAGGAATTCACGCACATCGAGCTTCTCGAAGTAGGCAATTCTCGCCGTCTCGAAATAACGGAAGTATACGATGTTGTTGACATGGCCGAAGGCGTCCATCTCACCCCATGCCACGGGGACCTCCACGACGACGGGGCAGTCCGCCAACTCGCTGATCATCACGTTTTCCTCCTGTCCGGCTGTGTTTGCACATCCTACCAGATCCCTTCGCAGGGCTCAACAATCCGGCGCACCGGGTAGCCGCCGGCGACCGGACTCTTTTTCGGTCGGCTTCAGGCAGGGAAGGAGAGGCCCGGGCCACAGATACCCCGAAACGGAAGGCCAACCCGCACTGCTCCAAAACGGCACATAGGGCGCAAGGCCTTGATCTCATTGAAGATTATGCGGGCGTTCGTCCGATTGTGCGCCCCGCCGCCGACGCCCAAACGCCTGGAGCGCGGAGGAAAACATTTGCAACAACATGATTTACAAGGAGATTCTAGATTTTCGCGCCGCCGGCACATCCGATGCTCTCCCATCGTTCAAACGAACAGGAAGGGGGCGTACCATGAAGGCAGCCTTGGCGGAAACAGTGATCGGCAGGCAGGAAATCGGAAGCGCGGCACAGAGCGGAGACGACCGCTGTATCTTCGACGAGATCGTCGAGGTGGACTCCCCTGAAGACGACATGACGTTCGTCGTCATCGACTGCATCGCAACCCTTCTGGTCTACCTGGCCCCTGTCGCCGTTTTCGGGTACAAGGTGGCCCCGGTTGTCGCAACCCTCCTGAGCATGCCCGTCCCTCGTTGATCGATCCGCGCAGCCTTCCAGCGCCGCCGGGAAAGGCCTTCCCCTGCGGGAAACGTCCCGGCGCTTCTTTTTTCGTAAACGGACAGGTACCGGGGACAGGGACGTGCGGGATGCAGGCCGGGACGCTTCGCCGCGGGCGGGGCTGTCCATGCCAGGCGGCCGGAGGGGGTTGTCTTACACCACGCAGAAAAACCGTTCCACGTGCCCGTGGATCCAGAGGGAGGCCTGGACACGGCTCCTCACGTGGATCTTCCGGAATATATTGTAGAGATGCGTCCGGACCGTGTGGCCGCTGGTGTTCAGGTGGGCGGCGATATCTCTGTTGTGGAGGCCGCCGGCATGTTCCCGTTCGTCCGGACGCCGCCGCGCGGGCTCGTCGCCCTGAGCCCGGGGTCGAGCGCATCGACGGGGAAAAGCATGTTTCTCTGCGGGTTGGGCCCGTATCCCAGGGCCTCCAGACGGCTGAAGGAGACGGCCTCGCAGTGCGTGCCCGTCTCCCCCGCGAGGAACCGCGCCAGCGCGTCGTTGTCCAGCCGCCGCGGGCCGACGATGTAGATCGACTTGCCGTCGAGCGCCAGCGTGCTGCCGTTCATGCGGCTACCCTCTCTTCCTGCCGCCGCCCGGCCGGACGGACCGGCGGATCGCGCTGAGCAGTTCGGGAATCCGGAAGGGTTTCTGCAGAAACCCCTTGCAGCCCTGCTCAAGGAGACCACGGACCTCGTCGGGCAGGCTGTAGGCGCTGATGATGAGCACGGACACATCGGGGTTCATGGCCTTCAGCTCCCGGAAGGTCTCCGCGCCCCCCATGCCGGGCATGATCATGTCCAGCAGCACCAGGTCGATGCCGTCCCGCCAGGTATCGTAGACCGCAACGGCTTCCCGGCCGTTGAATGCCGTCAGCACCTGGTAGCCCGAGGCCTCCAGGATCTCCCGGATCAGCCCGGACAGCACCTCGTCGTCATCCACCAGGAGAACCGTGCCCGGCGAGGCTGCGGCCCTGCGCGGGACGCTGGATTCGGGAGACGCCGCCCCGGCGGCGGGAAGCAGGAACTGAACGGCTGACGGGGCTTCGTCGGCGCCGCCGAGGGTCATCACGCCTCCGTGCCCCTGGATGATGCACTGCGCGTAGGTCAGGCTCAGATTGTCCCGGAGGCCGGCATCGTTCATGAGGGTGGAAAGGCGAAGCGCCCTTGGCCGTCCGGGCAGCGCCTGCTCGACGGCGTTCGAGGCGAGGCTCACCTTCGCGTACCGGCCGGGCTTGATCCGGTAGAGGGTCGATTCCGGCGCGGAGAGGTGCACGTTCCCGGTTTCGATGAGGAGCCCGGAACCGGCCGGGTCGACCTGATTCAGGTGGAAGTAGAGGTGGATCAGCATCTTCTCGATCTGGATCCGGTCCACTTCGACGGCCCAGAGGGCTTCGTCGAGCTTCCTCCGCACGGACATCCCGCCCCGGGTGTTCGCAAAGATGGTGGAGGTCTTGCGGATGATCTCGTTGAGGTCGATCGGCGCGGTATCGGAAACCCGGCTGCCGGCGAAGCCCCGGATCTTCCGCAGGAGCTCCTCGGCGGAGCGCGCCTCCTGTTCGAGGGCCAAAAGCTGCTTTCCCGCGGGAGAATTCTCTCCCAGGAAGATCTCCTGAAGGCCCTGGAGGCCATCGGTAATCCCCTTCAGGATGAGGGCAAGGCCGCCGGAGAGAATGTCGACCGAGTCGATTTTCGTGTACTGAAGCTCCGAGTCGCTGCTGCTTCGACCGGCCATGTTTTCGTACGTCGTCAGCAAGCGGCCGTCGGCCAGGGCGATGAAGTGGACCTGGCAGAGGCGCCAGCCGCCCCGTTTCGTCTGGACGGCAATGCATGCCTCCCGGTGTACCCCGCCTTCCGCCGGACTGCCGCCCTGAAAGAACGGATCGGGCATACCGTTCGGGACGGACCTGTGAGCGAACTTCTCGAACCAGGCCCGGATGTCGGGGATCTCCCCGGGCTCGTATCCGAACATCTCCCTGAAGCGGCCGTTGAGGTAATCCACGCTGAAGTCGGAACGGGCGGTAAGGACGCCGAACGGCAGCTGCTCCATGAATTCCCGGCACGCCCTGCCTTGAGGAAGCGAATCCGTCTTCCCGGGGCTCGTCTCGGGTGCGGTTGCCGCCTCTTCCCGTTCCCCGCCCCCTCCATGGTCTCCCCGAGCGGGTCCTGTTGCGATCTCCGGGTCCTGCGCCGGGAAATCCCTGTCCGACATGGCGTCACCTCGAATGCATGGGCTGCCGTCGCGTAGAGCACGGGTCGTACCATACTCCGGTCGGCTGTTTTTATCTGCGAATCCGGCATGTTGGATGAATACGGGCGGGAAGGGACAGGGCAGGGGAAAGGGTCTCCTGTGCCGGAACGGACGTGCGGCTGGGGGAAAATCCAATTATTTCAGACAAAAAGAAAATTCGTGCCGATCTGGCATGGTCCGGAGCGGGCTGTCGGAAGACGGGTGGAGGGTTCAGGTTCGACCGGGGCCCGGCCGGCCGGGCAAAGCCCTCCCGCCGGGGCCTGCGCCGGCCGCGCCTCCACGAGGGTTCCGGGAGCGGCGCGGCCCGGCACCCGGCTGAGAATGCCGCTCCCGGGGAGGGGGTCAGGACTCCCCGTAGGAGGCGAGCTTTCGCCTCAGCGTGTTGAGGCCGATCCCCAGGAGCTTCGCCGTCCTGAGCTTGTTGCGGGTCGTCGTCTCGTAGGCCTGGAGGATGTGGATCCGTTCCGCCTCGGCCAGGGGCATGATCGGGCCGTTGCCGCCAGCCTGCACGGCCGCCTTCGGCCTGGATTTTCGGATGTATTCCGGCAGGTGCCGGACCGCGATCGGCCTTTTCTGGGAGAGGTTGCTGGAGGCCTGGATGATCGACCGCAGCTCGCGGACGTTTCCGGGGTAGTCGTAGGCCATGAGGAGCCCCAGCGCACCCTCTTCGATATCCTGTCCGGTGAGCTCACCGCGGAATTCCTTCAGGAAGAGGTTGATGAGAATCGGGATATCCTCCCGGCGCTCCCTCAGGGGCACCATGGAGAGCCAGGCGCCCTTGAGGCGGTAGTAGAGATCCTTGCGGAACCCTCCCCTGGCAAGCAGCTTGTCGAGATCGGCGTTGGTGGCCGCGATGAAGCGCACGTCCACCTTCCGAGCCGTGCTGGTGCCCAGCTTGATGATCTCGCCCTCCTGGAGGGCGCGCAGGAGCTTGCCCTGGAAATCGAGGGGCAGGTCACCGATCTCGTCCATGAAAAGGGTCCCCCGGTGGGTGGACTCGAGGTAGCCCGCGCGGTCCTTCTCCGCCCCCGTGAAGGCCCCCTTCGTGTGGCCGAAGAACTCGGCATCGAAGAGGCTCCCCGTCAGGGAGGCCATGTTGATGGAGGTGAACGTGAACGACGCCCGGGGGCTCGACCGGTGGATCGCCCTGGCGAGCAGTTCCTTGCCGGTGCCGCTCTCGCCGGTGATGAGGACGGGCACGTCGCTGGCGGCGTGCAGTTCCGCCTCCTTCAGCAGGCGAAGCATCTTGTCCGACCGCGTGACGATGGGCGCGAAGGCGTCTTTGTGCCTGATCTGGGGGAGGCTGCCCGTCTTGCCGACGGAGATGACTTCCAGGAGGCGGCGCCTTTCCGTCGCCCGCCGGATCTTCGAGACCAGTTCGTCGCGCGAGACGGGCTTGGTGAGGTAGTCGTAGGCGCCCTTCTGGAGGCACTCCACGGCGGTCCGGGCGTCGTTGACGGCCGTCACCATGATGCACTCCGTGTCGGGGCAGGCGCCCTTGATGATCTCGAGAAGCTGCACCCCGTTGAGCCAGGGCATCGTGATGTCGATGAGCGCGACGGCGTAGCGGTCGCCCTGCTGCACGGAGGATGCCGCGACGCGGGGATCGCTCTCCGCGCGGATATCTCGGATGCCGGCGCTGATCAGGCCCCGCTTGACGCTGTCGAGGAAATCCATTTCGTCATCGACGACGAGAATCGTTTCGTTCATGAGTCAACTCCCTTTTTTCGGATGCATGTCCCCGGTCGCCCGGGCCGGTCAGGTCGGGCAGCACGACGCGGAAGGTCGTGCCCCGGCCGATTTCGCTCTCCACGGCGATGGACCCCCTGACGGGCTCGATCAGGTTTTTCGAGATGTAGAGCCCCAGGCCCGTGCCCAGCCCTTCCTCCTTGGTCGTGAAGAAGGGGTCGAAAAGGCGGGTGGCCGTCCTGTCGTCCATCCCGCAGCCGTTGTCTTCCACTTCGAGGATCAGCCCCTCCCCGGACGTCCCCTGCCGCACCCTGAGCAGGATGCGGGAGTCCGGCTTGTCCGCCGCCTGGGCCGCATTGATCAGCAGGTTGATCAGCGTCTGCTCGACGGCGTCGGGGTCGGTGACCATCTCGGGCAGATCGGGCTGTACCTGCACCTCGAAGGTCTTCACCGTCTTGCGGATCTGCGTGTGGCAGAGGGAGACGGCCTTCTCCACGACCGCCGCGGGCAGGATCGGCCGGGCCCCCCTTTCGTCCTTCCTGCGCGAGAACTCCTTGAGCTTGGCCACGGTCGTGTTGATCCGCGCCGAGCCGTGCTCGACGTTCTCGATCAGCTTCAGAATGTCGACCCGGAAGTCCGCGTAGGGCATGCCCTGGACCTCGTAACCGGGATCCCGGGCGGCGTGATCGTCAAGGACGGGCAGGATGTCCCGGATGTAATCGCGCAGGATCGGCATGTTGAAGCTGATGAAGTTGTTTGGGTTGTTGATCTCGTGGACGATCCCGGAGATCAGAAGCCCGAGGGAGGCGAGCTTCTCGCTCTGGATGAGTTCCCTTTCCATCAGCCGCTGCCTCGTGCGGTCGGTCACCCGGATGATGGCCGTGCGCCGGCCTTCTCCCCCGGCCTCGACAGGGTAGACGAACACCTCCTCGTACCGGACGGCATCCCCCCGGGTGGCCAGCTCGAAACGGGCCGGCTCCTGCCCTGCAACCGCCGCCCGGACGAGGTCCGCCTCCCCCCTTCCGTACCTCTCCCGGAGGGACTCGAGGCAGGAGGTCCCGATCAACTCACGGTACTGCGATGCACCGAGGAACTGCAGGGACGCCCGGTTGAGCATGATCACGGTCAGATCCTCCCGGACCATGACGAGCGGGTCGGAGATGCCGTCGAAGACGGACCGGAGCGCGTTGCGGCTCTCCCGGATCTGCTGCTCCGACCGGATGCGCTCCGTGACGTCCCGGCACACGCCCTGGTGCTCGATGATATTCCCCGAGCCGTCGTAGATGGCCCGGTTGATCCAGTTCAGCCATCGCACCGCGCCGTCGGGCATCCGGACGCGCAACTCGATGCTGAACACGGGCCGATCCGGGGTCAGCTCCCCGTAGGCGGTCCAGAGCCTTTTCCGGTCCTCGCGCGGGATCGCCGGCAGGTAGCGTGACCCGAGAACCTCTTCCCGGGCCTTGTCGAAATAGCGGCAGAAGGCCCCGTTGACGAAGGAGATCGTCCCGTCCGGGTGGAACCGGCAGATGATCTCCGTCTGGTCCTCGACGATGGCCCGGTAGACCTCCTCGCTCTTGACGAGGGCCTGCTCCGTCTTGCGGTGCTCCTCGAGCTCGATCCGCAGCAGCATGTTGGCCACGTCGAGTTCCCGCGTCCGCTCGGCGACCTGCCTCTCGAGATCCTGCTTGGCAGAAAGGAGGATGCGCGCGGCCTTCTTCTGGGCCGTGATGTCCAGGGCCGTGAAAACAACCCCCGCATCGGGTTCGTCCCGCTCGATGAGCGCGGAGCTCAAATGGACGTCGATGACGGCCCCGTCTTTGCGCCTCCAGCGCGTCTCGACGGACCCGCTTCCCCTGGCCCGGATCTCCGCATACTTCTCCCGGCCGGCCCGTTCGAACTCCTCCTGGTCGGGATACAGGATACGGGCGCTCTTGCCGCGGAGCTCGCGGCCGTCATACCCCGTCAGGGCGGTCATGCCATCGTTGACCCATTCGAAGACACGGTCATGAACCATCCCCACGCCGACGGGGGCCGCCCGCAGGATGCCCCCCAGCTGGGCCTCGTTTTTCCGCAGGGCCTCCTGGACGAGCTTGAGCTCGCTGATGTCCGTGACCACCCCCGTGGAACCGACGATCTGTCCGGCATGGATGAGCGGCCTCGCCATGAGCAGGCCGGGAAACCGCGTCCCGTCTTTACGCAGAAACGTGTACTCGATATAGTGCACCGTGTCGCCCTGCCGCACACGCTGTGCCCGCTTGCGCGCAATCTCATGCTCTTCCGGCGCGATGACCTGGAGGAAATGGATGCCGGCCCGGACGTCCTGTTCGCCGTAGCCGAACAGTTTCATGGCCGTGCTGTTGGAATAGGTGAACATCCCGTCGATGTCCGCCTCGTAGACGCCCACGGGCAGGCACTCGACGAGTTCGCGATAGCGAGCCTCGCTGGCCAGCAGGGCCTCCTCTGCCTTTTTCGTTTCCGTGATGTCCCTCGAGTATTCGATCACGCCCTTCAGTTTCCCCGTGTCGTGATCGACCCAGGGGTAGCTGAAGACCTCGACCCATCCCCGGCACTCACCGCCGGAGCCCGGGATGGGCCGGGTCATGGAAAAGGCCTTCCCTGTCTCTACGGTCTCGCGGCACGCACAGTTGCCGCAGGGGCTCTGCAGACCGTAAAAGGCCTCGTAACACTTCCTGCCCGGCAGACCCTGGATGTGGGGGAACCGCTTTTCGACGGCCTTGTTGACGCGCAGGATGGTCAGGTCGGGCGATGCCACCATGATCCCGTCCTGGATACCATCGACGACCGCGGCGAGGAGACGCTCCTGGCTGCGTATGACGGCGTGCGTCTCCCGGAGGGCCTTTTCCCTGTCCTGCCGCTCGATGGCGGTCCCGAGGATCTCCGAGAACGTGCCCAGGGGGGCGATCTCGTCGTCGTTCCACCGGATGTCCCCCGTGTAGTCCGCGAAGGCGACAAAACCCCACCAGCGTCTTCCCGACAGGATCGGGACCACGGCGATCGCGACCTTCCTGTCGAGCTTCAGTTCGTCCACGGCCTGCTCCGGGAAGCTCCCGATGGCGCCGTAGATGGGGCGGCCCTCGCTCCTGGCGTAGACCCACTCCGAGAAGCGGAGGGCCATCTCCGCGTTGCGCAGGAACCCCTGCCCGGCGCCTGTTCCCCCGGATTCGGGGGCGAGCCACTCGTAGCTGCGGAGCACGGTGATCCCGCCCCCCTCATCGACCCGGTTCTCGCAGAGGAAGGCGTGGGAGGCGTTCATGGCGGCGCCGAAGCGCTCAAGGACCCTCTCGATCCGGTCCCGCCAGCTGGAACTCTTCAGAAACGCCTCGGAGGCATAGGTGAGGGCCTCGAGAATGGCGGCCCTTTTTTCCAGGACGTCCTGGGTGTACTTCCGGAACGTGATGTCCCGTCCGACGGACTGGTACTCCAGGACGTTGCCGCTGTCGTCGAAAAGGGCCCGGTAGGTCCACTGGTTCCAGAGGACGTCGCCGAAGACGTTCTCGACCCGGTATTCCAGCGTATCGGCGGGGCGCTCCGGCCGGAGTTCCTTCAGGCGGGAATAGACCTTCTCGCGGTCCGCCTCCGAGATGGAGAGCAGGACGTTTCGGCCCCGCAGGTCCTCCCTCTCGCAGCCGAAATACCGGCAGTAGGCCTCGTTGACGTAGGTGAGGGCGCCGTTGGGCCGGAACCGGCAGATGAGTTCCGTCTGGTCCGACTCCCCCGGCGCGCCGGGCTGGCCGTCGCCGGAGGCGCCGTCCGTCCCCGAGCCGATCTCGTAGAGCGCCCCCTCGGTGAAGACGGGGTTTCCGGCATCGTCCTGGATGTCCTTGACGACGCGGTAGAGCCTGCGGATACGCCCGTCCTGGTCGAGAACCGTGCAGTCGCTCTCCGACGCGGAACTGACGTCCGCCCGGGCAGGGACGCCCGAGGGAATGCGTTGCTTTTCTCCCCGCTTCGTGGCCGGCCTGGAGCCTTTCCCCGGGCGGCGCGGCGCGGACGGGCCGTGCCCGGGCCCGTCGGCCGTGCCGGACCTGCGAAGCTGCCTCTCTGCTTCGACAAGCCGCTGGATCAGGTCTTTCTTCGACAGCCGGTCATACTGAAATGCGCTCATTGCTTCCCGCCGTTTCCGTTGAAGACATGCGGCAACCCGATGGTTGTGATGCAAAAGTCAAACCGGATTCGGCGGAACGGGACGATTTTTCGGGGGCGCCGGAGGCATGCCGGCCGGGAGCGCCGGGCGGGATCGGATTCTCGCCGTGTGGCCGCCGGCTGCACGGCGACGCCGAGGTTCGGTAAATCATGCCTCCGGGAAAAGGCCGGGAATGGGCGGGCGGGCGGAAATCACAACACAGGGGCCGGGACTCGGCCCCGGCTATTGCGTTATCGGCTGGGGGAAAATGGTGGAGATGAGGGGGATCGAACCCCTAACCTCCGCATTGCGAACGCGGCGCTCTCCCAATTGAGCTACATCCCCACTTCCGGCACAACGGCTTGAAAGGAGCCCCGTTTATACACCAGCGGGAAATCCCCTGTCAAGAACTTGTTCGGGCGATTTCAAGGGCATGGAACTTGCAAAATTGCTTCTCGGCTTTACGATCAGCCTGGAAGGGGATTGACCTATGGCAAGAATCGACGATCTGTTTGCCCTTCAGCACGACCGGGGCGCCTCCGACCTCCACCTCTTCGCCGGATCTCCCCCGGCCCTGCGCGTCCGCGGCGACATGGAAAAGATCGCCGACGAGGCGCTCGACGACGACGAGCTGCGCGAGATGCTCTTCGAGATCCTCACCCCCGGCCAGCGGCAGGAGATCGAGGAGACGGGCGACCTGGACTTCGGCTACGAGGTTGCGGGCATCGCCCGCTACCGGTGCAACTACTTCAAGCAGAAAAACGGGATCGGCGCCGTGTTCCGCGAAATCCCCTCCACGGTTCTCACCGTCGACCAGCTGGGGCTGCCGCAGGTTCTCAAGCAGCTGGCCATGCTGCCGAGGGGCCTCGTGCTCCTGACGGGGCCCACGGGCAGCGGCAAGTCGACGACGCTGGCGGCCATCATCGAGCACGCCAACGCGAACCGCAAGTGCCACATCGTCACGATCGAGGACCCCATCGAATTCGTGCACCAGCCCAAGCAGTGCATCATCAACCATCGCGAGGTGGAGACCCACACGCAGTCCTTCGCCAAGGCGCTGCGGGCCGCCCTGCGCGAGGACCCGGACATCATCCTCGTCGGCGAAATGCGCGACCTGGAGACGACGATGCTCGCCATCGAGGCGGCCAATACGGGGCACCTCGTGCTGTCCACCATGCACACCATGGGAGCCACGCGGACGATCGACCGCATCGTCGACATGTTCCCCGCGGACCAGCAGTCGCAGATCCGAACGTCGCTTTCGGAATCGCTCAAGGGGGTCATGTCGCAGGCCCTCTTCAAGCGCATGGACAAGCCGGGACGCATCGCGGCCCTGGAGATCCTCCTGGTGACGCCCGCGGCGGCGAACCTCATCCGCGAGCAGAAGACCTACCAGCTGATGACGGTCATCCAGACGGGGAGGCGGATGGGGATGATTTCGCTCGACGACGCGATCGCAGACCTGCTGCAGCGGCGCCTGATCAGCCCCGAGGAGGCCTTCGAGAAGGCCATGGAGAAGGATCGCTTCGCGAAGCTCCTCAAGGCTCCGCCTCCGGACTTCTAAGGGAGTCGAGGACGGCTTTCGCCTCGCCCGTGCGTCCGCACGCAGTGAGGGCCTCGGCCAGCGAGAGCCTGTAGAAGGCATTGGCAGGATCCGCCGCGCCCGCCCGACGGAAGGCTTCGACCGCCTCGGGGGCGCGGTTTTCTTTTATGAGCCGATTGCCCAGCCGGTTGTAGTAGCTCGCCTCGAAAGCGGGGTTGACGCCGACGGCCTCGCCATAGGCCCCGAAGGCCTGCTCCACCCGCCCGAGCATTACGAGGGCGTCGCCCAGATCGCAGCGGAAAACGGCCTCCTCCGGAGAGGCCGCCGCGGCCCTGCGGAAGGCGCTCTCGGCCCTCTCGTAGGCGCCCGCCGCCATATAGGCCTGCCCCATCCTGTTGAGGAACATCCCTTCCTTGCCCGGGAAGTCGTTCTCGACGGCCCGCCGGTAGGCCGCCTCGGCATCGTCGTAGCGCCCGGCGGCAATCAGCGCGCCGCCCACGGAGGCATGGAAAACGGACGAGTCGGGCTCCTCGGCCGCCAGGGCCTCGAAGACCGCCAGGGCGTCCCCGTGCCGTCCCGCGCGCAGGTAGGCGTCCCCGAGGGTGTGCCGCAGGTGGACGTCCTTCGTCTGGACGGCCACGGCCCGCTCGCAGACCCCGACGAGCCGGTCGTGCTGCTTCGTTTCGCGGTAGAGCCGCACGAGTTCGTCGAAGGCGAACCCGGTGAAAAGCCGCCGCGCCAGTTCCTTCTCAAAGAGCTTCTCGAACTGGGCCACCGCCTCCTCGACCTCGCCGTTATCCTTGAGGGCCCAGGCGAGGCACAGAACGAAGGAGTCCATGTCGGGCTTCATCCGGATGAGTTGCCGGTAAACGGCGATGGCCTCCGGGTAACGCTTTTCCTTCATGTAGAGCTGTGCCATGCGCTCGTATTGCTCGGTGCTGGTCTGTCCCGTCATGATTTCTCTCCCCTCGAGGCATGCCATGCTGTCGTGGCCGCTTGCACCGCACACATCCCGTGGACGCGCAAATGAAGCCGAAAAGCCCGGATGAGCTTCCGAGAACCCGCGAATGCCCGATTCTCCGGATTTCTTCGCCGACTGACTTCCGGCTTTTCCGCGCAACCTATATACCCAATCCCGCCGCGATGCAATCCTGAAAGTCCCCTGCGGCGGCGATGAAATTTTCTGTTGACAGGAATCGTCAAAATAACTATATGGCCATATAGTAATATATAGGGGTGCAGGGATGAAGGACTTCATCCGGGTCATGAAGGCCCTCTCGGACCCGAACCGGGTCAAGGTCGTCAAGATGCTCCAGCAGAAGCCGATGTGCGTTTGCGAGATCCAGTTCGCCCTGGGCCTGGCCCAGCCGACGATTTCGAAGCATCTGAAGGTGCTCGAAGACGCCGGCCTGGTCCAATCGAGCAAGGACGGGCTCTGGGTCAACTACTCCCTGAGCGGCGGGGGCGTCAGCCCCTACGCGGCAACCCTGCTGGGGAATCTCAAGCACTGGCTCGTCGACGACCCGGAAATCCGGAGGCTCTCGGAGGCCCTTCCAGCTATCCGGCGGGAGGTCATCGTCCGGAAGAGATCTGTCTAGCGGATTGCCGGATGGGCATATACAGCAGAGGAGAAAAGAAGGAAACGTTTCATGAACGAATGGAGCAGGCTGTTGCTCATGATCGCCGGTTTTTCAGCGGCATACTGCATCCCGTGGGATAGTCCCGTTATCCGTCAGTCCGGCCTGGAATCCTTCATGATGCTCCGGGACTACGCCCGCGAGCATGTCCTGACCTGCCTCGTGCCCGCTTTTTTCATCGCAGGCGCCATCGCCTCCTTCGTCTCCCAGGCCTCGGTTTTGAAATACTTCGGGGCGAAGGCCAACCGGGCCCTGTCCTATTCCGTGGCCTCCGTCTCCGGCACGGTTCTCGCCGTCTGCTCCTGCACGGTGCTGCCCCTGTTCGCGGGGATTCACACGCGCGGCGCGGGAATTGGCCCGGCGACGGCCTTTCTCTACTCGGGGCCCGCCATCAACGTGCTGGCCATCATCCTGACGGCCAGGGTCCTGGGCTGGCAGATCGGTCTGGCCCGGGCGGTGGGCGCCGTCGTATTCTCCGTCTTGGCCGGCCTTCTCATGGCCTGGATCTTCCGCAGGGAAGACGCGGCCCGCGACGCGGGAGATTTTATTTTGCCCGAAGAGGACAGGAAGGAGCGTTCCCTGGCACAGGAAGCGTTCTATCTGGCGACGATGGTCCTGATCCTCGTTTTTGCTGCCTTCGCAAAACCGGCGCAGGGCGAAGCCGGTTTATGGCTCTTCATCTTCCGCATCAAGTGGTACGTCACGGCGGCACTGCTGATTGCACTCGGGATCGAACTCAGGCTGTGGTTCACCACGGGTGAGCTGAAATACTGGATGGAAACAACCTGGCAATTTGCCAAGCAGATCGTCCCCCTGCTGGCAGGCGGGGTCCTGATCGCCGGCTTCCTCCTGGGACGGCCGGGGTACGAGGCCCTGATCCCGGAGCACTATATCCATGACCTCGTGGGCGGTAACTCCCTCCGGGCGAACTTTTTCGCCGCCGTTGCGGGGGCCTTCATGTACTTCGCGACCCTGACGGAGGTTCCCATTCTCCAGGGTCTTATCGGGTCCGGCATGGGGCAGGGGCCTGCGCTGGCACTCCTTCTTGCAGGCCCTGCCTTGTCCCTGCCCAGCATGATCGCCCTGGCGGGAATCATGGGATTCAGGAAGACCTTCACGTACTGTACGATCGTCGTGGTACTGTCCACGGTGACCGGGATCGGCTACGGCTGGCTGACGGGATAGACAGAGGAAAACCGAACCGCAATCCATCCGATGGGGGAACAGGATGAAAAGGACCATACAGATCCTCGGGCCGGGATGCCCGAAGTGCCGGAAGCTCTCCGAGGAGGCCGAAAAGGCGGCAAGGGAACTCGGGCTGGAGTACGAGATCGTCAAGGTGAAAGACGTCAAGGAGATCACGAAGTACGGCGTTCTCACGACCCCGGGCCTCGCCGTGGACGGAAAGGTGAAGGCCGTCGGCAAGGTGCTGGACGCCGGGAAGATCAAGGAATTCCTGCAGGACCGGTAACCACGGCCGGCGCCGGACGTAAATCCCGAAAGGAGGTCTCCGCCATGCCGCAGAAAACCATGGGGTTCGTCGGAGGGGGACGGATCACGCGGATCATCCTCGAGGCCCTGGGCCGCAAGCGCATGCTTCCCGCGACCGTCATCGTCAGCGACGTGAGCGGCGACGCGCTGCAGAGGCTCAGGGAACGATTCCCGAAGGTGCAGACCGTTCAGGGCGACAACGCGAGGGCGGCGGGTCAGGACATCGTCTTCCTGGCGTTGCATCCCCCGGCCGTCGCGGGCGGACTTGAGGAGATCAAGGCGGCGCTCAAGCCCGGGGCGGTCCTCGTCTCTCTCGCCCCGCGGTTTACAATCCAGGCGCTCTCGGAGGGGCTCGGCGGCTTCGACCGGATCGTGCGGATGATCCCGAACGCCCCGTCCATCGTCGGCGAGGGCTACAACCCCGTGGCCTTCGGCCCGGGAATCTCCCGGGAGGAGAAAACAGCCCTCTCGAAGCTCTTCAAGAAGCTGGGCGGCTGCCCCGAGGTGGACGAGGACAAGCTCGAGGCCTATGCCCTCATCACGGCGGCGGGCCCCACGTACATCTGGTTCCAGCTCTTCGAGCTCTTCGAGCTGGGCAAGTCCTTCGGCCTGACGGACAAGCAGGCCTGGAAAGGGATCAAGAAGATGCTCAAGGGCGCCGTCGAGACCGTCGACGAGGCGGGCCTGTCCCCCGAAGAGGTGATGGACCTCGTCCCCATGAAACCGCTGGGCGAGGAGGAGGCGGTTATCCGAAATGCGTACCGGACAAAACTCACGGGGCTCTACCGGAAGCTGAAGGGCTGAAACGGCCGCCCCCGGAGAGGAAGGAGGACATCATGTCAGGAGACATCGTGCAGGTAGCCATCGGCGAGAGGTCCGTCGGAATCGTCGGACTCGGGAAGGCAATGGAGGGTCTGGCCAAATCGTCATCGGGAAAAACGGATGCAGAGTGCCGGGAAATCCTTTTCCGGGAGATTGCGGCCCACAACTACATCCCGCAGAAAATGGCCGAGGAGTACAAGGACGCCCTGCTGCGGGCGTTCAGGGTGTTTACCGGGGAACTCAAAGACGAGGCGCCCCGAGGCGGCGTCCGCATCCAGGTCCTGGGACCGGGCTGTTCCAACTGCGACAGGCTGGAGAAGGATGTCCGCGAGGTGCTGGCCGAGATGAACATCGCGGGCGATCTCTCCCACGTGACGGACGCCGCCGAGATCGCGAAGTTCGGCGTCCTGGGCGTCCCGGCCCTCGTGATCAACGGGCGAATCGTCTGCGTGGGGACCGTCCCCGACCGCAACCGCATCCGGCAGTGGCTGCTCGACCTGCTGGCCTCGGGGGAGTGCAAGGCGGGCGCCTGAGAGGCCGCCTGCCGACGAGGTTCGCACCTCCCCCGGGGAAAGGAATGCCCGCGCGGTGCCGTCGCCGCACAGCCCGGGGCCGCCACGCGTCTGCCCGTGTCAGGAGGCCGATCGGACGGCGCGGTCGGCCTGGCGCACCGCGATGTGGACAGGGTCCCAGGCATGGGAGAACGGCGGGGCGTAGCTCAGATCCAGGTTGATCATGTCCTGGACGGTCATGCCCGCGTGAAGGGCCGTGGCGAAGATGTCGATCCGCTTGGCCGCCCGCTCGATCCCGACGATCTGGGCGCCCAGCAGCCGCCCGGAACCCTTCTCGGCCAGCGTTTTCACGGTGATGGGGCCGGCATCGGGGTAATAGGTTGCCCGGGTCGTGCTCTCGATCGTGGCGGAGACGTGCTCGAGGCCGAGGGTCCGGATCTCGTGCTCCTGCAGGCCCGTCCGCGCAACCTCCCACTTGCAGATCTTGCTCACGGCGGTGCCCACGACACCGGGAAAGGTGGCGTAGCCGCCCCCGAGGTTGATCCCCGCGACACGCCCCTGCTTGTTTGCGATCGTGCCCAGGGCGATGTGCACGGGCCTGCGGCTCACGAGGTGAAAGGACTCGGCGCAGTCGCCCGCCGCCCAGATGCCGGGGATCTCCGTCTGCATCCGTTCGTTGACGCGCAGGGCCCCGCGCACCCCGAGAGGGATCCCCGCCCGGGCGGCCAGTTCCGTGTTGGGGATGACGCCGAGCCCCAGGATCACGATGTCCGCCGGCAGGGTCCGCTTTTCGGTCACCACGGCCTTCACGCGGCCGCCGTCCACCTCGAAGGCCTCCAGGGCCTCCTCGCGGTAGAGCTTGACGCCGACCTGGATCATGGCCTCGGAGACGAGCGCCCCCATGTCTGGGTCCAGCGTGTTCATGACCTGCGGCGCCCGGTCGACCAGGGAGACGTCGAGCCCCCTGAGGGTGAGCGCCTCGGCCATCTCGAGCCCGATGTATCCGCCGCCGACAATGACGGCCTTTCCCGGCCGCTCCTCGTCGATCACCCTGCGCACCGTGATCCCGCTTTCGAGCGAGTGCAGCCCGAAAATCCCCGCGGCCTCCCGGCCCGGGACCTTCGGGCAGAACGGAAGGGCGCCCGTGGCGATGAGGAGCCGGTCGAAGGGCTCCCACCACCCTTTCTTGCTCTGCAGGTCCTTGACCAGCACCCGCCCGTTCTTCGGGTCGATCTCCTCGACCTCGTGCAGGACGAGGGCGTCGATCCCGTAGTCGGTCTTGAATTCCCCGGGCGTGACGGCGATCAGCGCCTTGACGTCGTCGACAACCTTGCCGACGTAGTAGGGAATGCTTCAGGCCGAGTAGGACGTGTGGGGGCCCTTCTCGAAGGCGACCACGTCGAGTTCCCTGTCGAGCCTCTTCGCCTGGGCGGCGGCGCTCATCCCCGCGGCGTCCCCGCCGATGACCACGAGTCGCTGTTTGGCCATAAAAGACCTCCTGCAACAGATGATATTTGAATTTTAACACAAATCGCGCGGCGAGGGTACAGGATTGCCCCGTCGCGCGGAGTTCAGATGTCGAGATGGAAGAACAGGCGCACGAAGTAGCTGATCCCGAAGGTCAGCCCGGCGACGCCGAGACTGATAGCGGCCATCTCGGAAAATCGTCTGCGGAAAGGAACATCCTGGGCGACGGAAACGTAGTAGGTGAACAGGAGGATCACCAGCAGCGCATTCACCAAGGTGCATCCAAGGCTGAGGTACGCATTGTCGAGAACCAGATACGGCAGGATCAGGAAGAGGACCGTGCAGAGATAGGTGACACCCGTGTAAAACGCAGCCCTCAGCGGGTGCAGGACCTCCCCCTCGGACTTGATGGACAGGTATTCCGATGCGGCCATGGAGAATGCCCCGGCGATCCCCGTGATCAGGCCCGCCAACGCGATGACCCGAATCTGGCCCAGCGCGAGGGTAAATCCCGCCAGGGCTCCCGTCAGTTCCACCAGGGCGTCGTTGAGCCCCAGGACGATGGATCCGACATACTTGAGCTTCTCGTCGTCGATGATGCCGATGAGCTGCTCTTCGTGTTCGTGCTCTTCACGGGAGATCCGGTCCAGACCGTCAACCATGCCCGACAGCTCGGCATAGACCGAGGCCGCGCTGCCTTCCCCTTTCTCCATCAGCTTGAGCCCGAAGGTAAGGCCCAGCAACCGCGCGACGAGGTAGAAAAACCAGATCCGCCGCCGATCGGGCGCAGCGTCGTCCCCCGTCAGATCGCGCAGGATTCTGTAGTGGGCGAGTTCGCAGTCCCCGATATCTTTCAAGATACGGGCGTTGTGCCTCTTCTTCGCGAGGCCCGCAAGGCGTCGATAAACGTGGTATTCCGTGATCTCGTTTCTCTGGGCGGTCCGGAGTCGCTCCAGGGTTTCGGCCGTCAGCTTTTCAGAGTTCATGTCCTCCTCCGCAGATACCGACCTGGATTATAGGGTCTGCCGGCATGAAATTCAATCCAGGATCCCGTCGGCGCGCCGCAAGCTCCGCCGAATAAGGTTTTGCAGCCGCCGTACAAATGGTGTATGGTGCCATTGCCCGCGGCCGGGCGGTTATGACCCCGCGGGAAGACCGTATCAGGGAGAAGACCGATGACAGAAGACATCCGATGGGTCAGGACACACTGCGCACGCATGGATCACGGGGGCTGCGCGCTCCTCGTGGGGGTTCAGGATAACCGGATCGTCAAGATCAAGGGAGACCCGGCGGGGTTCCTGAACAAAGGCTATACCTGCATCAAGGGGCTTTCCTCGGCGGACAAGCTCAACCACCCCAACCGGCTTCGCCACCCCCTGAAGCGCGCGGGCAAGCGGGGAGAGGGGAAATGGGTAAAGGTCTCCTGGGACGAGGCCCTGAAGACCGTCGCCGAGGGCCTTTTGAAGGTCAAGGAGCAGTACGGCGCCAAGGGGGTTGCCTTCGGCGTGGGCATGCCCAAGGGGCTTGACCACTTCATCCAGATACGCCTCGCCAACCTCTTCGGATCGCCCAACGTCATCGCCTCCCAGGACGTCTGCCACGCCCCCCGCGAGATCACCGGCGTGCACACCTGTGGGTTTTACCCCGTGGCGGACCTGCACTACCCGAGCAAGCTCGTCGTCCTCTGGGGCAGCAACATCACCTCCACCAACGAGGAGGGGGAGATCTGCAGCATGCTCCTGAAGCAGATCAAGGACGGCACGGAGATCATCGTCGTCGACCCGCGCCGGATAGACCTGGCGAAGAGGGCAAAGCACTGGCTGCAGCTGCGTCCCGGCACCGACACGGCCCTCGCCCTGGGCTTCCTCCACGTCATCATCGAGGAAGGCCTCTACGACAGGGAGTTCGTCGAGAAGTGGACCCACGGCTTCGACGAGCTTGCCGCCCACGTGAAGGACTACCCGCCCGAGAAGGTCTCCGGGATCACCTGGGTGCCGGCCGATCTCATCCGCCAGGCGGCCCGGTCCTATGCGGCCGCAAAGCCCGCGGCCATCCAGTGGGGAAACCCCATCGAACACTACACGCAGACCTTCGAGACGACGCGGGCCCTCATCTGCCTCATGGCCATCACGGGCAACCTCGACGTCCCCGGCGGAAACGTGGACCCCAGGGACGCAAAGATACTGGGGCTTGCGCCCCTGGTGCGGGCCGACCTCATCCCCGACAAGCGCAAGGAGATGATCGGAGCCGCCCACGGCATCATCCCCCGTCTCATGACCAACGCGCCGGCCTTTTTCCGCAAGGCCATCCTCGAGGACAAGCCCTACCCCATCCGCGGCGCCTACATGATGTGCTGCAACCCCATGCTGTCCTACGCAGACAGCCGGCTGACCTACGAGGCCTTCATGAAGCTCGATTTCCTGGCCGTCGCCGAGATCTTCATGACGCCCACGGCGGCCATGGCCGACGTGGTGCTGCCCGCGGCCACCCAGTTCGAGTTCAACGACATCGGCCACATCGGGATCGGCCACGGCTACATCCTGGCAAGGCCCAAGGTGGTGGAGCCGCCCGATGAGTGCTGGCCCGACATCAGGATCATGAATGAGCTGGGCAAGCTCATGACGCCGAAGGAGCTCTGGAAGGAGGACTTCAACGAGTTCGCCGAGGACGTGGTGAGGCCCGCGGGCCTAACCTACGCCCAGTTCTGCGAAAAGGGATACCTGAAGGGCCCCGAGCGGTTCAAAAAATACGAGGAGAAGGGCTTCTCCACGCCGACGACCCGGGTGGAGCTGCGCCTCAGCACGGCGGAGAAGTTCAAGGTCTCGCCGCTGCCGGTCTACAAGGGACTCCCCGAGGCGGAGGATCCGGCCTATCCGCTCGTTCTCACGAGCGCCAAGAGCCGATACTACCTCCATTCCTCGTACCGCTGGGTGGAGAAGCTCAGAAAGCTCAACCCCGACCCGCGGCTGGAGATCCACCCGGAAACGGCCGGAAAGTACGGCATCGCCGAAGGCGACAACGTCCTCCTCGAGACCCCTTACGGGAAGATCACCCAGAGGGCTTATTTCTCCGACGCCCTCGACCCGCGCGTGCTCTGCGCCGCTCACGGCTGGTGGTTCCCCGAGGGTGACCCCGAGACCCAGTACGACTGGCAGTCGGCCAACTTCAACATGCTCACCTCGGTGGCCAAACTCGGGAAGGAGTACGGGACGCCAAACCTCAAAGGGCTGCCCTGCAAGGTATCCAAGGCCTGAAGAAGGGGCTCGGGTATCGGGGAAAGGGTCCAGGGAAAGAAACGGAATCCGTCCTAACCAGGGGGCCCCGTCCGGATGCGGACGGGGCCCCTTTCGTTTCATGGATTGCTTACACCCGGCGTATCCGTCCCGAATCCGCCAGCGCCTCAGCGAGGCAGGCCGTCATGGGCCTTCGCATAGGGAACGAGGTCCGCAAGGACGGCGGACAGCGGCCGAAGGGGGGCCGTGCCTCCGTCATCCTTCAACCCCGCCGCCATAGTCGTCCCCCCGGCCCGGCAGCCGAGCACGTGGAGATTGAGCGCGGGCACCTCGATGAGGAAAACGGAAGCTGCGGGAACGCCGGCGGCGGACGCGACGGCGGCCCGTGCCGCGGAGAGCGAACGGATCAGTTTCGGGCTCCCGAAGGCGACCGCTTTCCAGTTCCCCCCGACCTCGCTCATCGTGATGGACGAGCGCACCTGCGCATCGACAAGGACGGGATAAAGGGTATGCCGGGTATCCACGAGAAGGGGCTCGGACGCCATCCCGGCCTGATAGCCCTGCAGTTTATCGAGGGGCACCATGAAGACCTGCATCGGGACCCCCGGAGCTATCCGGTCCAGTTCGGCCAAGGACTCGAACCCCATCTCCCTGTAGTTCTGCCTTGCCGTCACAAGGGCCTTGAAGGCAACCAGTGACTCTGACGCCCCTCGCTCTAGCTGCACCGGCGCCGGCTGTGCAATCGCCGTCGCAGACAGCAGCAGCACGGCAACTATCGTCGCAAGCATGCTTCTCATGATCTCTACCTCCTTGTGACATCGTAGAAGTCGTCCCAGTGGGTATGGTGCCCCGGGCTATCGACATAGTATTCGTAGGTGATGATCCGCTCATCCCCCACGCAGGGCGACCAGGGATCGAGCATCACGACGTATCGTCCGCTCGCAAGCTCCATGTAGCCCTTGGCGACCATCATGTGGCCGCCCCCCCCGGGCCATTTCCAGGTGAAGGCGAAGGGTCTCCCCTTGCAGTATGGATTGTTCGAGAGCTGCTTCTTGAGATCGTCCCAGCCAAGCGGTGCACTCGAGGTCCGGCTGAAGGTGAACCCGTATTTGTCGAATTCCGGCCAGCCGCCGCAGACGCACTTGCAGGGGTTTGGCCACGCCGGCACGGGTTCCGTGGGGGGCGGGCAGAGATCGATGGTGCAGCAGTCCGTCCTCCCGAACCGGTTGTTGGCCTGGGTACACTGGGCAACATCGTTTCCCAGGTAGTGCATGACCATCTGGCCGCTGGCGGCCCAGCACCACATGCCCGTCTCCTGCGGGTGCAGGGTGACGGGAAGGCTGGTGACAGGACCGGGATTGCAGCAGCCGACGACGAGCATCCCCGCAAGCAAGACCAATAAGGCTGTCATTGTCCTTTGCATCGCATCCTCCTTTCGCTGTCATTGAATGGGAATCGGGGGTTGGACTGGCAACGCGCTCTGACGGGTTAGCCTGGTTACTGCGTGACGGAATGAGAGACGGACGACCGATATGAAATGGGAACGGAAGGGGATGGGGCCTGAAAGGCTTGGCCCCTTCCAACAAGACCCTAAACTGCAACTGATATTACCAATGAAACAGCTGCGGTGTCAATATTACCCGGCAAGGTATTTTTTACATGAGGCCGTACTTCTTGAGCTTGAGGTGCAGGGTGCGGCGGGTGATGCCCAGGCGGCGGGCCGCCTCGCTCTTGTTGCCGCCCGCCTCGTCGAGGGTTTTCAGGATCGTAATCTTTTCCACATCTTCCAGGGATGCGCCTGCGGCGGCGGGGACAGCCGCGGCCGCCTGCGGAACCTCGGCCTCGAGCACGGGCGCCACGTCCTGCTCGTCGAGGACGTCGCCCCGGCAAAGGACGACGCCCCGCTCGACCGTGTTCATCAGCTCGCGGACGTTCCCCGGCCAGGAATAGCGCAGCAGGCGGTCCATGGCCCGGGGCGTGAACCCCTTCAGCGCCTTTCGGTTCCGCTCCGCGAAGATCTTCAGGAAGTGCTGGGCCAGCAGCGGGATGTCCTCCCGGCGTTCCCGGAGCGCGGGCACGCGGAGGTTCACCACGTTGAGCCGGTAGTAGAGGTCCTCCCGGAACCGGCCTTCCGCCACGGCCCTCAGCAGATCGCGGTTGGTGGCGGCGATCACGCGCACGTCGACGCGGATCACCTCCTCGCCGCCCACGCGGGAGAACTCCCGCTCCTGCAGGACTCGCAGGAGCTTCACCTGCATGCCCAGCGACATCTCGCTGACTTCGTCCAGGAATATCGTCCCCCGGTCGGCCAGGCGGAACTTGCCTTCCTTCCGCCGGTCGGCGCCGGTGAAGGAGCCCTTTTCGTGGCCGAAGAGCTCCGATTCCAGCAGCGTCTCCGTGATGGCGGCGCAGTTGATGCGGATGAAGGGGCCGCTCTTGCGGGGGCTGTTGGTGTGAATGGCCCCGGCGATCATCTCCTTGCCCGTGCCCGACTCGCCCGTGACGAGCACCGTCGCCTCCGAGGGGGCCACCTGGGCCACCAGGTCCAGGAGCCTCGTCATGGCCGCGCTGCGGCCGATGAGGCTGCCCCGGTCGAAGCGGGCGCCCAGGCTCTCGCGGAGCATGCGGTTCTCCTCCCTGAGGTGCCTGTGCTCGAGGGCCCGCTCCAGGGCAAGCCGCAGCTCGTCGAAGTCGAGGGGTTTGGTCAGGTAGTCGTAGGCGCCCTTCTTGAGCGCCTCCACGGCCGTCTCCACGGAGGCGTAGGCCGTCATGAGAATGACGGGCAGGGCGGGGTTGAACTTGCGGATCCCCTCGAGGGCCTCGATGCCCGATACGCGGGCCATCCGGATATCCATGAGCACCAGGTCGAGAGGCTCTTTCCCGACGGCCTCGACGGCCGCCGCCCCGTCGTCGGCCTCGCGGACATCATAGCCCCACCCGGTGATCAGCGTCTTCAGCATGGTCCGGTGGGCATAGTCATCATCGACAACCAGAATCGTGTTCTTTTTGTTCATCCTGCCCGTCCTGCCCTGGAATCCGTTTAGCCCGCTACTCACCGCCTGCGGGAAGAAGGATCGTGAACGTCGTCCCCTTCCCCGGCACGCTCTCCAGCCCGATCTCGCCCCCGTGTGCCTCGACGATCTGCTGCACGATGGCAAGGCCAATCCCCGTCCCCGAGGGCTTCGTCGTGAAATAGGGGTCGAAGACCCTGCCGAGGTCCTCTTTGCGGATGCCCGCGCCCGTGTCCGATACCGTCGCCCTGATCGTGTGCCCCTCAAGGCTCGCCACGGCCACCGAAAGGACCCCTCCCGCATCCATGGCGGCCATGGCATTGAGGAAAAGATTGAGGAAGACCCGGGTCATCCGGTCGGCATCGATCAAGGCCTCGGGAACGTCGACAGGCAGATCGGCTCGAACAACGACGCCTTTCTCCTGCGCCTGCTTCTCGATCGTGCCCAGGGTGTTCCGCACAATCTCCGACAGGCTCGCCTTCGTCCGCCTGAGCGGAAGAGGATGGGAATATTCCAGCAGCTCCGTGATGACCCGGTTGAGCCGCTCCACCTCCTGGATCAGGATGTCGGCCACCTTGACGTCGTCCGGCACAGCCGAGTAGCGCTGGCGGAAGTACGTAGCAAACCCCTTGATCGAGCTGAGCGGGTTGCGGATCTCGTGGGCCACCACGGCGGCGAGGCGCCCCACGGCGGCGAGCCGCCGGCTGCGTTCCACCTCCCCGCGGAGGCGCTGCAGTTCCGAGAGATCCCGGAAGAGGGCGATGCGGCCGATCAGCGCCCCCTCGTCGTCCTTCAGGACCGCCGCGACCGCTTCGAGGGGAACCGTCCGCCCTTTTCCGAGGGCACATTCGAGTTCTTTCTCGACGATGGGCCGCTCCGGCGTCAGCCCTCCCATCAACTCCAGGCATTCGGGGGGAAGGATGTCCTGTGCCGGCTTGCCGATCGCCTCTGCCGCGCGGCAGCTGAACAGTTTTTCCGCCGAGTCGTTCAGAACCATCACGCGTCCCCCCGGATCGACGGCCAGGAGTCCCACGGGCATGTGCTCGACGAGGCTGTCCGAGAGGGCCTTGACCCTGGACAGGGAAACCCGGGCGGAGCGGTATCCCAGGGCCATCAGCAGGGAGACGATGCCGGCCATGCCGAGCAGCAGGAGCACCGAGGCCGTGATGACCGTGCTGCGCGTATCCTGGGCCTGCGCGGCCTGAACGGGCGCCATGTCCAGGCCGACGAAGATCACATAGGACCCCTCACGGCCCTTCCCCTCAAGGCCCCCGTACGGCTCCTCCCGGGGGGCAAACCGGCGGTAGACCTCGAAGGTATCCGGCCCGCTGTCGAGATTCATGACCCTCCAGCCGACGCTCTTCTGCCGGTATACGGCCTCGAGGTCCAGCTCCGTCCCGTAGAACCCCCCGACCATCCCGGGGTCGCTGTCCGCAAGGATCCGCCCCTCCGTGTCGGTGATGACGAGGTAGTCCACCCCGGGCTGCTGGGCCGTCTCGACGAGCAGCTTCTGCAGCTGGAAGCTCCCCCAGGCCATCCCCTCGCCCGCCCTGGCACCGGCCTCGAAGGAGCGGATCAGGGCCTCCCCCTTCTCCACGAGGAGCCTCGTGCTCATGTCCCTGTGGCGCGTGACATTTTCCCAGGTAAAGAAAATGAAAATAGGGACCAGCACCACGACGGCACCAAGGATCACCCAGGGCGGCACCAGCAGCCATATTCGTTTTCGGTCAGCGGTTCCCACAGGCGACCTCGCTGCAATACCGGGTACGGTTGCACCTATTGTCAGTAAAGAAAGGGGGGTTGAAAATCATCAATCTATCCTGCCATATGCCCTACCCCCGTGCCCTCAGCCCGTCACATGGATACGACGTATCCATGTGTATACATCAACCGGATACATTGTAGCCACTTTTTTCTTTCCCGGCGAGAGAATATATTGATAAAAGCCAATACTATTAATGCCTTATGATCAATCCGCCTCGGTGGCACGGTCGTTGCCTTATGCTCTATGCAAGAAAACAACTCCACAGGAGAGTGACACCATGAAAAAACTGATGATTGTAATGACTGCCGTTCTTTTCCTTACGGCCTTCGTTGTGCCGGCCGACGCCATGCACAGAGGCGGGAGAGGCCACTGGGGCGGCATCTGCAACGGGTGCGACCTTTCGAGCGTTCGGGGCCTGAACCTGACGGCCGAGCAGCAGGCGAAACTCGCCGACATGCGGACGGCATACCTGAAGGACATCAAGCCCCTCCAGGATCGGCATCACAGCAGGGCGGGCGATCTGAGGCTCCTCTGGCTGGAACGGAACCCCGACGAGGCAAAGATCCGGGCTGCGGAGAAGGAAGTCAGGGCCCTGCGCGACCAGCTCAATGACAGGCAGAGCGATTACCGCTGGGCCGTATACAAGTCCCTCACCCCGGAGCAGCAGGAACTGCTCAAGCAGAACCGGGCGGCGGGCCGATGCTTCGGACAAGGGCCGGGCGCCGGCAGGGGCATGGGCCAGGGCAGAGGTCCCGGCATGGGTTACAGACTGGGCACCGGCATGGGCCCGGGCATGGGTGGAATGAGGTAATCGGAACGCGAGGCCTTCTTCAGACACACCCTCTTAACAAGGGTCATCCGGCCGATACCGGGTGGCCCTTTTTTTACGGACGGTGACCGGGAATCCCCCTTACCCTCTTCCCGAAAGGACCCGATGCCCTTCCTGAAATCATTTGACTTTTTTTCTCAAGCGGTTCAGAAAAGGCGGCATCCCCGGTTGCGGGAAGCACCGGGGCGTGATAGGTGCATTGAGACATGCGACAGGACGAACTGGACCGCCAGCAGGGACAATGGGACGGGGCTTACGCCGCGGAGATGGAATTCTTCGGCGCTGAGCCGAGCAACGCGGCGAAAAGGGCTGCGGCGCGCTTCCTGGGGGAAGAGGGCGGCCTCGTCCTGGAGCTGGGCGCCGGGCAGGGCCGCGACACCATCTACTTCGCGGGCATGGGTCTCCGGGTCTATGCTCTTGATTACAGCGAAAACGGGCTCTGGGGGATTGTCGACAAGGGCGTCAAGACGGACCTGGGGGAGATGATTACGCCCGTCTACCACGATCTGCGCAAGCCGCTTCCCTTCGCGGATGCCTCCGTGGACGGCTGCTTCTCTCACATGCTCTACTGCATGGCCTTCAGCCGGGCGGAGATCGAGTCTCTCAACGGGGAGATCCACCGGGTCCTCAGGCCGGGGGGGCTCAACATCTACACGGTCCGCCATAAGGGGGATGCCCACTACGGCAAGGGAACCCTTCTCGGCGAGGATCTTTACGAGATGAACGGTTTCGTCGTACACTACTTCGACCGGTCCATGGTGGAGAGCCTGGCCGGGGGGTTCGAGATTCTCGACATCGAGGAGTTCGAGGAAGGTCCGCTCCCTTGGAAACTCCTCCAGGTCACCCTGCGGAAAAGGTGAGGTTGGTACGGATCTTGATTAAGCGCATGGTCATGAAAAGCGCCCTCTCGGGAAAAGAGAAGTTCAACATCCTGCTGGCCCTCGCCGGCATCGTGCTGGTGTTCGTCTACGCCTACTGCGGGGACTCCTGCTCCTACCTGCAGGGGTCGCTCTTCGGGATCGATCTGAAATACCTGGGGGTCCTCTTCATGGGCACGCTGGTCGCATTCAGCCTCTTCGGCCTCCGGGAGTACAGGCTTTTTCTGCTGTCGGCCGGCGCGGGGGCCGAGGCGTTCCTCATCGGGTTCCAGGTGCGGCACGACGTCTTCTGTCCCTACTGCCTTGCCTTCGGGGCCGTCCTGCTGCTTCTCTTCGCCATCAACCTCGACTGGGGCAGGCGCAGGCTCATCGGGATTTTCGCCGCCCTGGGTCTCCTTGCCTTCGTTGCCTTCTTCAACGGGTCGGTGACGCCCTCCTTTGCCGCAGAGCCCCTGAAGCCCGTATTCGGAAACGGCCGGATTCACGTGCGTCTCTACAGCGACTACTTCTGCGGCCCCTGCTCGAGGCTCGACCCCGAGATCGCCGGTCCGATCGCGGCCCTCGTGAAGAAGAATTCGATCCGCGTGACCTTCGTCGACACGCCGGTCCACCAGCACACGTCGCTTTACGTCCGTTACTTCCTCTACGCGCTCAACGAAAAGAAGGACATCGACTACGCCAACAAGGTGCGCCACGCCCTCTTCCTGGCCGCCGCCATGAATATCACTGAGCGCGAAAAGCTGGAGGAGCACCTGAAAAAGAGCGGCATCACGTACAAGATCTACGACCCCGCGCCGACGTTCAATTTCCTGACGGGATACCTGACCGAGGACAAGATCCGCTCGACGCCGACTGCCGTGATCCTCGACAGCGGCCGGAAAACGGTGGTGAGGGGGTCCGCAGACATCGCCAGGGCGATCGGGGAGATCCCGTAGGACGACGGGGCGCGGTTACAGGTGCTCCCAGAGGATCCGTATCCCGATCCCTATGAGGATGAATCCCCCCGCGATCTCGACCTTCTTCCCGAGGAAAGCGCCGATCTTCGAACCGAACACCATCCCCGCCCAAGTCATGGCGAAGGTCGTGACCCCGATCACGACGCTCGGATACAGAATGGACGCATCGAGCAGGGCCAGGCTCAACCCCACGGCCAGGGCATCGATGCTGGTGGCGACGGCGAGCACCAGCAGGGTCCAGCCCCGCGTGGGATCGGCCGCCGTGGTCCTGCCCGCCCCGTCGTCCCGCAGGGCCTCCACGATCATCCTGCCACCGATGAGGACCAGGAGCCCGAAGGCCACCCAGTGGTCGAAGGATTCTATGAGACTCGAGACCGTCCTGCCGGCCGACCAGCCGGCCAGGGGCATGGCGAACTGGAAAAACCCGAAGGCGAAGGACATGCGGAAAACGGCCGCCCCGGAAGGCCTCCCGAGCACGGCGCCCGTGGCGACCGCCACACTGAGGGCGTCCATCCCGAGACCGACGGCGATCAGAAAAATGGAGAGGAAGTCCATGGCGGCGCCCGGCCCGGTTCAGGAGGGTTCGGCGGGATTCAGAAATCTCAGGATCTCTTCAGCGAGCCGGGGGGTGATCCCCGGGACGGCTTCCAGGTCCTCCCGGCCGGCGCGGCGCAGCGTGTCGATATCGCCGAACCGGCGCAGGAGGGCCTTTTTCTTCGCCGTTCCCACGCCCGGGACGTCGTCCAGAACGGAGTGCACGTCCCGCTTCTCCATCCTCCGGCGGTGGTGCGTGACGGCAAAGCGGTGCGCCTCGTCCCGGATTCGCTGCAAGAACAACAGGGCGGCGGGGTATTTTGCGATGTAGACAGGGTCCTTTCGCCCTGCCAGGTAGACGTGATCCTGCTCCTTCATCGAGGGCCGCCGGCGCGCGCCGTCGCTGCTTCCGGCCGGCGCCGATCCCTTCGCCAGGCCTATTACGTCGAGGTCGCCGATGCCCAGCTCGCGCAGGGTCCTGACTGCCATGCTCACCTGTCCCCGGCCGCCGTCCACCATGAGCAGATCGGGCAGGTTCTCCCGGCCGTCGAAGCGCCTTCTGAGGACCTCGTGCATGCCGGCGTAGTCATCCGGGCCCTCGACGCCGCGGACATGGAACAGCCTGTAGCCCGACTTGTCGGGCTTGCCGTCCGAGAACGTCACAAGCGAGCCCACGGGCATCTCGCCGCCGATATTCGAGATGTCGACGCACTCGACCCGGCGGGGCAGCCTGTGCAGGTGAAGCTTGTCCCGGAGCAGGGCCATGGCCGCCTCCTCGTCCATGCGCGCGGCCCGCTCGGCCCGGAAGAGGCCCTCGGCGTTCTGCCGGGCGATCCCGACGAGGTCCCTCCTCGGTCCCCTGTGCGGGACGACGAGATCGACCCTCTTGCCCCGCTTCTCCGAAAGCCATTCGGCCAGGACGTCTCCATCCTCGACCGCTTCGGGGATGACGACCTCGGCCGGGATGAAGGGCTCCCCGTCGTAATACTGCCTCAGCAGCGACGAGAGGACTTCGGCGTCGGCGGCCGCCGTGCGGACGGGGGGGAACTTCTTCGTACCCAGGGTCTTCCCCTCGCGGATGCAAAGGATGCAGACCTGGACCTGGCCGTCCTCCCGGTGCAGGCCGAAGACGTCCTGGTCCTTGAAATCGGCCGACACCATCCGCTGTTTCTCCACCGTCGTTTCCACGGCGGCGATCCGGTCGCGCAGCCTCGCGGCCTCCTCGAACTCGAGGTTCTCCGCCGCCTCGGCCATCCTCTTTTTCAGCAGGTCCAGCAGCTTCGCGCCGCGCCCTTCGAGGAAGAGGACCGCGGCGTCAATGTACTTCCGGTACTCTTCCCTGCCGACGAGACCCACACAGGGTCCGACACAATTGTGGATCCCGTACTCGATGCAGGGCCGGCGCCGCGTCGCAAACTCCCTGTCCTTGCAGGTCCTCAGCGGAAAGAGCCGGTGGAGGTATTTCAGCGTCTCCCTGGCCGCAAGCCCCGACGGGTAGGGCCCGAAGTAGCGGGCCCCGTCCTTTCTTATTTTCCGCACCAGCCGGAAGGCGGGAAAGTCCTGCCGCGTGTCGAGGCGCAGGCTGAAGTACGTCTTGTCGTCGCGGAAGATGACGTTGTAACGGGGCCGGTGCTCCTTGATGAGGGTGTTCTCGAGGAGAAAGGCCTCCTTCTCCGTGTTGGTGACAACGAAGTCCAGGTCGCGGACGCGGGAAACGAGGAAGGGCACCATGGCGCGCGTGTCGGCGCCCTGGAAATAATTGCGGATGCGGCTCCGGAGGTTCTTCGCCTTGCCGACGTAGATGATGCTGCCCCCGGCGTCCTTCATGAGGTAGACGCCCGTCCTGGGGGGAATGGCCCTGATCTTCCGGTCGAGCGGCTCCGGTATGCTGATGCGGCTGTTTGACGGATCGTTCTGCATGGTCCCCATCCTCGGGGTATCGGGTATTGGATACCGGGCCTCGGGAAAAACAGGACGGCGGCTGTCAAGCCGCGCTTCTTACCTTCTTACCTTCTTACCCTCACGTCGCTTCACGATGCGCTTCCCGCTTCTCACCGGCCTTTCGCCCGCCTCGGCTTCGGCGTCGGGCGTCTCCCCGCCGAAGCCGATCTCCAGCTCCGTGAGCCTGCGGATCCGGTCCCGCAGCTCGGCCGCCCGTTCGAACTCGTAGTCCCGGGCGGCGGCCCTCATCTCTTCCCGAAGCTTCGCGATCAGGTCCGGGATCTCGGCGATGGAGACGTATTCCACCTTCGGTTCCATAACGGGAACGGTGACGTAGTCGGCCTCATAGACGGAGGCCAGGACATTGTCGATGGACTTGCGGATCGTCTCCGGCGTGATCCCGTGCTCCTCGTTGAACCGGCGCTGGATCGCCCGCCGCCGCTCCGTCTCGCCGATGCAGGCCCGCATGGAATCGGTGATCCGGTCGGCGTACATGATGACCTGGCCCCCCGCGTTTCGCGCCGCCCGCCCGCTTGTCTGGATGAGGGATCGTTCCGAGCGCAGGAACCCCTCCTTGTCGGCATCCAGGATGGCCACGAGCGACACCTCGGGGATGTCGAGCCCTTCCCGCAGGAGGTTGACGCCGACCAGGACGTCGAACCTGCCCAACCTCAGGTCGCGGATGATGACGACCCGCTCCAGGGTGTGAACATCGGAGTGAAGGTACTTCACCCGCACCCCCAGGCTCTCGTAGTACTCCGTGAGATTCTCGGCCATGCGCTTCGTAAGGGTCGTCACGAGGACCCGCTCGCCGCGCTCGGCGCGCTTGCGGACCTCGCCCAGCAGGTCGTCCACCTGGTGAGTCACGGGGCGGACGATGATCTCGGGGTCCATGAGCCCCGTGGGCCGCACGATCTGTTCCACCACGCGCCCGCGGGTCTTCGCGATCTCGTACTCGGCCGGGGTCGCCGAGATGTAGAGGCGCTGCTGGGGAAACCGTTCGTACTCCTCGAACATGAGCGGCCGGTTGTCCAGCGCCGAGGGCAGCCGGAACCCGTGCTCCACGAGGGTTTCTTTCCTGGAGCGGTCGCCGCGGTACATGCCCACGAGCTGTGGCACGGTGACGTGGCTCTCGTCGAGGATGACCAGGGCCTTTGCCGGCAGGTATTCCATGAGGGTCGGGGGCGGCTCGCCCGGCCGTCTCCCCGTGAGGTGCCGGGAGTAGTTCTCGATCCCCTGGCAGTAGCCCATCTCCTCGAGCATCTCCAGGTCGAAGCGGGTGCGCTGCTCGAGCCGCTGGGCCTCCAGGAGCTTCCCCTGCGATTGAAGAACGCGGAGCCGCTCGCCCAGCTCCTCCCGGATGGAGACGAGGGCCGCCTTCACCGTCTCCCGCGTCGTGACATAGTGGCTCCCGGGGTAGATGTCCGTCCGCCACAGCCGCCCCAGCTTTTTCCCCCGGAGGGGATCCACCAGGGAGAGCGCCTCGATCCGGTCGCCGAGGAACTCGACGCGGACGGCCTGTTCCTCCTCGTAGGCCGGGAAAATCTCGACCACGTCACCGCGGACCCGGAAGGCGCCGCGGTGAAAGTCCATGTCGTTGCGCTCGTACTGGATGTCCACGAGGCGCCTCAGCATCGTGTCCCGCTGGATCTCCATGCCCTCCTCGAGGGAAAGCGCCATGCCGAGATAGGTCTCGGGTGCACCGATGCCGTAGATGCAGGAGACGCTGGCGACGACGATCACGTCGCTGCGCGACAGGATCGAGCGCGTCGCCGAGTGGCGCATCTTGTCGATCTCCTCGTTGATGGCGGAATCCTTCTCGATGTAGGTGTCCGTCGCGGGGATGTAGGCCTCGGGCTGGTAGTAGTCGTAGTAGCTGACGAAGTACTCGACGGCGTTCTCCGGGAAGAGCGTCCTGAACTCCTGGTAGAGCTGCGCCGCCAGGGTCTTGTTGTGGGCGATGACCAGCGCGGGCCGCTGCACGGCCTGGATAACGTTGGCCACCGTGAAGGTCTTGCCCGAGCCCGTGATCCCGAGGAGGACCTGGTGCGGGTGCCCCTTCTCGACGCCCCGGGCGAGCCTCTCGATGGCCTGGGGCTGGTCGCCCCGGGGTTCGAAGTCGGATACGATTCTGAAGGGTCTGCGGTCGACGTAATCGCCCGCGGGCTTCCTGTCCGGTCTGCTTCCCGTCATTCCCCTGCCGCTCGGAACGGTTTCCGCCGGCCGCACCGGCGGCCTGCCTGATTACTATAGTGGACTCCGCAAGGGGACGCAAGCCGGCCGTTGCCCGAAACGCCCGCGGCAAGGGAAAAGTGACGGGAGGCATCCGGTCAATTAACCCTTGACAAACATTCGGAATAATGGTTTAAGAATCGCCTTTAGCATTTAATCCACAGGATCATCAGGCTATGAAAAAGACTCTCAAGACGATCACGAATCTCAAGCGCAAGCGGGCCCACGGATTTCGAGCCAGAATGGCCACCAGGGGCGGGCGGCTGGTGCTGAGCAGAAGGCGCGCCAAGGGGAGAAAACGATTGGCCGTCTGATCCGGGTCAGGGAAGAGTGCAAGGGTGAGCCCAGCCGCAGGAAAACCCCCGGTCCCCGGAAGCAGGCACACGCTGCCGAAAAGCGAGAGAATCCGCAGGCGAAGCGAGTTTTCGGCCCTTTTCGAATCGGGCAGGCGGATTCACACGGGGAATCTGACCGTCATTCTCGGCAGGAACCCTTCGGGCACGCGGCGCCTCGGGCTCGTCGTCGGCAGGCGGGTGGCAAAAACGGCCGTCAGGCGCAACCGGATGAAGCGGCTCCTGAGAGAGTTCTTCCGCTTGAACAAACACAGGCTTCCGGCCTCGCAGGATATCCTGATTGTCGCACGGAAAGACTTCTCCTCCATGAAATGTCAGGACCTCTGCGGCGAGCTGGAGAAGGCCCTCGCGGGACGAATGAAAGCCTGAACATGATGAGGCATTTTTTCCAGACGCTGTCCATCGCTCTCATCCGGGCCTACCAGATCCTTGTCTCCCCCATCCTGCCGCCAAGCTGCCGCTTCACCCCGACCTGCTCCGAGTACACCCTGACGGCGATCCGCCGGCACGGACCGGCCCGGGGCATCCTTCTCGGGATCCGGCGGTTGCTGCGCTGCCACCCCTTTCATCCCGGCGGCTACGATCCGGTCCGGTAAGCGAGCCCCAGGAGGCACTTCATGAGCACGAACGTACGGACATTTCTGGCGATTCTCCTGTCCTTTATCGTCGTCTTCATCTACCAGTACTTCTTCGCGAAGAATCTCGAGACCCAGAAGCAGGAGCAGGCCCAGACGCAAACCCAGACCCAGACGGCCCAGCCCCCGGCAACGGCGCCGGTCGGCGCCCCGGCGGTGCCCGCGGCCGCCCGGCCCGCACCGGCAGCCGCGGTGAGAGCCGCCGCGCCCGCAAAGGACATCCGGGTAGAGACCCCGCTGTACACGGCCGTTTTCAGCACCCGCGGCGGCGCCCTCAAGTCTCTCAAGCTCAAGGAATACAAGGCGACCCTCGACGAGGGGAGCCCCCTCATTGAAATGGTCGCGGTCCAGGAGGGCTCCGAGCTCCCCCTGTCGACGGCCTTCACCGGCTCGACGATCGACCTGCCCGGCGATGTCGCCTTCGAGGCCGACCGGAAGGAGCTCGACCTCACGGGGGGTGCCGGGCCCGGCAGGCTCGTCTTCACCTGCGCCGTCCCCGGTCAGTACCGCGTGGAGAAGATCTATACCTTCCTGCCGGACCGCTACTCCTTCGACCTCGAGGTGCGGTTCGTCAACGCCACGAATGCCGCCCTGAACCAGAGCCTCTCCATCCGGTGGCTCGAGGAGCTGAACAAGAAGGGGCTGGAGGAAGAGGGGGCCGTCGCCCGGGCCAAGAACTCGACAGAGCGGGAGGCCGGAGCGAAGCTGGAGAAAAAGGCTTACGGACCCGACATCCAGTGGGGCGGCTTCGAAAACAAGTTTTTCCTCGCAGCCATGATCCCCAAGCAGCCGGCGCTCACAACCGCCACCTTCGCCCGGGACGCGAGGGGGCAGGTCGTCGTCACCCTCGACGGCCCGAAGAACACGATCCCCCCGGGGCAGCCGGGCGTGTTCAACTACACCCTTTTCGTGGGACCGAAGGAATACAACCGCCTCAAGGCGGAGGACGCGGGGCTCGAGGCGGCCATCAACGTCGGCAACTGGATGAAGTGGCTCGCCTACCCGATCCTCTTTTTCATGCAGTACCTCTACAAGTATGTGGGCAACTACGGTCTCGTGATCATCCTCATCACGATGCTCACGAAGCTCCTGTTCTGGCCGCTTGGCAACAAGAGCTACAAGTCGATGAAAGAGATGCAGAAGGTCCAGCCCAAGCTCAACGAGATCAAGGAGCGCTACAAGGACGACAAGCAGAAGATGAACGCGGCCGTCATGGAGCTCTACAAAACGCACAAGATCAACCCGTTGGGCGGGTGTCTGCCGATGATCATTCAGATCCCCGTCTTCATCGCCCTCTACCAGCTGCTGTCCTACGCCATCGAGCTGCGCCACGCGCCGTTCGTCTGGTGGATCCAGGACCTGTCGGCGAAGGACCCCTACTACATCACGCCCATCATCATGGGGGCGACCATGCTGATTCAGCAGAAGATGTCGCCTCCCATGGGAGACCCCATGCAGCAGAAGATGATGCTCCTCATGCCCGTGGTCTTCACGTTCCTCTTTCTCAACTTCCCCTCGGGGCTCGTGATCTACTGGCTCGTCAACAACGTCCTGAGCATCGGCCAGCAGTACTACATCAACAAGTCTCCCACCGCGTGAGGTGCTGACACATGAAGGTCCTCGAAATCGAAGGAAAGACGATCGATGAAGCGATCGAGAAGGCGTGCCGGGAATTCGACGTCCCCCGGGAGAAGCTGAACATCGAGATCCTCTCCGAGGGCTCCTCGGGCTTCCTCGGCCTTGTGGGGTCGAAGAAGGCCAGGATCAAGGCCGGCCTCCTGAGCCTGGACATGAGTTTCGAGATCCCCGGAGAGAAGAAGGAAAGGGCGGCCGACATGCCGGCGGCGAGGCCTGTGGAAATGCCCGGGCACCGGGAAGCCCGCCCGCAGAGGGATCACCGGGAACCCCGCGAGCCGAGACCCCCGAGAGAGCACAGGGAAGCCCGCGAGCAGAGGCCCCCGAGAGAGCACAAAGAACACCGGGAGACCCGCCCGCAGAGGGATCACCGGGAGCCCCGCGAACCGAGACCCCCGAGGGAGCACAGGGAACAAGGGGAGCAGAGAGAAGCCCGGCCGCCCCGCGAACCCCGGGAGGCCCTGCCCGCCCGCGAACCTCAGCCGGAGCCCGTGCCCTCCTCGCCGGAGACCCTGGCGGCGGCGAGGGGCACCCTGCTGGAGATCCTGGCCCGCATGGGAATCGAGGCGGAAGTGGAGGTGGAGGACACGCCCGACGCGATCAGCCTCACGCTGAAAGGCGCCGACGAGGGACTTCTCATCGGCAAGCGGGGCCAGACCCTCGACGCCCTCCAGTACGTGGTCAACAAGATCCTCAGCAAGCAGGGCCGCGAAAAGAAGCAGGTCGTCGTCGACACGGAGGACTACCGCAAGAAGCGCGAGGAAGCGCTCGTGGCCCTGGCGGAAAAGGTCAGCCAGAAGGTCCGGAAAACCCGGAAGCCCGTCACGCTGGGCAACCTGACGGCCCGCGAGAGGCGGATCATCCACCTCACCCTGCAGAACGACGACTCCGTCGTCACGAAGAGCCGCGGCGAGGGCACCAATCGCAAGATCATCGTCAGGCCCGGCAGAAGCGGCCGCCCCTATCATCCGAGACCCCGGTGACCCAGGCAGACACCATCGCGGCGATCGCCACACCGCCCGGCACGGGAGGCATCGGCATCGTGCGGGCTAGCGGACCCGGTGCCGAACGGATCGGGCGCGCCCTTTTCAGGCCCTCGAAGACGTCGAACCCTCTCCTCTCCCATCGTCTCTCCCACGGAAAGATCGTCTGCCCCACAACGGGCCGGATCCTCGATGAAGTCCTTCTGGTTTTCATGCGGGCGCCCCGCTCCTTCACCGGCGAAGACACGCTCGAAATCCACTGCCACGGAGGCCCCCTCATCCTCGAGGAGGTCCTGACGGCCGTCCTCCGGGCCGGTGCGCGGCCTGCAGAGCCGGGAGAGTTCACGCGGCGGGCATTTCTCAACGGCCGCCTCGATCTCGCCCAGGCGGAGGCCGTGCAGGAGATGATCACGGCCCGGTCACAGCGGGGGCTCGACCTCGCTCTCGGGCATCTCCGGGGCGACCTGTCGCGCTCGATCGGGGAGTTGCGCGCCGCCCTCCTCGACGTCCTCGCGTTGCTGGAGGCCGAAATCGACTTCCAGGAGGAAGACGGCGTCGAAGCGTCCCCGAGGGACGCGCTGCTGGATCGGCTCCGAGACATCGCGGCGCGGATCGGGGGGCTGACGGCAAGCTACGGCGAAGGCCGCATGGCCAGGGAAGGGGCGCGGGTCGTGATCACGGGCAAGGCCAACGCAGGCAAGTCGAGCCTCTTCAACCGCCTGTTGGGCGAGGACCGGGCCATCGTGACACCCCATGCCGGGACCACCCGCGACTTCATCGAGGAGGGCGCCAGCATCCGGGGCGTCCCGGTGCGGTACGTGGACACGGCGGGCATCCGGGCGGCGCGGGATCCCGCCGAGCGGGAGGGCATCGACCGCGTCTGGCGGCAGGCCGCGGCGGCCGATGTCGTCGTGATCCTGCTGGACGGAAGCGTTCCCTTCACGACGGAGGACCGGGACATCGTCGCCGCGAACCGGGACCGCAATGTCGTCGTGGCAATGAACAAGTCCGATCTGCCCGCGGTCCTCCGGGAGGACTCTCTCCCCGGGGAAATCACCGGACGGGAGATTCTCCGGGTCTCGGCCAGGACAGGAGAGGGAATCCCCGCGCTGCGGGACGCCGTGTTTGCCGCTCTCGGTCGCGCAGCCGGCGCAAGCCGATCCGAAGCCGTTCTCACGAACCTTCGGCACAAGGTCGCCCTGGAGCGTTCCTGCGCGTCGCTACGGGCGGCCGAACAGGGCCTCTCCGGCGGCCTCTCCCCCGAGTTTGCCGCCTTCGATCTCCGCGAGGCCCTGGGTGCCCTGGGCGAGGTGACGGGGCAGACAATCGGCGAGGAGGTGCTGGACCGGATATTTTCCACTTTCTGTATCGGCAAGTGAACGGCTGGCGAGCTTGAGCGCGGCCTTCAAGCCGGAGAAGGCAAGCCGGGTCCCGCCGTCGGCGGGCTCCCCTTGACAGTCCCGATCCCGCCGGTAGATTAAAGCAGAGATCACGCAGGGAGGTGAGGACCGTTCCAGGATTGAGATTGACAGCGACAACTCAATAGCCCGGTTCTGTCGCGGGGCGGGACCTCGTGAATCCTCCGCCATGGGCGAATGAGGAGACGCGTTCCGCGCAGTTCGACCCTTTCTCCGGAAAGGCGCATGGACGCACTCGAAGAGAGTCGCCCGCCGCAGGGGGACCGGCGGCGGAAATGCGGCAGATCTCTCTTCCCGTGCGTTTCTTGTTTTTTAGTCTTCCCGCATGCCCTCCAGCAGGGCCATGCAATTGTGACCGAGGACGCGGTGGTTGTAGCCGCCCTCGAGGATGGCGAAGAACCCCGCGCCTGTCCTGCGAGCCGTCTCGCGGACCATCCGGCCGATGTCGGTGTAATCGGATTCGCCGAGAACGCCGCCCCAGTCCTCCCGGGCGTAGTCGAACCCCGCGGAGATGCCGATCACGTCGTACGTCTCCGACGCCAGGGGTTTTTCGACCTGCCGGAGAAAGTCCGCCGGGGAGTTTGACGAGGGGTTGACAAGGGTGACGTAGCCCTTGCCCCCGAGGATGTTCACCGTCCCATCCCCGAAGTGCAGATCGATATCCAGCACGAGGGCCTTCCTGATCTTGCCGTCCTTCTTGAGCTTCTCCAGGGCGATCGCCATGTTGTTGAAGTAGCAGAAGCCCCAGCAGCTGTTGGCGGACGCGTGGTGCCCCGGGGGCCGGATCAGGCCGAAGCAGGGTTCCTTCATCCCGATCTCGGCGGCCTGGATGGCGCCGCCCGCGGCCAGCGCGGCAATCTCGTAGATGCCGATCTGCCGGATATAGGCGATGTGCGCGCTCGTGTGGCAGGCGGCAATGTCCCCCTCGCTTGCCGGGTTCGCCTCCACGAAGCTGACCTTGTCCCGGATGACGTCGAGAATGGCCTCCATTCGCCCCGACGCGGCCGCCGGGTCCATCGTGTAGGAATCGATAAACTTCTCGCTCCAGACCACTTTCATCCCCGTACCTCCCTTCATACGGGCATCGGACATCGGGTGTCGGATTACGGGAAAGACGGATCGGATGTCTTTCTTTGTCTTGCCCTGAACCCTGAACCCTGGACCCTATGCCCCGTCTTTTATGAATTTCATCTGCCTGAGCAGCCTGCGCGTCGCGGGAGAGAGATTGAGCGCTGAAGCCTCTTCCGGCGGCACCCAGCGCGCCTCGCTCGCGTCGTCTGCGGCGCGCGGCTCCCCTCCCAGGTAATCGGCCAGGAAATCGACGATGACGTAATGGTACCTGATTCCCCCGGCGACATCCCGGTCGATGAAGTCGAAGACGCAGAAGACCTCCCCGGCCCGCACCTTCACCCCCGTCTCTTCCAGGAGTTCCCGCTCGGCCGCCTCGCGCACCGTTTCGCCCAGCTCGACGAGCCCGCCCGGGATGGCCCAGAAGCCCTTCCCCGGCGGGCTTGCCCGCTTCACGAGAAGAATTTTCCCCTCGTGGATCACGATCGCGCCCACCCCCACGCGGGGAAGCTCCCGGTATTCGCGCCCCGATTGTCCGGTCCCCTCGCTCATCGACCGCAGCGAACCCCTTTCAAGAGGGTAAACGCCCTGCGCGCCTCCCCGACAAACGCCGCGACCCGGGCAGGGTCCTTCCCCCCGTCGGGGGCCTCGACGCCCGTGTGGGCGTCAACGCCTGCCGGCCGGACCTGCGCGATGGCCCGGCCCACGTTCTCCGGCGTCAGGCCGCCAGCCAGGATCACCGGCCGGGGCGAGGCGTCGACAATCCGGCGGCTCGAGCCCCAGTCGTGCGTCTTCCCCGTGGCGCCTCGCGCCCCCGTCTGCGGGTCCCGGGTGTCCGTGATGAAGGCATGCACCAGGGGGCTGAATTCCCGCACGTCCTGCAGCAGCGCGTCGAGATTGCCCGGCTGCACGACGAGGGCCTTGATCAGGAAGAGTCCTGCCTCGCTCTCCCTGAGCCTCTGCGCCTCTCCCGCCGCGATGTCGCCGTGCAGCTGCACCCGCCGGCAGCCGGTCCGGACAGCCAGTGCGGCGATGTCCGCCGCGCGGTTCAGATACGTGATGAGGACCGCCCGGTCCGCAAGGCCGAGCGCGGAGACGATCGCCGAGACGTCCCCCTCGGGCAGGTCCTCTTCGTGATGCTCGAGCCGCAGGGGAAAGCCGAGCCAGTCCGCGCCTGCCTCCAGGATCATCCGCGACTCGTCAAGGCTCCGGGCGCCGGCGATCTGGATAATCCCCGCCACGTCCCGTCCCTCAGGCCCCGTCGTCCCGGGACAGGACGAATTCGAAACGAGCCGTCCCGAGCGGTTCCGGGTTCGCATTGAAGCTGCGTTCGATGAACGTCGCCCGGTCCTGCCGGTCCACGAAGAGCAGGGTGGACGAGCGGGTCCCGTATGCGGGGCTCGCGATGAACCGCGCCGACAGGAGCCTCTCCCACTCCAGACCGACGCCGGTGTCCGGCAGCAGGCGGTCGTCGGCGACGGCGCGGTCCGACAGGATGTCGAAGAGCGCCTCGGGGTCCGGGTCCCCTGCCCGGGACAGGAGGTCGCCGATGGCCTCTTTTCCATGGGCCACCTTCGGCCAGGGCGTGTCGAGAAGGTGGTTGCTCAGGCCGTAGAGCCCCGGGGTGAGCGCAATCACGCCGCCCCTCCGGTTCGAGTAGTAGTAGAGCTCCCGGGCCGTCCCGAGGACGAGATTGAACCCGTTGTAGGCGGCCGCCTTCGACCTGAGCTGCGCGAGGTAGCGGGCCGCCTCCGCGCGGCCGAGGAGGTAGTCCGTGAGCAGACGCCCGCGCGAGGGGGCGTCGTCGCGGTGAGAGCGGGGATCCCGGTAATTCGTCACGGCGGCGATGCGGCCAGAACGGGTGATGCCGAACCAGGTGCCGCCCCCGCGGAGATCCCTGCCTGCGAGCAGTTCCGGGGCCTCAGACCAGAATGCGGCGGGCTGCGAAGGCCTCTCGTAGAACTCGTCCCGGTTGGCCGCGATGATGAGCCGGTAGGTCGGGTGAATCTCGAAGGCGCAGAAAAACAGGCACATGATCCCGATTCCCTCAGGCGGCAGTCCCGCCGGTCATCCCCAGGTTTCGCCTCACCGCCTCGAGGACCAGCGGCATGATCTCCCCGGCCTTTCCGTGAATGACCACATCGGCCTGGGGATCGAAATCCGTCGCGGTGAGGTTGACGATGGCGACGGCGGCCCCCGCCTCCCTGGCATACACGGGCATGTAAGCAGCCGGGTAGACGACCAGCGAAGAGCCTACGACGATGAGCAGGTCGCACCGGCGGGAGCGCTCGACCGCCTGCCGCAGCGCCTCGGCGGGAAGCTGCTCCCCGAAGAAAATCACGTCGGGTTTGAGGATGCCGTCGCAGGCGGGGCACAGGGGCGCCCCCTCATCGAGCCGGAGGCGGGGAAGAAGATCGTCCATGGCATACCGCTGCCGGCAGCCCAGGCACCGGGCGTGGTTCATGGTCCCGTGGAGTTCGTAAACCCTGTCGGGCGCATTGCCCGCCTTCTGGTGGAGATTGTCGATGTTCTGCGTGATGACGCAATCGAGCTTCCCGAGCCTCTCCAGCTCGGCCACGGCCAGATGGGCCCGGTTGGGCTCCGCGTTGGCGATGAGGCCGCTCTCGATGAGGAGCCTCCACTGCTTGAGGCGCGTCCCGGGGCTCTCGAGGAAGCGGAAGATGGTGAACTCCTCGGGGTCGAAGCGGTCCCAGATGCCCCCGGGGCTGCGGAAGTCGGGGATGCCCGACTCCGTGCTCACGCCGGCCCCGGTGAAGACCACGATCCGGCTCGACCCGGCAATCAGCGCGGCCAGTTTTTCGATTCTCCCGTTCAGTCCATCGTCGGTCACGGGGCACGTCCGGGCGCAGGAATCGCCCGGCCGGCACGGCCGGGCATCGCCTTCGCATGCATAGTACATTTCGGGGGAAAAAGAAAGACGCAGAAGAAAGGAGACAGGGCCGGGGCGGAGGGAGAATGCTTTTTTCCGAGCCCCCCGTTCCCCGGGTGTCACGGGTGGTGCAGGATCTCGCGGATGCTCCTGGAGAGATCGCGCAGCTTGAAGGGCTTCTGGATGAATCCGTCGCAGCCCCGCCGGATGATCTCCGTGGCCTCGCCGTCGATGCTGTAGCCGGAGAGCAGCAGGCACTTCATGTCCGGGTTCATGCTCTTGAGGCGGTCGAAGACCTCCCCGCCGCCCAGGCCCGGCATGACCACGTCCAGCAGGACGAGGTCGATCCCGCTGCCCTGGCTCTCGTAGAGCCGGATGGCCTCTTCACCGTCTTTCGCGGTCACGACCCGGTATCCCATGGTCTCGAGCAGGGCCCGTCCGACCTCAAGGACCATGTCCTCGTCATCGATCAGGAGCACCGTCCCCTGCCCCCGGATGATCCCCTCGCGGCCGGAATAGGGCCTGGAGATCTTCCTGGACGAGGCCGGCAGGCAGATGGAGAACGTTGCGCCCTGTCCGGGCTGGGATTCCACGTCGATGAACCCGCCGTGGCCCTTGATGATCCCGTAGGTCGACGCGAGGCCCAGGCCCGTGCCTCGGCCCATTTCCTTCGTGGTGAAGAAGGGCTCGAAGATCCTGTCTTTCGTCTTCTCGTCCATCCCGACGCCCGTGTCGCTCACCGACAGGAGGACGTATTTCCCGGGCTTCGGGTTGTAGAGCTTGCCCTTCATCTGTTCGTGGGTCGTGTTTGCCGTCCGGATGGTGACCGTCCCGCCGGCCCGCATCGCATCAGCGGCATTCACGAGGAGGTTCATCAGAACCTGCTCGACCTGGCCGGCGTCGGCCTCGATGGGCGCAAGGGTTTGCTCGAGATCCATCCGGATCCGGATATCCTTTCTCGTCCGGCTGAAGGTCTCACAGGCGCCCTGCACGGTCTGGTTGAGATTGATGAGCCTCACCTCGTAGCGGCCCTTGCGGGCGTAGCCCAGCAGCTGCGCCGTCAGGCGCGATCCGCTGTCCACGAGCTTTTCGATGTTCCGCAGCCGTTCGTAGTGCTCGTGCTTCGGGCTGAGATCGAAGAGCATCAGTGAGGCGTTTCCCTGGATGGCCATGAGAAGGTTGTTGAAGTCGTGGGCAATCCCTCCGGCCAGGGTGCCGATGGCTTCCATCTTCTGGGCCTGGCGCAGCTGGGCCTCGAGGAGCCGTTTCTCCTGCTCGGCGCGCTTGTGTTCCGTGATGTCCCGGGCGATCCCGTAGATGCCGCGGATTTCGCCCCCTCCCTCTTCGGAGACCTCCTCCATGGCGACGGCCCGGAGCTCCACAACGCAGAGGCCCTCCCCGGCGGCCGGCCTGGGCCGGCAGCGCAGCCTCACCTCGATGCAGTCCGACAGGGGCCTTCCCGTGACCGCGGCCTCGAAGAAGGCCCGGACCTTGTCGGCGTCCTCTTCGTGGACGACGGTGGAAAAGGCCTTTCCCCGCAGCGAGGCGCTCTCGTAGCCCAGGAGACCCTCTACGGTGTCGTTGACGAACAGAAATTCCCCCTTCGCCCCGAGGGTGAAGATGATGTCGGGCGAGTTATGGACGAGGCGGCGGTACCGCTCCTCGCTGGCGGCAAGCCGGCTCCGGAAGGTGTCGCGTTCGGTCCTCAGCCGCATCTGGTCGAGGGCGTTTTCCACGCGCCTGACGAGCTCATCGTGCTCGAAGGGTTTCCCGAGATAGTCGTAGGCCCCGCGCTTCAGGGCCTCCACGGCCGACTCGATGGAGGCGTGCCCCGTCATCATGATGACCGTCACGTCGGGATACCGGTCCCTGACGAAGTCCAGCAGGTCGAAGCCGTCCATCTCCGGCATCATGAGATCGAGCAGCATCAGGTCGCACCGGTTGTTCTCCAGCCACGCCACGGCGTCCCTCGCGGAGGGGCACGTCTCGATGCGGTAGTTCCTCTCCCCGAGAAGTATCCGCACGCTCTCGCACATCCGGACTTCGTCGTCGACAACCAGGATTCTTGGGGTTCCCGTCATGGCCTGCTCCGATTCATGCTTTTTTCACGGACCCGTTGAGGGGAAAGCGCATCACGAAGGACGTCCCCCTTCCCTCGGCGCTTTCGCACTGGATCGTGCCGCCCAGGTCCCTGACGATACTGTGAACGACGGACAGGCCGAGCCCCGAGTGTCCCTCTCCCTTCGTTGTCACGTAGGGCTCGAAGAGACGCTGCCGGATCGCCTCGGGGATTCCGGGCCCGTCATCCCGAATGGTGATCTCCATGTGCTGTTCGGCCTTGCCGCCGGCCTTGCCGGCCATCTCTTCCAGATCCTTCGAGACCAGGAACTTCGTCCGCACGAAAAGGCTGCCCCCCTGCTTCATGGCCTCGATCGCATTTTTCAGCAGGTTGATGAGGATCTGCTTCATGCCGTTGCGGTCCGTGACGAGCCCGGGGAGGGCCGGGTCGAGGTCGAGATGGAAACGGATCCGGCTGGCCGCCGAGAAGGACTTCTCGATGATCGCGGCCAGGTCCCGAATGAGCCCGTTGATGTCCACCGCCTGGCGCACGCGCTCCTTCTCGGAGGTCAGATCGGTAAGCTGACGGATGATGATCGCCACGCGGTCGATCTCCTCGTTGACGATCCGCAGCTCGTCCTGCGCCGCGTTGTCCGGACCGAGCTTCATGCCGAGGATCTTGAGGTAGTTCTTGATGATGCTCAGCGGGTTGTTCACCTCGTGGGCGACCTTGCGCGCCAGGGCCGACGAGGCGGCCAGGCGTCCTGCCTGGTAGAGGCGCGCCTGGGCCCTCCGCATCTGGTCGAGCCTCAGGGCCACGGCCACCTGGTCGCCGTAGAGGGTCAGCAGCCTCGTTTCGGCCGCAAGGGATTGGACGGCTGCCCGATCCGCGCCGATGACGAACACCCCCACGGTTTCCTTCTGCGTCACCAGGGGCAGACAGAGGATCTCCTCGCCGCCGAGCAGGTGGACGAGCATTTCGTCCATGATCGTCAGGGCTCCCCGATCACGGAGATCGCGGCTCCCCAGGACCGTCCGCCGGGTCAGGGCCTGCACGGGGAGCGATTCGTTCCGTCCCATGGGGATGGTCAATTCCTGGCCGGGGGGGAGCCTGGAGCCCCCCGTGTCCCGCAGGACGAGCAGTTCGCGGTCACGGTCGTGGACGAACAGAAGGACGGCCGGGGTGCCGAAGAGGATCTCGAAGCCCTCCCGGGCCGCCTTGTGGATGGCATCGCGGTCGACGGCGTCCATCAACCCCTGCAGGGCAGTCTGCAGCAGCGCCACGTCGCGGACCTCCCCGGCGAGGACGTCCCCCTGCTCCCCGTCCTTTCCCTCGCGGGGCTGCTGCGGCAGTTCGACGGGGGCGACCTGGATCCCCAGCGACTCGGCGAGTTCCCGGACTTCCTCCCGGGCGGCGGAGAGCATGTCCGTGATATCGGTGAAGCCGAGCCCGAAGAGCTCCCGCACCACCTTGGACCGGGAGAGATCGGAGTCGGGCATGTCGGCAAGCAGGTTCGCCGCATAGACGATCTTGATGAGGGGGAACGCTCCATGGATGCGCTCCAGTGGTTCGTGGTGGTATCGTGCCGCATCGATCGTGAAGGCATCGAGACCCCAGCGGCTCAGCAGCCAGGCGCCCACTTCGGCGTGCGTGATCCCCATCCTGGCCTCCCCTTCCAGCAGCAGCTCCGAGCGGTTTCCCGCGTCTGCAAGCACCTTCCCGTACTCCTCCGGGAAATGGACCCAGAGGACGACCCTCCCCACGTCGTGGAGGATCCCGGAGAGGAAGGAAAGTTCGGGGGCCTTGAACGCTGTTTTTTCGGAAAGCCGGCGGGCCAGCACGGCGCAGAGCAGCGCATGGTGCCAGTAGAGTTTCATGTTGAACGGGGACTGGCCGTTGACCCGGGAGAACACATGGTGGATGGAGGCGCTGACGGCGATGCTGCGCACGGCGTCCCGCCCCAGCTGGAACAGGGCATCGTCGACGCGGACGATCTTTTCCGCGCGGCGATAGAACGGGGAGTTGACGATCCCCAGAATCCTGCCGCAAAGGGCGGAATCGCTGTTGATGATCTGCGCGATCTCCTTGATCGTCGTCTCTTCGTTGCGGCAGGCTTCAAGGAGCTTCAGGAGCACCTGTGGCAGCGAAGGAAGGACCCTGGAGGCCGCGATGCGGGACAGAAACTGGCCCGCCCGGTCATCCATATTTCGTCGTTTGCTCTCCATAAAGACAACCCGTTAACATTAAAGCAACTTTTGTGCCGCATCCCGTGGCATGCCCCGGGGAGAGGGCGAGAAGGTGAGAGGGCAAGAAGGTTGGAGCGCCAGCCGGCGCGCGGCGGGCCTGCGGACGTTACTGCCGTTCACCCGTCAGGGGAACAAACCGGACGGGCAAGAGGCTTTTTGTCGTGATGGCCCCCTGCTGATCCTTTTCGACCAGGATGATATGCTGGACCATGGAAGGACTGCCGACGGGGATCACCATCCTCCCCTTTGCCTTCAATTGGCTGACGAGGGGCGGCGGAATATGGCCGGCTGCCGCCGTCACCATGATGGCATCGAAAGGCGCCCTGTCGGGCCACCCGGCGTAGCCGTCCCCCGTTCGAACCTCCACGTTGCCGAATCCAAGGTCCCGGAGACGGGACTTCGCCGATTCCGCCAGTTCGGGGATGATCTCCACCGTATACACCTTCCGGTAGAGGAGCGAAAGGACGGCCGCCTGGTATCCGGAACCGGTTCCGACCTCGAGGACGGTCCCTTCTCCGTCAGGCTGCAGGATCTCGGTCATGTAGGCCACGATGTAGGGCTGGGAGATCGTCTGGCCCCTGCCGATCGGCAAGGGCCTGTCCTCGTAGGCCGAGGGCATGAGATTCCCCGGCACGAAGAGATGGCGGGGGATGCTGCGCATGGCCTGAAGGACTCCCTCGTGCCGCACCCCGCGGGCCGCGATCTGGTCGTTGACCATGGCCTCCCGGAGCCCGTCGAAATCCTTCCCGGAGGGCTGCCGGAAGAACCAGCCGCCGACGGCCCCCGGCAGGAGGACTGCCGCCGCGAGGAGGAGCGCCGCCGCGGCGGCGAAAAACGTTCCGCGAGGTTTCATGCGGCCGCCTTTCCGTGATATTATTTCTTCATGCCCTACGCGATTGCCGCCGACATCGTGATCGTGATCCACGTCCTCTGGATCGCCTTCGTGATCCTGGGGTTCCCCGTCTTTCTCTGGCTCAACAGCGGCCGCTGGCGCCTCATCCACCTGGCCGCCGTGATCGCGATGGCCCTGATGCAGGTCACGCGCTCCATCTGCCCCCTCACCTATCTCGAGGCCTGGCTCAAATCGGAGGGGCAGGGGGCGGACGTCTATTCGGGCAAGTTCATCATCGAGACGTTCGAACGGCTCATCTACGTGGACAGCATCACCCTGGAAAAGATCACCTGGGCCACGGGCGCTTACCTCGCCCTGATCGCCCTGTCCTTCCGGTTCCGGCCGATCCCGAGGAAGAAGAAGGTGAGAAGGCTGGATGAACCTCCGGAGCCGGGCTCGTGCGGCAGGGCTTAAGAGCATTTTCTTTTCTCACCTTCTTACCCTCTCACCTTCTTACCCTCTCGACTTTCTTATAGCACAGAATCCGCCGCTTGCAATCGCCCCGTTGATCGGATACCCTTGTGCCTCCGGGTGTACAGGCCATGGAAAACCCAGCCCTCCGTACGGACATCCAGATGATCATGACCCGCGTCGAGGGCCGCCGGGTGGTCGTCTTCCAGGACCCCTATGAACTGAGCCGCCAGCAGCTCGCGGTCGACGCGGGCGCGCTGCCGCTTCTGCAGATGCTGGACGGCCGGCACGGAATCCGGGATATCCAGCGGGAACTCATCCATCGAGGCGGCGGGCGGCTTGTCTGCCTGTCCGACATCGAATCCTTCCTCGCGCGTCTCGACGAGGCGTTCCTCCTGGACAGCGAGGCGTACCGCCGGGAGATGCTCTCGCTCTGCGACGCGTTTTCCCGCGACGAGCGGCGGCCCTGCGCCCATGCGGGGAAGTCCTACGACTCGGACCCGGAGAGGCTTGCGCGGTTCATCGAGGAATCGGAGGCGGCTCTGCCCGGTGCGGGGCCGCGGCCTTCCGAGATCCACGCGCTGGTGGCCCCGCACATCGACCTCCGCGTGGCGCGCCGGACGTACGCAGGCCTCTACCGGCATCTGAGGGGGAGACGCTATGACCTCGCCGTCGTCCTGGGGATCAACCACCACGCCCAGGACGGCCTGTTCTGCATCTCCTCGAAGAATTACCTGACCCCGTTCGGCGAGACCCGGACGGACCGGGACTTCGTGCGCGGCCTGCAGGACCGGGTGGGGCCGGGCACGTTTTCGGCCGGCGATTTCGGCCACAAGATCGAACACTCGATCGAGTTCCAGACCCTGTTCCTCCGCCACTACCTCGGGGATACGCCGATCGTGCCCATCCTCTGCGGCGGTATCCACGAGTTTCTCCTGTCGCAAAGGAGCCCCTTCGGGGACGGCCGCTTTTCCGGGTTCGTCGAGGCGGTCCGGGAAGAGGCCGCGAGGCGGCGGCGGGTGCTGTTCGTGGCGGGCGTCGATCTCTCGCACGTGGGGCTCAAGTTCGGGGACGGGGCGCCGGCCGAATCGATCCTGCCCCGCGCGCATGCCAGTGACCGGCGCATCCTGGACCGCCTGCTTGCCGGCGACGGTCCCTCGATCTACGCCCACGCCGCAGAGACAGGCGATTCGTACAAGGTCTGCGGCCTGCCCGCCCTTCTCGTGATCGCCGAGCTCCTGAAAGGGAAACCCGGTATGTTGCTCGATTACCAGACCTACCGCGAACCGGCCACCTCGAGCGCCGTGACCTACGCCGCGGCGATGTTTGCGGACTGAGAAGCAGGAGGTCAGGGTACAGGGTCCGGGTCCGGGCAAGAAACCGCAACTAGCGAAAAACCAAAAAAAACGGCGGGACAATTCCCGCCGTTTCCACGTTCACCCTGTACCCTGACCCCTGGCTCCTGAACCCTGGCCTCAGCCCCCCTCCGTCTGCGGAAAGGCCGTGTTGGCGTAAAGGTATTCCATCTTCTCCTTGTGCCTCATCTCTTCGTTGGCCATCCTCAGGAGAAGCTCCTTCACGGGCCCCTTGGGATAGAGATCGGCAAGGCCCTTGTAGAAATTGTGGGCATTGATCTCGCGGTTGGCCGCGATGAGGAACACCTCTTCGGAATTCATGTTCTTCTTGACGTCGGGCTGTTTCAGGTGCTCGGCCACCCTGTAGTCCACGGGCATGTCCGGTCGCAGGACGATGTCGCAGGACATTTGATCTTTGCATTTCACCAGAAAGGCCTTGTGTCCCGCCTCCTCGTCGGCCAGGTACTTCAGCGTCTCCTTCGCGGCTTTGTCCTCGACGATGTTGCTGAGATTCATGTAAAAATTGTAAGCCTCTTCCTCCCTCTGAATCGCCAGATCGATGACCGATTGCAGCGTGTCGCTACCCATGGCTCATGCCCCCTTCTCAAGACCCCTGCACGGGCCCGTGTTGGCTTGCGGACACGGTAGACTCTCCGCCCGAAAAGTGCAAGCGGAAATCGCGCGCAAGAATCCTTTTCCGTTGACTCCGGCAGTTCATCTGATAGAATTTCCCAGCTTCAGCGCGCCCGATCGCCGATCTCGCCCGGAGGCAGCCATGACGCAAAAAATCAATGACGATCACGTTTTCTACAGGACACCGACCAAGTACTACCCGACCGTGGAGCGCGGCGAGGGGGTCTATATCTACGACCGGGAAGGCAGGCAGTACATCGACGGCTCCGGCGGGGCCGCCGTGGTAAACATCGGCCACGGCGTCAGGGAGGTGGAGGAGGCCATGCTCAAGCAGGCCGGACGCATCGCCTTCACCCACGGGACCCAGTTTACCAGCGAGGCAGCCGTCGAACTGGCCGGCAGGATCGTCAAGATGTCGCCCCCGGGGCTTTCCCGGGTCTACTTCCTGTCGGGCGGATCGGAGGCCGTGGAGACGGCCATGAAGATGGCCCGGCAGTACCAGGTGGACCGGGGCTTTCCCCTGAAGTTCAAGGTCATCTCCCGGTGGGCGAGCTACCACGGCAATACCCTCGGCGCGCTCGCGCTGAGCGGCCACACGGGACGGCGGCGCTACTACCAGCCGCTGATGCTGCACACGCCCCATATCGCGCCCTGCTACTGCTACCGCTGCCCCTTCCGGCTCGCCCCCGAGACGTGCAGCGTGGAATGCGCTGACGAGCTCGAAAAGGCGATCCTCTACGAAGGGCCCGACTCCGTCTCGGCCTTCATCGCCGAGCCGGTCGTGGGGGCCACGGCGGGGGCGCTCGTGCCGAAAAACGGCTACTTCCGGCGCATCCGCGAGATCTGCGACAAATACGACGTGCTGCTCATCTCCGACGAGGTCATGTCGGGCGTGGGCCGGACGGGCCGCAACTGGGCCCTGGACCACTGGGGTGTCGTTCCCGACCTGATCGTGGCCGCCAAGGGGCTTGCGAGCGGCTATACCCCCCTCTACGTGGTCGTCGCCAGGGAGGAAATCCACCGGGTCATCAAGGAGAAGAACGGCACCTTCGTCCACGGCCACACGTACAGCCAGAACCCGCTGTCCTGCGCGATCGGATCCGCCGTGCTGGATTACCTGGAGAAGCACGACCTCGTGGCTGCATCGGCAAAGAAGGGTCTCTACCTGCTGGAGAGGCTCAAGGGGCTCCTCGGGCATCCCATTGTGGGCGACGTGCGCGGCCTGGGGCTCTTCGCAGGCATCGAATTCGTCAGGGACAAGAAGACAAGGGAGCCCTTCGACCCGAAACTCCGGGTCAACGTGCTCGTCGGCAACAGCGCATTTGCCCGGGGTCTCATCACGTACCCCGGAGGAGGCGGCGCCGACGGCGTCAGGGGCGACCACAGCCTCCTGGCACCCCCCTACATCATCACGGAGGCCCAGATCGACCGGATGGTCCAGATCCTGGACGAGGCGATCGGGGAGACGGAGAAGAAGGTGCTGGGATAAACCGCAATCGGCGACGAATCGTCCGGCACAGGGATTTCAGGTTTCGCAACGGGGAAGGGACCCTGCATGGAAAAAGTCATCATCACCGCAGCCATCACGGGGAGCCGCATGATGCGGGACATCGCCCCCTACATCCCGATCACGCCCGACGAGATCGCCCGGTCGGCCATCGAGGCCTGGCAGGCCGGCGCCTCGATCGTCCACATCCACGTTCGCGACCCCGAGACGGGACTCGGAAGCCAGGACATCAACCTGTTCCGGCGCGTCGTCGGGAAAATCCGGGAGAAGACGGACCTCATCCTCAGCCTCACGACGAGCGGCATCCCCGGACGGAACCTGCCGACGGCGGAAAGGCTCTCCCCGCTGCAGTTGAAGCCGGAACTCGCCTCCTACGACGCCGGCTCGATCAACCTGGGGGGCAAGGCCTTCGTCAACGACCCGGCCTTCCTCGACGAGGCGGCCAGGATGATGAAGGAGGCAGGCGTGAAGCCCGAAATCGAGGTGTTCGATCTCGGCATGCTCGTGACGGCCCTGAAACTTCGGGACGAGGGAAAAATCGACGAGCCCTTGCACTTCCAGTTCTGTCTCGGGACCCCCTGGGGTGCGCCGGCCACGTTGAAATCGTTCCTGCACCTCTACGAGCACATGCCCGTCCATTCCACCTGGTCCATCTTCGGCGTGGGCCGGGGATTCCTTCCCATGGCCATGATGGGACTCGTCATGGGCGGGCACATCCGGGTGGGCATGGAGGACAACATCTATGTCAACCCCGGCGTGCTGGCGAAGACGAATGCCGAGCTCGTCGAACGGGTTACCGGGATCTGCCGGGCCTACGGCCGCGACGTGGCCACCCCGGCGGAGGCGAGAAAGATCCTGGGCTTCACAAAATAGGGTACAGGGAAGAAAAAGACACCCAGAAAACAAAAAGGGCGGGAGCACCTCCCGCCTTCTCGTTTTCTTACCCTGGACCCTGTCCCCTGAACCCTGTTTCTCAGTGTTTCAGGCCGTACTTCTTCATTTTATACCTCAACATCCTCTCGCTGATCCCCAGGATGCCCGCGGCCTTCGTCTGGTGGTTGTCGGCCTCCTCCAGGGCCTTCAGGATCATCTGCTTCTCGAGCTCCTCGATGGACTCCTTGAGCTTCCCCTCCCCGGCCGTCTCGGCCGCGCCCGAGAACCGGTCCCCGAAAGGCAGGTCGGCCACAGTGATGACCGTTTCGCGGGCGATCACCACGGCGCGCTCGAGGATGTTGATGAGCTCGCGCACGTTGCCCGGGTAATCGTACTTGAGCAGCTGATCGCGGGCCTCCTGGCTGACGCCTTCGATCTCCTTGCCGTTCTCGACGGCGAATTTCTTCAGGTAGTGGTCGATGAGGGCGGGGACATCCTCCTTGCGCTCCCGGAGCGGCGGGATGTACATGTCCACAACGTTGAGCCGGTAAAAGAGGTCCTCCCGGAAGACGCCTTCCCTGACCCGGGCCTCGAGGTCCCGGTTCGTGGCGGTGATAATCCGGACGTCGGAGTGGAGCACCTGGTTTCCGCCCACCCGCTGGAATTCGCGTTCCTGGAGGAATCTCAGCAGCTTGATCTGGACGGCGGGGGTCAGCTCGCCGATCTCGTCGAGGAAGAGCGTCCCCCCGTCCGCCTCCTCGAAACGGCCGATGCGCCTCGCCGTCGCCCCGGTGAAGGAACCCCGCTCGTGGCCGAAGAGCTCGCTTTCGAGGAGCGTTTCGGGAAGGGCGCCGCAGTTGACCGCGATCAGCGGCCGGGCGGCCCGCGGGCTCAGGTTGTGAATGAGGCGCGCGAACAATTCCTTCCCCGTCCCGCTCTCCCCCCGAACGAGAACCGTCGCCCGGCTGGGGGCGATCCGCCCCGCAAGATTGACGAGGCCTTCCATCTGGGGGCTGCGGAACACGATCTGATCGGCCGTGACCCCCTTTTCCTGCAGGCGTCGCCGCATCATCTCGTTTTCCCGCAGCAGGATGCGGCGCTCCGAGATCCGGTTGATGTGCAGCAGGAGTTCGTCGAGGTCGATGGGCTTCGTGACATAGTCGACAGCGCCTGCCTTCATGGCCTCCACCGCCGTCTCGATCGTGCCGTAGGCCGTCATCATGATGACGTCGAGCTCCGGGTTGATCTTCTTCACTTCCTGCAGGACCTGCAGGCCGTTCATGCCCGGCATCTTGTAGTCCATCAGGAGAAGGTCGTAGTAGGCCGACCGGACCTCGGCGAGGGCCCTCTCGCCCGCTTCGGCCTCGGCAACGGTGTGGCCTTCCTTGCGAAGGAAATCACGGAGCATCTCCCTCTGGATCTGCCCGTCTTCAACGATGAGGATGCTGAGTTTCTTCATGCCCTGTACGCGGTAAACCCTTTCCGTTGCGGCGGGACGACCCCGCCCCTGTCGGATTAGCACATCCCGGCGGACTTTGCCACCGCGTCCGCCTCGCCTTCAGCGGGGAGCCGCCGCCGGCGCCGGTTGAGTCGGCAGCGAGATTTCGAACGTCGTTCCCCGGCCCTGGCTGCTCTGCACGTCGATGGTCCCGCCGTGGCCGCGAATGATTTCGTAGGCGATGGGGAGACCGAGGCCCAGGCCCTTTTCCTTGGTGGTGTAGTCCGGGTCGAAGATTTTCTCGATCTCCCCCGGCGCCAGGCCCGCCCCCGTGTCGCTGATGCGGACGACCGCCCGGTCTCCCGGCTGCTTCTCCAGGACGATGTCGATGGAGCCCGTGCCGTCGATGGACTCCAGGGAGTTCTTGACGATATTGATGAGGGCCTGCTGCAGCTTGTCCACGTCCATGGGGACCATGAGGGCGTCCGGGGCCGATTTCACGGTGAGGGCGACCCCCCGGGCCCGGGCCTCTTCACCCATGAGCCTGGCGAGCTTCTGAATGACCTCCGTCAGCGAAAACTGCCTGAGTTCGAGACGCCTGCTTCGGGAAAAGGTCAGAAAATCCTCGATGATGACATTGAGGCGGCGGATCTCGTCCCGAACGACCCCCGTGAGGCGGCTGAACTCCTGCCCCTTGTCCTCCTCGCAGGGAAGGTACTCCCGCTGCAGCCGCTGGCTCGCCATGCTGATGGCATTCAGGGGATTGCGGATCTCGTGGGCGACCCCGGCGGCAAGCTGGCCGAGGGAGGAAAGCCTCTCGGACTGCTCGAGGCGCTTGCGCATCTCCTCGATGCGAGCGAGGTGACGTTTCTGATTCTGAAAGACGAACCACAGGGAGAAGAGACCCGCGAGAACGATGAAGCCCATGGACAGAAAGAGGAAGTGGCGATTTCGCTCCAGGATCTGATCCATGCGATCTCTCTCGAAACCCACCCGCACGACGCCGGCGGGCCGTCCCTCCAGGGAAAGAGGCGCCATGACCATGAGGTGCTCCTTTTCGCCCAGCCTCACGTCTCGGGCCGCAACGGAGGCAGCCCCGGCCAGGAGCTGCTTCTCCGGGGCCGACAAGTCCTGCAATGCAGGCTGCTCGCCCCGGGCCCCGAGAACGGCCCCCCAGCCGTCAAGGACGGTGACGAAGACGACACCCGGCGTCTGGGCCGCTTCGTCAACGGCCTTCTGCATTGCGATCCGCAGGCCCCACCATTGCAGGGCATCGTCGTCCAGGGCAATGATGATGGTCCCGTTGCCGCCGCTCCGGCGCAGGGCGACAACGCCGCTCCGGCCCGCCCTCTCGGACCGGCCGAACAGGTCGATCACCAGGTCCTTTTTTTTCCGGATGGCAGGTTCGGCGCGGGAGAGGATCGGCCTCGGCAAGGGCCGGCTCTGATACAGCACGCGGCCCCCGTCGTCGACGACGGCAAGCAGCCAGAGGCCCTCTTTTTCGACGACCCCCTTGGCATCCTTCGGGTTGATATTCGATGAAGGCCATCGGCTGTCGACGGTGCGGATCACGTTGAGGAGGGCCTTGATCAGGGATTCCTGGGTCAGGAAGGTCTCATCCGTGAGCGGGATGAGCGTCTCGCCGGCCGCCTCGCCCCGGAGCATCTGCATGATGCCCGTGTAGCTGACCAGGGACTCGCGCTCGATCTTTTCCGCCACGTCGAGGCCCCTGACTTCCATGAAGTTGACGAGGGATTGGTCGAGCCGGTTCAGGTCCATGAGACCCATGACCAGGATCAGGATCACGAAAATCGTGCAGGAAATGATCAGGGTGATGGGGCGCAGAAGGATCTGGCTGGCTGAGGGGATTTGATTCATCCGGCTATCCGGTGAAAACTGGGTTCTCCCGTCCGCTCATCGGACGGTCTTTTTCTTTGCCGGCGGTTGGTCCATGGAAGAATACCATCGATGGAACTGCTCGGGGGTCAGGATCTTGCGCATCTCGATCTCGAAGTCGATTCTCTCGCGGATGAGCTGCGTGTCGATGGCCTCGATCTCCCGTCCCTTGGCCCGGATACTCTCCTCCGTGGCGGCAGGGTCGCTCAGGAGTTCGCGGTACTGGATGCTCTTGCCGATGATTTCGCTGCGCAGCTTGAGAATCCGGTTGGAATAGAGCGTTCGGATTCTTCTCGTCTCCCTGTCCTGCGCTTCCGTCAGCTTCAGCTCCTTCACAAGGGAGACTTCGCGGCCCGCCGCGCTCTGGGCGCGGCCCTCGGAAGCCGCGCATAACACGAGGATCAGAACGCAGAAGAGGCGACCCAGCTTCATGATCCACTCCTGTTGGCACGCCGGGAGGTTGCCCGCTGCCGCCTGTCCGCCCTCCGGTTCCCCCCGGACGGAAGCGAAGTCAGTGAACCCCATCGTGAAAGAAATGTCAAGCATCTAGCCCGGGATTCCAGGCCCCGTCACTTTCGACATTAATGTCGAAGATGTCGCCCGGAACAAAACCTGCAAGTGCCGTAAATAAAAGGGAATTTGCAGAGGTTCTCGTTCCGGCCGACATATTTTGCCTCCGCGATCCGCCCCAGCAGGGAGGAAGGCAGCGAAGAAAGGATGAATATTGATATAAATTCAGTATGTTAAACGTCATCTCCCGCCGTGGCACACAACCTGCAAAATAGCCGGGCACAGGTCAACTGCAAATGAGGTGCCCAACAACAGCGAGGAGGGTCCTCATTCAAGCAAGGAAACCGATTAAAAGCTGAGTCATTACATTCAAGGTCGCTTAAAGAATCTCCTCCTTCAGACAAGCGATAAACTCCAGAGGGGAGGTCGAAAGACCTCCCCGCCCCCCCTTCCCGATTCCCTTCTCCCTCGACGCGCCGGAATTCTGCCCGCTGCCGTACGGGTCGGTCATCCCCGATCGGAGACGGCGATTCGTCTGCCGCCGCGGGGTTGAAGGGGACACGCATCACTGCAAAAAAAGAATGGCCACGAAAGGAAAAGACGTCTATAATCCCCGCATATTTTCGGAAGGGGGAGTGACATGAGCAGCTACCAGGGAAGCGACATCTTCCAATTCGCCATCCGCATGGAAGAGAATGGCGAAAAATTCTATAATTATGCGGCCTCTATCGCCAAGGACCCGAAGATCTACGGGATCTTCACCAAGCTTGCCGCGGAGGAGGTCAAGCACCGCAAGCTCTTCGCCGACATGTTCTCCAGGATCGACACGGTCATGCCCAAGGAGAGCTACCCGGGCGAGTACATGGCCTATCTGCAGGCCAGCGTCGACGGGAAAGTCTTCACGGCCGAGGCCTCCAAGGACTTGGCCGATGTCAGGGACGTGGCCGCAGCCCTGGATTTCGCGATCGGGCGCGAGCTCGATTCCATACTCTACTATTCGGAGATGAAGAAGTACGTCACGGACTCCGCCCAGAGCCTGCTCGACCAGGTCATCGAGGAGGAGCGCAAGCACGTCGTCGTTCTCTCGGAGATCAAGAAAAGCCTCTAGAGGCCCCGGCAGAGGTGCCGTAAAGCCGCATGCCGGCGGCATGCCGTCCCGGTTCGTCATCACCGGGGCTCAAGGGACGACGGACGAGGGACGATACCATGAGGGGGCTATCGTTTCCCGGATGAACGCCGGGATGGCTGTTCATCCGGAGAATCCCGGCCCGCGAGGGAAAGAATGAAAAGATTCACCGGCGTCATCGCCGCGGCGGTGCGCGAGGGGGTCTCGGACATCCACATCACCGGTGCGCACCCGGTGGTGTACCGCAAAAACGGCCAGATTCAGCAGGACCGCTCCATCAAGTGGACCCATGCCGAGGTGGACGCCCTGGTGAGGAAGCTGCTCACGCCCCGGCAGATCCAGCTCCTGCGCAGGGAGTGGTCCGTCGATGTGGCCGTCACGATCCAGCACGTGCGCCTGAGGCTCAACGTGTTCAACACGACGCGCGGCCTGAGCCTTGCCATTCGCCTGCTGCCGGGGGTCATCCCCACGATCCAGCGCCTGAACCTTCACCCCTCTCTGCAGCAGATCGCGGAGCTTCGATCCGGGCTCGTGCTCATCTGCGGCGCCACGGGCACGGGCAAATCGACGACGATCGCCGCCATCATCGACGAGATCAACCGCAATCGCACCGCCCATATCGTCACCCTCGAGGACCCCATCGAGTACCGATTCACATCCAAACAGTCCTTCGTGGAGCAGCGGGAGCTCGGCACGCACATGCCCTCCTTCGAGAAGGGGCTCACGGACGTCCTCCGTGAAGACCCCGACGTGATCGTCGTGGGGGAGCTGAGGGAGCCGGAGGTCATGCGCCTCACCCTCAACGCCGCCGAGTCCGGCCACCTCGTAATCGCCTCGATGCACGCCACGAACGCAGAGGACGCCCTGTACCGGCTGTTCAATTCTTTCCCCCTGGAGTCCCAGGAGGAGATCCGGTTCCAGGTCGCCTCGACGCTCGCCTGGATCGTCATTCAGCAGCTCATCTTCCACGAGCGTTTCGGGTTCCGGGTTCCCCTGCTCTCCATCCTCCGGGGCACCAACTCCGTCCGGGGCATGATCCGGGAAAACAAGCTGCCCCAGATCGAGAGCGCCATCCAGATCGGCAAGAGCGACGGCATGTTCTCCATGGACAGATACCTCAAGGACTATCTCGGCACGAAGGACTCCTTCTACCCCCCGGCGGAGAACTTCAGGCCTTCCGAGGAGATGTCCCGCGAGGTGATCTACCACTCGCCCCTGCTCGAGGGCGACCCCGAGCCGGCCGCTTCAAGACCGAAGAGGCCGCCCGCCGAGGACAAATCGGTCATTTTCCTCCACCCCGACGAAGGCACGGAAAAGCACTTCATGATCGACGAGAAGGCGACGGTCGACGAGCTGATCGCCCAGATCAGGGACTCGGGAAAGTTCAAGGAATAACGGATTCCGGCAATGCGGCGCGGGAAGCGGCCGCTGCTTCCGTTCGTGAAAAAGGGGCTACCCGTCGCGGGTAGCCCCTTTTGCTTGATCCGGGGATTTCTTCGGCTTTGGCCTTCACTGGACGCAGATGAACGAAAAGGAAACGGATCCTCCTGAGGTTGCACCGGGAGTATTGATTCCCGTTTCGACTCCCAAGAGACTTTCACTTGTGCCTGTGATCACGATGCTTACGGTTTGTCGTGCGAACGACTCAGGCCCGTAAATCGTCGCCGTGCAGACTGGGACATCCCCAAAAGACGGGTCAAATCGTATCATGTAGAACGTGCAGGGAATCGTGCTTCCTCCATGGGAACACGTTGCTGGTCTCGCTGATTCGACGCTGAATCCGCTCCCGCGCAGAATCTCCCCATCCGCATCCACGGTTCCGTACAGGACTCTCTGGATCCCGGCGGCGCTGCCTGCCGGACCCTGGGGACCTGCCGGTCCTTGCAGGCCTGCCGGTCCTTGCGGTCCCGCTGGGCCCTCGGGTCCCTGCGGCCCAGGAGGTCCCGGGGGGCCTGCCGGGCCCGGAGGACCGGGAGGCCCGGGACGGCCGGCGGGACCGGGCTTTTTGAGTTGCTCGATGAACCACTGCAGGAACTTGCCTTCGCTGGCACCGGCGGGCACGACGGAAGCCAGAAAGCAAAGAGCGACCACGGCGATGACTATTTTTTTCATATCCCCCTCCTTACGGCAATGCGGTCGCGGCCGCATTCCTTCATTGCAGACTCGCGGAACAACCCCGGATGCCCCTATCCGGATTACCGGAGAGTCCGCTGCAAAGCTCCCGATGGCTGACGACGACGCAAGGAACGGTTTACCGCACCGACGAGATTCAGCGGGGCGGCTCACATCACGAGAAAGCAGCCGGAACGGATAGAGCGGAGAACCGCCTGTGGACGATCCAATTCGACCATTAACGGCAACAAATCGACAAGTCAAGGGAAAAGACAGCGAAACGAATTAATCTACAATATTTGATGCATTCGTTGCGTTTGTACAGTGGGGTGATGATTTTTTGACGATCTGCCCGGCATTGCTCCGCGCAACAAAGCACGCAAGTAACCGATTTTCATGGATTTAATATTATAGCTCCCCGGCTCTTATGGCATGCTTCGTGCTAACTATTCCTCCACCGGGCCCATGTGCTGTTGATCCTTTTCAAGATGAATACCTTCCAGCGGATTCCAAATCGCTGATTCCGGCCGGATCCGGGGGGGACAAGAAAGGATGACGAAGTTCAGCAAGGTCATTGTGACGGCCGTCCAGGAAGGCTGTTCCGATGTGCATATCACCGGGGGGCATCCGGTCGTCTATCGCAGGAACGGCCAGATTCAGTTCGACACCTCGGGCCGCTGGACCCACGGAGAGATCGACGGGCTCGTAAAGAAAATTCTCACGGTCAGGCAGCTCCAGACGCTGAAGAGCCGATGGTCCGTTGACATGGCCATGACCATCCGCAACATCCGGATCCGGGTCAACATCTTCAACACGACACGGGGGCTCAGCATTGCCATCCGGCTTCTCCCCGGAACGGTCCCGACCGTCGAAAAGCTCAATCTGCACCCCTCCCTGAAACAGATCGCGGAGCTGCGTGCCGGTCTCGTGCTCATCTGCGGCGCCACCGGCTCCGGCAAGTCGACGACGATCGCCGCAATTGTCGACGAGATCAACCGCACCCGGGCCGCCCACATCGTGACCCTGGAAGACCCCGTCGAGTACCGCTACGTCTCCAGGAAGTCTTTCATCGAGCAGCGGGAGCTGGGCGCCCACATGCCGTCCTTCGAGCAGGGCCTCGTCGACGTGCTGCGCGAGGACCCCGACGTGATCGTCGTGGGGGAGTTGAGAGAGCCGGAAGTCATGCGGCTCACCCTCAACGCCGCCGAATCGGGACACCTCGTCATCGCCACGCTCCACGCCACCCACGCGGAAGACGCCCTGTACCGGCTCTGCAACTCCTTCCCCCTGGAGGCCCAGGAGGAAATCCGTCACCAGGTCGCCTCGACGCTGCAGTGGCTCGTGGTCCAGCATCTTGTCATCAGGGAGGATGTCGGGTTCCGCGTGCCGGTGCTGTCCATCCTGCGCGGAAACCAGTCCGTCAAGGGAATCCTCCGGGAAAACAAGTTCCCCCAGATCGAGAGCGCCATCCAGATGGGCAAGAACGACGGCATGTTCACGACCGAGCGGTACGCCCGGGAGTATCTGGCAAAGGTCGGCTCCTTCGCATCCCCCCAGGACATCTTCAAGCCCTCGGCGGAATCCTCCCAGGAAGAGGTGTACCACTCGCCGCTGGTCGAAGGGGAGCCCGCGGGGCCCCGCCCCGTCGCCTCGCCCCGAAAGCCTGAACAGGCCCGCGGCGGAGCGTATGGCTCGCAGGGATACCTGGACTTCAGCGCGGGGATGACCGGCGGGGGGCAGGATCTGCGCAACGGCATCGGTCCCGAGGCAAGCCGCGGGCGGGGCCAGTCAACCCCGCCGGGCGGCGGCAACGGGGAGAGGGCCATCTCGTCCCTGTCGCGGGACGGCGCTTTCGACCATCTTTACAGCCAGTCCATCGACGATGCGGAAAAGGGAGGCTCCCATCTGATCATCGACGAGACGGCCTCCATCGACGAGCTGATTGCGCAGATATCCAACTTCGGGCGGCCCAAGGCATAGAGAACCGGTCTATTCCGTCTGTTCCTTCTGTTCGGTCTATGCGTTCATCCCGTTTGACTTGCTGCCGATCCTGCCGCTTCCCCCGCCTCATCCACTATTCTCGCTTCTTTCACCGCGGCCGCGCCGGCAACAGAAAACCCGGCCGGGGCCGGGTTTTCTGTTGCATGGGGCAATATACCTGTTAACGCTGAACCGGCATCAGGAATCCGGCTCTCACGCCACTGACCGGGCCGAATCGGACGGCGAAATCATCGAAGTAAAAATTCGTCATGGAGTCCGCAGGGCCATACGAATGGAGCCCAACCTCGGGGCGGCTCCGAGAAAAATCCGATCCCGAGGCAGGTGTGCTGAAGAAAGCGCTACCGTCATATAGCGGTTTCCCCAAGCGGATGAAATCGCCCCTATCTCCCGCGTTCTGCCTAGAGAGAAACCTTCTGGCGAAGCATAAATTCCTGCTATCACCCATTTTAACCAGACTGAACCGGTCATTGCTTGTCGTCGTGATCCCGGGATAGCCAACACGATCCGGTGACCAGAATATCTGATCTCGCGGTGAGAGGCCTCTATTGATGTCAAGGGGGTTGTCGTTGGGATTGGCCGGACCGTCCTTATCGCCTACGAACACCTGAATCCAGTTGTCCCGGTTGCGCATGGTGACGCCCTCGTCGGTAACGGTCGAGGGGATACCGGCGGTGGCCACCCAAGTGCCGGATGGGGGATTCCCAACGAAGATTTTCTTCCCGCTGGCAAACGTGTAGGGCCGGATGGTCTCACCGTCTTTGAGAATTTCAAGCATCAACACCCCTGCAGCCGTTCCTGCTTCCCAGTTCCACTCCGTCGGCTGCTGGTCAAAGCGATTCCAGTAAACAGGATCGCTTCGCACCAGCGCGATGGCTGTCACCGTTCCGCCGGCGGTGTCCTCCTGCGTCTGGTACACGACATTACCGCTAACGATCTCCAGCCCCGCGCCGCCGCCGTTTATAAAGGAAACGGACGGCGCCTCGATGATCCGTACCATGAGAGTGGTCCATTCCCGGAAGTGGATATACTGGTTTCCTTCGGTTTTCAGGATTCGATAGACATCGCTGCTATAGGGAGACGCGTTGAGGTTCTTCCGAAGGAGTTCCGTCCACAGGGGATCTTGAGCGACCATATTGCTGGTGCCGGACCCGTCGGTCTTCATGTCCCGTAGGCCCTCCCATCGTGTCGCCGCCAGTCCCATGGCCTGTTTGTAGGTATCGAAGAGATACAGGTATTTTTTATTGTCGTACGTGACGACACGGATAAAATAATCGACACTTGATGAAATCCCCTGGGGAAGCGAGCCTTCCACGTTCGTGAATTGAACCCGGTTCCCCGTCTCCCAGAATGAGCAAGGGCCGATGAGGATGGCGTTCGTTCCCGTTCCTGTCGGGGGCGGGTCGTTGAGATCCGCCGATGCAGGGTCCAAGTGTGGGCTCGGAACAATGACGACACTTTTTTCCGTCCGCGCAGCCTCCTTCATCCAGAGAACGAGATAGGGATTGTACTGGATAATAGCAGTGACTGTTGTCATCCCATTGGGGATCCCGTCCTTGTCGCACCCGTCGGTGGTATAAAAGCCCGGGACACTGCTCAGGATCGTAAGCCCGAGACTATTTCCCGCCTCGTCAAGGCGAAAAGAAAGGCCTCCGGCATAAGTCTGATTCGTGGAATCCAGCTTGAGCTTTGCTTGGACGTCGTAACTTAGATATCTTCCCGCCCTTTTCCATTCCGTTTCGAAGTTTTCCTGGGCCCCCGATGACGAAAAGGCCTTTTCCCAGTTGAGAGCAATTTGATTCTCCCGGAATAGCAGACACGACGATGTCGGAGAAACATTGGTCGTTTGCGGCGACGTAACTCTCAAGGCGCCGCCTTCGATTGCTTGCGTGCCGATATGACTTATCTCGGAGCCGGTGAACCAGTTTGCCAGGCTGGAGCCAAACTGTTCTTTCATCTCCGTCTTGGGAGCGGCTGCCGTCATATACCCGAGGGGAATCTCGTAGGTGATCTTGCGGCTGACTTCCGCGGCGCCTGCCCCCAGGATACCGGTGGATTCCAGCCGGACGAATTTTGCCAGCTCGATAAAATTTTTATAGGGGGCGCTGCTGCCTGGTTCGACCATCGGACCGTTCGGCAGGGAACGCCCACCAGTGTCGCTGATCCCCTCGAATCGACGGGTGTCCCGATTTCTATGCCTGTACGAAAGCATTCGAGGAGTAGGTTCCCCCTCGAACCTGACCGAAAAAACCCCGTTTCGTTCCGGAAACGCCAGGGCACCCGTACCCTCCTTATAGGCAAGATCGTAGCGTCCATCCTGATTTATAATAAGTTTGCGGTTGTTAACGTTCCGATCAGGGAGACAGACCGGTGTGATGAGAGACCCGGTCTCATAGCCCGTGTCCCAGAGGGGGCTGCCTGCGGCGTTGCTCCGACAAAAACGAAGTGTGTTCGGCTCCTGGGGAGATACTTGAGAAATTTGATTGTATGTGACCACGCCGTCTGGCCTCTGGACCTTAACCCAACTGTCCGAGACGAAGTCGCCCTCCGGGACAGGAAAGCCCCCGGAAACCTTGGCTGTTAGTTCGTCTCCATTTGATAGTTCAGTCAACCTGGCATAATACGGGTAAACCAAAATCCGGAACTTTCCTTCGTTGTCGGCCAGTGTATATTCCTGGTTATGCATGGCCAGCATCAGATTCTCGCGGGTTGTCTCGTCGGCTGCATTAATATAGGTGCTTGCCGCGTATCGAAACCCCGATTCAGCGAGATAATAAGCCCGCATGACGTTGCTTCCCATTGCTTGACCAAGGGACGTTGAACCAAACATGGTGATCATCACAGCGCTCAAGGCCGAAAAAACAACCATAACGGCAATCAGGGTCAGCAGGATCGCCCCTCGCTCTCCGGTCAGTCGAGACAGCCGGGACCGGAATCTTCCTTTTCGCTGCGCGGGAATCGAGCGGGCAATCCACCAGGACAGGATCAAGGCGAGCGGTATAAGCAGCGGACTATGCAGGGCAAGCAGGGCCACACCAGCCAGAGGGATCATCATCACTCGTACGGCCAAGCAGGCCAAAGGCTTGTTTTCGATCGCCGCGGCAAGTGTCGGCCCGACCCGGTAGTACAATCGAACGAGGCTAATGCCCGGTTCCGCCTTCAGGAGGACGTCGTCCCTGAACTCTCTCAGCAGTTCGACCATGGGGTGATGCCCATCTCCCCAGGCTGCCGTCGCGACAAAGCAGTACTTGCTTGCGTACTCCGGCGGCTTGTTGTCGGGTGTCGGTATGGCGGCCCCGCCCGCGTTGCCATTATTGCGTGGGCTCACGGTCGTCGAGAAAAGTATTCCGTCTGCCATATCAGGCCGCATCATTCGTATTTGGACAGTCAAGGCGCATAGGCTCCGGATGTCCTGTGCCGTGGTCCACGGGCCAGACGCGTTGGAGAAGTATTGAATGGACAGGCTCTGCACCCCGTCAACCAGGGTATCGCCCGAAGACAGCGCATCGCAAGAAATGGCGTCGGCGTTGGTAAACAGCCGTATCGTTTTATCGTTTTCAAACCACTTGAGGGCGCGCCGACCATAGGGGCCCTGGTAAATAAGGCATCTCTCTTTGCCATCTTGAACTTCGGACAGTTCAATGAACTCACGATGGATCCGATTCAAGGCGAGCTGCGCTTTCTGCGTGAGCACATTGTTTTCACGCGAGGTGACATACCCCTTCATGCCCATGAGAACCGAGGTGCCGGCAATCGATGCAATTATGCCCACGAGGACGAGCGAAACCATGATCTCGATGAGGGTAAAGCCCGTCTTGTTTCTCATTTGTCTGTTCCCCTTCTCCGCTAACGCGTAAAGAGCGCTGTCGCCGTTTGGCCGCCTGCGCGAATGGTAACCTTGAGAATGTTCCGCTCCGTCGGGCCTGCCGACTGTTCCCGGCGTGATCCGTCGAATACTATGTAATCGTTGTGAATTATCTGATAGGGTCCAATGTAAGGACTGTCACCAGTCCTGCCTGTCGTCTTGTTGCCGTTATCTACGTAACCCTTGAAGGTTTCCAGAAAGTTCGACTCCGTGGCGGCAAGCCTCTTGTAAATGACCGTCATGTTCTCCATGATGCTCGTCACGCCGGGAGCGCTTGCATCCTCGCCATACATATTCTGCAACAGCCTGACGGGGTCAGCGCTGTGGATCACCCCGGTGTATACGAGCTGTGCGAAGAAGACCCCCATGATGGCCGCGATCACAATCGTGACGATCACCTCGAGCAGGGTGAAGCCAGATTGCCCAAACCTTCTTTCTTTTTTGCTAATCATGCTGGGTCACCTTGAAAATCAGGGAATAAATCCTGTGTTTGGCTTAATTATTATCGTGCCAGCTGACGTATTTATATTTATATCGATCGTATCATTAGAAGAGCTTGGACTACCAAACTTGCCAGACCAAGTCCAAGTAGATTTAGATGAGCCGCAGAAGAATCTTACCTCATTTGAATAAAGCGAATTGGTGATCGAAGTCATAGTAAGCGATTTCAGTGTCATCCTGTTGTCTGTCGAGGTATCATCCCCCGGAAGCCGAACTGAAACCTTATTCCCTCCTTCACTCTCCTCATAGTAAAGCCAGTACTTTGAAGGAAGTTCAAAAACGATCCCCCAGTTTCTATCTGTGTTCATGGCACGAGCCTGTGCATACCGGAGATGGTTCTTGACCTGATCCATCTCGGAGGCCGAGGTTACCGAGTCCTGCGTGAAGATACGGCTGGTGGCAACATAAAAAATGACCCCCAGGATCAGGAGCACCATGATGATCTCGAACAGGGTGAACCCGCCCTGCCTGCCGAGCTGTCCTTTCCGAGCCGTTCTACGCATACCGCTTCCCGCAGTTTTGCAAGGTGCGAACCAGGAAAAAGCCCGTCGGCAGCCCGACGAGAGCCGAGACCAGCGACACGTAAGCCGAGAGGGGGACGCTCCACTCCAGGGGCACGAAGACCCCGTTGAGCAGGGCGAACCCGAGATAGACCACAGCCCCGACCCGCGCTGCGCGAAGGGCCATCTTTCCGTCCTTCAGCAGGTAAAGCCCGATGGCCGCCATGCACCCGGCCGTGGCAAGCGCGATCGGCGGCTGCCAGCGGACCCAGCCCGGCGCAGCGGGAAACGATCCCAACCCGTGCAGCCCGGCCAGCAGGATCACGCCCAGGACGGCATAAAAGATGCCGACCATGAAGAAATAAAAAGAGCACTCCTGCCCGGACACGGGGGCGCGCAGTGCCCGGATCGGATCGAAGCTGACCGCGCGGGGCCTCACGAGGGCCTCGCCCAGCACGCGCCACGGTGAAGGCCGGAAGGACCGGATGCGCGCCATGACGCGCACCCCCAGGTCGGCCGGCGGCTCGGGGGTGGCCTCCTCGCGCATCATCCGGGCGATCCCGTCGAGTTCCTTCCAGCGGGAGTCCGGCTCGCCGGCCTCCGGAAAAGGTCTCTGCCCGTCAATCTCCCGGATTATTTTTTCTATACTTCGATCAGGGTCCAAGTTTCTTACCCTCTCAACTCCGCCTTTCGTCATCGACGAAACCGTCCGCCTCCATCATGCCCCGGATCTTCTCCAGGCCCCGGTAGGCCTTCATCTTGACGCTGCCCAGGGAATCGCCCGTCAGCGACGCAACGTCCTCGAAACTCATCCCCTCGTAGAACCGCAGCACCAAGATCTCCCGGACCGCCGTCGGAAGTCTCATCAGGTAGCCCCGGATCCGGCGGCTGCGCTCCCGGCTGACGACCGCGTCGGCCGGATCGTCGCGGGGATCTTCCACTTCCGGCACGCCCCTCGCGGATTCGCCCTCCGGCACGGCCTTCCCCTTCCGGAGGTGGTTGCGGATCACGTTGAGGGCCACCGTGTAGAGCCAGGGGAAAAACCGCTCCCCCTGCCTGAACCGTCCCAGATGCTGAAAGGCCCGTAGAAAGATCTCCTGGCTCAGGTCATCGGCATCCCGGGAGCTTACCGTCATCCGGAAGGCCAAGCGAAAAACCGGTCCTTTATACGCATCGACAAGAAGGGCAAAGGCCTCGCGGTCCCCCGCCAGGACCCGCCCGATGATCTCGCCTTCGTCGATCTGCTTCATATACAAATCGGGCCGGGGAAAAGTCACATCATTTTATGCATCTTCCGTGACAAAAACGGGCAACCCACGTCCTTATTAGACGATAATCGCGAGAGAAGAAAGCTTTTTATATCGAAGCTTTCCCTTGATTTTTTGCATTCCCCATTATAGGGACATCCAGAGCGCCGACACGACGGGGATAACGGGGAGATCTCCCATTGCCCAGGCGTTCTTTCGGGGCTGGGCGCAAGATCAAAAAGCTCCCCTTCCCGGGGTTGCTCCCGATATGGGCCATGGGAGAATAGCCCGATTTTTTGCACGATATTGCCTTCAGCCTTATGCCTGGTGCCTTTTGCCTTGTTTTCTGGCATGTTAGTTGAATATCAATCATAACTGGCCGGCCGAAATCGAGCCCTCGCAAGCGATACGCCGGCACTTCCCGCAAGGATGGAACCCGGGCCGTTGACCGCAGCGCCAGACTCACCCGTCGAGATCAGCATCATCCTTCCTGCCTTCCAGGAAGAGCAGGGGATATCCCCCCTGCTCGACCAGATCGGTGCGGTCATGGAACCGCTGGGCCGTCCCTGGGAGGTTCTCGTCGTCGACGACGGCTCCACCGACGAAACCGCCGCGCGGGCCCGGGATAAGGGGGCGCGGGTCATCTCGCACCCTTACAACATCGGCAACGGCGCGGCCGTCAAGACCGGAATCCGCGAGGCCCGGGGCCGCTTGTTCGTGATGATGGACGCCGACGGACAGCACGACCCGGCCGACATCCCCCGGCTGCTCGAGCACGTGGGGACCCACGACATGGTCGTCGGGGCCCGAACGAAGGAATCGGAGACCAGCCTCCACCGGGATTTGGCCAACAAGGTGTACAACGGGTTTGCCTCCTACGTCTGCAACCGGAGGATCGAAGACCTGACCTCCGGGTTTCGGGCCGTCAAGGCCCGGGCCGCCCGGGCCTTTCTCTACCTGCTGCCGAACACCTACTCGTACCCCACGACGCTGACCCTGTCCATTGTCCGCTCCGGGCGGAGCCTGAAGTACGTCCCCGTCAAGACGTCGCGCCGCGTGGGCCGGAGCAAGATCAGGCTGCTGCGGGACGGGGTGCGGTTTTTCATGATCATCCTGAAAATCGCCACCCTCTTTTCGCCCATGAAGGTGTTCCTGCCGGTGAGCGCCCTGATGTTCGTTTCCGGCCTTGGATACGGGTTGATGAGGATCTTTCTTCTCGACGGCCGCTACGGTCCCACGTCAGCCATGTTGATCACCATGTCCGTGGTTGTCTTCATGGTCGGGTTGGTCTCTGAGCAGGTGGCGCAACTTAGATTTGAGCGAACTGAATCCTTCGAGGCGAAGGAGAAATAGGTTTTCGTCGCCAGCGCGGATAGATACATAGTCCAATGAAAGTGATTGCCTTTTATCTTCCCCAATACCATCCCATCCCGGAAAACGATCTCTGGTGGGGGCATGGTTTTACCGAATGGGTAAACGTGGCGGCGGCTCGGCCCAGATTTCGCGGGCACTATCAGCCGCACATACCGGCCGACCTGGGCTATTATGATTTGCGTCAGGAGGAAACGCGTATTGCTCAGGCCGAAATGGCAAAAAAGTATGGGATCGACGGCTTTTGCTACTATCACTACTGGTTCAACGAAAAAATGTTGTTGGAGAAACCGTTCAACGAGGTGCTTCTAACCGGCAAACCCGATTTTCCTTTTTGTTTATGCTGGGCCAATGAGAACTGGACCCGTCGATGGGATGGAAAAGACCATGAAATCCTTATGAAACAGGATTATGCGAATTATGATCCTTCCCGTCATATGGCATGGTTGTCAGCGGCCTTTCAAGATAGGCGATATATCCGTATTAATAGCAAGCCCCTGTTATTAGTTTATAAGGCGATCCAGATCCCCCACATCGAGAAGGTGATTCAACGATGGCGGCAGGAAGCAAGGAGCACCTGTGGGATGGACCTGTATCTGTGCTCTGTGAAAAATTGGGGTAAAGATTCCATGAGCGGAGAAGCGGCAATCAAGGCCGGGTTTGATGCTATCGTTGATTTTCAGCCGGACATGAGCTTGGCGATGAACGATGTGTGGATGAACATTCTGAGAAATTTCCCCCGAAACGCATGGAACGTCATGGCATCGAAGCTCCGTATTACCGGGCAGGTCATCTTCAGTGTGGCGAACACCTATCGATACGAAACCATTGTAAAGAACTGGATCCGGAGGATCCCTGCTGGATATAAAGAGTTCCCCTGTGTCGCGCCGAACTGGGACAATAGTCCGCGCAGAAGAGTCTGTTCAATCGTGCAGAACGATAGACCTGAATGGTATGAAAAATGGCTAGCAGCAGCCTGCGACCGGGCGATAAATCATGCCCACGGGGAACGGATCGTTTTCATAAACGCCTGGAATGAATGGGGTGAAGGTTGCCATCTGGAGCCCGACGTCAAGTTCGGCAGGAAATTTCTGGAAATTACGCATGATACGTTGGCCAGGTTCAGATCCCAGGGGTCGCGTCATCACGCATCCAGTTTTCATGAAAGATGAGTCGCCCAGCCGACGAAACCGGGCGGATTCACTCCAGATTTCTTTGTCGTTGTAGTTGGAGGAATGCCGGCGGCGCAGTGCTTACAAGAAGCCAGCGGCAAAAAAGAAAGAAGGGTTGCCATGTGGCGGGGGATCCCTCGAAAATGTAGAGCCACTGTGGTTGGCCTCCCGTTATATCGTTTGATGATCTTTTTATAGAAATGGTCAAAGCCAGGCAAGATTTCGCTGCATGAGAGATCGACGATCGACATCCCCGTCTCTTCCCCCGAGCCTCCTGAAAAAGAACATGGCTGCTCATTTTGCCGGAAATATCTGGCAAGTCGGCTTGGGCTTGATTCTTATTCCCCTGTATATCAAGTTTTTGGGGATTGCGTCATATGGTCTAATCGGCGTCTTGGTTACTCTCCAAGTCCTCTTTGGTCTCTTTGACGCGGGCTTAGCGAATACGTTGAATCGAGAAATGGCTCGACGTTCCGCATTACCGCGGCAAGAGCAGGAAATGCGCAATTTGCTGCGAACCCTGGAAACTCTCTATTGGAGTATAGCCCTCGCTGTCGGAATT
>JAAYEC010000021.1 GCA_012728915.1 Deltaproteobacteria bacterium | reverse complement strand
GCCCCAGGAAGAACAGCCCCAGCATGAACGTCGGCGGCGTGTGGAGCATCTCGTCGATCAGGTAGCCCACGTACAGGAAGAGCATCGAGGCGATCACCATCGCAAAACCCCAGGCCCCGATCACCAGAACATGCGAGAAATCGATCTGCCGCGGTCTTGCTTTCACTTGCGCTGCCATGATCCCTGCCTCCTGATCCGTCTCTTCTCCCTTACGCCTTTCGACTTTCGCCTTTTGCCTGCCCTTAACCTCTACATCATGTTCTTCACGATCTCGGCCACGGGGTTCGTGAACAGGGCCACCAGCAGGGCATACATCGCGAAGCTGCCTACGGCCTCGCTCATGTAGATCTTCTCGTAGCGCTGCTTGAGGGAAAGAATGCAAAGCCCGCCGATTACGACGACGCCCACGTGGAAGTAGGGGAAGTTGTCGGCGCCGGCCGCCATGTACTCGGCAAAGCTGAAGGTTGCCGTGATCAGGACGATGGCCGCGGTGAGAATCAGGGTGGAAAGCGTCTTTTTCATTTCGAGGTCCTCCTGTCTTATTTATTGCCCTGGGGCTGAGGGCTCAGGGAAATCGGATCTTCTTCTTTTTTGCCTTACGCCTTTTGCCTCATGTTTGCCTTTACCTATAGGAAGGAACGTGCCAGGATGCGGGGGAAAAGGAAAATATTCTGCATGTTATGGATATGACAGGAGATTCGTCTGAGCAAGAGACCGAATGCCGGACCTTCCGGCGACCCGGAAACGGCCTTCTTTTGAAAGAAATGTTCAACGGGGTTTAACGAAACGAGATATGGCCGGGCGATTCCGATGCCTCCGCCGGTGGGCCGCGCCGGGTCCGCGACCTGTCCGCAACGGCGGATCGACGGCCGTTCTTCCATCGCGAACCCCGGACGAAACCGGCGTCCGGCGTTCGCGACGGGGCCCCGGCCTCAGGCGGCCTTTTCGAGCAGCTCGATGCCCCTGCGGATGCGGCGCAGCGACTCCTCGCGGCCGAAGATGTCGGCCAGCTCCACGCCGCCTCCCGGCGTGAACTGCTTGCCCGACAGGGCCGTGCGCAGCGGCCATAGGACGACGCCGCTCTTGACGCCTTTCCGCTCGATGAGGGCGAAGATCTCCCGGTGAAGCGTTCCGTGATCCCAGGGCTCGATGGTCTCCAGCAGGGGCAGCAGGGCCCGGAGGCTCTCGAGCGAGATCTTCTCGTCGGTCTTCATCTTCCTGCTGACGTAGAGCGCCGGTGGATACTCGGGCAGCGTGTCGATGAAGTCGAGCTGTCCCGGGATGTCGGAGAGCTTCTCCGTGCGTTCGTGCAGCACGCGGCTCACCTTGACCAGGTCGAGATCCTCCCGCCGGACGGCCTTGCGGATCCAGGGCAGCGCGGCCTCGTGGAACCTCTCGAGCGGCATCTCCCGGATGAACTGGCCGTTGAGCCAGGTGAGCTTGTGGACGTCGAAGATGGCGGGGGAACGGCTGATCCCGGAGAGGTCGAAGGCCTCGACGAGCTCCTCGAGGGTGAACTTCTCGCGCTCCGTTCCCGGGTTCCAGCCCAGCAGAGCGATGTAGTTGACGATGGCCTCCTTGAGGTAGCCCTTTTCGATGAAGTCGGCGTAGGAGGCGTCCCCGTCGCGCTTGGAGAGCTTGTGCTGGGCGTCCCGCATCACCTGCGAGCAGTGGACGTAGTGGGGGATTTTCCAGCCGAAGGCCTGGTAGAGCAGGTTGTACTTCGGCGTCGAGCTCAGGTACTCGTTGCCGCGGATCACGTGGCTGATCTCCATGAGGTGGTCGTCCACCACGTTGGCGAAGTTGTACGTGGGCATTCCGTCGGACTTGACGAGCACCTGGTCGTCGAGGGTCGTGTTCTCGACGGTGATGGCGCCGAAGACCTCGTCCTCGAAGGTGGTCGAGCCCATGGCGGGGATGCTCTGCCTGACCACGCGGGGGATGCCCGCGTCGAGCTTCTGCCTGATCTCCTCCTTCGAGAGCTTCTTGCAGTGGCCGTCATAGCGGAAAGGCAGCTTGCGCAGCTGCAGGTTCGTTCGAAGCTGCTCGAGGCGCTCCTTGTCGCAGAAGCAGTAGTAGGCCACGCCCTTCTCGATCAGCTCCTCGGCGTATTTCCTGTAGATGGCCTTGCGCTCGTGCTGGATGTAGGGGCCGTAGGGGCCGCCCTTGTCAGGCCCCTCGTCCCAGATGAGCCCCGTCTCCTCGAGGGTGCGGTAGATCAGTTCCACGGCGCCTTCCACGATGCGCTCCTGGTCCGTGTCCTCGATCCGGAGGATGAAGTCCCCGCCGTTCTTCTTCGCCCAGAGGTAGGCGTAGAGGGCCGTCCGGAGGTTCCCCACGTGCATGTAGCCCGTCGGGCTGGGTGCAAAACGCGTCCTGACTCTCATGGTGCACCTTCCGCAAAAAAAAACCGGATGCCGGAGCGTATCCGGCATCCCTCGGGTTCGGTCTTCAGGCGGCAGCGCCTCCGCGGGTTTCCGGAAGCGCCCGCCCTGCGAAACCGTATAGAATATCCAGCCGTCCCTGTCAATCGGAACCTTGCCCCGGACTGCCCGCCCGGCGCCTCCCGTCCTAGCAGGGTGTTGAAAATCTGACTTCTTTTTCTCGTTTGTTCTTTTTTTGCGGGTCAAACGAGTGTGCTGATGGCTTAAACTGTATTTTTTGCTCTTTCACATGGCTGATTCATAGGGCCTCAGCTG
>JAAYEC010000020.1 GCA_012728915.1 Deltaproteobacteria bacterium | reverse complement strand
GACTTCACGGAACCTGCGTTCGATGAGGTTGGTGGTGCGGATGGAGGACCAGAGTTCAGGCTCCTTGATTCGGAAGAAGGCCAGCAGTTGTTCTTCATGGTTCATGAGACTTTTGACGGCCCTGGGGTAGAGCGTCTGCCAGATGCGGCAGAAGCTCTTCAGGGCCCCCTGGGCTTCACGCAGCAGCGAGGCGGCATGGCTGATGGCGTGGAGGTTTTTTTTCATGGCCGGCTGGTCGCCTTTGCGGGCATAGTTGAGAATGTTGCGGGTTTTATGGACCCAGCAGCGCTGCAGGGGCACCTGCGGGTAGACAAAGGGCAGCGCGGCCAGCAGCCCCGGTGCTCCGTCGGTGATGATCATCTCGAGCCCCTTGCCCGTGAGGCCCCGGCGGTACAGATCGGCCAGAAAGGGCTCCCAGGCGCTCTGTGACTCGGCATGGGCGATCCGGAAGTCGAGGATCTCCTTGCGGCCCTCGGCCGTGATGCCCAGCACCACCAGGACGATGCGCCTGACGGCCCCGGCGCCGGTTCGGCGCTTGAGCACGACGCCGTCGAACAGCAGGAACCGATAGGGTCGGGCAAGCGGGCGTCTGTGGAAACTCTGGACGGCCTCATCGAGCAGACGGGCCACGCGGCTGACCACCGAGGGGCTGACCGGCTCGCCCAGGACCGGCATCAGCGCGTGGGCGATCTTGCGGGTCGAGATCCCCAGGACGAAGCAGGCCAGGATCATCCGCTCCACGCAGCCCACGCGGCGGGCGTAAGCCCGGACCACCTCGAGCATGGATCTTTTGCGGCTCCGGGGCACCCGAAGCTCGATATCCCCCAGCTCCGTGAGCAGGTGGCGGCAGTAATACCCGTTGCGCCGGTCGGCCAGCGAGCGGCCCACCTCGTCGAGGTAGCGCTCCAGCCGGTCGTTCATCCGCTCTTCGAGGATATCCCGGAGGGCCTGGCGGGCCGCTGTGCGGTAATCCGAGTCCCACTCGGGCGAAAGGTTCATCTGCTTGATCATCCGAAACGCTTGTGGCAAACTCTCGATCAACAACAACGGTGTCTTCATGGGGTACCTCCTTATGGGATCTGGCAATCTCGAGGTACCCCTTTCCTGTCTCTGACACAAGATAAGATACGCTACCGAAACCCGGAGCGGGGTTGCATTCTCCCCGAATTGTGGTATCCTGCTCGCTCATTTTCAGGAGGTGTCCCGACATGCCGAGTATCGGATTGCCCGAGCTCATCCTCGTCGCCGTCATCGTGCTGATCTTCTTCGGGCCCGGCAGGCTCCCCGAACTGGGAAGCTCCATGGGAAAGGCCGTCCGCGGCTTCAGGAAATCCGTGAGCGAACCCGCCGAAAAAGAGCCCAAGGGGCCCGACGGAACGGGGAAACCATGCTGATCCTTCGCCTGACCCTGTCCTTTTTCGGCCGAATGCTGCACAGCGCCGAACCCGGGCCCGCCTCAGGGAGAGACGCCCCCTGCGGCCACGCCAGGCCCACGGGCCCCGACGACATCGCCGGCGGCCAGGCCGTCATCGAGGGCGTCATGATGCGCCACGGAAACCGGATCGCCACGGCCGTACGGACCCCCGCGCAGGACATCGTCATCAGGGAGCAGGACTATGTCCCCCTCACGAAGCGCTATCCCCTCCTGGGGCTGCGCATCGTCCGGGGCTCCGTGACGCTCGTGGAGATGATGGTCCTGGGCATCAAGACCCTGCTGTACTCGGCCGAGATCGCCATGCCCGAGGGGGAGAAGAAGCCCCGGGGCTGGGAGATCGCGCTGTCGCTCTGCATGAGCTTCGGCCTGGCGCTCACGCTCTTCGTCCTGATCCCGGCGTACTGCTTCGCCTCGCTGAGGGGCTTCATCGAGAACACGATCCTCCTCAACATCGTCGAGGGGATCATCCGGCTTTCGATCTTTCTCGCCTTCCTGCTGACCACCCTGCTCATGAAGGACATGCGGCGGGTCTTCATGTACCATGGGGCCGAGCACAAGACCGTCTTTGCCTGGGAGCACGGCCAGGAGCTGACCGTGGAGAACATCAAGGCATTCTCGACGCGGCACCCGCGCTGCGGCACGAGTTTCATCCTTGTCGTGTTCGTGGTCTCGATCCTCGTGTTTTCGCTTCTCGGCCGGCCGGACTTTCTGATGCGGGTCGTCTACAAGCTCTCGCTCTTCCCCGTCATCGCGGGGATCGCCTACGAGGTCATCCGTTTCAGCGGGAAGCACAAGGAGAAGGGATGGGTGAGGGCCATCAGCTGGCCAGGGCTGATGCTCCAGAAGATCACCACGCGCGAGCCCACGGACGACCAGATCGAGGTGGCCGTGGCGGCCATGAAGAAAGTCATCTAGGGCAGGGAATGGTTCGTTAGTTCATTGGTTTGTTAGTTCGTTAGTTCGTTGGTTCGTTGGTTCGATTGGTTCCATTCGTTCAGGAGTCCCGCCGGAGAGCAATCGAAACGAACAGAGCCGATGGACCGCCTTCCATCATACGGTCAGCCCCTCGGGATCTCCGCCGCGCCCATCCTCTCGGGGCGCTTTCCGGTGACGGTGGAGTAGAACCGGAGAATCTCCCCCATGTCGGCCTCGAAGTTGCCGGTGGGCCTGAACACGGGCCCCAGGCCCCCCTCCTTTTGCCTGTAATCCAGGAAGGCGAGCACGACAGGGACGCCGGCGCCGCGGGCGATGTGGTAGAACCCGCTTTTCCAGCGCGTCACCTTCTTCCGCGTCCCCTCAGGGGCGAGCAGTAGGACCATCTCCGCCCGCTTTTTCATCTCCCCGGCCATCTGGCCCACCACGTCGGCCGATTTCGTCCTGTCGACGGGAATCGCTCCCAGCCACAGCAGCAGCCCTCGGAACGGCCAGCGGAAGGCGGTGTTTTTCATCAGCCAGTATGCCTTGATCCGGAAGGAAAACAGGATGGCGACCGAGATCGGCGCATCCCAGTTGGAGGTGTGGTGCGCCCCGATCATGACGTACTTCGGCAGGTCGGGCACGCAGCCGACCCGGCGCCAGCCGGCGAGCTTCAGGAAGACGATGGACAGGGCGCGGAACAGGCCGCTGAAAAAGCGGCTCTCGTAGATGGTTCGATGCATGGACGCTCCCGGACGGACCTGAAAGAAAAAACCCCAATCCAGCGATAAGAAGCATAAATGCGGTTAGAAAGGGTCATTGCGAGTACCCGCAGGGTGCGCGGCAATCTCAATGGAAACGGCAAGATCGCCACGCTTCGCTCGCGATGACGTGGTTTATCGCTGGATTCGGGAAAAAAAATCAGAGTAGCCACTACTAGCGAACGGGAGCTTTGTCAAGCGCGATTCGCGGAGCGGTTCCTGCGTCCGATTGGGCTTGAAAACGGCGGTTTTTTGTGCGAGGGTGTGCCCCGTCAATGGGGTCCGTCCGACCCGCCAGGGCCGACTCGGGCATCGAGGGTACGCCGATGAAAGAGACACACCTGGCCCGCATGGTCTTCCGCCAGGCCGCCCGCTATGGGGCCAAGACCGCCCTGCGAACCAAATCAGGCAGCCGCTGGCTCGACATCTCCTACGGCCGTCTCGGGGAACTCGTCCGGGACGCGGCAAAGGCCCTCCTGGACCTGGGCGTGCGCGAGGGGGAAATGGTGGGCATCTACTCGGACAACCGCCCCGAGTGGACGATCGCCGATTTCGCGATCCTGAGCGTCCGGGGTGTCTCCGTGCCCGTCTACGCGACGAGTACGGCAGGCCAGGCCGGCTACATCGTCCGCGATGCGTCGATCCGGGTCCTCTTCGCGGGCGGCCAGACCCAGTACGACCGCATCGCGGGCATCCCGGAGTCCGGCTTGCCGCCCGCCGTGATCGTCGTGTTCGACGAGGCGACGGACCTGCGCGGCGACCCGAGGGGCATGTTCTGGCGGGACTTTCTTCAGAAGGGGCGTTCGTCGCTGCGGGGGGACGCTCTTGACGCCAGGCTCGCCGGCGCCTCCGCGGAGGACCTGGCCACGCTCATCTACACCTCGGGCACCACGGGGGAGCCCAAGGGCGTGATGCTTCACCACGCCAACTTCCACCACTCCTTCCTCGCCCACGACAAGCGCCTCAGGGTCAGTGACCGGGACGTGTCGCTGTGCTTTCTTCCCCTGGCCCACGTCTTCGAGCGCGCCTGGAGCTTCTACGTGATCAGCCACGGCATGACCAACGTCTACGCAAGCGACACGAGAAAGATCATCGAGTGCCTGCGCGAGGCGAGACCGACGATCATGTGCGCCGTTCCACGCTTCTACGAAAAGATCTACACCTCGGTCCTCGAAAAGCTGGAGGCCGACGAACCGTGGCGGAAAAAGCTCTTCCGCTGGGCGCTCGGCGTTGGAGAAGACGCCTACCTTCACAGGAAGGAGAAGCGCCCGCTGCCGCCCCGCCTGTGGCTGCAATGGCTTGCGGCCGAAGCCCTCGTCCTCAGGAAGCTGCAGGGGATCGTCGGGGGGCGCATCCGGTTCCTGCCGTGCGCCGGCGCCCCGCTCGCCCGGAAGATCGAGGAGTTCTTCCACTCGGCGGGCATCCGCATCACCTACGGCTACGGCCTGACGGAGACGACGGCCACCGTCACCTGCCACGAGGAGCATCATTTCCGGCCGGGCACAGTGGGAAAGCCCATCGACGGCGTGGAGGTGAAAATCGCCCGCGACGGCGAGATCCTCGTCCGGGGCAAAACGGTCATGTCGGGGTACTACCGGAAACCGGAAGCGACGGCGGAGGCCTTCGAGAACGGCTGGCTCCGGACCGGCGACGTGGGGGTGCTGGAGGACGGCTACCTCACGATCACGGACCGCATCAAGGAACTCATGAAGACCTCCGGCGGGAAATACATCGCCCCCCAGTACGTGGAGTCGACGCTCGCCGGCGATCCCTACATCGAGCAGATCATCGTCATCGCCGACGGCCGCCCTTACGCCACAGCCCTTATCGTGCCCGCCTTCGAGGCCCTGGAGGCCTACGCGAAGACGTGGAAAATCGCCTGCGCCTCCCGCGAGGAGCTGGTGCGGGACCCCATCGTCGTGCGGTTCATCGAGGGACGTGTCGAGGCGCGCCAGCAAGACCTGGCGGGCTACGAGAAGGTAAAGCGCATCGCCCTGCTGCCCCGGCCCTTCAGCCTGGAAGAAGGCGAGATGACGCCAACCCTGAAGGTCAGGCGCCGCGTCGTCATCGAGCGGCACCGAGACCTGATCGACGCCATGTACGCGAGGGAAAAGGAAGTCTCCACCCCCGCGTCCGAATCGGACCTGTCCTTCTCGGCACCCTGACGGCGATCCGGGCCGCGGAAACGGGATGCAAACGTCAACCGACGGGGAGCGTGAAGCGCGGGGGCAAAGGCCGGGACAACCCCTTCTCATCGCGCCTTTCGATCCTGTCGTCGGCCCCGGCCTTTTTTCAGCCTCGCCCGATCCGGCCGAGCAGCCTCTCCGCGTTCCTGTAGAGGATCCTCTCCTTGGTCTCGTCGCTGTACGGAAGGGCGCAGACCCTGTCGATCAGCCCTTTGATGTCGGCAAACCCCGGCCAGTCGCTGCCGAAAACGAAGCGGTCGCTGAATTGTTCGAGCCTTGGGAAAAACCTGGGCAGATGCCGTGTCGCAATGCCGGCGATGCCGATGTGCATGTTGCCGTACTTCGAGACGAGCCACGCGGCCCTGTCGTACCAGAAGGTCCTTCCCCCGTGCTCCATGATGATGTTGAGACGGGGGAAATCGTCGGCCACCTCGTCCAGGAGCAGCGGGTCCGCGTACTTGATGCGGGTGCCGTGAAAGATGGACGTGCCCGTGTGAAACATGATGGGCATCCCCAGGGACTGGACATACTCGTAGAAAGGATAGAGGGCCCGATCGTTGGGGTAGAAATGCTGGTAGGAGGGAAGCAGCTTGAAGCCCCTGATGCCGAGCCGCTCAACGGCATGTCTCGCCTGCTCCTCGTAGGGCGTCCCGTCCTCGAAATGAATGCAGCCGAAGGGGATGAGCTCTTCATGCCCGCTGCTGAATCGGGAGACGAACTCGTTGGTCACCATGGCCGATGCCCGGGGGGCGTACTCGGCCAGGATGACCGCCCGGTCGACTCCGTGGGACTTCAAAAAGGCGATGGCCCCCTCCGGCGTGATGGTTTTCGCAAAGGTCTCTGCATAGTGAGGATTGTTCTTGCTGAAAAACTCGTTGACCCAGGGCAGAAACTGATCCTCCGTCCCGATGTGAACATGGAAATCGATCACCTTCATCGCGTGAACCTCCTTTGCGCAAGGGGGGCGTGACACAGCCTGTCCGTGCGCGGGATCGTGCCGTCATCAACCTATCAGCGATTCATCCCGCATGACAACAGGAAAGTGCCTTCATTCGGCGATCGTCTTTCGGGTAAGCGCAAACAGGTAGGCCGTCTCCGCCTCGTCGAGCCCGGCCGCGAACTCGACGACGGCCCTGTCGCTGCGGGCGGTGATGCCCCGGGAGCCCGCCATTTTCATGACCGTCAGGAGGAACCGGGGAACGGGCCGCCCGTCGGGCATCCGCGGGGTCCCCGTCTCGCCGAGGGGAACCTTCTTCATGCCGGGCACTTCGACCGAGTCCATAAGGGACTTCGCCGTGGGCGCCACGAGGTCCTCCATCTCGTCGACGGGGATTTCGACGGTTGATCGCTTCCCCTGCTTCAGGGCCTCGACGCGCAGGAAGGCCTTCGTGACGGTGACGCGCTCGAACTGGTTCTTGAGGCGCAGCAGGCTCAGCAGCGACGACACGACAGGCGCGGCGATGAGGAAGAGGCCGACGAAGCCCAGGAAGAAGTAGCGGATCCAGTCGGGTATGGGAACCGCGAGCAGCGCGGGCAGGAAGAACCACGCCACGAATCCCGCAAACACGATGGGGAAGAGCACGGGGATGAAATGATACCAGACGAGCGGCGGCCCCGGGATGTGGAAGATGTACCCCCCGGCCGTGCGCTCCACACGCGAACGCATCCCGGGGGGCTGGGGCGGCATCGGGGCCGCGTGCCCCTGCGTTCTGCCCACCCGGTCTCGCCAGGATTCGTCGAGGTGCCCGGCGTCGCGTGTCACCCGCTCGCCCGTCGAGCGGTCGACGAGCGGCTTGTGCAGGAACCGCGCGAGTTCCTCGGCGATCCGCCTCGCCTCGGCAAACTCCACCGGCTGCGCGACGGCGATGGGCTTCGGGATCCCCTCGCCGGAGAGCGTCACGGGCCACGTGTCGGCCGAGTCGCTGTCGCCGCGGGAGAAGTCCATCTCCACCTGCCGGATCGAGTCCAGCAGGTACTCCACGCGCTTCATGGGCACGAGAAGCCCGTACCATTGCGTGATCCACCCTCGTCCACGGTCCAGGACGAGCCCGGCCCGCCCGAAGACGAGGATGGCCCCAACGAGGGCAAACACGGACCCGAGCAGGATGACCAGGGCGGAGACGAGGGGCCCCTCGGGACGCTCCTCGAGGGGGAGGAGTCCGAGGGGAATCTGCACAACGAACAGGCCCGCCAGCAGGAAAGGGAGCCCGAAGAGCGTCAGGCAGCCGCCCCCGCTTCGGAACTCGAGGGTGCCGGCATCCCTGTAAAAAAAGGGACGCCTGCCGCTGCCCGCTGCTGCCTGCTTGAGTACGCGCATTGAACGGCCCCCCGCGGTTCAAGGGCGGAGCGGGCCGCCGGGGCCCGCCGGGTAATCAGTAAGCCTTGCCGACCATGGCCTGGGCGAACTCCGCGGCGTCCCTGAGGTCCGCCGCGTCGGGATTCCCGACGGCTCCCAGGGCCTCCTCGGCCCAGGCCTTGTGCTCGGGCTTCTTCATGAGGGCGTCGATGACCTTCTGGTCCACCTTCCCCCGGCAGCCGAACTGGCCCAGGACTTTCAGATGGGCGGCAAGACCTGCCGCGCTCTCGAAGGCCTGCCTCGGGAGCTGGCCGCCGCGAAGCGACCCGTGAGTCGCGAAGAAGGCCGTTTTCTGTCCCTTGGGCAGCCCCTTGACGAATTCCGCCATTTTCCCCGGGACGCTGTGCGCCTGAACCGGGAATCCGCAGAACACGAGATCGTACCCGGCCGCCGCGGCCTGAGCCACGGGCTTCATCTCCTTCTGCGCCGTGACGGCCTCGTAGATGGCCCGGGCGACTTTTTCCGTGTTCCCCGTCTGCGAGTAGTACGTGACCAGAACCTTCATGCCCTCCTCCTCTCTCCTGGGTGGAACCGGTAGTGAATGCGAGGTGCGCGGGACCGGAACCCGCGCCGCCGAATTGTTACCGTTCATGCCCGGTCCTGTCAACGAAAATTGGCCCGCGACCCATCCGGGAGCCTTCGATGACCGGTCTTCCCTCCGGCCGGCTTTTTTCAAGCTGCCTCGTTTTTTTCTTGACAAATAGAACGATCGTTCTATATAAAGCAGGCATAAGGCTAAGGGCATAAGACGTAAGGCGAAAAAAGGAAACGTTGCCCTCACAGGGGCAATAAGCCGTTTGCCGCTCTCCCGCCGTCTCGGTGCGTGCCGGGAGGATCGACAGGATCAAGATTTTTCATGTGTCTGAAATCCGACACCTGGAGCCTGATGCCATGAGGGGGAACAGGACCCTGAAAGCGGTGGAGAAGGAACTCGCCGGATTCTACCGGGACCGCAGGCGGATGCCCACCTACTCGGAGATGATGGTCGTCCTGGGGGTGCGTTCCAAGTCCGTCGTCCATTTCTGGATGCGGAAGCTGCTGGCCGCAGGCGTGCTCGAAAAGGATGCACGGGGGTTCCTGTCTCCTTCGAGGAGGGCCTTCGGCCTCCCCATGGTGGGCGATGTGGCGGCAGGCTTCCCCTCCCCCGCCGAAGAGGAACTTCGGGATGTCATCTCCTTCGACGAGTACCTCATCACGAAGCCCGGGACGTCATTCCTCCTGAGGGTGTCGGGGGATTCCATGATCGACGAAGGGATCCACCCGGGCGACCTGGTCGTCATCGAGAGGGGCCGCGAGCCGAAACCGGGCGACATTGTGATCGCCGAGGTCGACGGGGAGTGGACGTTGAAATTTTTCCGCCGCAAGGGGAAGGACGTATTCCTGGAGGCGGCCAACGCGAAGTACCCGCCCATCCGGGCCCGCTCGGAGCTGCGCGTGGGCGGCGTCGTGAGCGCCGTCGTCCGGAAGTACCCGGGCTGACGCAAGCCGGGAGGATAAAGCAAGAAAAGGAGTCCGTGATGAATACCACCGTGATCGATCGTGCAAGGGGCGTCGGGAAGGTAAGAAAGCTTCGGGTCCGCTCGGCATCCCGCCGGGGTTCCCTGGTCCGACGTTTCCGGAATTTCATCGAGCTGAGCGACTGGGACGAGGACCTCCTCCGGCGCAGCCGCGAGATCGATGCCTTCTGCTGGATGCTGGCCGTCGGCGCGGCGGCGCTGATGGTGCCGGTGAGCTTCCTCGTGATGAAGGGCTGACAGGCTGTTGGACGGCGGTGCACCGTTTCGAACCGGGCAGGAAGGAAGGGCAACGGGCAGGTCCGCTGGATCGGCCGATCGCGGGAATCCTGCCTTCCGCTTCTGCGCCTCCGCCGGATGGCTGCGCTCTGCATGGAGGACCGGACAGGCCGCCAGGCAACGCCCATATCGAACTCTTCCGCCGAGAAAATCCTGACGATCACTCCCGGCATCATCGGCAGCCCGCCCGGCAGGGCATGCAAGAGAACCGGCATCGAGGAAAAGACCAGGCTGGTCCCGACAGGGCTCGGGGCACCGATGGCCGGGGAAAGCGGCAAAAAGCCGTCCCAACTCGGGGGATGCGAGAGGCCGCCGAGACCGATGACCAGAAGGGCAGCCCGCAGCGTGCTTGCACCATGCAGGACGCCGGGAAGTCACTTCCGGAAGAAGAAATACTCGTGGCGGTCCTTCGGGCCGTCGAGGTCCCGCTCGGAGGCCAGCGGGGTGAAGCCCGTTTCGGCCAGCAGCGTCGTGAACTCCCCCGTGGTGAAAGACGTCATGTAGATGACGTTCTTCGCGTAATCGCTCTCCTTCTGCCTGAGCTTTTCCGAACCGTCGAAGTAGCGCACCTGAACAAGCCCGTACCCCCCCTCCCGCATCAGACCCGCCGCGGTCTCGAGGACTTCCTTCGTGTAGGCCTTGGAGGGAAAGTGCTGGAAGACGGCCACGGAAAAGAAGAAATCCACGGCACCCCGTCCGACTTCCTCTGCCGCCCCCTGCGGGCGCGCCGCATCGGCAAACACCGTTGAAAAGTTGATCAGGCCGCAACGCTTGAGCTGCCGGGCGCACTCCTCCAGGGTGGGGCGGGAGATGTCCACGCCGATGACGCACCGGAAACGCCGGCACAGGGCGCTCATGTTGGCCCCTCCGCCGCAGCCCCAATCCAGCGCGACGCGTGAACCGAATCCCCGGTGCGGGAATGACGGGGCAAAGCGGCTATAGAAGTCTTCGACAAGCCCGGCGTTGAACTCCCCGTACTCGAGCCATCGGTCCCGCGGCCAGCGGGCCGAGCCCGCCCAGTGCGACTGGTCCTGCACCCGCTCGTCGTGGCGGCTCAAGTCCCAGTACAGGCCCGCATCCTTCTCGAGGCTTCGCTTCATATCCCCTGTTCCTGTCGCCTCTCCCCTGCCCTGTCCCCGATACCCGGTTCATTGCAGAACTGCGTAGTCCGCGTCCTCCGACGAGAGCGGCTCGCCGCTCACCCCGCCGCCTGCGGCGGGCAGGATGACCGTCACGGTCGTCCCGGGCCTCATGGCCGCGATCTGCCGGGGGATCGCCCTCTTCCCGGCGTGGACCGAACCGGCCAGGATCACCATCCGGCTTGCCGGGTTTTTGTCCAGGTACTCGAGGGCGTAGACCGCCATCGCCGTGTCCCAGATCATCTGGGCCTCGCAGAAGTTTTCGAAACTGCGCCCCGATCCGTGCGCGTGTCCCGCAAACGTCTTTCGGATAAAGGACCGGTAGGTCTCGTCTACGGAGCAGGTCAGCCCCGACGGCAGCTTCCCGCGCTCGGACTCCGTCAACGAGGCATAGCCCTCGCGTGCGACTTTCGAGATGATCTCCCGGGGGACATTGAGGCCGACCAGCGGAATCCGTTTCTGCCTCGCATACAGGAAGATATCCCGGTAGAGAATCCAGGGCGTCCCCCAGTTTTCGCGATAGAGCGCCTCGAACCGTTCCGTCGACATGCCCCAGCGCCACCACTTGTCGAGCAGCTCCTGGTTCTCGGCCCTGAACATCTCGAGGCCCACCGCGACCACGGCGCCCCCTTCGTGCAGGGTCCGGATGATCCTGAGCTGCAGGCCGTGGTCGGCCCGGCTGTCGTGTGTCTCGCCCGCGACAATGACGCGGCTCCTGGAGGCCTCCGCGACCATCCGATCGAAAGAAACCGGCGCGCGGTCCGCAAGCCTCGTGACTCCGCCGTCCTGGCAGCCGGCCAGGAAAACGAGCACTGCTGCCGCGGCCGACTGCAATGAAATCCGCACGGCTGGACCCATCATGCCCCCCTTGCCCCTGATCGTTCTATATGAGTCGGGAGGAGCATTCTTGTCAAGCGCGGGGCCTACTGCCGTATTTCTTTACAGTGGCCCCGGGGTGACCGCCGGTCATATTCTAAACCATTACGCAAATTTAGCTTGACAAGACTCATCGACATTATTAATGAACTTACGTTGCACCCGTAAAACTGGATATTTTCATTGCGCAGGATGCAATGGAAATACGGAAATATCGCGGGAGCACAGGGTTGCTGCCGTCCGGCATCTCCAGTTCGTCCCCGCGTCCGCCGGGGCATGGAGCTTTCAGAAGGGGGGGTGGTCACCATTTACAAGAAAAAATGGTCCAGGCAATTTCTCGGGTTCATCGCGGTCACGATGCGCTGGCCGATGCTTCTCCTGCTGTCGTTGGGCAGATTCCTGAAGATCAACTGCATTTTCACCGTCTACCCCGGCTCCCAGAGGGATGTGGACGGATACTTCCCGAAAGGGCTCAAGTGGTTCCTGAAGCCCGTCGCTTCGGGGAAGCCCTTTGTCGCCGGCGTGATCACCACCGGCAACGGCTTGGGGCGAGGCCTCGTCCTGGCGGTGCCGAACACGGTGGATCAGTTCAGGCAGGACAGGGAGCTGGTCGGCACGATCATGAAGAACCTCAAGCTCACCCGGACTCTCACCGGGGCCAGGACGATCGCCATCGCGGGTCAGGGCCCGCGGTTCTTCAGGTCTCACTTCCCCTATGAGCAGCCTTTTGTCTACGGGCTGAAGGGAAGGGTCTTCTCCGTCGTGGAAACGGTCGAACGGGTGACCGAAAAGCACGGGCTGCGGAAAGAGCAGACGACGGTCGCCATCCTGGGCGTGGGCGAGATCGGCGCGGCGATCATCTCGAACCTGGAGGAGAAAGGTTACCGGGCGGTCGGGATCGAGATCCGGATTGCGGACGGCCGCGTCGAGATCGGCCGCGAAGGGATGGAGAGGCTGAAGGGCGCCGATCTCGTCGTTGTGCAGACCCCTCGGGGAGACGACGTGGTGCCCTACTACGGAAACCTGAAGGACACGGCGATCCTCATCGACGATTCTCACCCCCGCATCACGGTCAGGCCGGACGACGTGAAGTTCTACAAGGTCGCCATCGGGCGCTCTGGCGTCGAGTTCAGACCCCCTCTGCCCGGATACGAGAAGTACTGGATCCCCGGCTGCGTCCAGGAATCCATGGTGGTCGCGGAGTCCGGCAAGGTAGACCTGTCGCAGGAGGATTTCAACAGGCGGTCGAAGGAACTCGGTTTCTTCGCCCACCTTGTCGACGACCGCTGAGAGGAGGGCGAGGGCCCCGGGATAACGGCAAGGAATGCAGGAAAGGCGAAGAAGAAGATTCTTCGCCTTTTCCCTTTCCCGTCCGCTAGCCTGGCTGCCCGTTCCCGTTTGCGGCACCCGCGCGGCCGAGCGTCGTCATGACCTTCAGGCCGTCGAAATCCACGTAAAATCCCCCTTCCCGTTCGGGCACCCCCATGGCCGCCTCGTCGCCCGCGTCAGTGGCTGCCGCGTTGCAGATCCCGACGCCGGCGAAGTAGCACAGGGCGTTGTTGCGCTCGGCATGCTCGAGGTTGTAGAGAAACTCCCGGTCGTCGGCGAGTTTTCCCCTGTTCGGATAGACATCGGTCCGGACGATGACGAAGCAGAGCTGCCCATCCTTCCGGGCCACGATCTGCGGCGTAACGGCCGGTGACGGATCGGCGCCGAGGATCTCGTATCCGGCCTTCATCATCTCCTCGTAGACAATCTGGACCCCGAAATCGTGAATCTCCTCCCGGGTCATCCTGTTCTTCGCTTCCACGGATCCCTCTCCTTCAATCGATCGAATCTTTCCTTCGCTAGGCCGCCTTGTCCAGCTCCCTGCGGACGGCCATCGCGATCTTTTCCAGCGTGTAGGGCTTTTTCAGATACTGGCCGGCGCCCAGCCTCTGCGCCTCCTTCACCCGGTCCGTTTCGGCAAACCCGCTCACGATGATGGCCTTCTGCCCCGGGCGGTGCTCCCGGATCTTCCGGTACGTCTCGAGGCCGTCGATCCCGGGCTCCATGATCATGTCCAGGATGACGAGGCTAGCCGGCTTGTTCTTCAGGTACTCGACGGCTTCCTCGCCGCTGGCAAGTGTCTCGGTCGTATAGCCCAGCTTGCGGAGCATGGCCGAGGCGAGCTCCCTCTGTTCCGCGACGTCGTCGACGACCAGGATCGTCTCCCCCTTCGCGAGGTAATCCTCGATCGGGATCTTGCGGTCCCCGGACTTCACCACCGATCGGCTGACGGGGAAGTAGAGGATGAACGACGTCCCCCGTCCTTCCACGCTCTCGATGTCGATGTAGCCCTTGTGGTCTTTCACCGTGCCCCAGACGACGGCCATGCCGAGGCCCGTGCCGCTGCGGCCCATGATTTTCTTCGTGTAGAAGGGCTCGAAGATCTTCCTGATGTCCTGCTGGGCGATCCCGACGCCCGCGTCGGAAATCTTCAGGACGGCGTACTCGCCCTCGGAGACCTGGTCGTAGCCCCGGATGGTCTTGTCGACGTACTGGTTCGAGGTCTCGATGCGGATCACGCCACCGCAGGGCATGGCTTCGGCGGCGTTCGAAACCAGGTTCATCACGGCCTTGGAGAGGTGCACGGAAGAGCCCTGGATCGGAAGAAGCTCCTCGGCCAGGTCGGTTTCGACGCGGATCCCGGGGTGGAACGACTGCAGCCGCTGGAATTCGGGGCTCCTCAGGTAGTCCGTGATGATTCGGTTGAGCCCCGCGGGTTCCATGACCGGCACGCCGCGGCGCGCCAGGGTCAGGAGATCCTGCACGATGGCCGCCGCCTTCTCTCCCGAATGCTTGATCGTGATGATGCCCCGTCGCAGGGGACTGTCCTCCGGTAGTTCCATGAGCAGCAGGTCCGGGTAGCCGACCATGCCGCCGAGGATGTTGTTCAGGTCGTGCGCGACGCCGCCGGCGAGGGTCCCGAGCGCCTCCATCTTTTCCGATCGGGCGAGCCGCTCCTCGAGGGCTTTCCGCTCCCGCTCGCTGCGTTTCTTCTCCGTCACGTCGCGCAGGGTGGCAAGGATGGCCTCCTTGCCCGCCAGCGAGATCCTGCTCGCACAGACCTCGATGTCGACGATGTCCCCGTCCCGCCGGATGTCCCGAATCTGGTAGGAGCGCAGGTCGTGGTGCGGCCACGACTCCCTGCGGCCGGCAAGGATGGGACGGTCCTCGGGGTGGATGAATTCCATGACGTCCCGGCCCAGGATCTCCGCCTTGTGCGCATAGCCGTGAAGGGCGAGCCAGGCCGGGTTGACGTCGATCATTCTGCCGCCGCGCGAGACGCTCATGGCCTCCAGGGAATCCTCGAAGAGGGTCCTGTATTTCCGCTCCGACTCCATGAGGGCGTTTTCCGCCCTCTTGCGGTCCGTGATGTCCCGCAGGATCGTCAGCACCGCCGTCGGGTTCCCGCCGGCATCCCGCAGGGCCACGTTGGCCACGCAGTGGAAGGACACGTCCTGGCCGTCCCGGTTCGTCAGCACCGCGTCGCTGCTGTGGATGCTGCCGTCCCGGAACGTCCGGACCGCGTAACAGGGGTAGGGTTCGCAGGGCCACTGCCTCCCGCAGAGCACTTCGTGGCATTTGCTGCCCACGCAGTCCGGGGAAAACCCGCTCTTCGCCTTGTCGTTGCACCAGATGATGTTGAGCTCCCTGTCGATCATTACCATGCTGTCGCTTACGGAGCGGAGGATCGCGTTGAGCTTGCCCTCGCTGGCGCGCAGGGCCTCCTCGGAACGCATGCGCTCCTCCATCTCGCCGGCCAGCTGCAGGTTCGCGCGGTAGAGCTGCGCCGTTCTCTCCTCCACCCGCCCCTCGAGTTCCTCGCCCGCCCTCCGGAGCTTCTCTTCCGTCTCCCTGAGCGCGGAGACGGTGCTCTTGAGCTCCGCGTTGACGTCTTCGAGCTGCATCGTGGCCTTTTCCCGCGTCCGCTCGAAGAAGTAGGCGAAGGCGGTAATGACGAGAAAGGACGGAAGGAAGCGCAGCTTGAAGTCCAGGGAATACGTCGTGAAGGGGCTGGGCGGATTCTCCCACATGAAGAAGACAACGGCCGGCACGAGCATGACCAGCGTAGCGGCCAGCCCCGGCCGGGAGCCCAGGATAAACGACGCGATCAGGGGATAGGTAAAGTACCAGACGTGGGCCGTGTTGTTCACCCCGCCGGTGAAGAGCAGGTAGTAGTACAGGATCCCGACGACCACCACGGAGCCGTAGAAGGCCGCCACGAAGTTCTTCGTCCTGCGCAGGAAGAAAATCAGGAACGCCAGGAGCAGGGCGGCGCAGTAGTCCAGACCGGCAAGCCACGGGTTGTTCTGAAAGTAGGCGAGCGTTCCGAGCAGGACGAGATTGAGAATGCCGATCAGCGCGAAGGCGTTGAACACGAGGATCTTCCGCGCGATATCACGGCTCAGATCCTCCCGGATCCCGCCGCTGACCAGATCGAAGGAGATCCTTTTCAGTTCCTGCACGTTCAGGGTCATGGCCTCGGTCAGGCCCCCGGAAGGAAACATCGGGCGGGGGCGTCAGAATTACCCTGGGACAAGCAGGTACCATGCCATTTCGGACCTCGACGCGGAAAAAGGGCTGACACATATGTTCGTGATTTTTATAGATTATTTTTGGGTGTCGGTTCCTTGACGGGCAGGGCTTCGGCCTCGCGCAAATGGCGCCCTGCCGGGTTCTTGACACCGGGTTGAAGCGAGGCGGGAAAACGGTCCGGCAGGACCGGGCGCAGCAAGGAGAATCGATCCCCGATCCTGTCAGAACACCTGCCAGCCGCTTAATCTCCTCGCCATCTCGATCACCCCGTTGTAGATCCGTTCGAGGGGTTTCCACTCCTCCGGGATCGCGTACCCCCAGCTCATGGGGAAGGTCGCCTCGCCCGCGGCGCCGGCCAGCGTGAGCTCCCGGATGAGGTTCCCGGCGCCCTTCTGCGGCTTCCGCTCGACAAGCCCCGTCACCGAGTCGGGCAGGGCGCCGAAGAGAGGTTTCCCCTCCCGGACAGGGATCTTGTACGTCTTCCGCTGGCCTCCCCAGGCGAGCGAAAGCTCGAACTCGTCCTCCTCGAAGAGCGGAAGATTGGCCCGGGTGAGCCGTATCTCTGCCACGGGGCCCACCTCCTTCAGGCGGACCCGGATCTCCGATGCGTCGAGCCCCTTGAGATCGATCCTTCCGGCCGGCTGCTTTCGTCGGGCCATGTCACATCACCCCCCCCCGGGAAATGAATGGTCGCGAAGCGAGGCAAACGAGCGCCTTCCACTCCCTACCACAGCTCGACAGGGATTTGAAGGGCCCGCCTCGAGCCCCGTACGGGAGGGCCCGGCATGTCCCGCAGGCGAGCCTGCCCTTCAGCGCTGCGCAGCGGTCGTGACGAGGATGTTCGTGTCGAGGGGCTCCGAAACGTTGATCTGTGAAAGCGGGTAGGACTTGCGCACGGCGAGCGCGGAGAGTCGCGCCGCCGGGACGGCGAATCCTGTCAGGCTGTCCTTCTGGTCCCCGGCCCAGATGACGGCGACGACCTCCCCCCGCGAGTTGACGACGGGGCTTCCGCTTGCCCCGTAGGTCAGGGGCGACGCGAGCCGGATCCCCATCCACGGGTGGATGGGAACGGGGGACACGGTGCCTTCGGCCAGGGCGTCGGTGAAGACCTTGTGGCGGCTCACGACGATGACACGGTCGCCGGGGTCGGCGGCAGCGGCATTGACGGGCAGGGACCTCGCGTCCGACGGGGGAATCCCCGTCGACAGCAGGATCAGGTCGTGCGCGGGGTCCTCGGCCACGATGCCGTGCACGGGATAGCGCTGGCCGTTCTGCGTGACGATCTCGGCATGTTCCACCCCGCGCAGCACGTGGTGATTGGTGGCGACGATCCCGTCGCTGCCGTAGAAAAACCCCGTGCCGTAGCCCTTCCCCGGACAGCTGACGAGCACGACGGAGGGGGCCACCCTCCTGTAGAGATCCTGGGTGCTGAGCGCGTACACCACGGGTTCGTCCGGCCTGGTCATTTTCACGACAACCCTCTGGGCGGCGTTCTTGACCCGCTTGGCGAACTGGTATTCACGGCTCCCGCTGAGGTACTCGCGCAGTGCAGCGAAATGGTACGTCGCGAAACCGCTCGTGATGACGCCCAGGACGAGAACGATGGACAGCACGACACGTCGGCGCAGCAGTTTCCGGAGCCTCCGGTAAAACAATACCGTGAGCAGGATCGTGATGTAGAACGGCCCGCGGATGACGATGGAAGGCTTCTGTGACACCTCGATGGCCTGACGCAGGAGAAGATAATCGCCGTAGGCGAAGGCGAATCCCGTGGCGGCCAGAACCGCCCCCAGGAAGAAAAGGGAGCGGCGGCTGAAGGACTCCCTGAGCCTCCGGTAGAAGAGCACGGCAAACAGCAGTGCAACGAGAAACAGCGACGCGACGACGATCATCCGTATTCCTGTGGAAAACCGTGATCCCGGGGCCCTCTCGAAGGACGGTCCCGCATATAGAGTATCGGCTCCTCGAAACGAAAATGAAGAAGAAAATTCGAACGGTCGGGCTGCCGGGGGCTCCCGGTCCACCCGGACGGCGGGGCCGCGCCGGGAAAGGGCCGCCCCCGGATTCTACATCCGGCCCCGCATCGATGCGGCCTGCCGGAGATACTCCTGCGCAAGGTCGGGCCGGCCTTTCTTGTACAGGATCCCGCCCATCTGTTCCAGGCAGACGGCCATGCCCTGGGTCTCCCCGATCCCCCGGAAAATCTGCAGGGCCTTGTCGAACTGGCTGAAGGCCAGGTCATGGCGGTCGAAGCTCAGGTTGTGCCTCGCCTTGTCGAGGAGGTCGGCTGCCTCGCCGATCCGCTGTTCGCGCCATTTCCGGCGCTCTTCCTCCTCCCGGACCCGCTGCTCCAGGGCCCGCTGCCTCTCCTGCTCCAGCTTGCGCTGCCCGTCTCCAGGCTGCGGCGCCGGCTCGACCGACAGCGATTGCCCCGCGTAGAGAACGGGCAGCTTCGCCACGGGAAACGGGCTGGCAGGGGTCAGGCCCGAGAGGATCTCCCCCGGCACGGCGATCCCGATGTGGGAGGCCTGGCGGTGGACACGCGTCGCAATGCCGACGACGTCCCCTTTCATGTTCACCACGGGGCTCCCGCTCGAACCCGGCGAGATGGGGGCCGAGATCTGGATCAGGCGTTTTCCCCCGGAAACCGGCCGGATTGCCGAGACGAGCCCGTCGGTGATGGTCTGCGCAAGCTGGGGGTGATAGGGCGTGCCGATCACGACGATCTTGTCTCCAACCTTCGGCAGGGAGGGCGTCATCCGGAGGGTCTGGACGGCGTCCGCCGACAGCGTCGCTGCCAGGATGACGATGTCGTTTTCCGCGTCCGAAGCGGCAACCCCCCGGACGTCGATGGTCGAGCCGCTTTTCGTCTTGATCTTCAGGGACGCCGCCCCTTCAACGACGTGATAGTTGGTTGCGACCATCCCCCAGGGATCGATGAAGAACCCCGTCCCGTGCGTCCGGACCTGCCCGGATTCATTCAGGTTGTAGACCACCACGACGGAGGGGCTTACCCGCTCGTAGATCTCCTGCACGCTCAGAAACCCCTCGCCCGGCGCCTCTTCCCGTGACGGCGCCGCAGGGATGGGATCGCCGGGCACGACAACGCTCTGGACGGGCGCCCCGGCAGCCGGGGGAAAGGTCGTTCCCGCCGGGACGGACGGGGCCCGTTTCGCGGGTTTCCCGCTGTCCGTGAACCCGAGCCATCCGGCCGCAACCGACAGCGACAGGATGATCGCCAGCAGGACGGCCATGCCGCCTGCATGGAGCGCCTCCTTGAGCCGGTCGAAGAAAAGCACAACGAAGAGAAGCAGGACCAGGACGAGCCCTATCAGGATTTTCAGCATCTCCCGCGCTCCCTACCCGGACGCCGGCGGGGAACCCCCTCGGCACCCCCCCGTCCCGGAAAAGAATCCACTGATACTTGTCGGCCGATTTTCGATTTCATTGAGGGCCTGTTGCTCCCTCAGGGTCGCCCGTTGCCTCATAAATAAATGTTACCGAAGAGGGGGCTCAGGTCGCTGACGGCAGAGAGTCCGTTTATAGCAGAGATCGAAGATTTTTTTAAGTTTGTGTTCCATGGCCTTGCGCAGCACGAAGGG
>JAAYEC010000019.1 GCA_012728915.1 Deltaproteobacteria bacterium | reverse complement strand
GCGTGCGGGTGCTGATGATCTGGATCGTTTTCTTGCCGAGCGAGTCGGTCTTTGCCGTCTTGTTCTTCATGGCCTGCGTGAAATGAGGAATGGATTAGAACGGATCTAATACTCGGGTATTAGGATAAGCATATTCCGTTCCACTCTGTGATTGTTCGCTAAAAATGTTTAACAATCAGTAAGTACGTATATTTATGTACAGTCATGGAGGGCAGTTCCTTGTGCGGGCGGCTGCCTTGTTCTTTGACAGGCGGCGTGAGGGAAGCGAGCGTAGAGAAGAGCGGCGCTTTGAGTCATGGGTGTTGAGCAGGGAAGCGGGGAAGGGAAAGAAGGGAAAGAAGGGGCGGTGGTCAGCCGTTCATCGACGTGCGGGACGCCATCGGGGCGATGACGTAGTCCTCGCTGAATCGGATGGCCATGCCGTCCTGCCGGGTGCGGGTGACGGTTCCCAGGACGCGGATCCGCGCGCTCGCGGGGCCGAGGAACGTCCCGAGGCCGCCGTAGGAGATCACGAGATCGAGCCGGACCTTCGTGCCCTCCGCCAGGGCGGTGTCGGTGCGGAAGAAGGCGCCGCCGGCGCAGACGTTGACCGTTTTCAGGGAGATCTTTCTTTTTTTCGCCGTGCTTGCCAGGGTCTCGATCTTCACCGGCACCGCGAGATCGTAGCGATCGAATTTCCTGCGTTCAACCATCCGGGCACACTCCGGCAACCTTTGCTATGGTTGCAGTCTATCGGGTGGGGACCCAAAAGCAAGACGGAAAAAAGTATGAATTTGCATAAGAAAATATCATGAGACAAACCGGTCGGAGTAATCTTTCGAGCATTAGAGGCATAAATGAAAAACGAGAAATGATTCCAATTTTCGCGGTCTTGTGTTACTGTTTCGCCGCTGCGTGTCAGCGACAAAAACGACTGATGCCACGATTGCGACGGATGTTACAAGGTGTGGAATCCAGGGGATGGAGGCCGTAGTGCCGGTATGACGAAGATAGAGGTGAAAAAGGAAAGCCCGGCCGCGTTTCGCGGGGAGATGCTCGCGGTGTGTCATTTCGAGGATTCAAAGAAGCTTGCCGGGGCCGCCCTGCAGCTCGACAGGCAGTCGGGGGGTATCCTGGAGGACGTGATCCGGCGCGGCGATTTTTCAGGCAAGCATGCGCAGGTCTCCATCGTCTACACGCGAGGCGCGCTGCCCGTGCACAGAATACTTCTCCTGGGCCTCGGCAAGAAAGAGAAATGCGACCTCGAGAGATTCCGCCGGGCCTTCTCGAAGGCGGCCCGTGCCGCCCGGGACCTGGGCGTCGGGGAGCTCGCCGTCCGTCTCGAGCCGCTCGGCGGGTCCTGCGGCCTGGAGGAACTGGCGGAGGCCGTCGTAGAGGGCGTGCTCCTCGGGCTCTACCGGTTCAGGAAGTTCAAGACCGTCGACAGGGACGAGGTAAAGGATCTCCGCAGGCTGCTGCTTCTGGCGGCGGACGATCGGGAGGCGAAAAGGCTGAAAGCCGCTGCAGGGACGGCCGGGATCGTTTCAAAGGCCGTTTACTACGCGCGGGACCTCGCCTCTACACCTTCCAACGAAATGACGCCCACCGACATGGCTCGCCGGGCCCGGGAAGCGACGGCGTCGAAGAAGGTGAGGATCACCACGCTCGGCATCCGGGAGATGGAGAAGCTTGGGATGAACGCGCTTCTCTCCGTTGCCCGGGGAAGCATGGAGCCCGCCCGCTTCATCATCCTCGAGTATTCGGGGGGACGCCGGGGCGACAGGCCTTTCGTCATTGTCGGCAAAGGGATCACCTTCGACAGCGGCGGGATCTCGCTCAAACCCCCGGACAAGATGGAGGAGATGAAGGCCGACATGTCCGGAGGGGCGGCCGTGCTGGCCGTGGTCAAGGCGGCCTCCGAGCTCGAACTGCCGCTCAACCTCGTGGGGCTCGTCCCGGCCACGGAGAACCTGCCGGGCGGCCGCGCCTACAAGCCGGGCGACGTGCTGCGGTCCATGTCGGGGCAGACGATCGAGGTCATCAGCACCGACGCCGAGGGACGGCTCATCCTGGCGGATGCCCTGACCTATGCGGGCCGCTTCAAGCCGAGGGCCATCATCGACATGGCGACCCTGACGGGGGCCTGCATCATCGCGCTGGGCGATGACGTGATCGGCATGATGGGCACCGACGGGGCCTTGAAGGAAAGCCTTCGGCGTGCCGCTGACGAGACGGGCGAAAAGCTCTGGGAACTGCCGATCTGGGAGGACTACGCCGAGCTCATCAAGAGCGACGTGGCCGACATGAAGAACACGGGAGGGCGGGCAGGGGGAGCCATCACGGCGGCCGTCTTCCTGAGCAAGTTCGTGGGCGCCACCCCCTGGGTGCACCTCGACATCGCGGGGCCGGCCTGGCTGAACAAGGAGAAGCCCTACATTCCCCGCGGGGCGTCGGCGGTGGGCGTGCGCCTGCTGCTGCGGTTCCTGCGGGACCAGGCCTTGAAGAAGCGAGGGAAGTGGAAGGAGTGAAGAAGCCGTCATCGTTTATGCCTCCGATCCTCCAGATCAAAAACCTGAGTACGCACTTCGAGACGGCGCGGGGCACCGTCAAGGCCGTCGACGGCGTGGATCTCTGCGTCAACGAGGGCGACACCCTCGGCATCGCCGGCGAGTCGGGGTGCGGCAAGACGGTTCTCGCCCTCTCCGTCATGCGCCTGGTACCGAGGCCTCCCGGCAGAATCGTGTCGGGCCGGATCCTGTTCGAGGGAGAGGATCTCCTGGCCTTTCCGGAGGAGGAGATGCGCCGCATCAGGGGCAAGCGGATCTCCATGATCTTCCAGGAGCCCATGAGCTCCCTGAACCCCGTGTTCCGCATCGGCGATCAGGTCGCCGAAACCCTGCGGCTCCATGAGGGGCTCTCCTCCGCGGAAGCCCATCACCGGGCCGTGGAGATGCTCCGGCTGGTCGGGATACCCGCCCCGGAGACGCGCGCCCGGGATTATCCCCACCAGATGAGCGGCGGGATGCGGCAGCGGGTGATGATCGCCATGGCCCTGTCCTGCAGGCCGCGCCTCATGCTGGCCGACGAGCCCACGACGGCGCTCGACGTGACGATCCAGGCCCAGATCCTCGAGCTCATCCAGGGCCTGAAGCGGGAGGTGGGCACGTCGGTGGTCCTGATCACGCACGATCTCGGGGTCATCGCCGAGGCCGCCCAGGCTGCGGCCGTCATGTACGCGGGCTGGGTCGTCGAGCAGGGGCCCGTGGAAAGGATTTTCTCCTCCCCGCTTCACCCCTACACGGTGGGCCTCATGAATTCGATTCCCCGGATCGGGAGGAGGCCTGCGGGCAACGGGTACCTCAACGTCATCCCCGGCACCATCCCCAACCTGCTCGAACTGCCCTCGGGCTGCAAGTTCCGCGACCGTTGCGCCCGCGTCATGCCTGTCTGCGCCGAGAAAAAGCCGGCGCTGCTCGAGAAGACCCCGGGACATTCTGTCAGGTGCTGGCTGTATGTGTAGGCAGGGGATAAGGGTTCCGGGTACAGGGGACAGGGTACAGGGGACAGGGGACAGGGTACAGGGGACAGGGGACAGGGTACAGGGGACAGGGCGAAGAAGAGACCCTCATTTCCCCCTATCGTAAAGGGGGGCAGGGGGGATTTTGGCTGAACAGACCGAATAGACCAAAGATCTATGGCTGACATTCTCGTCGACATCAGGGGCCTTCGAAAGCATTTCCCCGTCAAGGGCTCGCCGATCAGCGGACGGAAGTCCGCCGTCAAGGCCGTCGACGGGGTGGACCTTGCCGTCTACCGCGGGGAGACCCTGGGCCTCGTGGGCGAGAGCGGGTGCGGCAAGACCACGCTGGGCCGGCTTGTCGTCCGGCTCGAGACCCCGACTTCCGGAGAGATCCTGTTCGAGGGCGAGAACATCCTGGGCTACGGCGGGGAGAAGCTGAAAGCCTTCCGGCGCGAGGTCCAGATGATCTTCCAGGACCCCTATTCGTCGCTCAACCCGCGCCGCAGCGCCGGCAGCACCATCGGGGAGCCGCTGCTGGTTCACGGCATCTCGGCCGGACGGGAGCGCGACGAGGAGGCGGCCCGGCTCATGGAAAAGGTGGGGCTCACGCGGGAGCAGATGGGCCGCTACCCCCACGAGTTCAGCGGCGGCCAGCGGCAGCGGATCGGGATTGCCCGGGCGCTGGCCCTGCGGCCGAAGCTGATCATCGCCGACGAGCCCGTCTCTGCGCTGGATGTCTCCATCCAGGCCCAGATCCTGAACCTGCTGCGGAGCCTGCAGCGGGAATTCGAGCTGACCTACCTGTTCATCTCCCACGATCTCAGCGTCGTCGAACACATGAGCGACCGGGTGGCTGTGATGTACCTGGGGAAGATCGTCGAGCTGGCCGCAAGCGCCGATCTGTACAACCGGCCGCTTCACCCCTACACGCAGGCCCTCATCTCGGCCATCCCCGTTGCCGACCCGGGCCGGATGTCCCGGCGCCTGCGGACAAGGGGCGATGTCCCGAGCCCCATCGACCCGCCTGCCGGGTGCGCCTTTCACCCCCGCTGCAGCCGGTCCAGCGACGCATGCCGGGACGCCGTTCCCGCCCTGGTCGAGCGGGAAAAGGGGCATTTCGTCGCCTGTCACCTGCCGGGGTGATTTTCATCCTTGATTTTTCGACGGTTTCAACAAATCATATCCTCAGGCTGTATTTTTCCGTCGGACAATCCGTCAAAAAAGGAGAGCGCCTATGGGTCCCGCAAGTTCACGCGCGTCGTTCGGGAAGGCGGCGGTTGCCGTCGCGGTCATGGCCCTTGCGGCCTGCGCGCCCGGCATCATGCTGAAGTGGAACCAGGTCGATGCCCGGGCTGTGATGAAGAGCGAGGCGGGCGCCGAGAAGTTCAACGCGATCCGCGTGGCGACCTTCGGTCCCCACGCGGAGCAGATCTACGGGTACTTTCTCTATCGTGACGGCTTCGAGGTCGTCACGGACGGAGGCGCCTCGATCGAAAGGCTCGGCAAACTCACCATGGGCGAGGTTGCCGCCGATTACGCCGGGGTCGTGAAACGCAACATGTACAGTCCGAGAACCCTGGTGACTCGTGAAATCTACCGGGGCGGCGGCGTCATCGGCTACACGATCACGGATCTCAAGCTCGATGCGTATCTCTGGGACATCACCCCTTCCGGGCAGGAGTCGAAACCCGTGCTCCGGCTGGAATACGAGGACCGCAGAACGTTCAAAAACGACGGGGACGGCAGGGGCATCCCGGATTCGTTGCACTGAGCCCCTCACCGGCTGAAATGGTCCCAGCCAGGCGGGCCGGCCGGCGCCAGGGGGGAGCCGCCGGCGTCGAATATGCCGGGCGCCGGGGCGCGCCGGAGTTCGCCGATCCTCGTCAGGGGGAGATCCCGGAAGGGCCATTCGCGCCCGAGACGCCTCTCCTTTTCCTTCGGCACGGAAAAGAGCAGTTCGTAGTCCTCGCCGTCGGAGAGAGCCTGCTCCATCGATGTGCCCGTGCCGCGGCGGGGGACGGCCCCCACGTCGAGGAAGAGCGAGACGCCTGAGGCCCGGCACAGGCGTCCCGCATCGATGAGCAGGCCGTCGCTCACGTCGATCATTGCGCTTGCGAATCCCTGCTCGGACAGCCACCTTGCCTCCGCGAGCCTCGGCTCGAACTCCAGGTGATGGCCGGTCGGAAACGAACGGCCGAACAACCCCGTTGCCCAGAACCCGTCACCGTCCCCGGCGCCGGAACGGCGAAGAACCCGGCTCTCGACGGCCCGGCCGACGATCGTCAGGCTTGCCACCGTCTTGCCGGCGCCTCTCGCCAAGTCCCCGCCGATGAGGTGCGTGTCCCAGCGCCGGGCAAGATCGAGCATCCCGTCGAAGAACCGATCAAGCCAGGCCGCGTCGTGACGGCTTCCCAGGGCCACGGAGCTGAGGCAGTACAGCGGCGTGCCCCCCATGGCGGCGATATCGCTCAGGTTGCGGGCCAGCAGCTTCCGGCCGACCTGCTGCGGGGATGACGCGAAGGCCCCCTCATCGAGGAAGTGACGCCCCTCGACGACCTGGTCAGCGGCAATCAGCAGGAGGCTGCCGCCGGCTTCGCGAAACCCGGCGCAGTCATCCCCCGGCGGGATGACGAGCTCGCCCGGGGGACGGGGCATGCGCTTGAAGAGGGCCTCCAGAAAGTCGTCTTCGGTCATAAGAAAAGGGCCCAGGGTTCGGGGCACAGACTCAAATGGTTCCCGAATCCAGCGATAAACCACGTCATCGCGGTGAGCCGAAGCCCCGAGCGCAGCGTGGGGGGCAGCGTGGCGATCTCGCCGTTTCCATGAGATTGCCGCGCACCCTGCGGGTACTCGCAATGACCCTTT
>JAAYEC010000018.1 GCA_012728915.1 Deltaproteobacteria bacterium | reverse complement strand
TTTCCTGGCGCCGGGAGCCTTGGGATTGCGGTCGTAGAGGCCCTCCGTGTTGGTCATGCTGATCACGAGGTCGGCCTCGCTGATGTTGGCCACCATGGCGGCGAGGTGGTCGTTGTCGCCGAACTTGATCTCGTCGACGGCGACAGTGTCGTTTTCGTTGATGATGGGAATGACGTTCCACTCCATGAGGGTGGACAGGGTGTTCTTGACGTTGATGAAGCGCTTGCGGTCCGTCAGGTCGTCCATCGTGAGCAGGATCTGGGCGACGTAGAGGTCATGCCTGCCGAAGGCATTGGAGTAGACGCGCATGACCCGGCTCTGCCCGATGGCGGCGCAGGCCTGCTTTTCGGGCATGCTCTTGAGCTTCCCGGAGATCCCCATGCGGTGCTTCCCCGACGCGATGGCCCCGGAGGTGACGATGACGATGTGGTAGCCCCTCCGGATGAGTTCCGCCATCTCGTCGACGAGCTGCTGAATGATGTCCCGGTCGAGGCCCTCCGTGCCCGTGAGAACGCCGCTTCCGATCTTGACGATGACCCGCCGTACGCCTTCCAGGATTTTCTTGCGCTCAGTGCCCATAGTCCTGCCGTTCCCGTTCATTCCGCTTCAATTTTTTGACGACCGCCGCGGTGAGGGCGTCGATGCCCTCACCCGTAACTGCCGAAATTAAAAAGACTTCTATCTTTTTGCGTCGGAAGAAGTCAATTTCTTTTTTTGCCCGCTCCCTGGTTTCCGGGAGGTCCGCCTTGCCGATCGCCACGACCTGCGGTTTCTCCGCCAGGGCCGGATCATAGAGCGCCAGTTCCCGGTTGATCGTTTCGAAATTGTGCCACCCGCTCACGGCGGCTTCCCCGGAGATGTCGAGCAGGTGGATCAGGACGGCTGTCCGTTCCACGTGCCGCAGGAAACGGGTCCCGAGCCCGACGCCCCGATGGGCCCCCTCGATGAGACCGGGGATGTCGGCAATCACGAAACTCCCGAAGTTCTTGTACCTCACGACACCGAGATTCGGGACGAGGGTCGTGAAGGGGTAGTCGGCGATCTTGGGCTTTGCCGCCGAGACCCGGGAGACGAGGGTCGACTTTCCCGCATTGGGGAACCCGATGACCCCGACGTCGGCCAGCAGTTTCAGCTCCAGCCGGATCCACCGCTCCTGTCCCTGCTCGCCGGGCTGGGCGTAGCGCGGCGCGCGGTTGGTCGCGGTGGCGAAAAAAGCGTTACCCTTGCCGCCCCGGCCCCCCTTCGCGACGACGCATCGCCGGCCGTCCTCGGCGAGGTCCGCCAGGACCTCCCCCGTCGCGTCATCGGTGACGACCGTCCCCACCGGCACGGGGATCACGACATCCTCGGAGCTGCGGCCCGTGCGGTCGCTTCCCTCGCCATGGCCCCCGTGGCGCGCCACGTGGTGCTGCTGGAACTTGAGATCCAGGAGGGTCCGGTGGCTCGCCGAGGCCGCGACGACGACGTCCCCGCCCTTGCCGCCGTCGCCCCCGTTGGGGCCGCCCCGGGGGACGTACTTCTCCCTGCGGAAGCTCACACATCCGCGGCCCCCGTCGCCCGCCTTGACGTAAATCCTGGCCTCGTCAATGAATCTCATTCCGATCCCAATAAAAAGGCCCTCGATGGGTCACCGAGGGCCTGGACAATCTGCCTGTCGCCGGGGTCTGCCTCTCAAAGAGGGCGGGGAGGCCTAGGACGCGTACACGCTGACCTTCTTGCGGTCCTTCCCGAAGCGCTCGAATTTCACGACGCCGTCGATCCGGGCGAAAATCGTATAGTCCTTGCCGATGCCGACGTTGCGTCCCGGGTGTATCCTCGTACCGAGCTGCCGGATGAGAATGGCGCCGGCGCTGACGGCCTCTCCGCCGTATACCTTGACGCCCCTGCGCTGGGCATTGCTGTCTCGTCCGTTGCGGCTGCTGCCCTGGCCTTTTTTGTGTGCCATCGCGTGACTCCTGAATAGCGGTTTACAGCGAGATTTCCTTGATCCTCACCTCGGTCAGGGGCTGCCGGTGTCCCGTCTTCTTCATGAACCCCTTCCGGCGCTTCTTCTTGAAGATGATGATCTTGGGGCCCTTGCCCTGGTGGACGATCTCGCCCACGACCTTTGCGCCCTGAACGACCGGGGTGCCCACGCGGGTCTGGTCTTCTTTCGTGACGAGAAGGACCTCTTCGAAGACGACCGTGTCGCCCTTCCCCCCCTCGAGCTTTTCCACCCTCAGGAGGTCTCCCTCGGAGACCCTGTGCTGCTTTCCGCCCGTTTTGATGACTGCGTACATGTGCGTTTCCTTGAAAGGAAATTGAAAACAGTGATTATATGAATAAAATGGTGTTTGTCAACACATTTTATCGGCCTGTTTTTCGGCGCGTCCCGAGCGCTGCCGCGCCGGGGCCTCCCTTTGCGTTTTCCCACGGAATTTGCATGGTTCTCTCCCGGGACGTCGCCGTCCCCCCTACAGACCAAGGAAAGGATCGCATGGCATGCCCAAGATTCCCGTCGAGCAGCTCAGGCCCGGCATGAAACTGGCCCGGCCCCTGGAAAATTCCTCCGGCATGGTCCTGATGGCCGAGGGGACCGAACTCACGGAGGCGCGCATCTCGAAGATCGAGAACATGGGCATCGACAGCGTCTTCATCGACGGCCCGTCCAGGCCGGCGCGGCCCAAAGAAGAACTCCTCTCCGAGCTGGAGGCGCGCTTCCGGAAGGCCGGAAACAGCCCCCCTATGGCGGCCATCAAGAAGGCGGTCAGGGAACACATCGAGGCGATGTATGGGTAACATGGACCCGAAGGCCCTCCGGATGCGGGTGGAAAACATCAGCACCATCCCGACGATCCCCAGCGTCCTGAAGCAGCTGTCGACGATCATCGAGAATCCGAAGGTGTCCCTCAATGAAATCAGCCACTTCATCTCCCAGGACCCGGCGCTGACGACCAAGATCCTCCAGATGGTGAACTCGGCCCTCTACGGGTTCCCGGGCCGGATCTCATCGGTCAACCATGCCGTCATGCTCCTCGGGCTGAACGTGGTCAAGGGGCTCCTGCTGAGCGTCTCCGTCTTCGAGATCATGCACAAGGCCATGATCGGCCTGCGGGAACACTCCATCGGCGTGGCCATCGTCTCCAGGGAGATCGCCCGGAAGAAGGGCCTCAAGGAACCCGAGGAAGTCTTCGTGGCGGGGCTCCTGCACGACGTCGGCAAGGTCATCCTCACGCTCGCCTGGCCCGAGGAGTACGACAGGACGGTCCGGGAGGCCGAATCGGCGGGGATCGCCATTTTCGATGCGGAACGAAACCAGTTCTCCGAGACCCATGCGGCCGTGGCCGGCTGGCTGTCGGAAAAATGGCACTTCCCGAAGAAGCTCTGCGAGTGCATCGCAAACCATCACAGGCCCCAGACCTCCGCGCTTGCGCCCCTCGAGACGGCCATGGTCCACACGGCCGATGTGATCGTGAAGGCCAGGGGCATCGGGTATTCGGGCGACCGCCTCGTCCCTGACGTCAGCGCGAGGGCCTGGGAGACTCTGGCCCTGTCGGAGGCGGACCTGCGGGGAATCCTGAAGGAGCTCGAGGATTCCGTCGAACAGGCGACGGAGGAGTTCAGGGCCTGACGGTATGGCCAAGCCCGAATTCCGCAATTCGCGTTTCATTCGCTTCGAGAGTAACCCTCGCGAAGCGAGGAAGAGTAGAAGTAAGGACAAGTCGCAAGGCCGGTCATCACTGCTGATAAAGGGGCCCCTTCGTGACGTGAAAACAGTCATTGTCATCTCCCGCGACGTGGCGCTCACGAGCAGCGTGGAGAACCGGATCCGGCAGGGCTGCCGGGTCATCCTGTTCGACAGCATCCAGCCGGCCATGGGGCTGATCTGCAGCACGAGCCCGCCCGACCTGGTCGTCCTCGACGTGGACCCGAACGACCTCGTGTCCGCCAATGCGCTCAGCCAGCTCAAGGAAGACCCCATGTTCCGCAACCTCACGGTACTGGCCGTCCTGGGCGACGAGAACGCCATGGCGCGGTGCGATTCCCTGCTCTTCGAGGACTATATCTGGCGGCGGGCCGTGGAGACGGAGATCCTGCGGCGGGTCAACCTGTGCATCATGCGCTCGGAGCGGATCGTGGAGATCAACCCCCTGACGCGGCTCCCGGGGAACATCTCCATCAACCGGGAGATCCAGGAGCGCCTCGACCGGGCAGAGCCCTTCGCGCTCGCCTGGGCGGACCTGGACCAGTTCAAACCCCTCAACGACAAGTACGGCTTCTCCCGGGGCGACGACATCCTCCGCATCACGGGGCGGCTCATTCTCGGCGCCGTGAAGGACAAGCAGCGCGAGCGCAGCTTCGTGGGCCACATCGGGGGCGACGACTTCGTCTACATCATGAGCCCCGAGGCCATCGAGGCCGCCTCCGAGGAGCTGGTCACCACGTTCGACCGGATCATCCCCGGCTTCTACGACACCGAGGACCGTGAACGGGGCTCCATCCAGTCCGTGGACCGCCAGGGGAACACGAAGAGCTTCGCGCTCACCAGCATCTCGATCGGGATCACCGACACGGGGTCAGGCCCGTTCCGCCATTTCGGCGCGATGACGGAACGGGCGTCGGAGATGAAGAAATACGCGAAACAGTTCCCGGGAAGCTGCTTCAAGTGGGACCGCCGGAAGCCGGCAGCCGGAGCGCCGTGAGGCACGGCAGCACCCTCCCCCCTGCCCGCCATTGCCCCTATCGGTTGTCCCCCGCCCCTCGCCCCCCGGCCGGTCCCATGAGGGTCCGCGTCTTCACGATGCGCAGCTTCCGGATGATCTCGCCCTCCAGCCCGAGGGCATGGCCGAGGATCTCGGACGGCCTCGCGGTTCTGCCGTCGAAAAACCGAAGCGTCATCTCCAGCGTCCCGGTCTCCCGGTCGAGGGCGATCCCCTCCACGTAGGGACGGACATCCCTGCGGGAGACCTTTCCCTTCCCCTCGCGCTCCACGATGAGGGACGGCAAGGACAGAAAGCGGCTGATTCGTTCTTCCAGCCCCTCCACGCACGTCTCCGGCGGCAGGAACACCCGGTAGCCAAACCCCCTGACGATTTTCGTCAGGGAGGGATCGCCGTCCGGAACGCGCTCGATCCGTCGAACGGCCAGCCCCCGGGGAAGGGCGGCATTGATTCGCTCCACCGTCTTCTCCACGTCGGCGATCTCCCCCTCCAGTTGAAGGTCGGCGAACTCCTCGTGGCTCTCCATCCCCACGGCCGTGGCGAAGGCAAAGGAAATCCTCGGGTGCGGGTGGAACCCTTCCGAGTACCGCAGGGAAAGGCCGCTGCGCCTGAGGGCGCGTGTCAGCGCCGAGGCGACCTCGAGGTGGGACAGAAACCGCGTCAGCCCCGTTTTCGCGAAACCCACACGCCAGCGGGTCACTGCAGGTGCGCCGAACGCCGCGGGCGCCTCGCGGCCCCCCTGTGACGGGACGGCCGGAAGATCGGAGGCCTCCCGGATAACGACGAGCGAGCCGTCGCAGACGCCGCAGTTCCGGCAGCCCTCGCGGCGGCAGTCGGGGGTCTGCTCCCCCCGCAGGGACTTCTCGTGTTCGGCAAGCAGGAAATCCCGGTCGAGCCCCGCATCGACGACCTCCCAGGGCAGGGGTTCCTCGAGGCCCCTCTCGCGCAGGTACTCCTCGAGCCGGATATCGGATCCCCTGAGGGCCTCCTCCCAACGATCGAAGAGAAAGAGGTCGCTCCACCCGTCGAAACGCGCGCCGAGAGCCCAGGCCCTTTCCACCAGCTCCGCGAGCCTCTCGTCGCCCCGCGAGAAGAGCCCCTCCAGGAGGCTCATCCGAGCGTCGTGCCACTTGAAGCTGATGTTGCGGTTCGAAATCCGGCGCCTGAGGTGTCCCTGCCGGGCCAGCGTCTCCTCGAGGCCGATCTGGCGGGCCCACTGGAAGGGCGTGTGCGGCTTGGGGACCATCGTGGAGAGCCCGAGGGTGACCTGCCGCCCCCTTCCCTGCCGCATGACGCGGTGGGCCAGGTCGGCGATCCCCTCGAGGTCTTCGTCCCGCTCGCCGGGCAGGCCGATCATGAAGTAGAGCTTGATGGACTTCCACCCGCCGTCGAAGACGCGCCGCGCCGTATCGAGCAGGTCGGCATCGGTGTTGCCCTTGTTGATGATGTCGCGCAGCCTCTGCGTGCCTGCCTCGGGGGCGATCGTGAAACTCGTCTTGCGGACCCGGCGGATCTCCTCGATGAGCCTCGGGCCGAGGGTCTCCACGCGAAGCGAAGGGAGCCCCACGGCGACCCGCCGCTCGCTGTATCGGTCCATCAGCTCCCCGAGCAGCGGCTCGATGCGCGAGTAGTCGCCCGAGCTGAGCGACAGCAGCGAGATCTCGTCATATCCCGTGGCCCGGAGGGCCTCCTCGGCCATCGCGAGCAGTGTCGAGGGGTTCCTCTCCCGCACGGGCCGCCACACCATTCCCGCCTGACAGAAACGGCATCCCCTCGTGCAGCCCCGGGCGATCTCGAGGGAGATGCGGTCGTGGACCGTGTTCATGAGCGGAACAACGGGCCTCAGCGGGAAGAGCCACCGGTCGAGATCGGCGACGATGCGCTTGCGCACGCGGCCCCCCTCCCTCTGCAGGGACGGCACAAAGAGCCCTTGCAGCCCTGCGAGGCGCTCGAGGACCCCGGCGCGCCGAAGGCCCTGTTCCCGGGCCGCCAGCATCACGGAGGCGATCTCCGAGATCACCTCCTCGCCCTCGCCGATGACGAGGGCATCGAAAAAGGGAGTCATGGGAAGCGGGTTGAACGCGCAGGGTCCCCCGGCAATCACGACGGGATCCCCGTCGCGCCGGTCCCTCGCGCGCAGGGGGATTCCCCCGAGGTCGAGCATGGTCAGGACGTTCGTGTAGGACAACTCGTACTGCAGCGAGAACCCGACAAGGTCGAAAGCCGCGAGCGGCGTGCCCGACTCGAGGGTCGCGAGCCGCAGCCCGCCGGCGCGCAGCCCGGCCTCCATGTCCGGCCATGGGGCGTAGACGCGCTCGGCACAGATGTGCGGGTGGGCGTTCAGGATGGCGTAGAGGATCTGGAGCCCCAGGTGGGACATCCCCACCTCGTAGGCGTCGGGAAAGGCCAGGGCGACGCTCAGGCGGCAAGCGGTGCGGTCCCTGCCCGACGCGTTGGCCTCGCCGCCGATGTAGCGGCTCGGTTTCTCGACGAGAGCCAGGAAGGTCTCGAGCAGATGATGAACCGATCCCTGACAGGACATGTCTACCTTTCCCGCGATTGCGCTCCAGCGGATTCATCGTCTCCGGATGCAGGGCAACCGCACCCGACAGCGACGTCAGGAAGGCAGGAAGAGCAGAAGAGCGGAGTGGATTTGAAAATCATATTTGTTCCGTCCGCTCTTCCTCATTTCCGCTCTTCCGATCTTCACGGAATCGACTCTTGCAGAGGAATGCAAGGCACTCGCAGGGATTCCCCGGGGTGCCCGCCTAGTCCCGCTCGGGGTACTTCCACGGATCCTTCACGATCTCGCGGTGCTTCGAGAGGACGTAGCGCCCCGGAAAATGCTCTCTCGACAGATAGGGCAGAACGTCCTTCTTGAAGCCGGCCAGGAATTCTTCGAACAGGACGGCCCGCTCCCCGGCCGGGACGAACGTCCGTTCGTTGCGGTACTCGAAGACGATCTCGGGCCCGAAGACCCTTCTCGTTTTTTCCCAGTCCGTCTGCTCCCCGAAATAGTCGCGCTTCACGGCGACCGGGACCCTGACGACGAGCACGACACTGGCCGTGTCGGCGGCAATCAGGCGGGATGCGTCCCAGATCTCCGCCGCGAGCCCGTTGGGCAGCGGGATCTCCTCTCGCAGCTTCATGGGCGTCTTCCCTCCACCTTTGCTCTTGACCGCGGGGGCCGTTTGCCTATATATCCGCCTGGAACGGAAGCGGATTCCCGATGGTCCGCCCTCCCGGTGTGCCTCCCGGCGCCAAAAGGCAGGCCAAGGGCATCACCTTATGCGCGATCGGGGAATTTTTCAAGTCATCTGTGAGCGCAAGAATCGGAATCCCCCCATGGCTCGAACCCCCCTGTCCTTGAGTGACGGGCCCGACAGCCCCTTCGTCCATCTCTGCCAGCCCGACGCCTCGAAGTCCTGCGGCGCCTGCTGCGGGCTGTACAACTACGTCGACTCGGGGCGAGAGGCCCTTCTCCGGCGCCTGAGGCGGCGGACGGCGCTCTTCCGCGCCTCCGTCCGCGGCCCCGAGGACCTTCGGCGCTTCTCCGAGACCCTGAAGGCGTCGGAGGACGGGGCGAGGCGCTACGAGGTCATCCACTGCTGCGAGTACGTGGGCTTCCTCGACGAGGGGGAAAGGCGCGTCGGCTGCCTCCTTCACCCCATGCAGAACGGCGGGCTGGACATGCGGGACGCCTCCTTCTACGGCCGGGAGCTCTGCGACGGCCATTTCTGCCCGAGCTACAGCTACCTTTCGCGGGCCGAGAAGCTCGCCCTTCTCGAGATCCTCGACGACTGGTACCTCTACGGCGTCTGCGTCACCGACATCGACCTCGTGAAGGAGTTCTTCCGCCGCGTGAGCGAGTCGGCGGGCGAGATGCCGGCGCCGGCCCGCTTCCGGCACCCGGCCCTCCGCGGGGAGGCCCGCCGGTTCTTCGAACTCAAGCTCTCCTGGCCCTTCCGCTCCGAGTCGACCAACCGCTTCGGAAAATACAGCTTCGACGGGACGGAATACTCCACCCACGCCATCGACTACGGGGCCTTGGGATGCGAGCCTTCGCGGTTCGACCGGATTTTCCTGAGCCTGCAGTCCGAATTCGGGAGCCGGGATGAGCTCCGCAGGGCCGAAGAGATCATCCGCAGCCGCCTGGAGGCCGTCGCGCGCCGATACGGGGAACTCGTGGATTGACATTGACATTCCCGTCTCTCTTGGCTAGTGTCAAAACTCGGCGAAGGAGGGGGCCATGGAGCAACTCCGGATGAAGATCCTCTACTCCCGCGACGAGATCGACCGGGTTGTCCGGGAGATGGCGGGGAAGATCTCGAGGGACTTCGAAGGAAAGGAACTCGTGGTGGTCTGCGTCCTCAAGGGCGCCTTCATGTTCATGGCGGACCTCGTGAGGCACCTCAAGGTGCCCTGCGTCATCGATTTTGTCCGACTCGCCAGCTACGGCTCCGGAACGGCCACTTCGGGAAAGATCCTCGTCACGAAAGACCTCGAGACCCCCATTGCCGGCCGGGACGTCCTCGTCGTGGAGGATATCGTCGACACGGGGATCACGCTGGACTTCCTGGTCCGAAAGCTGAGGGACCAGAACCCCCGCTCCCTCAAGGTCTGCGCGCTGGTAGACAAAAAGCACCGCCGCAAGATCGAGTTCACGGCCGATTACGTGGGCTTCGACATGGACAGGGGGTTCATCCTCGGTTACGGGATCGACTTCGACGAAAAAGCCCGTTACCTTCCTGACATCTACGTGATGGAGGAGTAAGAGGGACCGATGATCATCCAGTGCAAGCAGTGTGCGACGAAGTTCCGGTTCAACGATGAACTGATGACCGGCGACGGGGTTTGGGTGCGGTGCGGCCGATGCGGTCACGAATTTTTCGAGATCAACACCCGCAAAGAGACCTTTGTCCCCCCGGCGAGGCCGGAGCCCGCGGACACGCGCGGGACGGGGGACGCCCTTTCGCCCCCGGGGGATGCGCCCGCAGGGCAGCAACCGGCAGCGGCGCCGAAACCCTCCGCACCGACCGGCGTGCCCGCCCCCCCGGCTGAGGCAGAATCCCCGCTGGCGGAGGAGGAGCCCGCGGAAGAGGATGCGGAGGAGGAGGCCCCCCGCGGCAGCTTCTGGACCCCCTCGAGAATCGTCGTCTACACGATCCTGGTTCTTCTCGTCTTGATCGGCGTCTACCTGTGGCTGTTTCCCGGCATCGGGCGGGACGCGCTGAATTTCGTCTACCCCGGGGCCGGGGACCGCATCCTCGGGCCGGCGGCCAAGTCGGCGGGCGTGGCGGCGCCCGGGGGGATCAACTTCGCCGAGGTCAAGGAACGCTTCACGAAGGGCACGGCGTCGGGGGAGCTGCTCGTCATCTCGGGGCTCGCCGTGAACGAGTTCGACTATCCCGTGGCCCGGGTCCGGCTTCGCGGCAAGATCCTGGACGGCGCCGGCAAGATGCTGGGGGAGATCGAAACCTACGCGGGAAACCTCCTGACCGATGAGGAGCTGAACCGCCTTACAGACAAGGAAATCCTCGCGGAACTGCAGCGTCAGGAGGGGAGCGACATGCCGAACGTCAACATCCGCTCCCGGGCGAGCATTCCCTTCATGATCGTTTTCACGAACCCGCCCAAGGAGGTCGACGAGTTCATCATCGAACTCTCCGGGGTCGAACGCAGCGCGGCTTCGAACTGAGGGGGCGCCATGCGGGCAGCCGGAACCCGGCATCCGGAACGGGACGCGCCGGGCCGTTCCCTTTGCGCCTGCCGCGTCATGTCCCCCGGACTCAACGGCCTGCTTCTATGGACAAGCTGTTCACCTTCGAACGGATCACGATCGAGCCTCCGCTCAGGGCGATCTGCCGCAGGCTGGGATACCGGGAGGGGCTCACGCAGCTCCGGCCCGACGAGGCCAGGACCCTCGGCGACCGGATCGAACAGGCCCGGGCGCTCGTCACCCTGAAAGGCACCGCGCGGCGGCTGCCCATCCTGTCGAAGGCCCCCGGGAGGATCCGGCTCCCCGGAGAGCGATGCCTCGAAAGCGCGCAGCTGGCCTCGCTGCTGGCCGATTCGCAGGAGGTTCTGCTCCTCGGCGCCACGGCCGGGCCCGACGTGATCGAGGCGATCCGGCGTGACGCGGCGGAAGACAACCTGGCGCGGGCCGTTGTCTTCGACGCCGCCGCCAGCGAGATGGTCGACGCCGCCCTCGACTGGATGGAGACCTTTTTCAGCCGCGAGCTCCGCCGGGAGGGCCGCCGGCTCACGAAGAGCCGCTTCTCCTGCGGCTACGGGGACCTGGCCCTGGAGAATCAGAGACTCTTCTACGAGCTGCTGCAGCTCGGCCGCTTCGGCGTCGAACTCACGGGGGAATTCATCCTTGTACCCGAAAAATCGGTCACGGCGGTCGCCGGGATCGAACCGGCGGGCTGAGGGAACAGGCATGGCGAAGGGACACCGGAAATTTCTCGACATCCTGGGAAGGAGGCCCCTGATCCTCGACGGGGCCACGGGAACGGAACTGCAGAAGCGCGGGATGCCCGCGGGGGTCTGCCCGGAGATGTGGTGCATCGACAACCCCGGGGTAATCGCGGGTGTACACGGCGATTATGCCCGGGCGGGCTCCGACGTGGTCTACACGTGCACCTTCGGGGCCAACCGGGTCAAGCTGGGGCAGTACGGACAGGCGGATGCCCGCTCCGTGAACCGCCAGCTCGCGCGGATCGCGAAAGAAGCCGTGAAGGACAGGGCGCTCGTCGCGGGAGACATCGGCCCCACGGGCCGCTTCATCCGTCCCTTCGGGGAGCTCGACTTCGAGGAGGCCGTCTCGATCTTCAAGGAGCAGGTCCACGGGCTTCTCGCGGGCGGCGTGGACGGCTTCGTCATCGAGACGATGATGGACATCCAGGAGGCGCGGGCCGCGCTCATCGCCGTGAAGGAGACCTGCAGCCTCTTCACGATGGTGACCATGACCTTCGAGCGGGACGGCAGGACGCTCAACGGGACGGACCCGCTGACGGCGCTCGTCACGCTCCAGGCCCTCGGCGCCGATGCGGTCGGCTGCAACTGCTCCACGGGGCCCGACGACATGGCTCGATTCATCTCGGCGATGCGGCCCTGCGCGAAGGTCCCGCTGATCGCGAAGCCCAACGCGGGCCTTCCCCGTTCGTCGGGCGGCGCCACCGTCTACGACATGGACGCCGCCGAGTTCGCCCGGCCGGCGGGCGCCCTCGTCGGCGCGGGCGCAGCCATCCTGGGAGGCTGCTGCGGCACGACGCCGGGGCACCTCGCCGCGCTGCGAAAGACGGTGTCCCGCAGGAAGGCCCCCGCCCCGCTCCGCAAATCGCTCGCCGCGCTCAGCTCGGCCCGCAGGACGCTCGTTTTCGAACCGGGAAGGCCGCTCGTCCTCATCGGGGAGGGCATCAACCCGACGGGCCGGAAAGCCCTCCAGGAGGAGCTCCGGGAGGGAAAGACGGCGCTGGCGCGCCAGATGGCCCGCGACCAGGAGACGGCAGGCGCGGACCTGCTCGACGTCAACGTCGGGGTCCCCGGAATCGACCAGGAAAAGACCATGCAGGAGGTGGTGCTGACGCTTGCCGCCGCCACGCCGCTGCCCCTGGTCATCGATTCGGCCAAGGCGGAGCCCATCGAGCGGGCCCTGCGCGTCTACCCGGGCCGCGCGCTCATCAACTCCATCTCGGGGGAGCGGGAGAAACTCAAGCGGCTGCTTCCCGTCGCGGCGAAGTACGGGGCCATGTTCATCCTGCTGCCGTTGACGGACGGGGGAATCCCGGAAACGGCGGAGAAGCGCGCTGCGGTCGTCCGCACCATCTTGCGGGAGGCCCGCAGGCACGGATTCACGCGCGACGACATCCTCGTCGACGGCATCGTCATGACGGCTGCCTCGAACCCGGACGCCCCGCGGGAGACCCTCCGCACCGTCCGCTGGGCGGCGGAGACCCTGGGCGCCCGGACGGTGGTGGGCCTCTCCAATGTCTCCTTTGGGCTGCCGGAGCGCAAATGGATCAACGCGGCCTTCCTGGCCATGGCGTCGGCGTCGGGCCTGACGGCGGCCATCGCCAACCCGGCCGGCGAAGAGAACCTGTTCGTCAGAAAGGCGGCGGACGTCCTCGGGGGCAGGGACCGGGACGCGGCGGGCTGGATCGCTCTCTGCGCGAAGACGAGAGACCCGGCGAGACGGGCACCTGCGGAGACGCTCCCGCCGCCCCGGAGGCTCCGCGAGGCAATCCTGGAGGGAAACCGGGAGGCCGTGGGCGGCCTGATCGCGGAGTGCCTCAAGGCGGGCGCCGATGCCGCCGCGCTGGCCCGGGAGATCATGATTCCGGCCGTCGTCGAGGTGGGCGAACGGTTCGGCCGCAAGGAGTATTTCCTTCCTCAGCTCATCGCGAGCGGAGAAACGATGAAACTCGGCATGGAGGCCCTCGAGCCCTTCCTGCAGGAATCCTCCAGGGAGGCCGCCGGGCGGGGGACGATCCTCATCGCCACGGTGAAGGGGGATATCCACGACATCGGGAAGAACATCGTCGCTCTCATGCTGCGCAACCACGGATTCCGGGTCGTCGACCTGGGCAGGGACGTGGCCGCCGAGAGGATCGTCCGGGAGATCGAACGGCACCGGCCGCGCGTCGTGGGTCTCTCGGCCCTCATGACGACCACCATGACCCGGATGGAAGAGGTGATCGACCTGGCCCGCAGGCAGGGCCAGCAGTGCCCCTTCATCGTCGGCGGCGCCGTGGTCACCAGGACCTACGCGGACTCGATCGGCGCCGAGTACGCCCGCGACGGGGTCGAGGCGGTGCAGGTGATCCAGCGCATCATCGGGCCGGCAAAATAGGAGGGTGCCCGTTCCGGGAGAAGCGTTCGCCTTTTGCCTTTCGCCTGCAGTTGATGTATACTCCGCCGAGTCGCGCCGGACGATCAACGGCAGGCCGGGGCGTCGGGCGGATTGCAAGGAGCCATGAATGGATCACGAAGCGAGGAAGAGGCGGCTGATCGGGATCGTCCTGGAGAAGTCTTTCAAGTACAGCGACGACCCTCCCTTTACGCTGGCCTCGGGGAGGAAGAGCAATTTCTACTTCAATTGCAAACCCACGACCCTCGACCCGGAGGGGATGAACCTCATCGGCCATCTGCTCTTCGACATGCTCGAGGATCTCGATGTGACGGCGGCGGGCGGGCTAACGCTGGGAGCCGACCCCATGGCCAACGCGCTGTCGGTCATCTCCTTCCAGCGCGGCAGGCCCGTGAAGTCCTTCATCGTGCGCAAGGAGACCAAGGACCACGGCACGAAGAGCCGGATCGAGGGAACCGTCCGGGCGGGGGAACGCGTCGTCATCCTCGACGACGTCATCACCACGGGCGGCTCCACGCTGACGGCAATCGAGGCGGCCCGCGCGGCGGGGCTGAACGTCATGCGGGTCATCGCCCTCATCGACCGCGAGGAGGGAGGCCGGGAAAACATCGAGAAAGAGATCGGCGATGTCCGGGCCGTGCTGACGAGAACAGAGGTCATGGCCTGCTACAGCGGCAAGACAGGGTGACCGCTTGACGACCCTCCGACGGTTCTCCCTGCCGGCCCTCGCGGCCGTGCTGCTACTGTCTTGCTGCGGGACGATGGCCGCTGCGGCCGGCGAACGAATCCCCATCACTGTCTTTTCCCCGACGGCTCCGGAGAACGGGGTCCCGCCGGGGTGGAATCTCGAGTTGCGCCACGGCAGGCCCGAAATCAGGATCGAGGGTCCGGAGCCTGCGGGGCCCAATCCTCTCCGGAAGCCCGGCTCCTTCGGGCCGGGCGAGGCCCAGGCCACCGTCCGGACGGCGCAGCGCTGCCTGCACCTGACCAGCGACGGGGAATCCTCCTTCGGCATCAGCCGAAACATGAAGGTCAATCCGAAAGAATACCCCTACCTGAGCTGGAAATGGGCGGCCAGCCGACTGCCCGACGGGGGCGACATCCGCAGGCGCGCCACCGACGACCAGGCCGCCCAGATCTACGTCGTCTTCACGCCCACGGGATTCCCCCACGCCCTCACGGCTCCCCTGCTGGGCTACATCTGGGACACGGAGTGCCCGAAGGGAACCACGGGCCGCAGCGCGCACCCCCTGGCGGGCCGGGTCCGCTACATCGTGCTGCGCAACAAGACCGACAGGCTGGGCCAATGGATCGAGGAAAAGCGTAACATCTACGAGGACTACCGCAGGCTCTTCAAGGACATCAACGGGGGCGAGCCCCCGGAGGTGGTCGGCGTCACGTTCTTCATCAACTCCCACAACACAGGGAGCCGGGCCGAGAGCCGATTCTGCGAGGCCTACTTCTCGAAGAACTAGGAATCAGGCCCGGGGCGAAAGGGAACCGCGAATCGGCCCGTTCCATTCCTTCCTAATGCCTGTCGCGTATTGCCTGTCGCCTGATTTTATTCACCAGGATGTGCGCCTGACGGGTGGGCTCGGGGATGCGGTAGCGCCGGGAGCACCGCAGGACGATGTCCACGGCCCGCTCGTGGCCCACCCGGTGGCCCGGGGAGACGAAGACCGGCTTGACGCGGTCCCTCGTCCTCACAACGGAGCCGATGATCCTGCCTTCGTGCATCAGCGCCGTGGACTGCCCTCGACTCGGTCCGGGTTCCTCGAACGAACCCGTCAGCCGGGTCTTGGCGCACCCCACGGCCGGTACGCCGAGCAGGAGCCCCATGTGGGCCGCCAGGCCGAACCCTCGGGGATGGGCAATCCCCTGCCCGTCGAAGAGGACCACGTCCGGCCGTCTCCGCAGCTTCTCGAACGCCCGCAGCAGGGGCGGTCCCTCGCGGAAGGAAAGAAGGCCGGGGATGTAGGGAAACGGGGCCCTGCCGCAGTAGGTGGCCGCTTCCAGGACGTCCAGGCTCCCGGCGTCCAGGATCACGACGGCCGCGTACACCCGGTCATCGCCCCTGCTGCACGAGATATCGGCCCCCGCCACAAGGCGGATGTCCCGGCGCAGCCTGTCCTTCAGGGTCAGCTTTCCGCGCAGCTTCTCCTGAATGGCCACTGCCGTCCTGTAATCCACGTCCCAGGGATGGAGGTTCTTGCATTTCACGGATTGAAACCCCAAAGGCCGGATGGATGTGTCCCAACGATAGAAAGGCTGAGCGGTTGTCCGCGGGCAGGCGGGGATCCGTCATGAAACGGATTCCCGATCAGGCCGGGAATGACATGCCGACCCTGATCTTTCTTCCCTGATGCCTGATGCCTCGCGCTCCTCAGAGCGCGAACGTCATGTCGCAGCAGGCCCCCAGGACCCCCACCTGCGAGTTCGACTCCCGGACGATGCGCCGGCAGTGCTCCACCACCTTGTCCATGGCCCGGTCCGTGCGGTCCTGATTGATATGGAACAGGGCGAGCTGCCTGACCCCGGCATCCATGGCCAGGCTCAGGGCGTCGAGGTAGGAGGAGTGGCCCCAGCCGAGGTGCCGCCCGTATTCCTCCCCCGTGAACTCGGCATCGTGCACGAGCAGGTCCGCGCCGGCGCAGAACCGCAGGTAATCCTCGTGCGGCAGACCGCCGGGGTGAGTGTGGCCCAGCTCGTGGTCCGTCAGAAAGACGAAGCGCTTGCCGCCCTCGGTGAAGGCGTAGCCCTTCCCTCCCCCGGGATGGCTGATGTCGATGGGATGGACACTGACGGGGCCGATCTCGAACTTCTCGGGACACCCGTCTGAATAATGGATACGGGCCTTCAGGTCTCCATAATTGACGGGGAAGTTGGGGGGGGACATGATCCTGGACAGCATGGTCCGGACGAATTCTTCAGCGAAGGGGCATCCGTGGACACGCAGGCTGGTCCTGTCGGAATAGAGGGGCCGGAAAAAGGGAAAGCCCATCACGTGGTCCCAGTGGGCATGGGTGAAGATGAGGTCGTAATCGTGGATGCCCTCGGCCAGGAGCGCCTTTCCCAGCCTCCGGATCCCCGTGCCGGAATCGATGATGATGACGCGGCCGTCCCCCGAGCGGATCTCGACACAGGTGGTGTCGCCGCCGTACCGGATGTACTCCTGGCCGCAGACGGGGATGGATCCCCGAGCCCCCCAGATTTTGACGATCATGCACGATGCTCCGCCGGGCGTAAAAAGCGTCAGGCCGCCCCGAGATGGGGCTTCAGGAGTTCCCTGGCCCTCTCAATATCTCTTTCGATCTGCCTGACCAGCTCCTTAGGGCTTTCGAATTTCACCTCGTCGCGGATCCGGGCGATGAAAAAGACCTCGATCGGCCTGCCGTAGAGTTCCTCCCGCGGGAAATCCAGCAGGTGGACCTCCACGGTCAGCCGGTTGTCGCCGAAGGTCGGGCTGCATCCGATGTTGAGCACGCCGGGGCGCCGTCGCCCCTCCATCTCGGCCGTGACGGCGTACACCCCCTGGGCCGGGATGAGTTCCTTCTCCGGGGCGATGTTGGCCGTCGGAACCCCGATCTCGGAGCCGCGCCGGTACCCTTTCACGACGGTGCCGCTCAGATTGTACGGCCGGCCCAGGAGCTTCATGGCCCTGCGCACATCGCCCTCCAGTAGCGCGTGCCGGACACTGGTGCTGCTCACGAGGATCCCCTCGACCCGCACCCCCTCGATCGCCTCGACGGCAAAGCCCAGCCGTTCTCCCATGCGGCGAAGGAACGTCTCGTTGCCCTCCTTGCGGTTTCCGAATGCCGTGTCGTGGCCGATGAAGAGCTTTTCGAGATGGAGCCGCTCCCACAGGATGGTCTGGACGAACTGCTCGGCCGTCGTCTTCGCAAACTCCGTTGTGAACTCGATGAGGATGACCGCGTCGACCCCCAGGGCTTCGATCAGCTTCAGTTTCTCCTGCAGCGTCGTGAGCAGATAAAAGGGCCGGCGCTCGGGGTGGAGGACCTGCTGGGGATGGGGCTCGAAGGTAAGGACAACACCGCTGCAGTGCCGTTCGGCTGCCTCGGCAACGACTCTCCGCAGGAGCCCCTGGTGCGCAAGGTGAATCCCGTCGAAGTTCCCGATCGTCGCGACGGAACATTCATATTTCGGGGGGATCTTGTCCAGGCCCCTGATGACATCCATGGGAATTCTCGCCTCACCGATCCGACGTCCCGCACGCGGCCCAGAAGGGCGCGCCAGTTGCGTACCATATCATGTAGCCCCTTTATATCAAGCCTGTTTTTGCTTGACAAGGTTTCGGGGATCATTATAGATTTAGCTCTCTTTGAAAACGTGCCGAAGTGGCGGAATTGGTAGACGCGCTAGGTTCAGGGTCTAGTGGGCGTACGCCTGTCCGGGTTCAAATCCCGGCTTCGGCACCAGACAACTAGGTGGGAAACCACTGAAATCAGGGAGTTAGAATGGCAGGTTCTAGCTCCCTTTCTTTTTGGGTCCCTTTTGGGTCCCCTTTCGCAGGTGCTTCAACCTTGTCAGGGGTGCTTTTCTCGGTCGCAGGGCTATATACCCTCTCCATGAAAGCGCTCCCCTCGTCCCTCTCGTAATTCTTGATATAGCTGTAATACTTCTCGTAGATCATCTGCATGGTCTCATGACCCATCATCTTCTGAACCCATCCTGGATGCTCCCCGGCGTCGAGCATCAGGGTGGCGAAGGTGTGGCGAGTTTGATACAGCGACCTCGGCTCAAGACCCGCTTTCTTCAGCGCCGGCTTCCAGACATGGAAGTTAGTAGGCATGGGTTCTACGGGTTTTCCATACTGGTTCACGAAGACGTACTCTGTCTTGCCCATGGTTGCTTTCCGCTGGTCCCTTATCGCTTCGACCACTGGAGGGAGCATCTTGATGTCCCTGACCGACTTCTTGGTCTTGGGACGCCCGGTTTCCCTTTTGACCAATGTCTCTCTAACCCTTATGATGCCCAGCTTGAAATCCACATGCTTCCATTTCAGGGCTGCCATCTCCCCGAACCTCATACCGGTAAAGAAGGCAACGATGAAAAAGTTGAGGAACCGTGGACTGACATACTCCAGAACCAGTTTCACCTCTTCCATGGATAGAGGATAGATATCAGGTTTGGTCACCTTGACATTCTTGATCCGGTCCATGGGGTTCTGCTCGATGTCACCATTGAGAAACGCCATTTTGAACACCGAGCGCATGGGCACCAGGACATTGTTCTTGCGCTTGTGAGAGCAGTCGAGCTTGCTGACAAACTCCCGGATCTCCATATAACCAATGTTCCCTATGGAGATGTTCCCGAAGCGGGGAAGGATGTACCGGTTCATGCTGTAGCGGTAATCCTCCAAGGTCGAGAGCTTGATTTCTTTGGCAACGATGTCGATCCATTTCTGGGCAAGTTCACCAAACAGCTGCCCCTCTTTCGGTCTAGGGCGCCGGTCCGGAATATCTCCATGAAGCATGAGTTCCCTGAGATAATCATCCCGAAGACGCCGAGCTTCGGTAATGGACTGAGAAAGAGCTCGTTTGACTTTTTTCCCGTTGATCTTTGCTACGAAGTGCCAGGTCACACCTCGCAGCACCATGTTGTGATTCTTGTTTCGTTTCTTTTCTTCGACCACAATCATACCCTCCATACCTTCTGCGGTTGGGCAGGTATTCGCGGCCTTTTTCCTTTGATTTCTGGTAGCTTCACCACCTCCTTCTTCTGCTTGATGGACTGCCGCTCCAGTTCCTCTACTGCGTCTATAGGATAGAGAACCCTAGAGGACCCTGGCGCTTGGAAATACTTGAGCAGCCCCCGCTCTCGCCAATTTTTCACTGTGCTAGCGGCAACTCTGAACCTACCAGCTACCTCTTTCTGCGTCAAATAAACAACCGGTCTTGATCCTACCTCCATTTTCATTACCCCATGAGATCAGGGGTAACATCCTCCCAGGCACTGCTCAGAGGGTCATCCTGGAGCGCCCAAAACGTAATTGCATCAAAACTACTGATCCCTTTGAATTTGTATCTGTGTCCTGGTTCTTGACCCTTTCGAACTTGTTTCCCTCCTTTCTCACTCGACGTTTTACAACAACTATAATAATATAGACGATGAAGTCAATAACATCTTGTATTTTAAGTATTTTACATAATATTTAGCATTATCACTCGATAAGTATTCTTTCATGGTAAATTTTATGTTGACATAGCTTACAACAATGAATACAAGGTGTTGAGATTTCATACCATGAAAACGACAATGACTGAAAATAAATATCCATCTGACGCGAAACGGAATATCAGGACACTGGTCGAGGACTTTCTGGAGATGGATAGGGAAGACTTACTTGAAAAATATCACTCAGACAAGGTTGCGGCCGAAGAGCTGTTCTGGAAATTGCAGGGGATCCTGTTGAGGAATACCCTCGCCGTCAACGAACCTGACGCCGAGGATCTCGAAGACATGGATCTGGGAAAGGTGTTGGTCGAGTGGCATTTGATCCTGCTACCGGTTTGGAGGAAGTTCAAGAAGGCGCTCTTTGACTTTAAGGAGAATGTTCTGCCCGAGAGAGCATCCTATGAGTCGATGGTTCAGGCAGTCGAGGATCCATCATCTCCCATGCATGAATACCGGGCCCTCATGACCACTTCTTATTTCTCTCCAGAGAAATTCTACGATCTCAAAGTGAGGGGAACAGCTTATACCGTCACTCTCTCCTTCGAATCGGGGAGGGTTGGATTCCTGCGAAGGGATTTGAATATCGTCGATGGGTTCTTGGATACTTTAAGAGATGCCCCCATAGACTTATTCAGTCGATGCAGGCACTGCAAAAAAGTTATCGTGATCACTAGGGAGGGGAAAGCATATTGCAAGGGGTGTGCTTCCAAGGCAAAGCAAAAGGAGCTCTGGGAAAAAGATCCAGAGGGATGCAGGGAGAGGGAGAAGAAACGTTACAAACAGAGAAGGAAAAGAATAGGGGTTGATGATGGTGAGCAAGAAGAAAAAAGCGACTGCCAATGAGCAAGGATTGAATAAACCCTCTGGCACCAGTCTTCCAGAAAAGACCCTATCCCAGGAACAAACCAAGGTTCAGAAGGTTCTGCAAGAAAAGCGGCGCATCATTGACGAATCACTCGGTCATGACGGCACTCCAACAATTGAATATGTCATCGTAGACAACGTTGCCTATTCCCGAGAGATCATAGATGACGTCAGAAATACCTACGACCTGAAAAAACTCATCTCCCTCAGGAAACAGAGAACCCAATATCTAGAAGAGGCAAAGAAACAGATATTGAAGACCTGGCACGGAACGATTTCCCTCAGCGTTCACACCGAGCTATACACCACCCTCTTTCTGATTGCCATGGGCACCATCCTTCTGGAAATCGAAGCATCCTTTGAGAATAAGTCCCAGTTCGTCAAATGGAGGAGGGACAATTTTTCCGGAAGACAGACTCGATACTTTCAGCAGGCAGTCCAGCTGGCCAAGATGGGTCGCTTTGCACAGCGCTATGCTGCCATGGGCAAGAAGAGACTGCTTCAGATAGAGCATATCCGGAAAGTTGAAGAAGTTGATAACTGCGAGGAGCTGCTGGTTCAGACCCCGCCCGAGAAGGACATCAAGGATGCTGTGATTCCTGTGAAGAAATTCAAAGAGAATCCCATTCCGGATATCTCAGAAGATCTGGATGGGGAACTCGTCAAGAGATGGGTCGACAGCGTGACTACATTCCACCGGTTGAGGCATGCAGGAATCGACGTTGCGGAAAAAGAGCATGCAAGACTGATCGCTGCCTACAAAAAACAGGCAATCCCGGTAAGAGAAGCAGAGGACATCAGGCGCTGGTTGGACAAGCACCCCAAGAAACAATGGGCAGAACTCTTTGACAACTTCATCATGGACCGGATGGTCTTCGCATCAGAGCATTTATTTCAACCAGCGGGACCCAATTACAGCTTCAATCATCTCGTGGCAAAGCTTCTGAACTTTCTGCGCAAAGCTGAGCTGGACAACAAGGAATGGATAGAAGCTCAACGGAAAATCCTGGACAGCGATGCAA
>JAAYEC010000017.1 GCA_012728915.1 Deltaproteobacteria bacterium | reverse complement strand
CGAAGAAATCCTGAAAATTCAGAAAAAGGTTTACGAGGCTGTCGGACGACAGATCGAAAAGTGGGGCATCGAGCGGAATGACGAAGGCTGGCGCGACGAAACCTCCGGGAAGACCATCGGGAAAGGCTGGAATGCCGATTATTATCTTTACTGCGTCGAGGCTGTCGACCCGGCTACTGGCTGGCGGGTACCTCTCGCACCTTCATGGATCATCGGCCATAAGACCCGTACCGTTGCCCGCTTGATCCCCGATAAAAAGACAAAGTCCTTCCGGATTGATATCATCCAAAATGTGTCGCTGGAAGAGATGGAAGAAGCGAAACAAGCAACTGCATCAACGAATGGAATCTTTTGCCCAGTCGATCGAGACGGAAACCTGATCCCACCTCATCTTCGGACGGCAACACCAATTGGAGAAATCCGAGGTCGCGAAGGTTTACGCCTTTGGGATGACGGTGATGTTGTCCCAAGACAATCCGATGCTTTTCAAGAGCGTCTCTACTGTATTCGCTGGGTGGACCCGGAAACAGGCAATAAGTATTATCGCGCGCCGACCGAGGCAGATATTGAAAGAGAAGATAAGGTCAATCGCCTGCTCAAGAAGAGATTCCATGAATGGCAGGAAAAGGGTTACATTCCCCACCGAAGGATCGAGCCGGGAGACAAAACAGATGAGCCTATACGGACCCGTGGCTGGACCCACTGGCATCACCTCTACAATCCCCGGCAATTGCTGATGATCGGCCTGTTTCAGAAAATAAGCGATGAGATCGCGACATCTCCGCAGGACCGTGTGGTTCTACTTTTGGGGATCGGGCGCTTGGCGGACTGGTGCTCACGATTATCGAGATGGGACTCGAGTGCCGCAAACGAAAAAGGCGCACAAGCATACTTCAATCAGGCATTGAACCCTTTGGCTAATTACGCAACAAGGGGATTTGGTGCTTTGAAAACCTCTTGGCATTTCAGCGTGCCTGAGAGAAGTATCTCTAGCAATTCGGAAATACTTCCCTTAGATGCAAGGATAACGAATTATTCCGCTGACCTCTGGGTCACGGACCCGCCTTACGCCGATGCCGTCAACTACGAGGAACTCTCGGAGCTATTCCTCGCCTGGTACGAGAAGCGCCTGCCCGTCCTTTTCCCTGAATGGTACACCGACAGCAAGCGGGCGCTTGCCGTAAAGGGGGCCGACGAAAACTTCCGGGTGGCCATGGTGGAGTGTTACAAAAAGCTGGCGGAAAAAATGCCGGACAATGGCTTTCAACTGGTCATGTTCACCCACCAGGATGTGGATGTGTGGTCCGATCTGGCCCTTATTCTCTGGGCGGCGGGGCTTCGGGTTACGGCTGCATGGACCATCGCCACCGAAACAGATACCTCATTCCGAACGGGAAAGTACGTTCAGGGGACAGTTCTCCTCGTGCTCCGCAAACGCAGGGATTCCCTCCGAGGTGACCGGGCCGACATCTGGCCAGAAGTCCAAAACGAGGTCAGGCGCCAGCTTGCCGCCATGCTGGAGCTTGATGACAAAGAAGACCCGAATTTCGGCGATGCAGATTATCAGCTAGCCGCCTACGCTGCAGCCCTCCGGGTCGTGACGGCCTATGGTGCTATCGAAGATATCGACGTCGAAAGGGAACTGCGAAGGACTCGGAGGCCGGGTGAGACATCACCGTTGTCGGATATGATCCGAAGCGCGGTCCGGATCGCATCCGATTTTCTCGTACCCGATGGATTGGACAAGACTATTTGGAGACAGCTGGCGCCGGAAGAGCGCTTCTATATTAAAGGAGTTGAGATCGAGGCCCACGGTGAATACCGAGACGGCGTCTATCAAGAATTCGCCAGGGGATTCGGCATTCGGGATTATCGGTGGCTTCTGGGAAGCGATGCTGCCAATCAGACCCGCCTCAAGACAGCCAGTGAGTTGAAAGGTCGCGACCTATCCGGTGAAGGGTTTGCAGGATCACTTCTCCGTCAGGTCCTCTTCGCCGTTTACAAGACGGCTGAGGAGGACGACCCGCAGCCGGGCCTTGACTATCTGAAGCAGGAGCTTCCGGGCTATTGGGATCAGCGGCGCACAGTTATTGCCTTGCTCGACTACCTGTCGAATAAGCCTTCAGGGTCCATGACGCACTGGAAAAAAGACACGGAGGCAGCCCACCTGCTACTCGGTACCGTAGAAGGGGATAGCCTATGATCCGTCGCTATTCCTCCCGGCGCAGCCCGCTGAAGGATTTTTTGACTGATCACCTGAATGGTGCCAGGCAGTATGACCGGATCGCCGGATTCTTTAGCTCCTCTCTTCTGGAAGTTGCCGGTGAGGCTTTGGAGAAAATGGGCGATCCAGGTGACGGAACCAGCGTCCGCGTAGTCTGCAACTCGTCCTTGAGCCCGCTCGATGTCCAGACTGCCCGAACAGCAAAATGGGGCATGCACCGTGAGTGGTGTGCCTCGCTTCCTGCCGATATTCCCGAGACCATGAAGCTCCGGCTTCAACGGTTGCACGACTTCCTCGCGAGCGGCCGCCTGAAGGTGAAGGTCCTCCCCGACAATGCTTTCGGCTTGATCCATGGTAAGGCCGGCGTCATCACCAGGAAGGATGGCTCCAAGGCATGCTTTATTGGAAGCGTCAATGAATCACGGACCGCGTGGGTGAATAATTACGAGATGGTCTGGCTGGATGAGAGCGCGGACGGCGTTCGATGGGTTCAGGAAGAGTTTGACGCCCTTTGGGCTTCACCTTATGCAGTGGATTTGGCCGAGGCTGTGGTGCAAGACGTCGCCCGGTTGATCGACCGCGTCGTTATGCCTACCGTTGGCGTGTGGAAGAAGGACGAAGCTGAACCTGCAGCGCCGGTTGTAGAACTCCCCGTTTATCGCCGTGAAAACGGCCTTTGGGCACATCAAAAATTCTTCATCAAATTGGCGTTCGAAGCCCACAAAAACGGCGGTGCACGGTATTTGCTGGCGGATCAGGTTGGTTTAGGAAAAACGATCCAGCTGGCGCTTGCAGCCAAGCTCATGGCCCTGTACGGCGACAATCCCGTCCTCATCCTTGTTCCGCGGCCTTTAATGATTCAATGGCAGGACGAACTTTGGAACCTCCTTGAACTACCATCGGCGCGCTGGAACGGCCGGCAGTGGATCGATGAACAAGGTATCATCTATCCCGAATCCGGCACACAGGGAATTCGAAAATGTCCGAGGCGTCTTGGTCTCGTCTCGACCGGCCTCATTATCCGTCGTTCGGAAGCGGCAGACATCCTCCAGGAGATGAGCTACGATTGCGTCATCTTGGATGAGGCCCACCGGGCCCGGCGCTCGAACCTGGGCCCATCCCACAAGGGGGAAAAGCCGGAGCCGAATAATCTTTTACGCTTTTTGACGAGCATAGCCCCGAAAACCAGAAGTCTGCTGCTTGCTACGGCGACACCGGTCCAACTCGATCCCATAGAGGCATGGGACCTCCTCAACGCGCTGAATGAGGGGAACAACAGCGTTCTAGGATCGTCTTACAGCCGCTGGCGCATGCGGGCTCAGGAAGGCCTCGATATCGTACTAAGACAGGCATCGCCTCCAGCAGAGCCGACGGATGCCTGGGAGTGGATGAGGGACCCGCTACCGCCCGCTAAGGAAGGCGTGGACTTCGAACTTCTCAGAAGAAACCTGAAAGTCGGGGCATCAGACCACTGGGCGGCGCCGGAAGTTTATTACGCCGTATCGGGGCCCGACAGGCAAAGGATCAACAAACTTTCTCGGCGCTTCTTCCAGGATCACAACCCTTTTCTCAGGCATATCGTCCGTCGAACCAGAGATTATCTGGAGAATACGATAGATCCCTGGACCAACGAACCCTACCTGCAGCGTATAGGGTTACGACTTTTCGGCGAAAGCGACAGGGAGGCGATTATTCTGCCGCCTTTCTTAAGCGATGCCTACGCGGCAGCGGAGGAATTCTGTTCGATCCTCGGCCGCAGGCCCGGTCTGAATTCCGGATTCATGAAAACGATTCTCTTGAGACGGGCGGGCAGCACCATTGAGGCAGGACGGCTCACGGCCCAGCAGATGCTGGGATCGAGGGCTGATGAAGATGAAGACGTGGACGACGATACGCCGGAAGTGACCTCCTCTATCTACCCATTGACGAAAGAAGAGCGGGATGCCCTGAACCGATATCTGCTGATATTGGAAGAAAATAGAGATGAAGACCCTAAGCTGCAACGAGTGGAATCTATTCTTTCAACCGGAGTTCCCGGCACGGAAGGCTGGCTTGCGCTGGGCTGTATCATCTTCAGCCAGTTCTACGATTCTGTTCTATGGCTTGGGCAACGCCTGTCGCGCCGCATGCCCGACGAGCAGATCGCCATCTACGCCAATACGGCGAAATCGGGTATTCTAGAAAAGGGAATATTCCGTCGCGTAAATCGTGACGAGATCAAAAAGAAGATCACTGGCGGCGAGTTGCGCCTGGTGATCGGGACGGATGCTGCATCGGAGGGGCTTAATCTGCAGCGTCTTGGATCGCTGATCAACCTGGACCTTCCCTGGAATCCGACCAGGCTGGAACAGCGAAAAGGAAGGATCCAGCGGATAGGGCAACTGCGGCCGGAGGTTCTGATTTACAATATGCGCTACAAGGGCTCCGTGGAGGACCGGGTCCACGAGCTCCTGTCGGAGCGACTCGAGAACATCCGGAATATGTTCGGCCAGATCCCTGACACCCTTGAGGACGTCTGGATTGCCGCGGCCTTACAAGACGAAGAGGAAGCCCGGCGTATCATTGATGCCGTACCGAAACGCCATCCCTTCGAAATGCGCTACGACCGCATTGAAAATGTCGATTGGGAAACCTGCAGCAAGGTGCTGGATTCCACGAGCCAACTGGAAGCATTGCAAAAAGGTTGGTAGCCCGTCTTGGAGCAAATATAGACCCACCAGGGCGAATCAACATGCTCCATAAGAAAGTTCCATTGGTCGGGAATGTCGATGTTCTTGCCAGACCGAGAGTGCCATAAACAAGGGCTCGGCGCAAGGCCGAGCCCCTTGTTTATGGCTCCCCGGACATGACTCGAACATGTGACCCGCTGGTTAACAGCCAGCTGCTCTACCGACTGAGCTACCGGGGAATAGGTCTGTGTAAAATCGAATGTTGGATATTAATGGAAAGACCGCCCCTTGTCAAGAGCGGTCTTTCGGTGGTTCCGAAACGCGCCTTTTGTCTACCTGCAGCTCGTGCAGACTGTCAGCTTGCTCATGGGGACGCCCGTCTTCCTGCTGATCCACTTGAGCTGCTCTTCGGGCGCGAAATACCGCCCGCACTTATCGCAGGCCGTCATCTTGAAGGACTTGTCCCAGATCACCCGGCGGTCGCCGGAGGCCTCCATCTTCACGAAGCCCGTCGGGCAGACGTAGGCGCAGGAGCCGCAGCCGATACAGGCATCGGCGATGTACTCGATCCGGGGCTCGGAGACGCTGCGCCCGAGACCGCGGTCGAGGAACTTCAGGGCGTCGACGCCGACGATCTCGTGGCAGGTCCTCGTGCACAGACCGCAGAGGATGCAGTCGCTGCCGTCGGCCTTCCCTTCGGGCACCTCCACCCCCAGGCTCTCTGCCATGTCGCGGACGGCCTTCGTCGAGGGGTACTTGTAGCACAGAAGCTCCGCGGCGAGTTTGCGGCTCTCCTTCACCCTGTCGGTGTTCGTCCGGACCTCCATCTTGTTGCGGACCAGCGTGTCGCAAGAGCTCGCCAGCTGCCACTTGCCGTCGGTCTTCACCTCCACGACGCAGAGCCGGCAGGCCCCGAAGGGCGTGAGGTCCTTGTGGAAGCACAGCGTAGGAATTCGAACATGGTTGGCCTGGCAGACCTGAAGGATCGTCTCCCCGTCTTTCGCTTCCAGTTTCTTGCCATCAATCGTGACGTTCAGCATCGAATTCCCCTCTATGAAAGTCTATTCAGTCGTTCCGTCTTTTCGGTCGCCTCGGTCCTGTCTTTCGACGAAACAGACCAAATAGACCAGATAGACGAGACAGACAAGATTATTCCCAGACCACCAGCCGGTAGCAGCGCAGGCAGCGGTTGGCTTCCTTCATGGCCGTCGCGTCGCTGTACGGGGCCTCGACCTCGGCGAAGCTCTTCACCCGCTCCTTCGGTTCGAGCAGGCTCACTTTCTCCTGCGGGCATGCATCGACATGCCCTAACGCGCGCTGGGCCTTCACGTCGATCCCCTTGAAGCTCATCTCGGGCTCGAAGGTGCGGCCCTGGAGGTAGGCGTCGATGCTGCGGGCGACCCGGTTTCCGGCATCGAGGGCCTCGATGAGGGTGGCCGGGCCGGAAACGCAGTCGCCGCCGGCGAACACTCCTTCCAGGTTCGTTCTCAGCGTCTCGGGGTTCACCTCGATGGTGCCCCATCCCGTGACCTGCAGCACATCCCCCGCAAACCCGAGTTCCGGTTTCTGGCCGATGGCGGGAATGACCATGTCCGCCTTCACCTTGAATTCGGAGCCCTTCACCGGAACAGGGCGGCGGCGGCCACTGGAATCGGGCTCGCCCAGTTTCATTCGGATGCACTCGAGCCCCTTCACCCTGTTGCCGTCGGCCAGCACGCTCACGGGGGCCACGAGGTAACGGATCTTGACCCCTTCTTCAAGGGCCTCGTCGATCTCCTCGGCGCGCGCCGGCATCTCCTTGCGGGTGCGCCGATAGAGGATCTCCACGTCCTTGAAGCCGAGGCGCAGGCAACTGCGGGCGCAGTCCATGGCCACGTTTCCGCCTCCGACAATGACGACCTTGCCTTTCGGCTCGACGGGCTTTCCGAGAGCGAGGTCGCGGAGGAACACGGCGCCGTCGACAAATCCCTCGTAGCCGGCATCCTCCCCCTTGCAGCCCATCCTCGTCCCCTCGTGGGCGCCCACGCCGAGAAAGACGGCCTTGAAGCCCTGGGCCGTCAGCTCGTCCATGTCGAGCTTCGTGATTTTCCTGTTGTACTGGATATCGGCACCCAGCTCGCGGATGAGCCTCGTCTCGTGCTCGAGGATGTTCTTGGGCAGCCGGTAGTCAGGAATGCCCACGGCGGCCATGCCGCCCCCCTTCGGGAAGGCCTCGAAGATCGTCACCTGGTAGCCCATCCTGCGGAGGTGATAGGCCGCGGCAAGACCGGCAGGCCCCGCACCGACGATGGCCACCTTTTCGGGCCTTTCGGCGGTCGGTTTCTTCAAGGCGCCGCCCCCCGAGGCCAGGTCGTTGTCCGCGGCCGCGCGCTTGAGAAGGCGGATGGCCAGCGTCTGGTCGATGCCGTTGCGGATGCAGGCCTCCTCGCAGGGGTGCGTGCAGGCCCGGCCGATAACGCCGGGCAGGATGCAGCGTTTGCGGATAAGGTCGAGGGATTCGTCGAACTTGTTGTTCCGGATCAGTTCGATGTAGCCCGGGATGTCGAGCCGGGCCGGGCAGGCTTCGATGCAGGGCGCCGTGACCGCCGTCTTGTAGGGGCTCGTCGTCCCTTTCTTGCCCGTCGCCAGGGCGAGGAAGTCATCCTTATAGTACCGTACGGCATCGAGAACGGGGGTGACCGCCGAGGCACGCCCGAAGTTGCACTTGGAGAGCTCCATGACCCCCCGGGCAACCCGTTCGATCTCGGCGACGTCCTGCTTCTTGCCCCTGCCGGCGATGAGCCCTTCCAGCAGAGCCGCGATCCGGTCGATGCCGATACTGCACACAGAGCACTCGCCGCAGGAGAGTTTCCGGGCTTCCCGGAGATAGCCGAGGGCCAGCGACGGGATGTTTGCGGCGCCCGAAACGACCAGCCCGTTCCAGCCCATGAGGGCCGTGAAGGACTTGTCTCCCAGCATCGTCGGGACGCCCGCGTCGACCCTGGCCGCCTTCCCGGTCCGGTTGTCGATGATTTTCCCATTCCAGCTGCTGAAGGATACTGCGCTCATTCCCTGTCACCTTATCTTTCCGTTTTCTGTTTTCGTCCCGTGATGCGGAACCTTACCAGGGCTGCATGCACTCGACCTTGTTCAGGAGAATCTCCCACTCGCGATGGACCTGCTCCTGGATTCGCTCGATGTTCGAGGGGGTCAGGTGGCGGAACCGCCCCTGGGGCGTCAGGTAGTCCTTCACGGGGCGCAGCTTCTCGGGCACCTCCATCGTGAGTCTGTACTTTCCGTTCTCCACCTCGTAGAGGGGGAAGACGCCCGTCTCGACGGCAAGGCGTCCCATCTTGATGGTGATCTCCGAGGCGCAGCGCCAGCCCGTGGGGCACATGGAGAATACGTGTATGTAGGCAGGTCCCCGGACGGCCGCGGCTTTCTTCACCTTGTTGACGAGGTCGATGGGGTAGCTCGGGCAAGCCGTGGCCACGTAGGGCACCTTGTGGGCCACCATGATCTCCGGGACGTTCTTCTTCCAGGTGCGCTGGCCCGGGATGGCCTCGCCCGCCGGCGAGGTCGTCGTGGCCGCCATGAAGGGGGTGGCGCTCGAGCGCTGGATGCCCGTGTTCATGTACGCCTCGTTGTCGAGGCAGAAGAAAATCATGTCGTGTCCGCGCTCCATGGCGCCGGAGAGGGCCTGCAGCCCGATGTCGCAGGTGCCTCCGTCGCCGGCAACGGCGATGGTCTTCACGTAGCGGTCCGCGATCCGCCCCTTGCGGCGAAGGGCCTTGAGGGCCGCCTCGACGCCGGACCCGACGGCGGCGGCGTTTTCAAAGGCCACGTGGACATAGGGAACCTCCCAGGCCGTCTGGGGGTAGCCAGAGGAGATGATCTACATGCAGCCCGTGGCGTTGGCCACGACCACGTCGTCGCCCAGGGCCTTGAGGATGTGGCGCAGCGCGAGCACCTCGCCGCATCCCTGGCAGGCGCGGTGGCCGGGGCTGAAGTATTCCTTGCGGTCGATGAGTTTCGGCGCGAAGATCTCGAAATTCTGTACCGGATCCATTATTCCCTCACTCCGTAAAATTCGAAGATTTCATTTTTCTTCTTGTTGGCCAGACCGAACATGTTCACGAAGTCCCCTACGGTTAGATCTCGCCCGCCGAGACCGGCGACCACATTCAGGACGCGGGGCTTTTTCTTCTCCCCGTAGAGGATCGATTTGATGTCCGTCGCCACGGGGCCCCCGGCTCCGCCCGTGGAGAGGGCGCGGTCCATAACGACAAGCGTCTTGCAGCCGGCAATGGCGGCCTTGAATTCCTCGACGGGGAAGGGCCTCCAGAGGCGCAGCTTCACGAGACCCACCTTCTTGCCTTTTTTCCTCATTTCGTCGACGGCCGTGGCCGCCGTCTCGCCCATGGAGCCCATGGTCAGCATGAGGGTCTCGGCGTCCTTGGCCCTGTACGTCTCGACGACGCCGTACTTGCGGCCGAAGCGCTTGGCCCACTCGCTGAAGACCCGGATGACAACCTTCTTGGCCCCCTGCAGGGCCACCTCCTTGGCCTTCACGGTCTCCGTGTAGGTATCCGGCATGGCGAAGCAGCCCATGGAGATGGGGTTGTCCGGGTGGAGCTGCGCGAAGGGCTTTCTCGGCGGCAGGAACTTCGCCACCTCAGCCTGGCTCGGGAACTCGAGGGGCTCGATCATGTGGGTGAGCTGGAAGCCGTCGATGTTGACCACGCAGGGCAGCATCACCTCGGGGTCCTCGGCGATCTTAAAGGACATGATCGACAGGTCGATGGCCTCCTGGCCGTTTTCCGTGAACAGGCAGATCCAGCCGCTGTCGCGCTGGGGCATGATGTCCGTGTGGTCGTTCCAGATGTTGAGAGGCCCCGAGACGGCGCGGTTGGCATTGGCCATGCAGATGGGCAGGCGCATGGCCGAGACGATGGGCAGGATCTCGTGCATGAGCATCAGACCCTGGGAGCTCGTCGCCGTGTAGGCGCGGGCCCCGGCCGCCGAGGCGCCGGCCAGCGCGCTGATGGCGGAGTGCTCGGATTCGACGGTGATGAACTCCGCGTCGATACGGCCGTCGTGGATGATGTCCGCCATGTGCTCGGCGATGTGGGACTGCGGCGTGATCGGGTAGACGGCCGCCACGTCGATATTACAGAGCGCAACGGCCTCGGCCGCCGCAATGGCTACTTCCATTCCAACGCGCTTTCCCATCTCACTCCTCCTCCTCGCGCATCACGATGGCGCCCGGCCAGCACTCGTGGGCGCAAATCCCGCAGCCCTTGCAGTAGTCCAGGTTCGCCTCATAGAAGCCGTCCTTCGTCTCCTGGATGCACCCCTCGGGGCAGAAGATGTAACAGATCCCGCACTTGATGCACTTGGCGTTGTCCCAGACGGGGCGCTGGGATTTCCAGCTCCCGGTTTTATAGTTGGCGGCGTTTCCCGCGGCGAAGACCATGCAGCCGGGGTTCAGCTCCTGCCACGTTTCGGGCCACTTCTTCTGCACTGTCTTTTTCTTTGCCATATCAAAACCTCATGTCGATCAGGCGGCTTTTGCTGCTTTCATTTCGCTGAAGGCCCGCTTCATGGCGGACAGGTTCTTCGAGGCCACGCGGCCGAAACGGTGCTCGACGGGCGATTTCATGGCGTTGAGGCCCAGCACGCCCGTGGCCTTGAGGACGGCCCCGAGCATCGTCGTGTTCGCAATGGGGAGCCCGAGCTCTTCCCGGGCGATGTGCGTGGCGTCCACAGTGAAGAGTTTCCCTTTGTAATTCAGCTTCTTGCGAATCTCTTCGGCAGGCTTCGCCGTGTTGACGATGAGGATGCCCGCAGGTTTAAGCCCGTCCGTTACGGGTACGAGACCCACAAGGCTGGGGTCGAGGACGACGACCACATCGGGCTGATAGATGCCCGACCGGATCTTGATGGGCTTGTCGGACACGCGGTTGAAGGCCATGACGGGCGCACCGCGTCTCTCCGGCCCGAAAGCCGGGAAACCCTGGGCATATTTCCCCGCCTCGATGGCCGCAAGGGCCAGCATCTCAACGGACGTTACGGCCCCCTGGCCGCCTCTTCCATGCCATCGGATCTCGATCATCGGTGATTCTCCCCCGGAAAGATTTGCGTAGCGAATGAGTAGGGATTGGCGGAATCTATATCACAGGGAAATTCCCATATCCGAATCGGGATTGCCTGTCAATAGCAATTTGGTAATTTTTCAGATGTTTTTCGCGGTTTCCTGCGGAAGAAACCGCGAAAAAACAACTCTTTGGGGTGGATATCAGGCACTGTTCCGTGTTATTTTCCCCCGTCAGCAGAAGGAGTGCGGGATGAGCTTTCTGATCGGTTTGATTGCCGGGGTTTTCGGAGGCCTCGTGGGGCTGGGCGGCGGGGTGGTCATGGTTCCCCTGATGACCCGTTTCATGGGCGTACCGCAGGCCCGTGCCCACGGCACGAGCCTCGCCGTCGTCGTAGCGGCCGGCCTGTCCGGGGCCTTCGCCTATGCCCTGGAGGGCACCGTCGACTACGGGGCAGCCCTGATCCTGGCCGCAACGGCTTCCGTCACGGCCCGGATGGGCGCCCATTATTGCTCGATCCTGCCGGAATGGGAGCTGAAGCGGTATTTCGGCTGCATCCTGGTGGTCGCGGCATTCCTCCTGGCGACAAAGCCGTATCTGCAATTCCTGGCCGTCTTTTCGCTCACCGGATGGGCGGCGATGGCGGCCCTTGCGGTCACGGGCCTGGTCACGGGGTTCGTCGCGGGGCTTCTGGGCATCGGCGGCGGGGCCTTCATGATCGCGGGGATGGTGATCTTCATCGGGATGAGCCAGCACGTCGCCCAGGGCAGCTCCCTGCTGAGCATGGTGCCGGCGGCGGCCGTCGGGGCATGGGCCCACTGGCGCCGCGGCAACGTCGAGGTTCCCATCCTGCCGGGCCTCGCGGTCGGAATCCTCATCGGGGCCTTCCTGGGGGGAGCCGTTGCCAATTTCCTGCCGGAGCAAACCCTGAGGATCCTCTTTGCCATCGTGCTGACCTGGCTGGGGATCGCCTTGATCAAAAAAAGTATGATAAAAACAAATGTTTGAAGGCGCACAGCGCTTGTCCTTGCCTGTGCGCGGTCCCCCATGATGCGGGAGCCCCCATAGGGCAGAGGGCAGGAAGAGGGCCGGATGCGCCCCCCCTGTCGGACACCGTCTACATGCCCCGGCGGTGTTCCATCGCCTTGGCCAGTGTCATCTTGTCGGTGTAGCGCAAATCGCCGCCCACGGGAACCCCGAGGGCGATCCGCGTGACCTCGACCCCTTTTTCCTTGAGAAGCCTCATGATCAGGAGGGCCGTCGACTCCCCCTGTACGCTGGGGTTGGTGGCCACAATAACCTCGCGGATGCCGCCGCGCAGCAGCCGCTCTGAAAGCTCGCGGATACGGATCTGGTCCGGGCCGATCCCGTCCAAGGGGGCCAGCGCCCCGTGCAGGACATGGTAGGTGCCGCGGAAGCTGCCGCTCTCCTCGATGGCGGTGAGCGAGTCGGGATCCTCGACGACACAGATGCGCTCCCGGTCCCGGGCCGGGTCGGAGCAGACAGGGCATAGCTCCCCCTCGGCAAGGTTGAAGCAGACCGAGCAGAAGCGGATTTTTTCCTTGACGTCGAGGATGCTCTCGGCGAGTCTCCGGGCCTCCTCATCCGGCCGCCTCAGGATGAACATGGCCAGACGCGTGGCCGTCTTCTCCCCGATGCCCGGCAGGCGGCCGAGTTCCTGGATGAGGCGCTGGATGGGGGCTGCGTATCCCGTCATCGCGCACCCCCCTCACATCATGCCGGGCAGCTTCATCCCGCCGGTGACCCTGGCCATCTCCGCCGAGGCCATCTCCTGGGCCCTGCGGACACCCTCGCCCACCGCGGCCACGATGAGGTCTTGCAGCATCTCGACATCATCGGGGTTGACGACGTCCTTCTCGATCCGGATCGACACGAGTTCGGACTTGCCGTTGACAACGGCCGTCACCATGCCGCCCCCGGCGGTCGCCTCGACGGTTTTCGAGGCGAGTTCCTCCTGGACCTTCGCCATTTTCTCCTGAAGCTTCTGGGCCTGCTTCATCAGATTCTGGAAATTCAATCCCGCTACCTCCTGAACCGGTCTGTCTCGCCGATCCGGCCTTTTTGATCTGTCGGGCCTCCTTCCTCTCGGCAGCTCTTCTCGCCGCGCCGCCCTCTTACTTCTCCTTGACAATCACTTCCTGCACTTCGGCTCCTTCGAAGACATCCATGACCTTCTGCAACAGCGGATGGTTCAGCGCCTCCCGGCGAATCTGGTTGATCCGTCCGGAATTCGGGCCATTTCTCGGCGGGCCGTCGGCCTCGCCGGGTCCGTTGTCGACCGTTTTCACGTCCAGGCTCACGGGACGGCCGAAAAACTCGCGGGCCAGCTCCTCAAACTTGTCCCGCTGGGCCTTCTCCTCGAAGAAGTCGAGGAACAGGTAACCCTTCGGGAACCCGAGGCGCAGCGTCCCGCCGGAGAGCCCGATCAGCCTGCCCGGCTCGATCTTCGCCCAGAGGGGCTGGTTGCGCCGCTTGACGAACTGTACGAAGTCCGGCCACTGCTCCCCGGCTGCAGGCGGCGCCGGCTCGCTCACGGCGGTCTCGTCGGCACGTTTCTCGAGAACCGTGCGCTCGGGGGCGGCCGAGTAGACCGGCCCCAGGGCGGTCCGCGGAGCCGGGGGGCCCGCACCGAGACGCTTTTCGATCCCCTCCATCCGCGAGAGGATTTCATCGACGGCGATCAGAGGCTCCTGCCAGGCCATCTTGACGACTGCGAATTCCAGGATCAGCCGGGGGTTGAAGCTCTTGCGAACCTCCTCCTGGCCGGCCAGGAGAATGTCGAGAAGCCGCTGCAGCGTCTCCTGCGAGGCGGTGGCTGCCTGCTGCCTGAGCTCGGCCATCTCGTGGTCGGCCAGATCCAGCAGGTCCCCCTCGCCGGCCGTGATCCTGACGAGAAGAAGGTTGCGGAAATGGGCGAGCATCCGTTCGTAGAACACCTTCATGTCGGCCCCGGCATAGAAGGCCTCGTCGATGACCTTCAGGCAGGCGGCGGCATCCCGGGTGAGAACGGCGCGGGAAAGAGACAGGAGATGCTTCCGGTCGCCCATGCCCAGCAGGGCCTCCACGTCGGCATCGGCGATGTCGGCGCCGGCAAAGGAGATGGCCTGATCAAGGATGCTTTGGGAGTCCCGCAGGCTCCCCTCACCCCCTTGGGCGATCCAGGAGAGGGCCTGGTCGCTTGCCCGGATGCCCTCCCCATCGGCGATCCTGCGCAGGGTGGCCGTGATCTCCCGGAGAGAGATGCGCTTGAACTCGTAGCGCTGGCACCGCGAGAGGATCGTGGCGGGGATCTTGTGGGTCTCCGTCGTGGCAAAGACGAAGATGACGTGGGGCGGAGGCTCCTCGAGGGTCTTCAACAGCGCGTTGAAGGCCTCCTTGGTGAGCATGTGCACTTCGTCGATGATGTAAATCTTGTAGCGCGACGCCGAGGGGGAGAACTTCACGTTCTCCCTCAACTCACGGATCTCGTCGATGCCCCGGTTGGACGCCCCGTCGATCTCGTGGACGTCCATGGAAGAGCCGTCCGTGATCTCCCGGCAGTTCGAACAGGCGTTGCACGGCCTCTCGGTGGGGCCGTGTTCGCAGTTGAGGGCCTTGGCGAGGATGCGGGCCACCGAGGTCTTGCCGACCCCCCGGGGGCCGCTGAAGATGAAGGCGTGGGCCACGCGGCCCAGCCGGATCGCGTTCCGCAAGGTCGTGACGACGTGATCCTGCCCGACGACGTCCTCGAAGAGCTGGGGTCTCCACTTTCTGGCTAGGACTAAGTATTCCACCATGGCCCCGGCGGGATGATATTAAGGATAGCCAGGCTTTCCGTAGCACACGACGGGTCTTGCTACCGCTGCTTCCTTCCGGACCTGACGGGGTTCACAAGTCGGCGTTGCACGGGGCCCGGCTATCTTTTTTCAGTATATCCTTTACCGTTTCCGATGGGAAGTGGCGAGGATTTTTTCCATCTCCCCCCGGATGTTCCGGAGGTCGCTTTCGATGATCTCGACGCGTCGGCGGGCAAAGACGCCCATGTCCTTCAGGCCCGAGCCCGTGAGCATGAGGATGACCAGGTCCTCCCCGCCGATCTTCCCCGCGGCACGGAGCTTGCTCACGGCCGCAAGAGAGGTCGCCGCCGCCGGCTCAACGAAGTACCCCTCGAGGCCCAGCCGGCGCTGGGCCTCGAGGATCTCCCCTTCCGTCACGTCCTCGGCCAGCCACCCGAACTGCCGGGCCTTGAGGACGATCTCGTCGCCTCCCGGGGGGTCGACCGAGGTGATGGCCTCGGCCACGGTTTCCTTACCGGTCACGGGGACGATCCGGTCACGGCCTTCCCGGATGGCGGAAACGACGGGGTTGACATTTGCCGCCTGGACGACGACCATCCGCGGGAGCCGGTCGGTGAGCCCCGCCGCCAGGAGTTCCCGGTACCCCTTGAAAATTCCCCGGATGTGCCCGCAGGCCGATGTGGGCACGGCAATGAAGTCGGGGACCTTGCCCTCGAGCTGCTCGTACATCTCGAAGGCCGCCAGCTTGTATCCCTCCGCGCGGATCGGACCGTTGCCCGAGACGACACGGAGTCCGAGTCCCGCGGCCAGCCCGAGCACCTCCCGCTTCATCACGGAGTAGTCGGGGGCGGTGACCCGTACGACCGTGGCCCCATGAATGGCCATGGCGCGAATTTTCTCCAGGGGCGCGTAGCGAGGAACGAAGACGACGGCCCGGATCCCCGCTCGCGCCGCGTAGGCGGCAATCGAGTTGCCCATGTTGCCCGTGGAGATCGTGGCCGTGACGGACTCCCCCATCTGCCGGGCCATGGCGATCGAGGTGAGCGAACCCCGGTCCTTGAAGCTCCACGTGGGGCTGAGGGTTTCGTTTTTCAGGAGCAGCCGCCCGATCCCGGCATAGTCGCAGAGAGACTTCCCCGCCGGCAGAAGCGGCGTGTCGACTTCGCCCAGAGAGATCTCACCGTCGATCGCAACAGGGAGAAACTCCGCGAAACGCTCCCAGATGCGCCGGCCCGAACGCGTGCGAGCGGTGGCCAGCCCGTCCATCTCGACCTCCAGGGACTCCCCGTTTCCGGCGAACTCCTCGATGCGGTCGAAAGGAAAGACCTCGCTGGAGATGGTGGACAGGAGCCTTTTCACGCGTAGATCCGCACCCCGGGGCCCGGGAACGAAAAACGGCGGGCAACTCCCGATCGCCGCCGTTTCGTGTTCTGGCGGAGAGAGGGGGATTCGAACCCCCGGTGCACCTTTAAGGGGCGCACACACGATTTCCAGTCGTGCCCATTCGGCCTCTCTGGCATCTCTCCGCGAATTCCCTCATCAGCGAAGAGGGGCCCCGATGGGGGCCCTCCCGGCATTGGGCGTCTCTTAGCAGTTTAACGGCCGTTTGTCCATACACTTCTTGCAGGGCAAAACGCAAACCCTGCCGGAGCGAAGGAAATGCAGAAGGGCGAGTCACGAAGACGGGGGAAGCGGGGGCACAGGAAGGAAAGAAAATAATGGCGGAGAGAGGGGGATTCGAACCCCCGTGAGAGCTGTTAGGCCCTCAAACCGATTTCGAGTCGGTCCCGTTATGACCACTTCGGTATCTCTCCGCTCTCCTGTGCGTTTCATAATCGTTTTTCACGGAAAAATCTACTTAAAATTTCACCGCATTCCACCGCCAGAACCCCGCCGGTCACTTCCACCCGGTGATTCAGCCGCCCATCCTCGAGCAACCGGTAGAGCGACACGACGGCGCCTCCCTTCGGGTCGGCCGCCCCGAAGACAAGCCGTGATACGCGGGCATGGACAAGGGCGCCGGCACACATAATACAGGGCTCGAGCGTTACGTAGAGTGTCGTGCCCGCAAGCCGGTAATTGCCGCCGGTCGCAGCCGCCCTCCGCAGGGCCAGAATCTCGGCGTGGGCCGAGGGATCGCGGAGTCCCACGGGTCCGTTGCAGGCCGAGGCAACGACCTCGTCGCCGCTGACCACGACGGCGCCGACGGGCACCTCCCCCGCCGCAAGGGCCTTCCCGGCCTCCGCGAGGGCCAGCCTCATGAAATGCTCGTCCCGACCCATCGCCTATCCCCTGCCAGCCGCCGGTTCGGCGGCAGACCGGCCGGATGCCGGGCTGTTGTCCGCAGCGGGCGTCATGTTCGAGTTCGAACACGAACCGGGCTGACGTCCATGCATCCTCGCGTCCATTCTTTCAGATAGCCTTGATTCTGGATATTTTCAAACAGTCCTGATAAAAGAACGTTCATCATGGATGATGCCAACGTGACCTACGCCCGCGAAATCGTGGCCAGGGACCCCATGGCCTCGTTCCTCGGGATCCGCCTCGAGGAGGTCCGGCGGGCCTATTCCCGCCTCTCCGTCGAGATCCGTCCCGAGTATCTGAACAGCCATGAACGCGCGCACGGGATGATCCTGTCGTCCGTAATCGACCAGGCGGCCGCCGTGGCCGCCAACTCGCTGGGGGACGACGTCCTGCTCGTGGAGCTCAAGATCAACTACCTCGCCGCCGCAGCCCCCGGGGAGCGCATCACGGCGGAGGCCAGACCCGTCGACATCAAGAGGGCCCTGAGCCTCTGGACCGTCGAGGTGCACGGCGGATCGGGAACGCTCGTCGCCACGGGGCAGGCCCTGGGCTACCATCGCACCCGCGGCAAGAAGAACGCGAAAACGATCGAAAGGTAGGAAGAGCAGAAAACGAACCGTTTCGCTTATCCGCTCTCCTGCCTTTCCGGCCTTCCTTCCTTTTCTGCGACGCAGTAAAAGCCCGTCCCGCGCATGGCCGGCCCGAAGCAGCGGTTGTCCGACACGCAGGTCGACCTTCTCCGGTCGCCGCTCTTCCAGCGGTTGACGAGGCCCGGCTCCCGGATGAAGGGGCGGCTCATCGAGACGAAATCCGCGAACCCCTCCCTGACCAGGGCCTCGGCCACCTCGAAGGACCGGATCCCGCCGACGAGGATCAGGGGGATCTTCAGCTTCGACCTCAGGGCCCGGGCGGCATCCCGGAAGTACGCTTCCTGCGCGGGGGTGTCGATCTTCGCGCGCGAGGGGCTCAGCCTGCCTGAAAGAAGTGTGCCGCCGGAGAGTTCGATCGCATCGGCGCCGGCTGCGGCGATGAGAAGCCCCGCCTGCCGAGCGTCCTGCCGCGAGAGGCCGCCCTCCAGGAAATCCTCGGAATTCATCTTCACCAGGACGGGGTACTCCCCGCCCACGGCCCTTCGCGCTTCGGCAAGGATCTCCTGGATGATCCGTACCCTGTTTTCGATGCTTCCGCCGTATTGATCCGTTCTGCGGTTGAACCAGGGGGAGAGGAACTGGCTGAGGAGGTAGCCGTGGGCGGCGTGGACCTGTATCCCGTCAAAGCCCGCCTTTTTGGCCCTCAGCGCCGCCTCGCCGTAGGCCCTGACCGTGTCGGCGATATCGGCATGCATCATTTCGCGGCGGCGTGTCTTCTCGGGGCCCCCTTCCCGCGACGGGGCAAAGACGGGCTGTCCCGCCGGCTCGGTGCCCGCCAGGATGCCGCCGTGGGCCAACTGCAGGACGATTCTCCCGCCCCTGTCATGCACGGCCTTTGCCATCCGGGCAAGCCCGGGGATGCGTTCGTCGCGGTCGACGCCCAGCTGCCCCCTCACTGCAAACCCCTCGGGCTTCACGTAGGCGTGGCTCGAAATGATGAGCCCCACGCCGCCTGCGGCAAGCTCCCCCATGAGCCTGACGAGTTCCTCCGTGCAGTCCCCGTCGGGCGCCGCAAGGCCTTCCCATGTGGCGGAGCGGACAAACCGGTTGGGGAGCTCCAGGGAGCCGATCCTCGCGGGGTGAAAGAGAACAGATTCGCTCATGCAACCGCCTCCTGTCCTGGATGGGATATCCTGTTGACAAGGCCGCTTTCACTCGATATGGGAAACAAGGCCTCTCCCGGAAATTCCCGCCGTTAATTTTCCTATCCCATCGGGAGGCGGCCGTCAAGAAAAGGCCATCCACGCCGGTTTATGCAAGGAGGGACCCGCATGGAATTTCAGAACATCCTCTACGAAAAATCGGACGCCCTGGGAATCGTCACCCTCAACCGCCCGGCGAGGCAGAATGCGCTGTCCATTGCCCTGCTGGAGGAGATGAACCGGTGTCTGGCGGCTGTCGCGGAGAGCCGCGAGGTGAAGACGCTGGTCATCAGGGCCGCGGGAAGGAACTTCTGCGCCGGCCATGATCTGAGCGACCTGGCGGGCAGGGAGATCGCCGTTCACAACCGGATGTTCGCGATCTGCTCGGAGATGATGCTCCGGCTCCAGCGGATGCCCCAGCCCGTGATCGCCCAGGTCCAGGGGATCGCCACGGCGGCGGGCTGCCAGCTCGTGGCGGCCTGCGATCTCGCCGTCGCCGAGGAAGGGGCCCGGTTCGGGACCCCCGGCGTCAACCTCGGCGTCTTCTGCTCGTCACCGGCTGTTTCCATCGTTCGCGCCGTGGGCCGCAAGCGGGCGCTGGAGATGCTCTTCACGGCGCGCCTCATCAGCGCCCGCGAGGCCGTCGAGTGGGGCCTCGTCAACAGGGTCGTGCCGGCCGACGGGCTCGAAGCGGAAACGATGGAGCTCGCCCGGCACATCGCGAAGGCAAGCCTCTCGTGCCTTGCCGCCGGCAAGCAGGCCTTTTACAGCCAGGTCAACCTGTCCGACGCGGCGGCCTACGATCTGGCCTCGAATGTCATCGTGAACAACTTCTTCACCGAGGACGGGAAGGAAGGGGTGGCGGCGTTCCTGGAGAAGCGCAAGCCCGTCTGGAAGGACCGCTGACGTGCGGGGCGCGGTCCCAGGGCAAAACGGAAAAGCGCCGGGGTGAGGATTGCCGGGACAGGTGTAAAGGAAATGTCCGGTACAAATCGAATCCGAAACCGCAATTACAAAATCGGCCGGGCCCGTAAGCTGCTGGGCCTCGGCCGGGACGCGACGGCCGAGGAGGCCAGGAAGAACTACCGGGAGCTGGCCAAACGGTGGCACCCCGACGTCAACCCCGGAGAGGAAGCCCATGCCCGGATGCAGGAGCTGAACGAGGCCTATGCCTTCCTGATGAAGGAGGAATTCGGCGTCCTCGACCCCTGGGACGAATACGACCGATGGTGGTGGAGGCAGTTCGGCGATGACCACATCTGGGGCCGCCATTTCCCGGAAGAGGGCCGGGGGGAAACGCCCCCGAGGAGGCCGAAAAACAGGCTGGAAGAAAAATAGAGAAACCCCCGGGATTGCCGACCGGGGGTTTTCTGTTTTTTCCGGTTCTTTGACGGACGGCCTTACGCCGTTCGCTTTGTCGAATCGATGTACTCGACGATTTTCTCGCCGAGCTTTTTCACCGTGTGCTCGAAGCGGTCCTCGTCGGTCTCCAGCAGCGTGAGGCGGAAGCCCATGAGCGGCGTGAAGAACGACGTCAGCGGCACGACGCAGATGCCCGTCGAGCCCAGCAGGTAATAGACGAAGCGCTTGTCGAGTTCGATGTTGTCCGAGGTGATCTTTTCGATGTACTGCCTGATGCCGTCGTGCTCGATCGGCAGGGTCTGCTGGTTGTTCAGCACGGCCTCGTTGAAGACCACGCTCATGTAGAAGGCCCCGTCGGTGCGGTTCACAACGATGTAGGGGACATTTTTCAGAATGTTGAAGGCCATGTTGGAGAGCTTTTCGTAGCGGCGGATCCGGGCGTTGAGGTACTTGGGGTACTCCGGGTGCGTCATGACCCGCGGGATCGACATCTGGGGAAGAGTCGTCGAGCAGACCTCGGACATCTTCTGCTGCAGGATGGCGCTGGTGTAGCGCTGGAAGGTCTCGTCTCTTTCTGCGTTGTAGAATTCGATCCAGCCGCAGCGCGCGCCGGGCCAGGGAAACTCCTTCGAGATGCCCTTCAGGCTCATGGCGGGAACGTCCTCGATGATGTCGGAGAGCGGCACGGCAACCTTGCCGTTGTAGACCATGTTGATGTAGGTCTCGTCGAAGATGAGGAACAGGTCGTTCTCCCGGGCGATGCGGACGATCCTCTTAAGCGTCTCCTCGTGGTAGACGAAGCCCGTGGGGTTGTCGGGGTTGATGACGAGAATCCCCACGATCGCCTTGTGGTTCTTCACCTTCATCTCCAGCTCGTTCATGTCCGGGTGCCACTTGTGGTACGGGTTCATCCGGTACGTGTTGGGCGGAAACGACGCGTGGAGCACCTCGGCCAGGAAATGGGTCGAGTAGGTCGGCTCCGGCAGGATCACCCGCGCGTCCACACGGATCGCGCTGTAGCAGCGTGCAATGGCATCCCCGAGCCCGTTGAAGAAGAGAATGTCCTCGGTCGTGATCTGCGTCTTGCCGCGCCGGTTGACCAGGTCGGCCAGAAACTCCCGCGTCTCATCCATCCCCTGCGTGGGGGAGTAGCCGAAGGACTTGTTCTCCCGGATGATCTCCACGAGGACATCCTTCATCCACTCCGGGATCTGCTCGCCTTTCTGGACGGGGTCCCCGATGTTCTCCCAGGTCACTTCCATGCCGCAGGCCTTGAGCCGGTTCGCCACCCCGACGATGTTGCGGATTTCGTAGGTCAGCCCGTTTCCTCTCTTGGCGATGTCGAATCTCATGATGATCTTCTCCCTGCGCGGTCAGGCGTCTCCTGAAGAAGCGACAAGCGGGGCTTGTTCCACTGCCTTTTCCGCGCAAACGCGGATCGAGAACCGCTGGCTCTTCAAAGAAAATATTGGATATGGCGATCGTGTAATACAATTGGGGGTAAATTTCTACTGAAATTTTTCGGCACCGCCCTCCGGGGGGGGCCGGAAGGGGATAATGTCGGAAGTCAACCTCATCCGTATTGAAATCTCGCGGTGATTGGTGTAGGCTCAGCGTGCGCTCCCGCAAACGGGCACGGTCTCCTCTCGTCGGATGACCGACCGGGGAGCCTGGTGGACGGCGATTCAGGACAACCCTCGAGCAAACGGCAGCTATGGCCAGGGATCGCGATCAGGCAAGCCCGAAGTTCCATCTGCCCTTTCAAACGCCGTCCCTCGGTGCGGGTACCGGGGGACGGTCCGACGCGGGCCCGACCCGAGCCCCCTCCCTTCCCTTCCGCCCCCCCTATGCCGCAAGGCCACCCTCACAGGAGAAACGCATGAAAAAGACACCGCTGTACGAGCGGCACGTGGCCCTGGGCGCTGCCATGACCGAGTTTGGAGGATGGACCATGCCCGTCCAGTACACGGGAGTCATCGACGAGCACAAAAACACGAGGACCCGGGCCGGCCTGTTCGATGTCTGTCACATGGGGGAGATCGACGTCGAGGGTCCGCAGGCCCTCGAGCTGCTCCAGCGGGTCATGAGCCGGAACCTGTCCGGGCAGCGGGTGGGCGAGATGAAGCTCTCGGCCATCACCAACGAAAGGGGGGGGATCATCGACGACGTGACGGTGTACAGGCGCGGCCGGGAGCATTACATGGTGGTCACGAATGCGGCGACCCAAGAGGGGGACATGGCCTGGCTCCTCAAGGCGAAAGAGGACTTCGGGATCGCAGGCGCTGTCCTGACGGATCGCACGGACACCGTCGGGAAGGTGGACATCCAGGGGCCGCTCGCCGAGAAGATCCTCTCGGAGATCGCCGAGGGGGACCTCCCGGGCCTGCGCTTCTATCACGCCATGGAGACCCGCGTGGGCGGGATGAACGCGCTGGTTTCGCGCAGCGGCTATACCGGCGAGGACGGGTTCGAAGTCTACGCGCAGGCCGGAAGGATCGGCGAAATCTGGGACCTGCTCATGCACATCGGGGAGCCGTACGGCCTGAAGCCCGCCGGTCTGGGCGCCAGGGACACGCTCCGCCTCGAGGCTGGGATGATGCTGTTCGGCCACGAGATGGGTGAGACCGTGACGCCCTTCGAAGTCCCCTACGGATGGATCACGGACCTGGACAAGGAGTTTATCGGACGGGCTGCGCTCAAGAAGCAGAAAGAGGAAGGGGTTCGAAGGAAACTGATCGGCTTTGAACTCGTCGATCGCGGGATAGCCCGCCAGGGGTACTCTGTCCTGGCCGCCGGGGAAAAGATCGGGGAAGTCACCTCGGGGACCTTCTCGCCGACGCTCGGAAAGGCCATCGGCCTGGCCTTCGTGCCGGTCCGCTTTAAGGATCCGGGGACGGAGATAGGGATCGAAATCCGCGGCCGGCGCGTCCGGGCCAGGGTGGTCGCGCTGCCCTTCTACAGGAGAAGAAAAACAGGCGGCCAATGACGATGCGGAAAAGCCCCCGGCAGCGGCGGATTGAGGGGCTAGACAGCGAAAGGAGCGACAGATGGCCAAACCCAGTCCCAACGACAGAAAGTACACCAGGGAGCACGAATGGGCCAAGGATGAGGGAGGCGAAACGATCACCATGGGCATCACGGACTACGCCCAGGAGATGCTCACGGACGTGGTCTACGTGGAGTTGCCGAAGGTGGGCCGGAAGGTCAGGCAGGCGGAACCGTTCGCGGTTGTCGAGTCCGTGAAGTCCGTATCGGACATCTTCGCCCCCGTGAGCGGGGAAGTCGTCGAGGTCAACCAGGCCCTGGAGGCCGCCCCGGAGATTGTCAACAAAGACGCCTTCGGCGAGGGCTGGATCGCCAGGATCAGGATGAGCCATCCCGCCGAGCTCGACGGGCTCATGACGGCGGAACAGTACGAAGGGCACATCAAGGTCGCCCCGCGCTAGAAGGGGCGCGGGAAGCGCCCGGGTGCGGAAGGGTGACGGAAAAGCGAATCGAACAGGCTCAGGACAGGAACGTCTTATGGACTACGTCCCGCATACCCCGGACGATCAGAAGGAGATGCTGAGGGCCATCGGAATCGAGTCCCTCGAGGCGCTCTTCGCCGACATCCCGGAAACGTGCCGCCTCAGGGGGCTCCTCGAGCTGCCGCCGCCGCTCTCGGAGCAGGAAATCTGGGAACACATGGGCCGCCTGGCCTGCCGCAACAGGCTCCCCGTCGCGACGCTGACGGGTGCCGGGGCCTACCATCACTACATCCCCGCGGTGGTGAGCCACATGGTCGGGAGGTCCGAATTTTACACCGCCTACACGCCGTACCAGGCCGAGATCAGCCAGGGGATCCTGCAGGCGATTTACGAGTACCAGACCATGGTCACGCGGCTCACGGGGACGCAGGTGGCCAACGCGTCCATGTACGACGGGGCGACGGCCATGGCCGAGGCGGCCGTTCTGGCGGCCAAGAGCCTGGGAAGAGATCGACTTGTCCTGGCGCGATCGGTTCACCCCGAGTACCGTAAGGTCGTGGCGACCTATGCCTGGGCCAACGGGTTCGAGTGCGCGGAGATTCCCTTCGAGGCAACGGGACAAGTGAACGGCGAGGCGCTCCGGGGGCTGCTCGACGGCCGGACGGCGGCCGTGCTTGTCCAGAGCCCGAATTTCTTCGGCGTAATCGAGAAGATCAAACCGCTGGCCGACCTGGCCCACGGGCAAGGCGCGTTACTCGTGGCCGGCTTCGCAGACCCCACTTCGCTGGGCATCCTGAAACCTCCCGGGGAAGCGGGCGCGGACCTTGTAGTCGGGGAAGGCCAGGGCTTCGGCAACCCCTTGAGCTACGGGGGGCCCTATCTGGGTATACTGGCCGGCACGGAGGCCTTCATGCGAAAGATTCCCGGCAGGCTTGTGGGCGCCACGGTGGACCGCGAGGGGAAGCGGGGATACGTGCTCACCCTCCAGACGCGCGAGCAGCACATCCGGCGCGAGAAGGCGACGTCCAACATCTGCTCCAACGAGGCCCTTTGCATGCTCGCCGCCGCCGTCTACCTGGCAAGCCTGGGAAAGAACCTGAAAAAGCTGGCGGCCCTCAATGTCTGGAAGGCAACCTACCTGAAGGAGATTCTCTCTGCCCTGCCGGGCTGGAAGCCGCTCTTCACGGGACCCGTCTACAACGAGTTCGCTCTGGCCTGCCCGGACGCCGGGGACGCGAACCGGCGTCTAGAAAAGGCGGGGTTCACGGGCGGATACGACCTGGCCAAAGACTATCCCGAACTCGACGGAGGCATCCTCTTCTGCGCAACCGAAATGCTCCGCCGCGAGGATATGGACCGGGTTGCCGCTCTCCTAAAGTGAAATAAGCGGACCTCCGTTACTTGTAACGTTACAAGCGAAATCGAGGTGGCCATGGAACTCATTTTCGAAAAAAGCAGGCCCGGACGCACGGCGGCTGCCCTCCCGGCCAGCGACGTCCCCGAAAAATCGCTGGAAGGACTCATCGGCCGCGACCTCCTGCGGGACGAACTCAATCTGCCGGAAATGGCCGAGGTCGATATCGTTCGTCACTATACGCGGCTGTCGCGGCGGAATTTCGGCGTCGACGCGGGCTTCTACCCCCTGGGGTCCTGCACGATGAAATACAACCCCAAGGTGAACGAGAACGCGGCCCGCCTGGATGGTTTCACGGCGTTGCACCCGTATGCGCCGGAGACCTTCTCCCAGGGAAACCTCGAGCTTCTCTACGGGCTGGCCGGATACCTGTGCGAAATCTGCGGGATGGATGACTTCACCCTTCAGCCCGCGGCGGGCGCGCACGGGGAGCTCACGGGCGTCATGATTATCAAGAGACACTTCGAGAAGAAGGGCCAGAAGCGAACCACGATCCTCATCCCCGACACGGCCCACGGGACAAATCCCGCGTCCGTGGCGCTCTGCGGGTTCCAGGTTGCCACGGTCCGCTCCAACGCCGAGGGGGGCGTCGACATCCGGCACCTGCAGGAGCTGATGACGGGGGACGTGGCGGGGCTCATGCTGACCAACCCCAACACCTTGGGGCTCTTCGAACGTAATATCGAGAAGGTTGCGGCCATCGTCCACCGAAAGGGCGGACTTCTTTACTGCGACGGCGCCAACGCCAACGCGCTCGTCGGCGTCACAAGACCGGGCGACATGGGGTTCGACATCATTCAGCTCAACCTGCACAAGACCTTTTCGACACCTCACGGATGCGGCGGCCCGGGCAGCGGACCCGTCGGCGTCAAGCGGCGTCTTGCGCCGTTCCTGCCCGTCCCGCGGATCGTAAAAAAAGGAAAACGGTACCGGTGGTCGGAAGACTTTCCGCTCACGATCGGACGCGTACGGGCCTTCTACGGAAACGTCAACGTCATGGTCAAGGTCTACGCGTACATCCGCGCCCTGGGGGCAGCCGGGATCCGACGGGTGAGCGAGAACGCTGTTCTCAACGCGAACTACGTCATGGCACGGCTGAAACCCTGTTATCGGCTGGCCTATGACCGGCCGTGCATGCACGAATGCGTCTTCACGGCAGAGAAGCAGGTCCAGCAAAGCGGCGTGCACGCGACGGATATCGCCAAGCGGCTGCTCGACTACGGTTTTCATCCCCCGACGATCTACTTCCCCATGATCGTCCGGGAGGCCATCATGATCGAGCCCACGGAGACGGAGAGCAAGGAAACGCTGGACGAGTTTTGCGAGGCCATGATATCCATAGCCAGGGAGGCGGAAGAGACCCCGGAGCTCGTGAGATCGGCACCCCTGACGACACCGGTCAAGCGCCTCGACGATGTCCTGGCGGCCAGGAAGCCCGACGTCTGCTGGACCCTTTGCTAGACGCACGAGCCCGTTGCGCAGGCACAAACGTTCAACCGCCCCGAGAGAGACAACATGAAGAACTGGCTGAACTGGTCCAAGGAAGAACTTGCCGAGCAGCTCTGGGCAGCGGAGCCCCGGATCAGACAAATATTCAAAAATTCCAGGCACATGGAAGAGGCCCGTCACCTGCTGTTCGATTATCTCAACCGCCTCGAGCGCGACCTCTTCAACATGCGGTCGGACACCTACTTCGTCAATCTCAACATCGTGGAAAAGCGCAACGCCAAGGAGTGCATCCGGGTGCTCTCCAACACCTTGCGGACCGAGAACGAATACGTCACCCATTTCTCCCCCATGCAGGTTCTCTACGATCTGGCACAGGGCAAGCAGGAAGCGCTCGACCGGGTCTCCGAAGGGTTTCTGTGCGAGTACCTCGCCCTGTTCCTGGGCATCACCGGAAAGGGCGGAAAGCACCTCAGGCGCAAGGAAGTCTTCCAGATGAAGGACGGCCGCGAGGCCGCCATCGCCCGCTCGAAGCAGCTCGACGACTACGCCGGCAGCATCCGCAGGTATTTCCGCCGCTACAGGACGGGCTACGACAAGACCCTGCTCCGCGAGCGAAAGGCCCTCAAGGACGACATCCTGAGGTTCTTCGGGGCCGAGGAAAAGGACTGGCAGGACCACCGCTGGCACCTGCGCCACGTCGTCAAGGACATGGATACGATCCGGGCACTGGTGAAGCTCGAGAAGGACGAGGTGAGCGGCCTGGCGAGCGCGAAGAAGAACGGCATCCCCGTCGAGATCACGCCCTACTACCTGTCGCTCTTCCGCAAGGAGGGCCGAACCGATTCCGACCGCGCGATCCGCGCCCAGGTCATCCCGAGCACGGTCTACTGCGAGCAGGTGGCCGAGAGCCGGCGCAAGGGGGTCGACCTGGATTTCATGGGAGAAAAATCCACCAGCCCCATCGACGGCGTCACCCGACGCTACCCGGAGATCCTGATCCTGAAGCCCTACAACTCCTGCCCCCAGATCTGCGTCTACTGCCAGCGCAACTGGGAGATCAAGGGCATGGACGACACGGTGATGATGGCCAAAAAGAAGGTGAAGGAGGCCCTCCGCTGGATAGATGAAAACGAGAGCATCACCGAAGTGCTCATCACGGGAGGCGACCCGCTGACCCTTGGCAACGATTACCTCGACTGGCTCATCGGCGAAGTGGCCGCCATCCGGCATGTCGAACGGATCCGGATCGGGACGCGCATCCCCGTCACCCTGCCCTTCCGCATCGATTCGGGACTCCTGGACGTTTTCCGCAAGTACCACCAGTGGGGCAAGCGGGAGGTGGCCGTCGTCACTCACTTCGAGCACCCTGCGGAGATGACCCCCGATTCACTGGAGTGCATCCGCAGGATCAAGGGCCTCGGGATGAACGTCTACAACCAGCAGGTCTTTACCTACTACAACAGCCGCCGCTTCGAGACCGCGCTGTTGAGAAAGGCGCTGAAACTCTCCGGCGTGGACCCCTACTATTCCTTCAGCACGAAGGGCAAGGAGGAGACCATCGATTTCAGGGTGCCCATCTGCCGAATGGAGCAGGAGCAGATGGAGGAGGCGCGCCTGCTTCCCGGCCTGGTGCGCACCGACGAGCCCGTCTTCAACGTCCCGCGGCTGGGGAAGGTCAACCTGCGCGCCTGGCAGGACCACGAGATCGTCAACATCCTGCCCGACGGCCGACGGATCTACCGGTTCTATTCGTGGGAGGTGCGTCTCGTCACGGCGCTGGATTACCTGCACACGGACGTCGCCATCTACGACTACCTCAAGCGGCTGGCCGGAGACGGAGAGAATGTCAACGATTATTCCTCCATCTGGTACTACTTCTGAGCCGGCGAAGGGCAATAGGCTAAGGGAAATCATTCATCTTGTCTCTGGAACTTTTAGCCTTTGGCCATCCCATGCGTAAACCCGACTGGCTCAAGGTCCCCCTGCCGAACTCACGGGAATTCATCGAGGTCCGCGGGCTCCTCGACAGCCTCGGCCTCCATTCCGTCTGCCAGGAGGCCCGATGCCCCAACATGGGGGAGTGTTTCCGCTCCGGCACGGCCACCTTCCTGATCCTAGGCCGCCTCTGTACCCGGAACTGCCGGTACTGCAATGTTCGGCACGGCAAGCCCGCCCCGGTGGACGAGTCGGAGCCCGAGCGCCTCGCGGCAGCGGCCAAACATCTCGGGCTGCGCCACATCGTCATCACCTCCGTCACGCGGGATGATCTCCCGGACGGCGGCGCGGGCCTTTTTGCCCGCTGTGTTCGCCTACTGAAAGAGGAGATCCCGGATTGCAGGGTGGAGGTCTTGGTCCCGGATCTGCGAGGAAACTGGGAGGCCCTGGACAGGATCCTCGAGGCGGGTCCCCGGGTTCTGAATCACAACGTCGAGGTGATCCCCCGGCTCTTTTCCGATCTGCGGCCCCAGGGCAGCTACGCCCTTTCGCTGGAGCTTCTCCGCCGGGCCGCCGCGCGGGGCGGGCCGATCACGAAGTCCGGGTTCATGATCGGCTTCGGGGAACACCGGGACGAGATCCTTTCGCTCCTCGACGACCTTTCCGCTGCTTCCTGCTCGAGCCTCACCATCGGCCAATACCTGCAGCCCACGGCCGCTCACCGGCCCGTCGATAAATTCTACACGCCGGAAGAATTCGAAGGATTCAGGCGGGAAGCGCTTCTCAGGGGATTCAGAACCGTCGTCTCCGGACCGCTCGTCCGCAGCTCCTACCGCGCGGCGGAATATGCATGATTGAGGCATAAGGCGAAGGGCAAAAGGCTTAGGGCAGAAAGAATCCATCGGATCCTCTTCGTCTTTGCCTTGGGCCCTTAGTCTTACGCCTTCAGCCTGTTTTTAACGCACATAGACCGGGTTCGAGAAGATCCAGGGGCGGTACCGGAAGGCTCTCCGGAGATAGGCCTCTACGCGGTAGATGCCCGGCTCGTCGATCCCGCAGGTCAACTCCCTTCCCACCGTTTCGCGAAACAGCTCGCCGTTGCGTATCAGGCGGATCTTCCCTTTTTGCGGGAGCTCGACCTGGGCGATGGCCATGTCGTCAAGGTAGAACTCGTCGCCCATGGTGGCCGCTTCCGACTCGTCCAGGACGACAAAAGAAAAGCCGCGGGTCTCCTCGAAATACTCGAGCGCCACATAGGCCCGGCCGCGCTTCAGAGCCGACAGGACGATCTCACGGTTCCGCTCGCCCTCTTCGAGAAAACTCGCCTCCGTCAGGACGTGGGTGCGGATGAAGCGGAAGGCCTTGCTGAACGGAAAGATGCGGAATTCAAAGCCGAACATCTCCTTGATGGTCTCGTGATTGTCGAGCTCGCCGATCCCGACGACCCTGCGGGCCCTGTTCAGCTCGTCCCAGCGCCTGAGCGTCTCCTTCTTGGGCCCCTTGAGCATATAGGCGGGCAAATAGTAGCTGAGCAGGGCGCGTGCGAAACCCGTCAGCTGCCCCTGCCAGTCCGTCATGAAGTCCCAGATGCCCATGCCCGTGTAACCGGTTACGCTCCAGTCGTTCCAGTTGAATTGTTTCACGTGAAACCTGGGGGATCCCTCGTGGTCGGGATGGGCGATAAAGCCAATGCCCCCCTTGTTTCGCACCCAGTCGATGTAGAACTGCGGAGAGATATCCAGTTCGTCCTCGTAGGGAAAGACCCAGGCCAGGTCGCAGCTGATCAGGGGCTCGTCGATCCCGAAGGCAATGTAATGATTGTAGCGCGGGGTGACCTCGATGCCGATGATCAGGTGAACGCCGTCGTAGGAGCGCTCGTGGCCGTCATACTTGGCTTGGAGCCAGTTGTGGTCGGTGAGCATGACAAAGTCGATGCCGTTGGAGCGGGCCGCCTCGACGATCTCCCGGATCGACGCACGCCCGTCATGGGAATAGTCGGAGTGGAGGTGAATGACCCCGGCGTAGTCATTGAGCTTCAGGACGAACGTGCGGCGGTCTTCCTGAAACCTCGCCCTCAGGATTTCTTCCCGGATGAACACTGCTCTCTCTCCGCCGCCGCCCGCCTGTCCTGGCCGGGCATTCGTTTTCTTCCGGATGTCCCGCCCAGCGGGCATTGGCCGCACAGCGGCTCCTTCCGGCAGAATCTCTTTCCCGTTTCGACAATGAGGGCATGGTACTGATTGTACAGGCCTGCATCGGGCGGCAATGCCTCCATGAAGAGCCGCTGGATTGCCTCGTAGGTCGGCCTGCCCTTCAGGATCCCGTGCCTCTCGAGGATGCGACGGGTATAGGCATCAACTACGAAGACAGGCCTTCCGCCCGCATAGAGCAGGATACTGTCCGCGGTTTCCTCCCCGATCCCGGGGATGGCGAGCAGCCTTCGGCGCGCATCGTGAAGGTCCCCGCCGAGCATCTTTTCCAGGTCACCCGCGAAATCCCCGCACAGCACCGCAAGAAAGGCCTTCAGCCGTCTCCCCTTGACCCGGAAATAGCCCGATGGCCGTATCAGCTCCCACAAAGCCTCGTCCTCGAGGCCGTATAACGCCTCCGGGCTCATGGCCCCGTTCGCTTTGATCCGCCCGATGGCCTTCTGCACGTTGGCCCAGTTCGTATTCTGCGTCAGGATCGCCCCGACAGCAACTTCGAAAGGCGTATCCGCCGGCCACCAGCGAAGCGGTCCAAACGACCGGTCCAGCGTCCGGTACATGCCGATCAGCTGATCGCTTGTATCCATTACGTTTCCGTCCGGCCGACCCCTATTCCTTCCGAATGGCCACGTAATAGGTTCCCTTTCCCCGCCGGATCAGGAGGAGAATCCGGTCATCAGCGGTTTTCTTGGAGATCTCACGCTGGAAATCCCTCACGGAGCTCACCTTGACCCTGTTAACCTGGAGAATCACGTCGTAGGGCTGCAGCCCTCCCTCGTCAGCCGCGCTTCCCTCGCGGACCCGCGTCACGATCACCCCTCCCGCCGAGGGCAGTCCGAGCTGCTTGGCCATGCCGGGGGTAATGTCCTGAACGGACATCCCGTAGGTGTCCTTGCTCTCCCCGCGGCCGGAGGCAAGCTCCTTCTTTTCCTCGCGCTCGGCCACCGTCAGCTGCAGCTCCTTCAACTGACCCTCCCGCAGGACCTTCACGGCCGTCTTCTTGCCGACAGGCAGGACGGCCACGAAACGCAGCAGCTCATGGGTGTCCTTCACCTTCTTGCCGTCAACCTCAACGATGATGTCCCCCTGCTTGATTCCGGCCTTGTCCGCCGGGTCGCCCTCGAAGACTTCCGTCACCAGGGCCCCGTTGCGATCCTTGAGCTTGAGGCTCTTCGCCAGATCCTCCGTGATGTCCTGCACGGAGACGCCGAGCCAGCCTCGGGTGACCTTTCCCTTGGCCTTGAGATCCTCCAGGATCTCCTTGGCCATGTTGACGGGGATGGCGAATCCGATGCCCTGTCCCTGGGCCACGATGGCCGTGTTGATGCCCACGACCTCGCCGGCCATGTTGAAAAGCGGCCCCCCGCTGTTTCCGGGGTTGATGGAGGCGTCCGTCTGGATAAAGTTGTCGTAGGGACCGGCCCCGATGACTCGTCCTTTCGCGCTCACGATTCCCGCCGTCACCGTGTGATCGAGGCCGAAGGGGTTGCCGATGGCCATGACCCAGTCGCCCACCCGGAGCCTGTCAGAGTCGCCCAGGTTGACCGTCGGCAGGCTGTTGTCGGCAATGATCTTGATGAGGGCAAGATCCGTCCGCGGGTCCCTCCCCTTGACGGTTGCGTCGTATTCCTTCCCTGTCGAGAGCCGGACCTTGATCTTGTCGGCCCTTTCGATCACATGGTTGTTGGTGAAGATGTAGCCGTCCTTGCTGATGATGAACCCCGAGCCCAGGCTCCGCTGGCGGAATTCCTTTTCGGGGTTGTCCCCGAAAAATCGGCGGTAAAACTCGTCCTCTCCTCCGAAAAACCGGTCGAAGGGAAACATGTCGTTGAAGGGAGAACGCTTGCCGTCCATCTTGACGACCTTGGTCGTGCTGATGTTCACGACGGCGGGGCTGAGTTTTTCCACGAGGTCTGCGAGCGATCCGGGGGCGGCGGCTCCCCCGATCGTCGATGGGAAGACGGTCTTCGGCGTTGTCGCAGGCGCTGCCTGTGCGCTTGCCCCGTCAGCCCCCGCGTAGGATGACCGCAGACCGGGGGCCAGCGAAAATCGCAACACCCCGACGACCGAGAGGACGAAGAGTCCCACCAGGCAGACGACAAGAATCGTAAAAAAATGTTTTCTCTCGTTTGGGCTGTCGCTCATTGAGACCTCCTGTGCGCGCCAATGGGTCCTTTCCCCGAGGGCTCGCCTTCCGCATTTTTTGAATTCACGACGAAAAAAGGGGGCTTGTCCCTCACAGAGCCCCCTGCGTTCATAACACAGCCCCCCCGGATTTACCACAAGTTCGTGATGCTCGATACCGCGAGGGCATTCCGTGGCCCGGGGAAGCCGCCGGTTCAGGGCTCCCGTTCGACCGGGTTCGTCAGTTCCCCGATTTTCTCGATCTCGATCGTAATGACGTCGCCGTGCTGGAGGAATACCGGCGGTTTGCGCACAAAGCCCACACCCTCCGGAGTGCCCGTCATGATAACCGTTCCCGGCAGGAGAGTCATTGAACGGCTGAGATCGCTCACGATCTGCGCCACCGGAAAGAGCATGTCCGAGGTGCTGGAGTCCTGCATCACCTTTCCGTTGAGAATGGAGCGGATTCGCAGCCTGTTCGGATCCGGGATCTCATCTTTCGTCACCAGAAAGGGTCCCAGCGGGCAGAATGTATCAAAGCTCTTTCCGCGGGCCCACTGCTGTTTTTGCTTTCGCATCTGCCAGTCCCTGGCGCTGACGTCGTTGCCGCAGGTATAGCCGAGAACAAACTCCATGGCCTCTTCAGGCGAAACGTTCTTCGCCCTCTTGCCGATGACAAGGGCAAGCTCGGCCTCGTAATCCACCTCTTCGGGGCCCGCCTTGGGCAGAAAGATCGTCCCGCCCGGTCCCAGAAGGCTGTTCGTCCCCTTGATGAACAGCACCGGGCTCTCCGGAGCCCTGCTCGCCGTTTCTCCGGCATGCCGCCCGTAGCTGAATCCGAGCGCCAGGATGTTGGGCGGGTCCACCGGCGGCAGTATCCTTCCGATCTTCGCGATCCGCGTCGTCAAGGTAAATCTCCCCAGGACATCCCCCTCGATGACGCGGGCCCTGTCTGGCTCCCCCGGCTCGAAAGCCCCGTAGAGCCCTGCGCCTTCCTCGGACACGAATCGAACGATCTTCATCCGTCCCTCCTCATCAAGCGTCTGTGCGCATCCGCCGGGTCCGCCCCCCCTTCCGCATGACCGGGGCCCCTTCGGATTTCGCAGGACGCTCACTGTCTATAGGAACATTTATACCACAGTTCGCCGTCATGAAAAACGGAAGAATACCCGATGAAAAGGACCCCGCATTGAAAAGCCCATCCCTGTGGATACGATTTATACAATGCCCCCAATGTCGGGATAAATATTATGCAGACAGGTGGGAGGCGCAAGGGCATCACCCTGGCCACCGATCAATTTTATGCTGCTTTATTAAAATGTTACAATGTATTCATCTGTCGGCATGCATTATGCTTTTATCTTCCGGAGCGGATCGGATGCCCCCCATCTAGAAAATCTGCTTGCGAAGAGGGGGCGAAACTTCATACATTACAAAAGATATGGCCATCCCGAGGCATGCAATTCCCGGGAGTGCCCCCGTGAGGGGGCCCGCGTTCCGGGGCGGTCTTCCCTGCAGGAAAGGACTGACCGTGCTCGCGCTCCGGCCCCGCCCGGCGCCTGGGTCTTCCCATAGCGCCCGCCACTGAGGAAACATGATGTGCTGTCGACGTCTGGTTGAAAAGATCTTTCTTGCCTTACCGCTCGCCGTGGTTTCGCTGGTCGCAACGATTCCTGCATCGTCACCGGCCCTCACACTCGAAGAGGCCCTCTCCCTTGCCAAGTCGAATCTGCCCGCCTACCAGGCGCAGGCGGCCCGGGTTCAGTCTTCGGAGGCCCTCTACAGGGCCTCCTATGGGGCCTACGTCCCCAGTGTCGACGCCTCCGGAGTCGCGACACGGCGCGACGCGGCCGGCTATGATACCTCCTCCAACCATTTCGATTTGACGGCCTCGATGAGGCTGTTCGACTACAAGAGGGGCCATGCCCTGGACCTCTCGCGCCACACCCTCGATTCCGAGCGGGAAGGCCTCCGCAGGAGCCTCCTGGACCTGGAGTTCGGCGTCAAGTCCTCCTTCTACACGACCCTGGCGAACCGCGGCATCCTCGCGCAGAGGAAAATCCAGCTCGAGAACGCCCTGAAGAACTACGAGGTGGCCGAGGGCCGAAGGAAGTTCGGCGTGGCCAAGCTCTCCGATGTCCTGCAGGTCTCCGTGCGCCTGGAGCAGGCGCGCTTCAATCTCGTGCAGGCCGAAGGCAGCCTGCAGAAGAGCCTCTCCGAGCTGAGCTCCCTCATCGGCACGCCGGTCGCGGACGCCTCCGCGCTCCAGGGCGCCCTGACCCTCGGCCTTGCGCTTCCCGATCAGAAGCGCCTGGAGGAGGCCCTGCTCCGGCGGCCCGAAATCCTCCAGGCCGAACTGGCAGTGAAGAAGGCGGAAAGCGCCGAGGGAGTCTCGACCGGAGACTTCCTTCCGGTCGTGTCGGGCAACCTCGTATACTCCCGCACGGACACCAGCAACCCCGCCTCATCGTCCGCCTCCGTCTACGGAAACCCCTATGAGGACCGCTCAGCATCGCTTCTGGCCACCTGGAACCTTTTCGAGTTCGGAAAGTTCTATCGCCGAAAGGCCGCCTCGATGGACACCCTGACCGCCGCGAAGAACCTCAAGGAAACGGAGCGCTCGCTGCGACTCGATCTCCGCAAGAGCTACGAGGATTTCATCACCGCGTCCCGGAACGTCAACGTTGCGGGCGAGCAGCTCCGGCAGGCCCAGCAGAATTACGACCAGGCCTTCGGCGAATACCGGGTCGGCAAGGGGGACATCCTGTCCGTCGTGTTTGCCGAGACCCTGCTTTCGCAGGCCCGGGAGCAGGATGTCCTGGCGAAGCTCAGCCTGTATCTCGCAAAGGCTCTCCTGGAAAGGGTCTCCGGCATTGAACGCCTGGAAGCCTTGCAGGAAGCCCCTGCGCAATCCGCCGACAAGGAATCCGCCGGGTCCCCGATCGCAACCCCTTAGAACGGACATATTCGCCCATGAACCTCTTTTCGCTCAAATCGCTGCCGATGAAGAAAAAGATTGCCGTCGCCGCGGCGGCCGCTGTGGCGCTGCTGCTGGCGGCATTCCTACTCTACCGGGCGTTTTTCGCAAAACCCGCTCTGCAGGTTCTCGAAACGGGGACCGTGGAAAAGGGGAGCATCCGCGGAGTCCTCGTTGAAACGGGCATCATCAAGTCGCAGGTCGGCGCCGTCGTCAAGATCGGCGCCCAGACGACGGGGCGGATTCAGAAAATGAAGGTCAAGGTGGGTGACCGTGTCAAGGCGGGAGAGCTCATCGCCCTGGTCGACGACCGCGAGATCAGGCAGCAGATCGGCCAGCAGCAGGCGGCTCTCGTGTCGGCACAGAACACGCTTGCCCAAATCGAGAAAACCTACCCGGAGCGGATTCGCGAGGCCCGCGCCAACTTCGATTACGCCAGGGTGAGTGTAGACCGCGAGCGCGAGCTGCTCAAACACGAGTACACGACGAAGGATGCCGTCGACAAGGCCGAGAGCCAGTTTACGGCGGCCGAGGCCGTTCTCACGCGCCTCCAGGACGAGTACAGGACACAGATGACGATCGCCAGGGCCAATCTCGAGGAGATCCAGGCCCGCCTTCGCCAGCAGGAGGTCCGGATGACCTACACGAAGATCTACGCCCCCATCGACGGGGTCGTCTCCGACGTGACGGCCCAGGAGGGCGAGACGATCGTCGCGGGGCTCCAGGTGGCCAACCTCGTGACCGTACTGGATCCCTCGCGGCTGGAGATGTGGATCTACGTCGACGAAACGGACATCGGCAAGGCCGCCGCCGGGCAGGACGTGGAATTCTACGTCGACACCTTCCCGGCCAAGACCTTCAAGGGCAAGATCGAGAAAATCTACCCTCAGCCCGTCGTCAAGGAGAACATCGTCTACTATCTCTCCACCATGCGGGTTACTCCCGAAGACGCCGTCTACCTCAAGCCGGAGATGACCACCCACGTAAGGATCATCACGGAGGAAAAGACAAACATCCTCACGGCGCCCAACGCAGCCGTCAAGTTCGAGCGCGGAAAGCAGGTGGCCTACAAGGTCACGGGGAAGAACAAGATCGAAAAGCTGATCCTCAAGATCGGCATCCGCGGAGAGGACCGCACGGAGATCCTTTCCGGGGCAAACGAGGGCGACACGCTCGCCACGAAGATCATCCTGCCCGTGGCTGCCGACGCCCAGGCCCCGCAGAAGGGGGCGATGAAGTGATGCCCGTCCCCATCTGCCTCATGGAAAACATCACCAAGAGCTTTCACGTGGGCGACCAGGTCCTGCACGTCCTCAAGGGCATCAACCTCCGGATCGATCAGGGCGAATTCACGGCCATCATGGGGACCTCCGGATCGGGGAAGTCCACCCTGATGAACCTCATGGGCTGTCTCGACGTACCGACCTCGGGCCGGTTCCTCCTCGCCGGCCGCGACGTCATGCAGCTCGACGACGACGAGCTCTCGGAGCTTCGAAACGAACACATCGGCTTCGTGTTCCAGAGCTTCTACCTGCTCCCCTACGCCACGGTCCTGGAAAACGTCCTGGTGCCGACGCTTTACCGCGAGAAGAAGAAGGATCACGTCCGTGAGCGGGCCGCGGAACTGCTCAAGCTCGTCGGTCTCGAGGAGCGGATGAAGTTCCGCCCCACCCAGCTTTCGGGCGGCGAGCAGCAGCGGGTCGCCATCTGCAGGGCTCTCATCAACGACCCTGAACTCCTCCTGGCCGACGAGCCCACGGGGCAGCTCGACAGCCGCACGGCCGAGGAGATCATGGGGGTCCTGACCCGCACCAACGAACGCGGCAAGACGGTCGTCGTCATCACCCACGATGCCGACATCGCCGCCTACGCCCGTCGGATCATCCACATCCGCGACGGGGTCATCAATGAATAGCCGGCTAAGGGCAAAAGGCTTATGGCGTACGGCAAGACAGCTCGTTCTCCTTCGACCCCTTTAGCCTTTCGCCCTTCGCCCGGGGCCCGGATTTTCTATGGAACGCTTCTTCCTGCTGCTCATCCAGTCCTTCGAGGCCGTCAAGGCCTTCAAGCTGAGGACCCTTTTCTGCCTCGTGAGCGTTGCCCTGGGGATTTCGGCCATCACGATCATCGTCGCCGCCACGGAGGGCGCCTACAAGAAGGCCTTTGACATCGTGGCCAGCTTCGGCCCCGACTCCGTCATGCTCATGGGCGGAAGCGAAGAATCCCGCGCTATCGGCCAGCGGGAAAAAACGATTACCCTCGAGGACGTGGAGGCCATCCGCCAGGCCTTCCCCACGGCCTACGTCGTCGCCCCCTCGTCCTGGGTGGGAACCGCCACGGTTTCCTACAGGGGAAACCGGTACCAGAGTCAGATCGTGGGGTCCACGAGCGATTACAGCGTGGCCTGGACGTGGCCCGTCGTGGAGGGCTCCGACTTCACCGAGGATGACATCCGGCGCTACGCCAACGTGGGGATCATCGGTCAGGAAACGGCCCGGGAGCTCTTCGGCGATCAAAGTCCCGTGGGCAAGTTCGTCCAGGTGCGCAACCTGCCCGTCCAGATCGTTGGCGTGCTCTCCGAGCGCGGGACCTCGCCGGGGGGCGGCAGCCTCGATAACCGCATCATCATGCCCTACACTACGGTGATGAAAAAGCTCCTGAACGAGCAGCGCTACGTCCACGCCATGCGCCTGCGCTTCACCGACCTGGAGAACATCGACGGCCGCGTCGAGGAACTGAAGCGGCTCCTCCGTTACCGCCACCGGATCCCCGACGGGCAGCCCGATGATTTCCGGATCTTCACGTCCAAGGACATCGTCAAGTTTCTTGTCGCCCTCACGGGCTCCCTCGTGGCCTTCATCGGGGTTGTGGGCGTGATTTCCCTCATCGTCGCGGGGTTCGTCCTGGCCAACCTGTTCCTTCTATCCGTGAAGGAGCGGGTCAAGGAGATCGGGATCCGTCGCTCCGTGGGAGCCCGCAAGAGGGACATCCTGGCGCAGTTTCTCACGGAGGCCGTGATGATCACCTCCGCCGGGGGCATTGTGGGCTTCCTCCTCGGGGTGGCCGCGGCCCGGTTGCTCACATACGTGGCCGAGATCCCCGTGTACTTTTCCTGGAAGGCCTTCGTCACCGGGCTCTTTTTGTCCTGGGCCGTCGGGTTGGGTTTTGGCCTCCACCCGGCAAGGCAGGCGGCGAACCTGAAGCCGATCGAGGCGATCAGGACGTAGTGGATAACCAGAAGGTAAGAACGTGAGAGGGTGAGAACGTTGGATACAGAAAGAGCCTGTTGCCTGCCCTCTGCTTCTCCAACCTTCTTACCTTCTTACCCTCTCACCTTCTGCGCTATAGGCGCGTTCGGCATTCAGTCCCGACTGCCCCGATAAGAAGAAGAGATGGATCGATGGACCTCAGGCGCATCCTGCTCAACCTGAAAATCGCAAGGCGTTCGCTGGTGCAGTTCAAGTGGCGCACCACGCTCGCCGTGCTAGGCGTGTTCTTCGGCACGTTCTCGCTCATCATCGTCTCCAATCTCTCCGGGTCGCTGGCCGTCAAGACCGAACAGGAAATCGACAGCCTAGGCAAGAATCTCCTCATCGTCCGCAGCGGTATCGTGCGGCGCGTCGGAGCGGGCACACCGCTGATGAGCCAGGCGACGAACCTGACCCCGGAAGATGCCCGGGCGATCCGGGAGTCCATCCCCGCCGTTGCCGACCTGTCCGCCGCGGGATACAAGACCTTCCCCGTCCGTTACGGCAACATCTCCCTGGCGGGGATTCTCGTCGGCGGAGTGGAGCCGAACTTCCAGGATGTCCGGAACTTCCGCGCCCGGCAGGGAAGCTTCTTCTCCGATCAGGACAGCCTGGACCGCAACAAGGTGGCCGTCCTGGGCCGCACCGTCGCGGAGAAGCTTTTCGGCGACGAAAACCCCATCGGCCGTCACATCCTGATCTGGCGGGCCCCCTTCCGGGTGATCGGCGTCATGGAGGAGAAGGGATCCGATGTCTCCGGGGCCGATCAGGACAATCAGATCTTCGTCCCCCTGCAGACCTACCTGAAGGTCCTGGTCAACAAGACGAACGTGAGCAACATTTTCGTCCAGGTCACCCGAGACGATCTCGTCTCCCCGACGAAAACGGACATAGAGGCCCTCCTGCGCAAGCGCCACAAGATCGGTCCGGGGCAAAACGACGACTTTGCGGTCATCGACATGAAGGACGTCATGGCCCTGAAGGCTCAGGCCATGGATCTCATCACCGTGCTCGGCCGAATCGCCGCCGCCGTGTCCTTCACCATCGGCGGCCTCGGCATCCTCTCGATCATGATCCTGATCGTCAACGAGAGGAAGCTCGAGATCGGGATCCGGCGCGCCGTGGGGTCGCGCAAGCGCGACATCGTGCTGCAGTTCCTGATCGAGTCCTCCATCATCTCGCTTGCAGGCGGCATGATCGGCGTCTTCTCGGGGGCCCTGATAAGCATCATCCTGCTGGGCGTCCTGAAGTATCCCTTCACCCTCTCCCTCACGGGCCTGGCCATCGCCTTCTCGGCCTCGGTTCTCGTCGGCGTCCTGGCGGGCATCTATCCGTCCAGGAAGGCCACCCAGTTCGAGCCCGTGGACATCCTGCGCACGTAACCTGCAGCCCGGTGATTTTCATGGACAAATCGTCGCGGAGGGCTTATTCTTCATGACCATCCGGAGCAAAGCACGCGGAAGCGGCCGGACAGGGCGCGCATCGCTGCCCGAGGAGAAGGACCATGGCGGAAATCAAGAGCACCATCGACCTCATCATGGAGCGCACGAAAGACCTCTCCGCAAGCCCGCAAGAGCGCGAGGCGTGGCACCGGCAGGAGCGCGAAAAGCGCATCCGGGGCCTCGTCCAGCGCCTGCTGGACAACAGCCTGACGATCGACGGCGTCAGGGACGAGCTGGACAAGGAAAGGAAGAGCGGCCACGTTGCGGAAGCCATGGGCCACCTGAAGAACGCCCTGGCTCTTCATGTCGATCCCGAGTCCGACAACGAGCGGCTCTTCCGAATCGTCACCGAGCTTGTCGGAACGCCCGGGGAGCGGCTGCAGGACACCCTTCGGTCCTGCCAGGCCGAGTATTTCGCCCGGAAGACCGCCCTGGCGGAGCGGCAGCGAGAGGGGCTGGAATCGCAGGGGATCGCGGGTTCGGCCGTGCTGCCCAACCCGGAGGCCGACCCGCAGTGGAAAGCGCTGAGGGAGCAGATGCAGGCTGCCTGCTCAAAGCGCCTCCTCGAGGTCATAAATAGCTGAACCAGAAATCCTTGATCATCTTGAAGTTCTTCCTGACGTTCTCCCGTCCGGCCACCACGTCCCCGTGACCCGGGCAGAGGACCTCCACGTCGAGTTCGGCCAGCCTCGAGATGCTCTCCTTGAGCTGCCTGCCCGACCCGCCGGGCAGATCCGTCCTGCCGATGCTCTGGTTGAAGACCACGTCCCCCGTGAAGAGAACCTTCTGCTGCCGCCAGTACAGGCAGACCGACCCGGGGGAGTGGCCCGGCGTATGGATCACCAGAAAGTCCCTGTCCCCGATCAGCAGGCCGCCTTCCTGGAGGAAAAAGGCGGGCTGGGGAAGGTCCGTTTGGGCGCCTAGATACTCCATGACGAACTCGTAATCGATGCGGCTCATAGCCCATCGGGCGGAGGGTCCAAAAGAGCCCGCAGTTTCGAAGTGATCGGGATGCCCGTGGGTGACGAGAACGACATCGATCTGCTCCGTGGTGACGCCGATCCGCTCCAGGCCCCTGCGGACGTGCTGGAAAAGGTGGCGATGACCCGGGTCGATGAGGATCCTCTTCGAGCCGTCGATGAAAAAGCTGTTGCAGTTGTTCTCGCTGGCGCTCCGCCAGAGAAACCCGTAAAGGCCGTCGACAATCTTCATGCCGGCTTTCCTTTCTTCTGCGTTGCCTGCCTAAAAGCAGGGCCCTGCAGCATGCCGCCGACGCGTTCGAACCTCCCGAGCCAGGACGGGGCGAACGGGAGGCGTGCGCCCCCGTCCGGCAGCCGCTATTCCTGCCCGATGAGCCGCAGGACGTTCCTCCTCACGACGTTTTCGAAATCTTCGTCCTTCAGCCCCAGGCTTCGGACCTTCGATAGTTCGCTCGTGGGAATGCCGAAGGGGAAATCGCTGCCGAAGAGCAGCTTTCGGCTGCCGTAGCGTTTCAGAAATCTCTCCATCTCCCGGGTCGATGCGAGGGCCGTGTCGGCATAAACCGTTTCGCCGTCCCAGACACCCGCCTCGAGGAGCGCGTCGAATCCCCCGTTGAGCCCCCCGAGGTGAGGGATGATGACCGGGACGCGCCCGGCCACCCGACCGATAAAATACCGCGTGTTCTGGAAGGACTCCTCCAGGACGACGGGCAGCTGGAGACGAAAGACCTCTTCCAGGAATGCCTCGCAGGCCGGGTCGTCATAGTGGTAGACCGGCTCGTAGTCGTGCCGGTGCCACTTGATTCCCCTGTAACCCCTCTTCAGCTCGCCCTTCCGAAAATCGTTCCAGACGAAGTAGTAGGCGTGAATGTCGGGGTCCCGCTGCTGGATCGCGAGCAGGTAGTCGTTCGCCATCTGCCGGCACGCCACCCAGCGGGCGTTGTCCTCGAAGTGAGCATCGTAGCGGTCGTAGATGTCCTCGACGGGCGGGTAGAGGCAGGCCCCCTTGATGCCCGCGCGGTCCAGGTAGGCGCGGATGAGCTCGATGGGCAGCTCCGAGTTCTGGATGCCGCAGTGCATGTGGGAGTCGATGATCTTCATGGGCCCCCCTCAGGGTTTTGCGGCCAGGAGCGCCTTGACGCGCTCCAGGTCCGCCGGGGTGTCCACCTCGATGGAGTCGAACTCCGTCTCCACCACCTTGATCCGGTAGCCGTGCTCGAGGGCCCGGAGTTGCTCCAGGGCCTCCAGCTTTTCCAGGGTCCCTTGGGGGAGTCTCGTGAATGCGATCAGAAAGGACTTGCGGTAGGCGTAGATGCCGTGGTGCTTCCAGTAGTCCGCTTTTCCCCCCCGGTCGCGCACGAAGGGGATCGTCGCGCGCGAGAAGTACAGGGCAAAGTGGTCCCGGTCGAAGACGACCTTGACGGCGTTGGGGTCGGTCAGCTCCCCGTCCCGGCTGATCCGGTAGATCAGCGTCGAGAAGTCCAGGGAGGAGTCTTTCAGGAGCGGCTCAACGACCTCATCGATCTGCACGGGTTCGAAGGTGGGCTGGTCCCCCTGGATATTGACGACGATGTCCGAGTCGGCCAGGCCCAGCCTCCCCACGGCCTCTGCAATCCGGTCCGTTCCGGAGGGATGCTCCGGCGAGGTCAGGATGGCGCGACCGCCGAACTTCTCGACGGCCTCGAAGATCCGCCGGTCGTCCGTCGCCACGGCCGCCAGCGAGGCCGTCTTCGACCGCAGCACCCTTTCATAGACGTGCTGGATCATGGGCTTTCCCAGCACGTCGGCCAGCGGCTTCCCCATGAACCGCGTCGACTGATAGCGCGACGGAATGACGACAACAACCTTCATGTTTGCTTCCCGGCAGCCGGTTGTCTTTTTACAGGCTGTCATAAAAAGTCGGACACAGGGCCCCTGCAGGGCAGAAGGTAAGAGGGTATGCAGGTGAGGATGCGCCCCCGGTCCTCACAGGTAAGGGTCCTTCTGCTGCAGATGCCCCTTCACGTAATCCTCGATGGCGTCCTCCAGCGACCGGCACTTCACCGGGCAGCCCGTCTTGCGCAGTTTGTCCATCTTCGCTTCCGTCACGTACTGGTACTGGTCGCGGATCTCGAGAGGCATGTCGATGTACTCGATGTCAGGTTTCACGCCCGAGGCCTTGAACACGGCCGACACGAGATCGTTCCACGTGCGGGCCCTGCCCGTGCCGAGATTGAAGATCCCCCTGGCCTTCGGGTGCTTCAGCAGCCACCACATCACCTCGACGCAGTCCTTCACGTAGACGAAGTCGCGGACCTGCTCGCCGTGTCCGAATCCCTCCCGGTGGGACTTGAAGAGCTGCACCTTCCCCGTCTGGCGGATCTGGCCGAAGGACTTGTGCACGACGCTGCGCATCTCGCCCTTGTGGTACTCGTTGGGCCCGAAGACGTTGAAGAACTTGATCCCCGTGACCTTTCCCAGGAGCTTGTTGCGAATCACCCAGAGATCGAAGAGCTGCTTCGAGTAGCCGTACATGTTGATGGGCTGAAGCGCCGGCGTCGTCCTGTCGGCGTCGGAAAACCCGAGGGAGCCGTCGCCGTAGGTGGCCGCGCTGGAGGCGTAGAGAAAGGGGATTTTCCTTGCCACCGCCCAGCGTGCCAGCGCGCAGCTGTAGTGGACGTTGTTCTCCATGAGGTAGTCGGCGTCGCGCTCCGTCGTCGACGAGCAGGCCCCCATGTGGATGACGGCCTTTGTCTTGAAGGGAAGCCGGCCTTCGCAGAGCATCTCGTAGAAGGCGTCCTTGTGGATGAAGTCGGCATAGCGTTTCTTGACGAGATTCTTCCACTTGTCCGAGGTACCCAGGGCATCGACGATCAGGATATCGTCAATCCCCTCCTGGTTGAGCTTCCAGACGAAGGCGCTGCCGATGAAACCGGCCCCTCCGGTGACGATGTACATGTTTGTCTCCTCGTTCGCATGCCGCTCTGCGGCCGGCGACGGTCATGGGGCTCGAGGCGAAAGGCAATCCGAATTTTTCTTCAGATCGCTTCCGCGGCCTTCTGCGCGGCCCCGGCAATTTGCTCGACGCGGCCGGCCGGCATTTTCACGGGGATGGCCATGCACAGCGTCCTGGACATGAGCTCTTCGGCCTTCGGATAAAGCTCCCGGCCGTATTCCGCCTTTCCCTTGTAGGAAGGATCCTTGAACGGATACTTCTTTGAGTTCACGGTGCTCTGCGAGAGGAAGTGCTCCCAGTTGGGCAGGTAGTGCCAGAAGTTTTCGTAGTAGTAGACCAGTTCCACGCCCTGGGCGAGCATCGCCTTCTGGAAGTCCCTGGTCTGCGACGCGGAGGGCAGATGGAACGCGATAAAGGTGCCCGTGTCGCCCTGCGGGTCGGGAATGTGCCTGAAACGGATCCCGGGCACTGCGCTCAGCGCGTCTCGGACGGCGGCCTTGTTCTTACGCTGCTCGGCGATGATCGTGTCGAGCTTTCTCAGCTGGGCAAGGCCCAGGGCCCCCTGAAGCTCGTTCATGCGGAAATTCAGGCCGAGAATGGAGCGGCCCTCGAGGGCGCGGCTCACCTTCGGGTTGTGGTCATGGCCGTGATCGTGATACCACTCGGCGCGCAGGTAGAGATTTTTGTCGTTCGTGATGACCATCCCGCCTTCGCCCGTCGTCATGGTCTTGTAGAAGTCGAAGCTGAGAATCCCCATGTCCCCGATGGTCCCGAGCTTTTTCCCGCGGTAGCTCCCGCCCGCGCTCTGCGCGTTGTCCTCGAGCACCTTGAGATTCCGTTTCCTGGCGATCGCCATGATTCCGTCCATATCGGCCGGCGCTCCGCACATGTGGACGGGGATGACGGCCTTCGTGTAAGGGGTCAGCCGCCTCTCGATGCTCTCGGGGTCCAGATTCAGGCTCTCGTCGATATCCCCGGGAATCGGCATTGCCCCGGCTTCCAGGACGGCCTCGTAGGTGGCATTGAACGTGAACGGCGGCACGATCACCTCGTCGCCGGGCCCGACATCCAGAGCGGCCAGAGCAACCACGAGGGCAGCCGTTCCCGACGTTACGCCAAGCGTGTGGGAGGCCCCAAGATACCCGGCGAATTCTTGCTCGAACTGCCGGACCTTGAAAACGCCCTTCCGTTCCTTGTCAAACCCGTATCGCATCAGGATGCCCGTCTCCATGACATCCATGACTTCTTTCAATTCCTCTTTTCCGAAAAGCTCTGATCCGGCCATGTCTTTCTGCCTCCAGATTCTCTTTACTGTTCTGTGATATCGTTATGAAAAGACCCGAGCCGGCCTTCGCGAAGGTAAGAAGTTGAGAAGGTAAGTGGTTGAGAAATTCCTTTTTTATCTCACCGTCTCACCCTCGAACCTTCTTGCCCTCTTCTTTACATGGCCGTCCGGTAGATCGCGATGGCGTCCTCGAGGGTTACCTTGCGGGGATTATTCTCCAGGGGCCTTGCGACCGTCATGGCCACCCTCGCCATCTCCGAGTAATCCTCCTCGGGAATCCCGAGCTCCTCCAGGCCCGTGGCGATACCGCAGTCCTCGATGAGGGCATCGACGGCCTCCACGGCCAGCATGGCCGCGTCACGAACGGAGAGCCCCTCCGTGTTTTCCCCCATCATCTCGGCGACGTCCGCGAATTTCTCCAGGGCCCCCGGCAGGTTGAACTCCATGATCCGCGGGAGCATGAGCGTGTTGGCAACCCCGTGGGAGATGCCGTACTTGCCGCCCAGCGGGTAGGAGAGCGAGTGGGCCGCGCCGACGCCGGCGTTGGCCAGTCCGATGCCCGCGTAGAGACTGCCCAGCATCTGGGCCTCGCGGGCCTCGAGGTTCCCGCCGTTGTGGACGCAGGTTCTCAGGTTCTCGGCGATCAGGCCGATGGCCCGCAGGGAAAACATCTCGCTTGCCGGGCTCGCGATCACCGACGTGTAGGACTCGATGGCGTGGCAGAGTGCGTCCATGCCGGAGGCTGCCGTCGGCTGGGGCGGAAGGCTCAGGGTCAGCTCCGGGTCGAGCAGTGCCAGGTCCGGGTACATGAACATACTGTTCATCCCCTCTTTTTTCTTGAGATCGTGACGGACGAAGACCGCCGTGAAGGTCACCTCGCTTCCCGTCCCGGCGGTCGTCGGCACCATGATCGTCGGAAGGCCCGGCCCGGGGACCCTGTTGAGCCCCAGGAAATCTTTCGCCTCGGCACCGTGGGCCGCCACGACGGCCACGGCCTTGGCCACGTCCATGGCGCTGCCTCCCCCGATCCCGATCACGATATCGCATTTGCCCTTCAGGGCGAGCCCGGCGCCCTCGTCGGCCTGCTCGAGGGGGGGTTCCGGCAACACCCGGTCGTAAAGGACGGCCTTCATGCCCCCCCGGTCAAACATCTCCGCGATCCTGTCCCCCACGCCCAGCTTGGCCAGGTTGCCGTCGACAGCCACGAAGGGCTTTTTCGCCCGAAGGTCCCGCACCTGGCCGACGAGCCCGGAAAAGGAGCCGCAGCCGAAGACGATCTTTTTCGCTCCCGTGAAGGAAAAGGCCTTGTACATGAATCGATCCTCCTGCAACCCCCTTTTATGCTTATGGAATTCACGAGGGCGTTTCGGTGAAGAATGGCGCAGACCAACCCTGAAAGTCAAGGATTTTGTTTCCCGCAGAACCAGTCGAGCTGACGGCAGAACCCCCGGATGATCTTCACCTCCCGTGACCGAAGCTCCACCCTGGACAGGAAACGCCGGATGCTCGTCATCCAGTACTCCGGGTTCTGCGGGTTGATGAACCCGATGCGGAGGCTCACGTCCCGGATGTGTCCGTACATCCCCTCGAGCTCGCCCGACGTGGCCAGTCTCGGGGTGAAAGTCTTTTTCCCGGAGGCGGCCAGGAAGATTTCGTAGCACAGGATCATGACGGCGTGGGACAGGTTGATGGATCGGAAGCGTTCCGAGACGGGGATGTGAACGAGAAGGTGACCGTAGCGGAGCTCCTCGTTGGTCAATCCCGCGTCCTCCGAGCCGAACAGCAGGGCGACACGGTTTTTCTGCGAGATCTCCACAAGTTTTGCCGCCGCCTCGCGAGGCGTCTGGAAGGCGGGCCTGGCCCGGCCCACCCGCGCCGTTGTCCCCACGATATAGTGAAACCCCGACAGGGCTTTCCCCAGGTCTGCTTCGTAACGGATCCGGTCGACCACGTCGGCGGCCAGATGGGTCGACATCTGACGGATCTTCTCCTCCTCGTAGCCGACCTCGCTGACAACCAGGACGTTCTCGATGCCCATATTCTTTGCGCACCGGGCGACGGAGCCGATGTTGCCCGGGTACTTGGGTCTGTTCAGCACGACGGTGACATTGTCCAGGAGGACTTGAGTGGACATCCCTTCAACCTCGCTGAATGGTGGCGCGAGCCTACTACAGTTCCGGGGATCGGTTCTCTCTTTTTCGTTGCCAGGCGACTCCCTGTCTGGTAGTCCAAAACTGGCTTATGGCCAGAGGCAAAAGGCATATGGCAAAAGAAGGTGATTTTCGCAAGATCCTCGTCGCGGCAGCGGCAGAGATGGGCATCGACATGCCGATGGACAGCCTCGCCCTATTCGAGACCTACCGGGAGACCCTGCTGCTGTGGAACAGCAAGATGAACCTCGTTTCCCTGCAGTCCGAACTCGACCTGCCCGTGCGCCATTTCATCGACTCGCTCACCCTGCTCCCCCACCTGCCCGCCGGCCCCGGGACCCTGCTCGACATCGGCTCCGGCGCCGGATTCCCGGCGATGCCGGTGAGGGTTTTCCGAAGCGACCTTCGTGTTACCCTGCTGGAGGCCTCCCGCAAGAAATGCTCGTTTCTCAAGGAGCTCTCCCGCAGGCTTTGCCTGCCGGACGTGACCGTTCTCAACTCCCGACTTGAAGACCTTTTGAAACAGCCCGGAAGTCCCTCTTTCGACCTGATCGTATCCAGGGCAACCCTCAAGCTGCCCGAGCTTGTCGAGAAGGGATTTCCCCTGTTGAGAAAAGGAGGCCTGCTCGCCGCGATGAAAGGTCCGGACCTGGACGAGGAGACCGCCGCCCTGAATTCATTGAAAACGATTCATTTCCGCTTGGTTGCGGATGTCTCGCTTTCCCTTCCCCTGACCGGTGACCGCCGACGCCTCGTGCTTGTGGATAAACCCGCCTGAACCGGGCGCTTATGTCCGTTCAACTAATTGAAATTAATAAACAAATATATTCTTCTCCCCTTCCATAATTTCCTTTGAAAAACCCCTTTTTTATGTTAGCATCGGCCAACTTCATCCAGCCGACGATAACACCCTGTCACTGCGATATCAAATGCGGAAAATTATTTCTATTGCCAATCAGAAAGGAGGGGTCGGAAAGACCACGACGGCGATCAATCTGTCATCATCCCTCGCCATGGCGGAAAAAAAGGTCCTCCTGATCGACGGGGACCCCCAGGGCAATACAACCAGCGGGATGGGGGTCGACAAGGCATCGATAGAAAAGAAGAATCTTTATCATGCCCTCATCGGTCGCTGCAGCCTCGAAGAGATCATCGTTAAGACCCAGATACCGACTCTCGACGTGGCGCCCGCCAATCAGGACCTCGTCGGGGTGGAGATCGAGTTCGTCTCCCTCGAAGAGCGCGAGAAAAAACTGAAGGCCCTGCTGTCTAACCTGCAGGCACCTTATGACTATTTCATAATCGACTGCCCGCCGTCGCTGGGTTTTCTGACACTGAACGCGCTTGTGGCCTCGGACTACCTGATCATCCCGCTGCAGTGCGAGTACTTCGCCCTCGAGGGCCTGGCGCATCTGCTGAACACGGTCAAGCTCGTGCGCTCCAGGATGAACCCGTCTCTGTCCCTGGGCGGGATCCTGCTCACCATGTTCGATGTCCGCAACCGGCTGTCCCACCGGGTAGTCGAAGAGGTCAGAAGCCACTTCGGCAGCAAGGTGTTCAAGACGGTCATTCCGCGCAACGTCCGGATCTCGGAGAGTCCGAGCCACGGGCTCCCCATTATTCTCTACGATGTGAAGTCGCGCGGGGCCGCCGCCTACATGGATTTGGCCCATGAAATCCTTTACGACGGGAGAGCCTAGGATGATCAAAAAGAACTCGCTCGGGAAAGGCCTCGGCGCCATGTTTCCCGACCTCCTCGAGAAGATCGGTGACAAACCGGTGCTGACTACCTGCGGCATCGAGGAGCTCGTGCCGAACCGCTACCAGGCGAGAAAGGATTTCGATCCGGATGAGCACAAGAGCCTCGTCGCCTCCATCCGCGAAAACGGCATCGTCCAGCCGATCGTGGCGAGACGGTTCGACGGCGGCTATGAAATCATCGCCGGCGAGCGGCGCTGGCGGGCCGCGCAGGAGGCGGGGCTCAAGAGTGTCCCCGTTATCGTCCGGGAAGCCGGAGAGCAGGATGCGGCCGTTTTTTCACTGATCGAAAACCTTCTCCGGGCCAATCTCAACCCCCTGGAGGAAGCGGAGGCGTTTCACCGGCTGATCAGCGAATTCGGCCTGTCCCACGAGGCCCTTTCCTCCACGGTCGGAAAGGACCGCTCCACGGTCACCAACGCCCTGCGCCTGCTCAAGCTGCCGAAGGAGATCCGTGACGCCATTGCGAAACGAAACCTGACCGCAGGCCATGCGCGGGCCATCCTCGCCCTGGAAAGTGCAGAAGAACAGAACCGCCTGTTCAGGGCGATTATCGCGAGGGGCCTCAACGTGAGGGAAGCGGAGGCTTTTGCGCGGGGAAAGAAGAAGCCCGGGTCCGTGAAGACCCCTAGACGCGATG
>JAAYEC010000016.1 GCA_012728915.1 Deltaproteobacteria bacterium | reverse complement strand
CCCAGGCAGAAGCCGAGCAGGACCTCGGCGTCGAGGCGCGGGGTCTCGATGCCCGCCCTCTCGAAGACTTCGGTCAGACGGGAGAGAATCCGGGAGATGGAGCGCTTGCCTTCCCCTGACATCCCTGATCCTTTCGCTCCGTCCAGGCTGCAGGATGGATTATCGATGGATGAGACCGTTGTAAAATCCTCCCCAACCCTCCTTTTGCAAAGGAGGGAGTAAGTCTCCCCCTTTCGTAAAGGGGGATGGAGGGGGATTTTCAAGCTGCCGTTTTCTTCAGTTCTTCCGTCTGGTAGTGGGTCGCGAGGGCGTCGATCACCGGCTGGAGGTCCCCGTCGAGGATCGCCTGAAGATTGTAGAGCGTGAGCCCGATGCGATGGTCCGTCACGCGTCCCTGGGGAAAATTGTAGGTGCGGATCCGCTCGCTGCGGTCGCCCGAGCCCACCTGTTTGCGCCGCGCCTCGGACATCTGCGCGTCGCTTTCGGCCTGCATCTTGTCCAGCAGCCTCGCCCGCAGGACCTTCAGGGCCTTGGCCTTGTTCTTGATCTGGGACTTTTCGTCCTGGCAGCTCACGACGAGGCCCGTGGGGAGGTGGGTCACCCGCACGGCCGAGTCCGTCGTGTTGACGCTCTGGCCCCCGTGGCCGCCCGATCGGAACACGTCCACGCGGATGTCGTTGGGGTCGATCTGCACCTCCACCTCCTCGGCCTCGGGCAGAACGGCCACCGTGACGGCCGAGGTATGGATCCGGCCCTGGGCCTCGGTGACGGGGATCCGCTGCACGCGGTGGACGCCGCTCTCGTACTTGAGACGGCTGTAGGCGCCGCGGCCCTCGACCAGGGCGATGACCTCCTTGAAGCCCCCCATGCCGGAGGCCGCGCTCGAGCTGAGCGCCTCCACGCGCCAGCCCGACATCTCCGCAAAGCGGGCGTACATGCGGAAGAGGTCGGCGGCAAAGAGCCCCGCCTCGTCTCCGCCCGTGCCGGCCCGTATCTCCAGGATGACGTTCTTCTCGTCATTCGGATCCTTGGGAAGCAGCAGGATCGTGAGGCGCTTCTCGAGCTCCTCCACCCGAGCCTTGAGCGTGGGGATTTCTTCCTTGGCCAGTTCCCGGAGTTCCTCGTCGCCTTCCCGCAGCATCTGCTGGGCCTCGTCAAGTTGCCGGCCCGTCTTCTCGTAATCGCGGAAGGTCTCGATGAGCGGCGTCAGGTCCGCGTGCTCCTTGGAGAGCTTCTGGTACTCGGCGCGGTTGGCGATCACGGCGGGATCGCTGAGGAGCCGCTCCAGTTCCCCATAACGGTTTTCGATATCCTTGATACGCTGAAACATGCCGTTTCGTGACCTTCCGTGATAGTGGAGGAGGAAGGGTGCGCGGCCCCGCAGGCGGCCATGACGCGGACAAGCGCGCTGTGAGCACCTAAAGGAAGCGGCGCCTCGGGAGAGGGGGAACCAGCGGATGGGGCGTTGCGGTCATGACGCTTCGATACGGGCCCGGAAGACAGGGCCGCCCCGCTGCACATCGGCAGCGGGGCGGCGCAAGGGTTCCTACTCCGCCTTCCCGCCCCTGGCGGCTTCTTTAGCCGCGTCTTTCGCGGCCTCCTGGGCGGCGTACTTTTTCTTGAACCGGTCGACGCGGCCGGCCGTGTCGATGATCTTCTGCTTGCCCGTCATGAAGGGATGGCACTTGGAGCAGATTTCGACCTTGATGTCCTTCCGGGTCGAGCGGGTCTTGATGACATTGCCGCAGACACAGGCAATGGTCGTCTCTTTGTAGTCGGGGTGGATGCCTTCCTTCATAATGCCTTCCTATCCTCCTTGCCGTGGCCCGATTTCCGACCGGACCGGCGTGTGAAGGTGGAGAGTATAGTCAAAATTCGAAGAATTTCAAGCAAAAATTTCGGTGCCAGATACCCGATGCCCGCCCTACTGATTCATCGACGCGAAGAATTCCTCGTTGGTCTGCGTCTTGCGCATCTTGTCGATGATGAACTCGATGGCGTCCACGGGGTTCATCTCCTGCAGCAGGCGGCGCAGGATCCAGACACGGTTGAGAATTTCCTTCGGGGTGAGGAGCTCTTCCTTGCGCGTACCCGACCGGATCAGGTCGAAGGCCGGGAAGACTCTCCGGTCGGCGATCCGGCGGTCCAGGATGATCTCCATGTTGCCCGTGCCCTTGAACTCCTCGAAGATGACCTCGTCCATGCGGCTGCCCGTGTCGATGAGGGCCGTGGCGATGATGGTGAGGCTGCCGCCGTGCTCGATGTTGCGCGCCGCACCGAAGAAGCGCTTCGGCTTGTGCAGGGCGTTGGAGTCGACGCCGCCCGAGAGGACCTTGCCGCTCGGCGGGACGACGGTGTTGTAGGCCCGCGCAAGCCGCGTGATGCTGTCCAGCAGGATGACCACGTCCCTGCGGTGCTCCACGAGGCGCTTGGCCTTCTCGATGACCATCTCGGCCACCTGCACGTGGCGTGTCGCCGGCTCGTCGAAGGTCGAGGAGATGACCTCGCCCTTGACGCTTCGTTCCATGTCCGTCACTTCCTCGGGGCGCTCGTCGATGAGCAGCACCATGAGGGTGACCTCGGGATGGTTGGCGACGATGCTGTGGGCGATATCTTTAAGAAGGACGGTCTTGCCGGCCCGCGGCGGGGAGACGACCAGGGCGCGCTGCCCCTTGCCGATGGGGACGAAGATGTCCATGACCCGCGTGGAAAAGTTTTCCGGGTCGCTTTCGAGCTTGAGCTTCTGGTCGGGGTACAGCGGGGTGAGGTTGTCAAAGAGGATCTTGTCCCGGGCCTGCTCGGTCCCCTCGAAGTTGACCGAGTCGACCTTCAGGAGGGCGAAGTACTTCTCCCCTTCCTTGGGCGGCCGGATCTCGCCGGACACGGTGTCGCCCGTACGCAGGTTGAAGCGGCGGATCTGCGAGGGGGAGACATAGATGTCGTCGGGCCCCGGCAGGTAGTTGTAATCCACGGCGCGCAGGAAGCCGAACCCGTCGGGCAGGGTCTCCAGGACACCTTCTCCGTGGATGGCCCCGTTTTTCTCGGCCTGGGTCTGCAAGATAGCGAAGATGAGGTCCTGGCGGCGCATGCCGCTTGCGCCGGGCACGTTGAGTTCCTTGGCCAGCACGGTCAGTTCATTGATGGGCTTCCTCTTGATCTCGACGATATTCATGATGGTCTTCCTCGGTGTTGTCGCGCGCCGGGATCACTCCCCGGCCGCCGCAGGGCGGCAGGAGCAGGGATGACCCTTCCTCGTGTATCGGCTCGCATGAATGTGGGTAAGCTACTCTTCGTGTATCGGGATTAATTCAACGGGTAGTGCATCGAACAGTCGGGTTACTCAAGGCAAGGGCTCGCAAAAGCCTCTTTGAGATGGCCGCTATGTACATCAAGCCTTTCCCCCTTGTCAAGAGCTATTTCCCCCGCGAAAGCAGGATGAAATTCAGGTGCCGTCCCGTTTTCGCCCCGTCGCGGCGGTGCGAAAAGAATAGTTCCGGCCTGCAGCGGGTGCAGAACCCGGAGGCGGAAATCCGCTCCGGGTCAACCCCCTCTTGCTCGAGCTGAATCCGGTTGGCCAGGGGCAGGTCGAACATCCAGCGCCCTTCCCTTAAGCCCGGCCGCAGCACCCTGTCCGTGTCTCCCCGCTCCGACATGGCCTGGAAGACAGGTCCGTCTACCTCGTAGCAGCAGGGGCCGACGGAGGGGCCGACGGCGGCCGAGAGATCCTCCGGTCGGGTGCCGAATTTCTCCGCCATCACACGGACGGCCTTTCCGGCGATCCCCAGGGCCGTCCCCCGCCACCCGGCATGGACGGCGGCGATGGCCTTGTTCCGCCTGTCCGACAGGAGCACCGGGGCGCAGTCGGCCGTCTTGATGCCGATGGCCACACCCGGCCGGTCCGTCACGATCGCGTCGTACCGCCTGTCTTCCAGGCCGTGGCAGGAGACCGCGTCCTCGATGACCAGAAACCGTTCGCCGTGAACCTGGTTGACGACAAAGAACTGCTCGCTGGGAATTCCGAAGGCAGCGGCAATCCGCTGCCAGTTCTCGCGGACTCGATCCGGCGGGTCCCCTTCCCGGGGGCTGACGTTGAGGGAGGCATAGGGGCCGCCGCTCACACCCCCGACACGTGTGCAAAACCCGTGCAAAATGCCGGGAATCTGCAAAAGTTCTTCGCTTTGCAGGACCGTGATCGGGTCTTTTCGGATCAGCTTCAGCATCATCCTTCAGGGCGCAAGGCTGGTGGCACAAGGCTTATTGCGAGAGGACATCTTCCATCTTTTTCTCTCCCGCCTTTAGCCCTTCGCCTTACGCCTTTTGCCAGCCCTTCAAAAAATCAATGACCTCCGCCATGTCCGCGGGCAGGGGCGATTCGAAGCTCATCACCCTCCCCGTCAGGGGGTGCAGGAATGACAGCCGGCCGGCGTGCAGGGCCTGGCGGGCGAGCCTCTTGAGGGCCGCCGGCAGCGCGGGCCTGTCCGCGGCGCGTTTCGATCCCCCGTAGACGGCATCCCCCACAACGGGGTGTCCCATGGCGCCGAGGTGGACGCGGATCTGGTGTGTCCGCCCCGTCTCGATCTGCGCCTCCAGCAGCGTGCAGTCGCCATAGCGCTCCAGGACCCTCCAGCGCGTGAGCGCCGCCTTGCCCCGGCGGCTCGCCGTGGACATCTTTTTGCGCTCCACGGGATGGCGCCCCACGGGGGCGTCGATGACGCCTTCGTCCTCCCGGAGATCCCCGTGCACCAGGACGGTGTAGTGCTTGGAGACCCGGCGTTTCTTGAACTGCTCCGAGAGGTGCCTGTGCGCCTCGTCGGTCTTGGCGATGACCATGAGGCCCGAGGTCCCCTTGTCGAGACGGTGGACGATCCCCGGGCGCATCAGCCCGCCGACGGACGAGAGGCGGCCGCAGTGGAATTGAAGCGCATTGACCAGTGTGCCGCGGGAATTCCCCGCCGCGGGGTGGACAACCATGCCGGCGGGCTTGTCGACGACCAGCACCGCATCGTCCTCGTAGCGGATGTCGAGGGGGATGTCCTCGGCGACGATCCCGGCGGGCGCTGGCGGAGGCCGGTGCAGGGAAACCCGCTCGCCTGGCCTGAGACGGTAGGACGCCCTCGCCGGCCTGCCGTCGACGAGCGCTTCCCCGCCGTCGATGAGGCGCCGCGCCTGAGACCGCGAGAGTCCCGCATCCTTCTGCGAAAGGAAGATATCCAGCCGGAGGCCCTGCTCCCCGGGGGCCACGGTGAACACCGCCTTCGTCCCCTCCCGTGTCGTCATCCGCCCCCGCCCGGAGCCAGGACCGCCCTCAGGGCGCCGCGGAGCTCGGAGAGCTCCTCCGCCGACAGCGTCCGGGGGTCGAAGAGAACCTCGTCCCCGGAGATCCGCGCCACGACGGGCACCGGAAGGGCCCTGAGCTTCTCGTCGATGCGGGCGGCCGATAACCCCTCCGAGCGCAGTGCCACGAGGACCGTGGGGATCTGCTGCGTCGGCAGAGACCCTCCGCCCGACAGGGAGGAACCCTTCCTCAGGGCGAGGGTCACGCCGGGGAGAGCCTCCCGTTTGAGCATCCGCATCAGCCGCCCCGCGCGCCGTGCGGCGGCCTCGACGGGCTCCGTGAGTGCCGTGAGCGAGCGAAGGCCGGCGACGGCGTCCTGCTCGTTGAGGTAGAGCCGCGCCGTGGCCTCGAGTGCCGCAAGGGTCAGCTTGTCGATCCGCAGCGCGCGGTTCAGGGGGTTGCGTTTGATCGCCTCCAGCAGGTCTTTCCTGCCGACGATGACACCCGCCTGGGGGCCGCCGAGCAGCTTGTCGCCGCTGAAGGTAATCACGTCGGCACCCTCCTTCACCGCCTCCGCCACGGTGGGCTCGCGCTGCAGGCCGTATCTCTCGAGCCGCAGAAAGCAGCCGCTCCCCAGGTCGTTCATCACGGGAATCCCGCGGCGGCTTCCAAGCGCCACGAGATCGGGAACGGGCACCTCCTCGGTGAACCCCACGATCCGGAAGTTGCTCGTGTGGACCTTCATGATGAGGGCCGTGTTCTCGCCGATGGCCCTCTCGTAGTCGGACAGGTGGGTGCGGTTGGTGGCCCCCACTTCGCGCAGGATGGCGCCGCTTCGCTCCATCACCTCGGGGATGCGGAACTCGCCGCCGATCTCGATCAGCTCGCCCCGCGAGACGACGGCCTCCCTGCCCCGGGCAAGGCTGCTCAGGACGAGCAGGACTGCGGCGGCGTTGTTGTTTACGACCAGGGCGTCCTCGGCCCCCGTCAGCTCGCAGAGGATCTCCCGAACGTGGTCATAGCGGAGCCCGCGCCTGCCTGCGGCCAGGTCGAACTCCAGGTTGGAGTAGCCCCGGCTCACCTCGACGATGCGCTCCAGGGCCTCCCTGCACAGGGGCGCCCGGCCGAGATTCGTGTGGAGGATGATCCCCGTCGCGTTGATCACGCGCCGCAGGCTGTACGCGCGGAGCCGCTCGATCCGGGCCGTGACGGCTTCTGCGGCGGATTCGCTTGTGAGGGTCCGGTCCTCGGCCCAGGCGCCGGAGAGGACGGCGGAGCGGATTTCGTCGACGACCTGCCGGATCGCCTCGAGGACCTTCCCACGGGGCGCTCTTGCAAGGGCCCCGCGCTTCTCGAGAACGGCAAGAACCTCGTCGACCTTCGGGAGGCTCTTCAACCGGGCTTTCTGCTTATCGTCCATGGGCGGCCTCACTCCAGCGTCCATGTTTGGTTGAGGAATGACGAATCCATTATAGCTCTTCGCCCCGCGCAGGAAAGTCTTTTTCTACGGGCTGTTCAAACATGCTCAGATGTAAGGCACCCTTCAGACAGAGGGTAAGGGAGTATGAAGGCAAACCGCCTCACTGCTGGCAGTAGTCGCGGAAGTTGTTCACGGCGGTGAAGAATTCCCTCATCATCACGACCCAGTAGTACCGCCCCCGGGGGGTCAGGTAGAGCCAGTCCTTGCGGTAATCGTACCGGACAGCGTCCACGATGCGGAACGGGATCAGGAGCCGGCTGAAGTGCCAGTCGAATGGCCGGCCGTGCTTCCTCCGCATCGAGGGGATGTCGAGGAAGAGCCCGAAGAGCTTCATGAGGAAGTCGTATCGAACCTGGTCGCCCGGGCTGAACACCTTTGAGGCCGCCAGCGGGATCTCCCCGCGGTTGACCCTGTCGATGTAGCCCCGGATGTCGAAGGTGTTGGCGTAACAGGTCCCGTGGAGGTAGCCGATGGAACCGCTCCCGAGGCCGGCGTAGTCGTCGTAGTCGACGACGTACTCGTCGATCATCGCCTCCTTGCGGGAGAAGCACCACGCCGAGGAAAAGCGGTAGGGCGGCACGAGCCTCTCGGTGATGACCCGGTAGAAATCCCTCTCGCGATCTTCCGGGACGGGCCCCAGGGCCCGCTGCACCCGCTCCCGCGTCTTCGACGAGACCATCAGGGGATAATAGGTCACCTGGTCGACCCCGGTCTCCAGGAGCCGGTCGATGTCGGTCCTCAGGCTCTCCGCGCTCTGCCCCGCGAAGTTGAAAATCATGT
>JAAYEC010000015.1 GCA_012728915.1 Deltaproteobacteria bacterium | reverse complement strand
CGATGAGCATCTCACGGAACTGGAGAAGAGACTCTCCAGGAAACTCATGGCCAGGGTCTGCATCCATTCCAGGAAGAGGGGCGGCTCCATCGAGATCCGTTTCAGCTCACCCGATGAGCTCGACAGGCTGCTGGACGCTCTTTTGAAAACGTAAAAAGGCGAGATTAACCATAAACTGGACTGAAACGAGTTCTTCAGTTCACAGTTATCAACAAATGTTCAAATACTGTTTATAGGGCGGTGGGGCCTTGGAGTATTTCTGGAAAAAAAGTATTGATGTCATAAAGGAAAAGGTGACGAAGCAAAATTTCGACACTTGGATCAGCCCCGTGAGGATCAACGCGATGGAGACATCCAGCGTCGAACTTTCGGTTCCCAACCGGTTCTTCAGGGACTGGCTGAATGACCACTTTCTGAATATCATTACGGATTCAGTAAGCTCCGTGGCCGGAACGCCGATGACCGTCCGTTTCAGCGTAGACAAAAACCCTGTTCAAGCCAAACCGGCCGCAACGAAACCGACGGCCCCGGATCACGCGAACAGTCTTGAAGAAGCAGAAAGCCCCGCGAAGATGCATCCTTCCCTGAACCCGAATTACAATTTTGAACGGTTCGTGGTCGGTCCCAGCAACCAGTTTGCCCATGCTGCCGCGGTTGCCGTCGCGGAGGCGCCAGCGAAGAATTACAACCCGCTCTTCATTTACGGGGGGGTCGGCCTCGGCAAGACGCATCTTCTGAACGCGATAGGACTGCACACGTTCAGGCTCACCCCGTCGGCCGGTATCCTTTATGTCTCGGCCGAGGAGTTCATGAACGAGATGATTAACTCGATCCGGTACGACAAAATGCAGAAATTCAGGGAAAAATTTAGAAATATCGACTCCCTGCTCATTGATGACATCCAGTTTATTGCGGGGAAGGAGAGAACCCAGGAGGAATTCTTCCACACGTTCAATACCCTGCACGATTCGGGAAAGCAGATTGTCGTGACGAGCGACAAATTTCCGAAGGACATCCCCAATCTGGAGAGCCGTCTCCGCTCCCGGTTCGAGTGGGGTCTCATCGCCGACATACAGCCGCCCGAGATCGAGACAAAGGTGGCCATCGTTGATAAGAAGGCGCAGGAAAATAACATTTCTCTCCCCAAGAACGTGGCTTACTACATTGCCTCAAAAGCGGAGTCGAACATCCGCGAACTCGAAGGGTTTATTATCCGAATCGGCGCCTATGCGTCCCTCACGGGGCGGGAAATTGACATGGATCTCGTCAAGGAGGTGCTGAAAAAGTTTTTCAAGCAGGGTGAAAAGCCGGAAGTCACCATTGATGAGATCATGAAAACGGTGGCCGCCAGATTCAACATCCGGATCGCGGACTTGAAGTCACAGAAAAAAAACAAGAACCTTGTAATCCCGCGCCAGATTGCTATGTATCTTGCAAGAAGGCTCACCTCCCACTCATTTCCCGATATCGGCGCGAAGATAGGCGGAAAGGATCACTCTACGGTCATCTACGCAAACAATAAGATCAAGGATCTTCTGGAAAAGGATCCGAAGATGGATGTCGTAGTCAGGGAGATTGAGGAAAGCCTCAACAGGAACTGACAGGGTTGTCGATAGTCTGTCCACAGGTGGGATCCCTGTATCCTGCAGGGAGGAAACGGGAATCGATGTTGTTCACCTATGAACAGGACCTACTATGAAACATTCTTTTCTTCTCTTCTTGTTATTTAGTTAAGGGATAATAGGAACTGTTGGATTTGGGGAATGGGACGGGTCCTGGAGGGAACCACCGAAAACCAAGCGATGGAAAGGAAACGGGCTTATGGAATTCAGTGTGAGGCGTGACGTTTTCTTGGGCGGTGTTCAGAGAACCCTGGGGATTGTGGACAGGCGTACGTCGATGCCGGTGCTGAACAACGTTCTCATCCGGGCAGAATCCGATCGGATCCGCATCGTGGCGACGGACCGGGAGATCGGTCTCATTGCGGATTACGAGGCGAAGGTTGCCAGGGATGGCGAGATCACGCTGCCGGCCCGAAAACTCCACGAGATGCTCCGGGAGATCCAGGGAGAAGAGGTGCACTTCAGGAAGGAGGACTCGAACTGGGTCATAATCAACTGCGGAAAAGTCAACTTCCGGGTCCCCGGAATCCCCGCAGAGGAGTTTCCGAAGATCATGGATGACGAGGAGATCGGATTTATACGCGTCGACGGTGCCATGATCGGCGACATGATCAAGAAGACCTACTTCGCCATGTCTGCGGACGAATCGAGGGTCAATCTCAACGGTGTTTACATGAAGGCGGAAGAGGAGCAGCCTGGCTCGTTCGTCCTGCGGATGGTCGCGACCGACGGGCACCGGCTCTCCATTGTGGGCGCTGACCCGAAGGTGGAACAGGTCATGGAACTCGACAAGGGCATGATCATCCCGCGGAAGGGAATCGCGGAGATTCGTCGGCTCGTCGAAGACAAGGAGGGGGCCGTCGAACTCGGAGTGAAGAAGGGAATGTGCGTGCTGAAGAAGGACGGCATCATCCTGAAGGTGAGTCTCATCGACGCCGAATTCCCCGATTACAAGCGGGTCATTCCCAAGGACAAGGGAACCCTCGTGGAACTGGACCGCACCCAGGTTCTTCATGCCCTTCGCCGGATGAGCGTCATGGCCAGCGAACGATACAACGGCGTCCGGATCAAGCTCTTCACGGACAGGATGGTGTTCAACTCCATCAACCCCGACGTCGGGGAGGCCAGCGAGGAAGTGGAGATACAGTACCGGGAGGGGGACGTGGAGGTCGGCTTCAATGTCCGCTACCTTCTGGAGGCCATCGAGGCCGTCGATGAGGAGACCTTCACCCTGGAAATTCGCAGCGGGCTGCGGCCGGCCATCGTCAAGCCAGCGCAGGATGCCGGCTTCATGTGCATTGTGATGCCGCTGAAAATCTGAGCAGTACCAGGCGAAGGGCTTACGGCACGGAGTCAAAGAAAAGATCAGACCATCCAGACCGCAGGAGACTGCTTTCTTGGTCCTTGCCGCGGAGCGCGGATCCAAAGGGCACTCCGCGTACGAATGACAGGAGAACGGGTTTATTTTCCATGGCTGAAATCTACAGCGCAGACAGCATCAAGGTATTGAACGGTCTCGAGGCGGTCCGCAAGCGGCCCGCCATGTACATCGGGAGCACGGGACGTGACGGACTGCACCATCTTGTCTACGAGGTGGTGGACAACAGCGTGGACGAGGCAGTCGCCGGCTTTTGCGACGTCATCACCGTCAGGATCCGAGTCGACAACAGCATCCAGGTAGACGACAACGGCCGAGGAATTCCCGTGGACATTCACAGGACGGAAGGGGTATCGGCCGCCGAGGTGGCCATGACGAAACTGCACGCCGGCGGCAAGTTCGACCGCGATAGCTACAAGATCTCCGGCGGCCTGCACGGTGTCGGCGTCTCCGTGGTCAACGCCCTTTCGAGCCACCTCGAACTGGAGGTTCGCCGCGAGGGCAAGGTCTACCGGCAGGCCTACGAGCGCGGCGTGCCGAAGGCGCCCCTGAAAGAGGTGGGCAAGACCCGCGGCAGGGGAACAACGGTCACGTTCATGCCTGACCCGGAGATCTTCGAGGAAGTGGAGTTCAGCTTCGACATTCTCTCCAACCGCATGCGGGAGCTCGCTTTCCTGAACAAGGGGATCCGCATCACCCTCATCGACGAGCGAAGCGATGAGAAGGCGGAGTTCTATTACCAGGGCGGCATCGTCTCCTTCGTGGAGTTCATTAACAAGAACAAGGGGGTCCTGCACAAGAAACCCATCTACATCGAGGGCGAGAAGGAGGACTGCATTGCCGAGGTGGCCATTCAGTACAACGATACCTACGGCGAGAACGTCTTTTCCTACGCCAACAGCATCAACACGACCGAGGGCGGCACCCACATGAGCGGGTTCCGCTCTTCTCTGACGCGCGCGATCAACAACTACGCCATGCAGAACGGCTTCCTGAAAAACGGGAAGGACTCGATCAAGGGCGAGGACGTGCGCGAGGGCCTCGCCGCCGTCATCAGCGTCAAGATCCGCGAGCCCCAGTTCGAGGGGCAGACGAAGACCAAGCTCGGCAACAGCGAGGTCAAGGGGCTCGTTGAGGGTATCGTCTACGACAAGCTGACGACGTTCTTCGAGGAGCATCCGCCCGTCGCGCGGGCGATCATCGGCAAGGCGCTCGACGCCTCCCGGGCCCGCGAGGCAGCCCGGCGCGCCAAGGAGCTCACTCGCCGCAAGAGTGCCCTCGAGGTTTCGACACTGCCCGGTAAGCTTGCCGACTGCCAGGAGAAGGACCCCGCCGCAAGCGAGCTGTACCTCGTCGAGGGCGACTCCGCGGGCGGCTCCGCGAAGCAGGGCCGCGACCGGCGCAACCAGGCCATCCTGCCCCTGCGCGGCAAGGTCCTCAACGTGGAGAAGGCCCGATTCGACAAGATCCTTCAGAACGAGGAAATCAAGGTCATCGTCACGGCCCTCGGTGTGGGGATCGGCAGCAGCGACGACGAGGACGACGTCGATGTGGCCCGGCTGCGCTACCACAAGGTCATCATCATGACCGATGCCGACATCGACGGATCCCATATCCGCACCTTGCTGCTCACCTTCTTTTTCAGGAAGATGAAAAAGCTCGTGGAGCGCGGCTATCTCTACATCGCCCAGCCGCCGCTCTACAAGATCGCCGACAAGAAGAGAGAGCTCTACATCAGCACCGACGAGGAGATGAAGAAATTCATTCTCGAAAACGGCGTGAGCCGGATCCGCGTGGGCTCGGGTAACGGAAACGCGATCACGGGAAGCCGGCTGGCCACCCTGATCCAGCGGGCCATGCGGCTCGACAGGATCCTGCAGAAGTTCGACAAGGAGGAGAAAAACCGCGACGTGATCCATGTCCTGGCGGCGGATCCTTCCTTTACGGCCGCCGATTTCGGCTCCCCGGTCGCCCTGGAGACCGTGGGCAGGCGCGTGGCCAGGGTCCTCGGAGATCCGATCGCGCAGATCAGCACGGATTTCAACCTCGAGCACGGCGGGTACAATCTCGTTTTCACCGTCCGCCGGGACGGGCTCGAGTTGAACACGACCATCGACGGGGACATCTTCTCTTCGCCGAAGTTCATCGAGGCCCGCAACCTGTTGGCCCAGCTCAAGGCCCTGGGCGACCCGCCCTTCACGGTTTCCATCGACGACGACGAGGAGAAGGGCAGCCGGCAGTTCGAGAGCCTGCAGGCCCTCACGGAGTTCGTCATGACCCTCGGCAAGAAGGGGCTCACCATCCAGCGCTACAAGGGCCTCGGCGAGATGAACCCCGAGCAGCTCTGGGAGACCACCATGAACCCCGAGAAGCGCACCCTGCTGCAGGTGAAGGTGGAGGACGCCCTGGCGGCCGACGAGATCTTCACGACCCTGATGGGTGACCAGGTAGAGCCGCGCAGGGAGTTCATCTACCGAAACGCGCAGTACGTCTCGAACCTGGATATCTGATGCGGAGCGCGGAGTGGTGAACGGGCGCATCCCGCCGGTGGCCTTGCGATTGCCCGCCGTGTCACGGCCATGAAGCCGGGAAGAGCGGACAGGGGAATGCTCCCCGCCGCTCCGCCCTTCATGACGTCCCGGCTTCCCGTTTCACCCCCCCCGCGCAAAGGGGGGAATTTTGTTTCCCTAAGGAGAGTCGTTTTTCATGGAGCTCTATCAGAAGAACATCCCGGTGAACATCGAAGACGAGATGAAGAAGTCCTACATGGACTACGCCATGAGCGTCATCATCGGGCGGGCCATCCCGGACGTGCGCGACGGTCTCAAGCCGGTTCACCGGCGCGCGCTGTTCGCCATGAACGAGATGGGCAACCGCTGGAACCGGCCCTACAAGAAATCGGCCCGCATCGTCGGCGACATCATCGGCAAGTACCACCCCCACGGCGACTCCGCCGCCTACGACACGATCGTACGCATGGCGCAGGACTTCTCGCTGCGCTATCCGCTCATCGATGGCCAGGGCAACTTCGGCTCCATCGACGGAGACCCGCCGGCGGCCATGCGGTACACGGAGATCCGGATGGCCCGGATCGCCGAGGAGCTGCTCGAGGACCTTGAGAAGAACACCGTCGACTTCGTGCCCAACTACGACGGCTCCATGGAGGAGCCCGCGGTGCTGCCTTCGAGGCTGCCGATGCTGCTGCTGAACGGCACCTCGGGCATCGCAGTAGGGGTGGCCACCAACATCCCGCCGCACAACCTGGGAGAAATAGTCGACGGCACGGTGGCCCTCATCCGCAACCCCGAGATCTCCGTCGAGGGGCTCATGGAGCACATCCAGGGGCCCGACTTCCCCACGGCCGGCTTCATCAACGGCCGCGACGGGATCCTCTCGGCCTACCGCACGGGCCGCGGCTCCATCCGCGTCCGGGCGCGGGCCATGGTGGAGCGCGCCAACCGAACCGACCGGGAGAGCATCGTCGTCACGGAGCTTCCCTATCTCGTCAACAAGGCGAGCCTCATCGAGAAGATCTCCGATCTCGTCAAGGAGCGCAAGATCGAGGGCATCGCCGATTTGCGCGACGAGTCGGACCGCGACGGCATCCGCATCGTCATCGATCTCAAGCGCGACGAGGTCTCCGGCGTCATCCTCAACCAGCTCTTCAAGCACACCCAGATGGAGAATTCCTTCGGGATCAGCATGCTCTCCATCGACGCGGGCCAGCCGCGGGTGATGAACCTCAAGGAGACGCTCCAGCGCTTCGTCGACTTCCGCAAGATCGTCGTCACCCGCCGGACGATCTTCGAGCTCAACAAGGCAAGCGAGCGGGCCCACATTCTGGAAGGCCTCATCACGGCACTCGACAACATTGACGCCGTAGTGGCCCTGATCAAGGCCTCCGAGAACCCCCAGGCGGCGGCGGAAGGCCTCATGACGACGTTCGGCCTCTCCGAGGCGCAGGCGAAGGCCATTCTGGAGATGCGCCTGCAGCGGCTCACGGGGCTCGAGCGCGGGAAGATCCTCTCGGAGCACGCCGAGCTCACGGAGCTCATCGCAACGCTCAAGGGCATCCTCGAGGATCCCCGGAAAGTCCTAGACATCATCGTGGAGGAACTTCTGGATTCGAAGAAACGCTTCGGCGACGAGCGCCGCACGGAGATCGTCGAGTCGACGGAGGACATCGACATCGAGGACATGATCGTCGAGGAGGACATGGTCGTCACCGTGTCTCACCAGGGCTACATCAAGCGAAACGCCGCCAGCCTCTACCGGATCCAGCGCCGTGGCGGCAAGGGCAAGATGGGCATGACCACGAAGGAAGAGGATTTCGTGGAGCACATTTTCATCGCCTCGACGCACCACTACATCCTCATCTTCACGAACCAGGGGCGCGTGTACTGGCTGAAGGTCTACCAGATCCCGCAGGCGGGCCGGGCCGCAAAGGGCAAGGCCATCGTGAACCTCATCAGCATGAACCCCGGCGAGAAGGTGGCCGCCATCCTTCCCGTGCGTGAGTTCGAGGAAGACAAGTTCGTCGTCATGGCGACGAAGAGGGGGATCATCAAGAAGACGGCGCTTGCGGCCTACTCCAACCCCCGCAGCGGCGGCATCATTGCCATCAACGTCGAGGCGGGCGACGAGCTCATGGATGTCCGGCAGACCAACGGCTGCCAGGAAATCTTCATGGGTACCCGGAAGGGAATGGCCATCCGCTTCAAGGAGGAGGACGTGCGGGCCATGGGCCGAACGGCCACGGGGGTTATCGGCATCCGCATGGACGACGACGACCATGTGGTGGGCATGGAGATCCTCACGGAGGGCAACTCCATCATGACCGTCTCCGAGCGAGGCTTCGGCAAGCGCACCGAGATCGAGGAATACCGGCTCCAGAGCCGCGGCGGAAAGGGGATCCTCAACCTCAAGACGACTCCGCGGATCGGCCTCGTCTCGGGCATCCGCCAGGTCACGGGCAACGAGGATCTGATGCTCATCAGCGACTCGGGCAACATCATCCGCATCCGCGTCGGCGAGGTCCCCGTGCTTCACCGCGTGACCCAGGGCGTCAAGCTCATCGATCTGGCGGAGGGAGAGAACTTCTCCGGCATCGCGCGCGTCGAGCGTGAAAGTGACGCGAAGAACGGCGACGAGGGTGCCGAGGAGGAAACGCTCCTCGAAACGGCCGGCGACCAGGACGCCGAATAAAAGACCGGGAGGCCGCGACCATGGATTTCAAGTACCTGCAGGATTTTTTCTGGCCCGCCATCCGGGACCTGGAATCGGCGAAAAAAGCCGCCGAACAGGGATTCATGGCGGCCATTCTGTACCTGATTCTCTCCTTCGGGGTCGTTCTCAGCGCTCAGCCCCAGAAACTGCTGGACGTACTCGTCGTGGCCCTCTGCGGCTACTTCGCGAAGAGGAAGCAGTCCCGCATCGCAGCGGTCCTCGGTGCCTTTATGATGGCGCCGGAAGTCCTGTTCTCGCTGCAGGGCGGAGATGTCCTGCGCATTCTGACGGCCGGCCTCCTGATGCTGCTGTTCGTCAACGCCGTCCGGGGGACGTTCCTGTACCAGCGGTATGCGAAGGCGGCACAGCCCCGCCCGGCGGTGGAGGTGCTGCCGCCAGCCGCGCCCTCGGAGCCTGCGGGACAGGCCGGGGAAGAGAAGACAGGGCCGTAATCCGGCCTGGTCGCGAGGGGGCACGCGGGAAGAAAGCGGGGAGTGTAAAACCCGCCGGTGGGGGACCGGCGGGTTTTATCGGCTCAGTACGGTTGGAGCTCGCCGTAAGTCCTTGCGGCCGGCGGGACTGTCTACGGTGAGAGCTTCCGACTTTCCCAGTTCGTCGTGTCGATCGTAAAGGGCCGGGTCGTATAGATCGTGTAGCTGCGGCCGAACTCCATTGTCCTGAGGTTTCCGGTGAACCTCGGTTTGGTCAGGAAGAGAAACTGAACCGACCGGTCGAAGCCGAAGATGAGTCCCACGTAGGGGTTGCCCGCGTACGGGCCGAACACGGCTTCGACGGAATGGTTCCCCGCGGGGAGCTTATCGAATCGGACCGTGTTGAAGCCCTTTCGTAAGGCGATCGACGTCGGGACGACGATCTTCTCCATGTAGGAAACCGGGGCAGCGGACGGGACCGCGGGTGACACCTCCACAACGTCTGGGTCCGCCTGTGCCCGGTAGCCGATCTTGACCTTGTGGATGAAATACCTGCCCGCCTTCAGGACTTTCGAGGCGAAGCGGCCTGCCGGGTCGGTGAGATAATCGCCCACGACCTGTCCGAGATCATCCTTCACGGTGATACTGACGCCGCCCAGCCCGGCGCCGGAAGGGCTCTCCCGCACGGTCCCGTTGATGGAGAACTCTTCCGCGGGGGGAGGCACGGGCCCGTCCGGCCCGTACGTGATCAGGACGGCGTCCCAGAGCCCCCGGGGACGCCCGTCCATGGCGCCGGCCGTCACGGCGGCCACATGAACCGCCCCCGACGGGCCCAGGGCGATTCCATGACCCCAGTCCGGATCCGCCGTGCCGATGAGCCGGGTGTAGACCCCGCGGCCGTCCTCCGGGGCGAGGCGGGACAGGAAGATGTCGGGCCCGCCGAGCGGCACCTGCCCGTCGAGGCCCCTGCCCGAGACGGACGCTTCCGTCGACCCGGTGGCGTAGATGCTTCCCCCGGAGTCCACCGCGACCCCGCGCGCGGTGTCATGCCCGTCCGTGCCGTATTGGCGCGTCCAGAGCAGAGAGAGGTTTCTGTTGAATTTTGCGACGATGATATCCTCGGCTCCCGAGGAGGTGTTCCCCTCGAAGTTTCCCAGGGTGGAGCCGGCCACGATGACGTTCCTGCTTCCGTCAACCGCGATTGCAAGCCCCTGATCATTATCGCTGCCCCTGTTCGGGCCGCCCAAGGTCACTGTACTCAAGAGTTCCTGATCGTAACTGAACTTTGCGACAAACAGCGAACCCTGCGAATGGCCGGAAACGAGGCCGGTCACGAATATGTTGGCGAAGCTGTTCGGGGATTCGACGGCCACCGCGTAGGCGGCCGTGCCAGCCGGGTTGGAGGCGACATTGAACTGGGCCACCCAGTTCATCCAGTCCCCCCCGGCGTTGAGCCGGATCACAAAGGCCTCCGGGGTAGAGCGACGGACGAAGGAGTCGCCGAACGTCCCGGTCGTCGACCCGGCCAGATAGATCATGCTGCTGGAATCGGTTGCGATCCCGTTTGCGTAGTCGTTTCCGGGTGTCCCGTACTGTCTGATCCAGTTGACCGTCCCGCTTGAGGGATGGATCTTCGCCACAAAAATATCCGCCGTGCCCTCCTCCCCGGCGTTTGCGTTGCGCGAGCCCTCCAGCCCGCCGGGCATGACCCCCTTCGTCCAGCCCGCCACATAAAGGGCGGGAAAGCCGGAAGGCGACCCCAGGGCGATTCCGCCTATGCCGTCTTCCGAGGACGAGCCGAACTGGGTGGCCCAGAGCAGCGTCCCGGAGGGATCGAACTTCGCCACGAAGATGTCCGCTCCTCCGCTGTTCACGTTCGACGCGCCGGGCGAGTCGATAACCCCCGTGGTCATGCCAGCCACGTAGACGTTGCCTTCGGGATCGGTCACCGTTTTTGTCGCGTAATCGTAGTCGTCCGAGCCGAACTGCCTGACGTGCAGCGGCGTGGTCTGGGCGGATACGGACGCTGCGGCAGACAACGCGAGAAGAATGACGGCGAGGACGATGGTGCGGGTCTTCATGGCTTCCCTCCTGAGACGCCCGGCGGATCCACCCTGAGCGGCCGAACGGGTTGGCGCGACGGGTACGGGGCAACCGGGAAGGAAAGGGGAGCCGTGCGGGGCTGAGTGCCGGAGACAACCCCCGGGACCGGGTTTCAGGTTCCGGTGGGTGCCCGGCCGGCCTGGCAGCCCTGCCGCCCTATCCCGCGTGTCCGCGGTACTTAGGCCAGAGGCTTTGCGCCCCATCCTTTCGGACGGTTTGCCCTTTTCAGGCGCGTCAATGGGGATATCGGCCCGTCTCGGAAAAACTTTAATCCATCGGCCGGCAGCGGGGCCGTCGACTGGTACAGTTATTGCTATCGAGCACGGTGTAACCGGTTGATTGCGAGTCAGCGCAGCGCACGGTCAGCAAGGGAACCGGTTCCCCGGCGTTACGAGCTCCCGGCGCGGGGCATTTGCAATCCGGACGGAAGGTGGGAGATGAACCTGAGAGTATCGACGGCTGCACGATCTCCGATAGCAAGGGGAGGAGTCATGGCCCAGCGACCCAAAGTGCTCATGATCGACGACAACAAGGAAATCTGTCGTCTCATGAAGGAATACCTCGAAAAAACGGGAAAATACGAAGTAACGACCTTCACGGATGCGAGGATGGGGGTGCGCTACGCCCAGATCGAGAGACCCGACGTGATCCTGCTGGATCTGATGATGCCCGACATGGATGGAACGGAAGCCGCTGAATTCCTTCTCGACGACGAGGGTACGCGGAACATTCCCCTGATCTTCATCACCGCGGCGATCAAGAAGGACGAGGCGGAGGACCGCCTGGGGCAGATACACGGCCATCCCATCCTGGCAAAGCCCGTCACCCCCGTCGAGGTGATGAACGAGATCGAGAAGATCCTCACCCTGTCCTGATCGCAAGCGTCCGGGGCAGAAAAAAAAGGCAGTGCCATCCGGGCACTGCCTTTTTCGTTTCCGAAGCCCCCCGACGCTCAGCTTTTCATTGCGGTTACGGCTTCCTCGAGACCGATAATCCCCTGGAGCACCTTGTTGACGGCATCCTGCCTGAGCGGACGGAAATTACCGTCTCGCTCCGCGGCGGCCCTGATCCCGGATGCGTCGGCCCCCCCGAGGATCGTCTCCCGCAGTTCGTTGTCGCTGACGAGAAGTTCGAAGAGCGCCGTGCGACCCTTCAAGCCGGTGTTTCTGCAGGCATCGCATCCCGTCCCGCGGAAGAAGCGTCCCCCCGCCATTGATTCGAGACCCAGGGAGACCAGCACCTGCTCGGAGGGTTCGTAGGGCTCCCTGCAGGAGGTACAGATCGTCCTGACGAGCCTCTGGGAAATCGACGCCGAAAGGGCCGAGGCCAGGGTGAAACGGTCCGCGCCCATTTCGATGAGACGGGCGATTGCGCCAGCCGCATCCGTCGAGGTGACGGTGCTGAGGAAACGACGGTTCGAAAGGACCGATTGCGCCGCAAGCGCAGCCGATTCGCCGTCGCGGATCTCCTCCAGGTAGACCGTATGGGGGTCCTGCTTCAGGATGAGCCTCAGGCTCGCCGAGAGGGTCATCCCCGCCGCACGGTTGAACTCGATCTGGGTGACACCCGCGATCGGGTACCGGACGGGATCCTCCAGGGTGAAAATCTCTGCATCGGGCTTCACCAACCGCCTGAGCATGGCGTAAATGGTCGTGCTCTTGCCGCTCCCCTCCGGACCCGACACGAGGATCAGCCCCTGGGGTTTCTCCAGGATGCGGCCGAGGCTGTCAAGGTCCTTCGGAGAGAGTCCGAGCTGCTCGAGGCCGAGGGAATTCGTGCTGAGATCCGTCAGGTGAAGGACCAGGCTTTCTCCGTGGATGCTCGGGATGGAGGAAACGACCACGCTGATATCCCGGTCGCCGACCTTTTCGATGAATCGACCCTCCTGGGGGACACCGCGGACGCCGGCGTCGATGTTGGCGATATTCTTGACCCAAGTGATCACGGGGATGGACATGGACTTGGGAAGGTCCGGCAGGTCGTGGGTCGAGCCGTTGACGCGGAACCGGACGCGGACGTTTTTCGTCTGCGGGGTGATGTGGATGTCCGAGGCCCCTTCGCGTACAGCCTGTGCAATCAAGGTTTCGAGGAATCGGTCCGCCGGGTCCCCGTTGTCCGGCGCTGCGGGGACCGGGTTTGCGCGCGGCTCCGGTACGGCCGGCTGAGGCCGGGCCTCGGCACTGTAGCTGCCCGCGGGCATGTCGTAGATGAGCCCCATGAGCCGGTCGAACTCGCGCTCGGTGCAGATCACCGGCGCGACCCCCTCCTCCGACTGCATCCGGAGCAGGTCCAGGGCGTAGCGGTTCGTCGGGTCCGGCATGGCGACGACAAGGTGCCGGGAAGTCTTCTTCAGCGGCGCGGCCTGGTACTTCCGGGCGAAGTCCATGGGGATGAGCCTCGAGAGGCTCAGGTCGACGGGGTACTTGTCTGGCAGGTAACGCTCGATCCGGAGCTGTCGGCTCAGGATGTCCACGATCTGGGAATCCCTCAGGAACCCCTGCTGGACGAGAAGCTTGCCGAGCCGCAGCCCCGTGTAGCGCTGCGCCGCAAGGGCCTCCTCGAGCTGCATCTCGTCGAGCAGCCGTGCCTCCAGGAGAAGCTCTCCGAGCCTCTTCCAATGGCCGTCGACCACTTCCAGGTCCGCGGGCGGGACTTTGCCGGCCTCGAGCGCGGTGATGAACTCGGGGAAATCGCCCTCGATCAGGGTTTGCTCCTTGGCCACCGACGCAGCCCGCAGGAGGATCTTCTCCAGCTCCGCCACGTTGCCGGGCCAGGTGTACTCGAGGAACCGGTCCATGACCTCCCGCGTGACGCCATGGAGTCCCTTCCGGAACTCTTGGTTGATGAGTTGGATGAAGTAATCCACGAGCAGCGGGATGTCCTCAAGCCGATCCCGCAAGGGCGGTACGTAGAGGGTGACTACGTTGAGCCGGTAGTAGAGATCGTCTCGGAAGGTCCCCTCCTTGATCATGCCCCGGATGTCCCTGTCCGTCGAGGCGATGACCCGGGCGTGGAGCGTGAGCTTGTCACGGCCCCCGATCCGTTTGAATTCCCCCGTTTCGAGGACCCGCAGGAGGCGGGCCTGCAGGTTGAGGGGCAGCGCGGAGACCTGGTGCAGGTAGAGCGTGCCGTTGCCGGCCTCTTCGAATTTGCCCGCCTTGCGGCTCGTGGCGCCCGTGTGGGAGCCTTTCTCGTAGCCGAACAGCTCGGCCTCCAGGACCTGTTCGGCGAGGCCGTCGCAGTTGACGATCACGTAGGGCTCGTTTTTGGCCGTGAAGTTGTGGAAGGTCTTAGCCAGGAGCGACTTGCCTGTTCCCGGCTCGCCCAGGATGAGTACCGTGCGGTCCTCGGGTCGGATCATCATGATCTGGTTGAAGAGGATCCGGATGCGCTTGCCTTGGCCGATGAATTCCGGGAAGAGAACCTTTCCCTCCACCTTGCTCAGCAGATCGCTGACCTGCTCGAAAACGACGTTGAACTCCTTCAGGTCGTCTCCCTTGCCCTTGCTGTTTCCATTGCCCTGCCTCGAAACGGCGGGGATTGTCTTCACCCGCGCGATGAAGTTCTTCATCGGCTTGAGGAGCAGCCACGTGATCAGCAGCGCGCAGAGGAAGGAGAACGCCCCGATCCCCAGGCCCCACCACTTCAGGTACAGGTCCGGGTTGGGAACGAGGTTCGTGTACTTGAGGATCTGATGGGTCGTGATGACGGACAGCAGGGCGATCCCGCCGAAGATGATCGGGACGAGGACGTAGAGACTGATGTTGAAGCGAGGGTGTTTCATGGCATTCCCACGTTGTGTTTCACGACGACCGGTCCACCGGGCCCTTGCCGGGCCTGACTCCGGGACAAAAGAAGAGCCGCTCCGCAAACCATAACCATGACCAAGCCGCCCGGGTTTTCAATGCGGCGCCGGCATGATTTCGTCTACGAGAAAAGAACGATGATTCCGTCTTTCGGGCTCGTCCTCCCGCGAAGTTGTCGCCGGGGTTACCGAACGAAGGCCGCAAGAAGAAGAGATGAGAATGTTCAGCGCCGCGCCCGGGGAACGAGCCCGTAATCATGGCGAGCATTCTTGCACGAAATGTACCAGAAATCGCCTGTTTTCACAAGGATGGATCGGCGTGCCTCTCCGGGGAGAGCTTTACGGCCCTGCCCGATAGTCTCACGACGCCCGGTTTCCAGCGGACGTTTCCCGTCGCGTCCGTCGGCCGTTCATGGCGGACCTCGACGACGGCATCGGCCCCGAGGGACCGGGCCCTGCGCATCAGCGCGATCAGCGCCCGTTTCTCGGCGACCCCGAGAAAGCCTGCGCCTGCGGATCCCTCCGCGGCAACGGGGCCGAGATCCTCCGCCGTTTTCCGACCGGGCACCTCCGGCGTGGAGACGGCGGCTATCTCCTTCCGCAGGTCGTTCAACTCGTTGCCGAGGGCGTCAATGGCCGCCCTCCTCTGCCTGCGGCGGCGAATCTCCCTGAAGGCGAGAGCATAGACGAGCAGAAAGGGGATTGCGATCAGTACAGCCGCGCCGAGGTGTCCGAGGATCGTGTCCGGACCCATGGTTGAGATCCTTCCGCGGCCGTTCGGCCGCAGCGGGGTCAGTCCTTCTTGCCTTTCGGAGACTTCCTGTTCATCATGTCGCCGAGGGAGCCGAACCCCCTGGCGCCCCTCTGCTGGAGGAAGGGGCGGAAGGAGTCCTCCTGCTCTTCCTCGGGCAGCACGGGGGAGAGTGAGAGACGCCGCTTTGCGCGGTCGGAGGACTCCACCACGACCTCGATCGGGTCCCCTTGGACGAGAACTTCCCGCGGGTGGCGGATCTTCTTGCCCCTCGCCAGCCGGGAGATCGGGATCAGCCCGTCCACGCCGGGTTCGAGGGTGATGAAGGCCCCGAAGTCGGCCAGCCTCGCGACGGTCCCACGGTGTCGCGAGCCGTCCGGGTATCGGGTCTCGACATTTTCCCAGGGGTCCGGAAGGGTTCCCTTCACGCTGAGCGTGATGCGGTCCCGGGCCCAGTCGATGCCGAGGACGAGAGCCTCGAGCGTCTGGCCCACGGTGAAACGGTCGCGGATGTCCTCCACCCGTCCCCAGCCGACCTCGGAAACGGGCAGCAGGGCCTCGATGCCGCCGATGTCGACGAAGGCCCCGAAATCTCGCAGGGACTTCACGGTGCCCGTCACCACCATCCCCTCGCGGAGGGTTTCCTTGATGGCTTCCTTCCGCTTGCGCTCCTCTTCTTCGAGGATCCGGCGCCGCGAGACAACGAGCCTCCTGCCTCTCTCGCCGTACTCGATGATGATGAACGGGATGCGCTGTCCCATCAGGGCCGCCGCCGTCTCCCCGCGGGGGATGCCCGCCTGCGAGAAGGGGCAGAATGCCCGGTAGGTGCCCGCGATGCGGACCTCGAGTCCGCCCTTGACCTCCTTCTCCACGATGCCTTCGACGGGGATGGCGTTCCGCCAGGCCTCTTCGAGGTACTGGCGCGCGGCGTCGCCGGAGACCCTCGTCGTAAAGACCCTCTCGCCGTGCCGCGACGAGAGGAAATAGACCTTGACGGTGTCGCCTTCCTTGACCGTCAACTGACCTTCCTTGTCGAGAAACTCGTTGCGCTCGACAATCCCCTCCGTCTTGCCGCCGAGGTCGATGAAGACCCAGTCCGACGTGATCTTGGCGATAACGGCCTCCACGCTCTGCCCCTGCCTGAGCCTAACCGGCTTGCGCTCGGAGGCTTCCAGGAGTTCGGCGAAACTTTTTTCCTCTTCCATCATCTCTTCCGTCCAGTCGTTATTTCCCGCCCGTCTGCCCGACCACTCGGGCCGGCGTCCGTGCAGGGGTCTACGTATAGTCCGACTCGGACCGTTTGTCAAACCCTCACTGACCGTCCCGGGGGAGCCGGGAAATTGAGCTTGAACGGAGGAAAGATTAAGGTTATCTAGGGGCCGGACCGATTGGACAGGAAAACCCTCCCGCCGTAGAGACTGTGTCACCATGTCATTGCGAAGGAGCGAAGCGACTGAAGCAATCCAGGATGGTATCGAAAAGATTGTGCCGCGCTCCCTTCGGTCGCTCGCAATGACGAGAACTGATTATGACACAGTCTGGTATCGGGGAGGCACGGTCCAATGATCAAAGAGATGGAATAAGGAGTCTTCCGAATGAGACGAGCGCCCTGCCTCCTGTGGTTAGCCGTCGCGGCCGCATTCGCTGTGACCCTCATCGCCGGTCTGAGCGGTGCCGCGATCCTCTACCGCTGGGTCGATGACCGGGGAGTGGTCCATGTCTCGGAGAGCCCGCCGGAAGGAAAGATGGACGCTGCCCAGGCGATCGCGGTGGAGGATGCCGACAAGGGGGCGAAGGCAGGGCCGCCTGCAGAGAACAAGGTGTTCCGCGTCCGTCCTGCAGAGGTCACCATCTACACGACGCCGACCTGCCCCTGGTGCCACCGGGCAAAGGCCTGGCTTCGGGACAAGAAGATCCGCTACAGGGAAATCGATATCACGAGCGACCGTAGCGGGCTCGACGAGATGGTGAAGATTTCCGGGCAGACGGGCGTGCCCGTGATCGTCGTAGGCGATGAGGTGATCGTCGGATTCAATCAGAGCCGCCTCAACGAGATCTTCAAGGAGTAGCGGCCGCACCGGCCCGAAACGATGACTCCGTACAGCCGGGCGGGCGATGGGACCGCCCGGCTGTTTTTCGTTGACTTGCCGCAGTTGCCGCGCTAGAAATAATTATAGACCGTTTCTTGCCACAGTTTTCGTTTCCCGCTCGCATTCACGGCTCGGCGCTCCAATCCCGGCATCATCCGTTCATTTTCGTCCGCGTCACAACAGGTCAACTCACCAGCAAACGGTTCCCCGCCGTCGGGCCGCAGGAAAATCCCCACCGTCGCCACCGCGCGCCCGTAACGGGGAAAAGTCCAGAACGGGAGGTGGTCATATGCTGTTCATGATGATTTGCACTTGGGATCCGCAAGACGAACGGGAGGTCAGGACCAAGCGGGCCAACTGGGAGTGGCCGAAGGAGGTGCGGGTGATCTCGGAGTACTTCGATCTCCAGGGTTGCCGGACCGTCTACGTGGTCGACTGCGATGCGGCAGGGCTCATCGCCTGCCGGGCGGCATGGATCAATCTGCTGATGTTCGAGATCTTCCCCGTGTGGCCTCTCGGGGCGACCAAGGATCTGGTGAGGAAGCAGGGGGCATGAGGACGGGGAGACATCTGCCTTGAAAGGAGGTGCCGGATATGGGACAGCTGGAACTGAGCTCTGAGGAAGAGAAGGAGCTGCTTTCCTTCATCGAACGGTATTATTACGACCTTCGCGTCGAGATTGCCAACACCGACGACAAGGATTTCCGCCGAAGCCTGAAACACAGGGAGGCCATCATTCGGACTATCCTGGACCGCATGAAGGTCATGAACATATGAGGGCCTTCGGCCCGGTCCCCGGCCTCGGCGGCCGACGGCGGGGATCGCTGAGCGGTTCACAGGAAGCCAAGCACCGTGCCGGCCCCGGCCGGCAATGGGCGAAGCACGCCGAAAGGAGAGTGCTCGTTACGGAAACCCCGCTCATTCGACGGGCAAAAAAAGACCCCGTTTCCGCCGGGGCCTTTGCAGCAGGGGGGGAGGGAGACGACCCTTGAGGGTCGCCTCCCTGGAGGAGATCGTTTGTCTTCTGGTTTCCGGCTTCGCTTTCTTCGGTTTCCTGTTTCACTCGTGCTGTCAAACGAGTTGCCTTTTTATATTGCACCAGGCGTGCCAGAAGGCAATGGTCTTGTAACCAATAGATATAGCTAAGCATTTTCCGAAGACGGCCCCGTTCGAGGGACGTGCAGTCCGGCAATAAATGTCGGAATTGAGAGGATTGGAAAAAAGAAAATCGCCTGTGGCCGTCGAAAAACCGAAGAGACGGGGCAGGATCGACAAAATTGACGAAAGGAGACAATTCTTCCAGGAACGGCGAAAAGGGGAGATCCGGAAGTTGACAGGCCCACGCCAGGATCAATAGAATCGAATCATGAAACCATACCAGACGTTTGATCATACGGCGGATCTGGGTCTCCTGGTAACCGGAGAGACGGAAGGGGATCTCTATGCAAACGCCGCCTTCGCCGTCTTCGACACCATCACCGATCTGGGCCGGGTTGAAGCCCTCGAGGTTCGGAGAATTCATGCGGAAGGGGACAGTCCGGAGGATCTCCTCGTCAACTTCCTTCGCGAGATTCTTTACCTCTATAATGGCGAGCGCTGGCTGTTGAAGGAGATTCGCGTTATACAGGTAAAGGACAACGCGCTCGAGGCCGAGGCTTGTGGCGAGCCCCTCGACGGGCGGAAGCACGAGGTCTGCAAGGAAATCAAGGCCGTTACCTATCACCAGGCCCGGGTCGGTCAGACGGCCGACGGCTGGGAGGCAAGGGTGATCTTCGATGTCTGACGTAAAGCTGCGCCGCCTCGACGAGTACCGCTGGGAAGTCCCGAGGGAAGGCTCCATGCGCGTTCCCGGGATGATCTACGCAAGCGCGAAACTGATGAAGGCCATGGGGCAGGACGAAAGCCCCAGGCAGGTAGCCAACGTGGCCCATTTGCCGGGGATCGTGAAGCACTCGCTCGCCATGCCCGACATGCACTGGGGCTACGGCTTTCCCATCGGAGGGGTGGCCGCTTTCGAACTCGACGGCGGCGTCATCTCGCCCGGAGGGGTGGGGTACGACATCAACTGCGGCTGTCGCCTGATGGCGACCAACCTCAACCATGAGGAGATCCGCCCGCAGATGGAGAAGATCGTCACCGCCCTGTTCCAGCATGTGCCCTCGGGCGTGGGCTCGAAAGGGGCCCTGAGGCTGTCGCGCAGCGAAGAAAAGCAGGTTCTCGCCGAGGGGGCCCGCTGGGCCGTAAAAAACGGCTATGGTTCCGCCGGAGATCTGGATTCTATGGAGGACGGGGGCTGCCTGCCCGGCGCCGACCCGGACGCGGTCAGCGAGCGCGCCCTCGAACGGGGAAAGGACCAGGTGGGCACCCTGGGCTCCGGCAATCACTTCCTCGAGGTGGAGATCGTCGAGGAGATCTTCGACCGCGACGCGGCCTCCGCCCTGGGCATCGAGACGGGGCAGGTGGTCGTCATGATCCACAGCGGCTCCCGCGGCCTCGGGCACCAGGTCTGCGACGACTACCTGGCAAGACTGGTGAAGTACGTCGACAGGATGGGGATCGTCCTTCCGGACAGGCAGCTTGCCTGCGCCTACATCCGCTCGCCGGAGGGGCAGCAGTACCTTTCGGCCATGGCGTGCGCGGCAAACTACGCCTGGGCCAACCGCCAGATGCTCATGCACCGGGCAGGCGAGGCCCTCGAACGCGCCTTGGGGCTGAGTCCCCGCGATCTCGGCATGCGCCTCATCTACGATGTGAGCCACAATATCGCCAAGATCGAAGAGCACGTCGTGGACGGGAAGAAGATGACCCTCTGCGTCCACCGCAAGGGGGCCACCCGCGCGTTCCCGCCGGGGCACCCGGCTCTCCCGGAGAAGTACCGCAAGACGGGCCAGCCCGTGCTGATCCCCGGAGACATGGGCGCGGGATCCTACGTGCTCGTGGGGACCGAAAGGGCCATGGAGCAGACCTTCGGGAGCACCTGCCACGGCGCGGGGCGCGTATTGAGCCGGGCCGCGGCCATCAAGGCCAGCAAGGGCCGCGCGATTCGCCGCGAAATGGAGGATCGCGGGGTCCTCGTCATGGCCGCCGCCAAGGGGACCCTGGCCGAGGAGATCCCCGAGGCCTATAAGGATATCGACGAGGTCATCAGGGTTGTCCACGGTGCGGGGATCTCCCGCAAGGTTGCGAGACTCAAGGCCATCGGATGCATCAAGGGGTAGGCGGAAAGACAACAGGAGGGTCGCGGTCATGGCGGACAAGGCGGTCATCTACGGCAAGGCGGGCTGACCTTACACGGACAGGGCCAGGTCGGCCTATGGCGCCGGGGCGGATTACGTGGATGTGAAAAAGGATACAGGGCGGCTTGCCGAGATGCTGAAGCTCTCCGGGGGCAAAAGGCTTGTCCCCGTCATCGTCGAAGGCGGGAAAGTGACCGTGGGCTACGGCGGGACCTGAGACGTCTGACCCTTCGGCCGTGGGCCGAACGGGGATCATTGCGGACAGGGAAGATCTTCGTTTGAAATATCCGTTCAACGCGGTTGAACGTTCCATTCAACGGGCAGCCCCTTTCCTGGCCCCCCCGCGCAAAGGGCGGTTGAACTGAACCGCTGTTTTTTCAATCATGACCAGCAGTTACAAATTTTCTGTTTCGCCGTTGCGACTTGGCACGATCGTTTCAATAGAGAAAGGCAAAGATCGGAAATAAACCAGTCGCAAGGAGGAAATAGAAAATGAAAAAGTCGCTTTCGATGCTGGCCCTGACCGTCCTAGTCGTTCTCATCACCGCCACCTTCAGCTTTGCTGAATACGCCGCCGCGGGTGCGGACAACTTCCCCTACTTCCACCTCGGCGCCATCGTGATCGGCGGGCTTACGATCCTCTCGCTCAAGCAGAAGTATGAGAAGCTCTACCTGAGCGAGGCCGCCGGCTCCTTCGCGCTCTACGCGGTGATGATAGCCCTCTTCACCTCTCCCGTTGCCGATGCGATCAAGACCATGATCGGCTGAGCATTACGGCCACCACGAGAAAAAGGGCTCCCCGACCTGCACGGCGGGGAGCCTGCCGTTTGCGTCCCCTGAAATAGCTCGAACCACTCACTGCAACCGCGACTCCCTCGCCCCGCCCGCAGTTCCCGCTTGCCGCCGGGATTTCACGAACGCGACGGTGATGCGTGCCGGCAGAACCCTCCCGGCCTGAGCCGTTCAGGCGCCATAGAATCCCCCGTCTGGAAACCCCCTCATGGCGGCCTCGCTTTCCGGAAGGACGTTCCGGATGTCTTCGAATGTCCCCGCCGTCTGTTATGCCTTTTTTGAGCGATTCGCGTACTGCTGCACGATGACCCCCGCCACGATGAGGACAAGCCCGAGCACCGTGGAGGGCAGGATCTCTTCGCCGACGATGAAGTGGATGAGAAACAGGGACAGGAAGGGCGCGGCGTAGACGAGGTTGCTCACCTGTGCCGTCGTTCGCGAGAGCTGAAGCGCCTTGAGCCAGCTGACGAAGGTGATTCCCATCTCGAAGAGGCCGATCCAGAGAACCCCCAGGAGGCCCGCCGAAGGGGGGACCCGAAGCTCTCCGAAGAAAAGAACCGCTGCGAGGGTGAAGATCGACCCGAAGACGAAATTGAGGAAGAGCTTCACGATCTCGTCGCGATAGTCCTTCACGTTGTAGATCCAGAAGAGGGCCCAGACGATGGAGCTGCCGAGCGCCAGGAGCGCCCCGGGCAGGTTCGTGAAGCGGAAGGCCAGCACGTCGCCGCGGGTGGAGATGACCAGGACGCCCGAGAAGCTGATCGCGACGGCCAGCACGCTCGCCCAACGGATCGGCTGTTTGAGGATCGCGATGGAGAGCAGCACCAGCATGATCGGCCAGGTCCAGTTCAGGGGCTGGGCCTCCTGCGCCGGCAGCACGGAGTAGGCCTTGAAGAGGATCACGTAGTAGAGGAAAGGGTTGAGAAACCCCAGGGCGGCCGAGCAAGCGAGGTCTTTCGCTGAGGAATGCGCGATGGCGGCAAGCTTGCCCTGGGCCAGCACGATGACAAAAAGGGCGGCAAGCGACACGACGGATGCCCCGAGAAGCATCTCGAGAAAACCCATGTGGTCGAGGGTCAGCTTGAAGGCCGAAGCCACGGTCGACCAGAGCCCAACGGTTGCCACGGCATAGAGATAGGCCCTTGTCTGTCGCTCCATCGACGCAGGGATCCCCCTTCTTCCGCCCTGCTAATCACAGAACTCCGCCGGACGCAACGGGAAAGTGGAGAATGACCTTGTCTTCGACGCCCCTATCGGCTATAGACTGGACGACCGCATGACACCGCCCGCGAAAAGGAGATGCCGTGAAGCTTGCCGAGAACCTCTACGTCTACGAGTGGACGAACTACTTCGAGAACAACTGCAACAGCTACTTCATCGGCGGCGCCGTTGGGGCCCTCGTGGACCCGGGCCTGAGCGCTCACCTGCCGGATCTGCTCCGGCGGATGTCCAGGGACGGGATCGGGAAGGAGGACATCAAGATCGTCGTCAACACCCACTCGCATCCCGACCACTATGAGGCCTCGGCGCTCTTCGACGGCTCGCGGGTGAAGATCGCCCTTTCGGAGATCGAGATGGATTTCATGAAGGGCCCCGGCGCCTATCTCTACGGGCTCTTCGGCCTCAAGGCGCCGGACGTGGACGTGAACCTTCCGCTGAAGGAGGGGGAGCTGCAGCTGGGCGCGGAGACATTCCAGGTTTCCATCGTGCCGGGCCACTCGCCGGGCTCCATCGGCCTGTACTGGCCGGCGAAGAAGGTCCTCTTCTCCGGCGACGTGATCTTCCAGATGAACGTGGGCCGATCCGATTTCCCCGGCGGCGACAGCAAGCTCCTCCGGGAGAGCATCCTGAGTCTCTCCAGGCTTGATGTGGAGTACCTGCTTCCCGGTCACATGGGTATGGTAACGGGGAGATCGAACGTGAAGAAGAACTTCGACAGGGTGATCGAAGAGATTTTCCCTTATCTATGATCGGCAATCGGCGATATTTCCAGGGTCTGCGGCCCCCCCTACCCTACTGCCACCCCATCGGCTCATAACCCTTGTCCTTGAGGCACCGGTTGACGAAGTTCTTGTACACCGGGCTCGGCTCGGCCGCCTTGAAGAGTCCATGCGTGGCCCCGCCTGCCGCGCCGCCTGCCGCTCCCGCTGCAAGGCCTCTGCCGAAGTTGCCCGTCACGGCGCCCACCGCCGCCCCCGTAGCCGCTCCGACAGCGCCGCCCTTCACGGCCCCCTCGGCCACCTTGGATTCCTGGTTCTTCTTGACGTAGGTCTCGGCCATCTGCATGCAGTCGTCGATGTCCCGTTCCCCCTGGGCCGTGCCGACCGCCTTCAGGTGATGGTTCGGGTACAGGACAGGGCGCTTCGTGGCGCCGCAGCCGACGAGGACGAGTGCAAGGAGGATCAGGCCGAGCCGTACGAGCTCTCTCATGGTTTTACTCCTTTTCGATACGGATGCTCGAGGCCCCCTTGGCCTTTCTCAGCATTAACGCATCGGAGGTGATCCGGCCGACAAGATTCACTTCGCTTGCCGGCACCGGGTCCGGCCCCGTGCTCATGGGCGTGCGCCCGAAGAAGATGGCCAGCGCACTGCCCGGCGGCCAGTAGCCGATGTCGCCGACTTTTACCTTCCTCGTGGCCGTGGCATCAAGGGGCAACTTCACGGGGACGGTGAAGTAGAACTCGTCGCCCCACTCGTTCGGGACCGTCTCGATCGGGAGCGTCGAGGCAATCGCCCTGGCGCACTCCGTATCGGACAGCTCGGCCAGGACAACCGCGGAACCGGCGGTGATTCGGATCTTCTGCGCCATGGCCGGCGTCACTTTCCGTCCTCGATGGCGTAGCTCACGGTGACATTCACGGTGAAGGTCTGCTCGCCGGGTGCGACGGGCACACTGGAGGCCGCGGCGGCCTCCATGCGGGCAACCGGGAAGGGGCCCGGGCGGCCGCCCGCCTGCTCGGAGATCTTCAGGGGCTTTCCGATCTTCACCCCCGCCGTATCCGCGTAGACCCGGGCGCGCCTCTGCGCGTCGGCCATGGCCTTCCTGCGGGCTTCGTCCATCAGCCCGGCAGGCTCGGCTACGCCGAAGCTCACCCCCCGGACCTGGTTTGCCCCCGCGGAGACCGTCTCGTCCAGGAACGCCTCCAGCCGGTCCATGTCGCGGATCTTCAGCTGGACCTCGTTTGTGACCTGGTAGCCGGTGATCTTCGGGGGATCCTGCTGGCCCTTGTCGTACCTGTAGCGCGGGGCGACGTTGAAGTGGGTCGTCTGCAGGTCCCTGTCCTCGATCCCCCGCTTGCGGATCAGGAGGACGAGCTGGTTCATGGCTTCGTTGTTTTTCCTCAGCGCTTCGGCCGCCGTGGCGCCCTCGGTGACGACCCCCATCTGCACCTGTGCGAAGTCCGGCCTGGCATGGACCTCCCCGGTGCCCGTCACGGTCACCGTGGGCGGCGGACGGGTGCCGGGCTCCGCCGGCGCCTGAGCCATGGCCGTGCTGCAGGCAAGCGCAATCATGGCGAGGGCAAAAAGGACGAAGGTCTTTCCCATGCGATGAACCTCCTGTCTGGCGTTTCTCCCGGCCGGGGCCCTGTGCCCGGCCCCGGGGGGTCATCTTATCACAGCGCAATGCGATGCAAAGGGATTTTTCTCAGGCGTGTCTCATGGCGAAGAAGGTCCCCAGGCTGTTGCCCCCGGCAAAAGCCATGATGCTGAAGACGCCGTCCATGGCGCTGTCCTTCAGGATCACCGTGAGCAGCAGGAAGTTGGCGACCGTGATGAGCCCGCTCAGCACCGTTGCGCGCCAGACGCGCCTCTGGGCCACGTCGCTCGTGTACTTGGTGATGAGCAGGTCGACGACAAAGCCCGCGAAGAAAATCAGGACAAGTTTTGTGATCATGGCAGACACCTCCCCGGTGGAACGGCTCGGGATCGGGTTTTCGCCGGATACGGCGCCTGGAGGATCGGGAAACAGCAGCCCCTGCCGGGCGGGCGCACGTTTGCCGTCCGGTTTTGGCTGCGGGAAGCTGCTCGAGAAGGTTACGGTCGGGAAGTACCCCGGTGATGGAAGGGATTGACAGGCGGCCCGGGCTTACACCCCGTAACCTGCCGGTTGCTCACCAGCGCTCACTCCATCCTCCCTCAACATGGTTGACCCTATGATCCCAAGGACCGGCAGGAAAGTCAAGTCGTAGATTTCTCAATGATTTCGCATGGCTGAATGAGATCAGCACCGGGATTTGACGGGTGAACTCACCGATCAGGGGTCTTCCCGTGGGGGGGTGTTGAAGTGGTTCAGGGCCTTCTCGACCATGGTCATGAAGAACTCGTAGTTCTCCCGGCAGGCGCGGTGAATGGCGGGCGTGACGACGTCCCTGTTCTCCTCGTAGAACTGGTCCACCAGGCCCCGGAACTCCTCCGTGTCGAATATCACCGGTGCGGCATTGATCGTGATGGCGTATCCGTGCAGGAACAGGCCCCGGAGCTTGATGTCCTCGAGGGCTTCCACGCGCGGGTTCGGGACCGCCTCTTCGTTCTTCGGAGTCGGTTTTTTCGTCGAGGGCTTTTTGGCGGCAGATGGTTTGCCGGCTTTTGCTTTTGTCATGATGGTTCGCCAGGGTCCGGCGGGATCCGTCGAGTCATGTTTCCTGGCCGTGCAGGACGTCCTGACTCAACAACCGGGTATCGATTCCGCGGGGAATATCCACAATCGGCGCCGGATTGTCAAGTAAAATGGGCCTTCCTGCGACCCGCCGGTTCCGCCTGCTCCCGTCGAAGGCGGGTTCGAACCGCCCCGTCCCTCTCCGCGTGCTCCGCCGGCACACGGGGCGACCACGAAGTTCATGGCCATCGGGGCTCCGGGGATCCCCGATGGTATCGGAGATCTGGGGCCTGTCACCCGGGCGGTCGTTTGCCGCCCAGCGGGCAGATGGCTGACGAACCGGGCTCGAAGTCCCGGCAGACGCGGGGGCGTGTCTCGTAGATCGTGCAGGCAAAAACCCCATCCCTGAAGTCCAGGAAGGGGCAGTCGCGGATGGCCATGCCCGTGGTGACGGACAAGAGACGGTCGCCCACCCAGAGGGCGTCATGCCAGACCCGCAGGATGTCGTCGCGGCCTTCGCGCCGCCAGCGCGCGAGGTCATCGGGGTCGGCGTCGGCGACCATGTTGGCCATGCAGCAGGTGCCGCAGCGCAGGCAGGGGGTGTCGGGGTTGTCCGCCAAAAGGAATCCTCCGGGCTTGACGCGGGGATGGGGATGTTGGTATGGCGAGATATCGAATTGCCCGTTCATTCTATACACCCGTGTCCGCCGTGTAGAAAGGAAAAATGTGGACACTTCCGTGCCCGACCTTCACGACACCCGACGGTACCACCTGCACCACCCCGTCGATCTCATGACGGAGTTTACCGTCTGCGAATCCCTGGGAAGCCCGAGGTCGCCGACCCTCCGGGCCCTGGGGCTGGCAAGGACCTACGGGGCGCGCCTGGGTGATCGGTTGCGGGACAGGGGGCTGCTGTGGAAAGGATGCCGCATCTGCGAGATCGGAGGCGGCTACGGCAGCCTGATGCGGGGGCTGTTGGAGGCTCACGGGGATCTCGTGAGGCGGGTCTTGATGGTGGATCTCTCCCGGTTCCTCATCGACATTCAGCGCAAGGCGATGGAGCCCTGGAAGGAACGGGTGAGTGTCATTCTGGCTGACGCTCTCGAAGTGCTGCCGGCGCTCTCCGGGATCGATCTTTTCATCATCAACGAGATGATCGGCGATCTCCCCGTCCGGACGGGGCTCGACCCGAAGCGGCTTCCCGCCGATGCGGAGGCCGTCGTGGCCCGCTTCGGGCTTGCCGTTCCCCGGGAGGGGCCTTTTCACGTCAACATCGGGGCGATCCGGCTTGTCGAGGCGATCTGCCGCAAAAGCGCGCCTGCGTTTCTGTCGGAGCACTCGAGCGATCCGATCATCCCGCGGGAGATGCCCTTTCTCGCGAAGGGCCTCGAAGCGACTGGCTGGCCGCGGGAGATTCGGCTCACGGCCCACTCGGAGTATACCATCCGGTTCTCCCACCTCGAACAGGTCGCCCGTGCGTTCGGCCGGAAGGTCGAGACGGGGAGTCTCCTGGAATGGGTCGGCTACGCCAACGCGGAAAAGGCCCGCTTCGTCTTCAACGCCCGGGCGTGCTCGACGGATGAGCAGGCGTTGATCCTGGAATTCCTCGATCACATTCGCGAGTACCGGTGGATGATCATCCGGTGACCGGGGAGGCTAGACCTTGATGCCGTACTTTTCGATGCGGTAGATCATCGTGGGGCGGGAGATGCCGAGGAGCTTGGCGGCCCGGCCGCGGTGTCCGCCTGTGCGCTCCAGGGCCTGCAAGATCAGGTCTTTCGTCAGTTCGTCGAGATTCAGACCGGTCGCCGGGAGTCTGATCGCCCGGGCCGCGGTCGCGGCATCACCGAAAGATTTTTTCATAAAGGCCAGATGGCCGGGTTCGATCTCGTCGCCGGTTTCCATCAGGACGACGCGCTCGATGACGTTTCTGATCTCCCTGACGTTTCCGGTCCAGGGGTGTTCCAGGAGCAGCCGCCTGGCTTCCTCGGAAATTGTCCTGAACTGCTTCCGGAATTTTTCGTTGAACTTGTCCATGAAGAAGAGGGCAAGAGGCAGAATGTCCGCCTGGCGCTCCCGCAGGGGCGGGATGGTGATCCGGGCCACGTTCAGCCGGTAGAAGAGGTCCTCGCGGAAGGTTCCCTCCCGGATGCCTTCCTCGAGGCTTTTGTTCGTGGCGGCGATGATCCGGACATCGACATGCCGCTTCTCGGAGCCGCCCACGGGGTAAAAGGCCTTTTCCTCGAGAAACGTGAGAAGCTTGACCTGTGTTGCGGGAAGCAGTTCGCTGATCTCGTCGAGTAGAATCGAGCCCCCGTCGGCGGTTTCGAATTTTCCCCGCTTTCCCTCCTGCAATCCACCCGTGAACGAGCCCTTCTCGTAACCGAAAAGCTCGCTCTCCACGAGTTCCTTCGTGATGGCGCCGCAGTTGATGTTGACGAAGGGCTTATTGAACCGGCTGCTTCGATGGTGAATGAATCGGGCGATGACCTCCTTGCCCGTTCCCGTTTCCCCCTCGATCAGCACCGTGGTGTCGTGGCTGCGGGCAATGGTGTCGGCCAGCCGCAGGGCGAGTCTCATGCTGTTGCTCTGGGCGACGATGTTGTCGAGGTTGTACTCCTTGACGAACTGCCGCCGGAGTTCCTCGACCTCCCGCTTGAGCTTCAGGTTTTCGAGGGCCTTTTCGATGATGATTTCGAGTTCTTCGATGTCGAGGGGCTTGACGAGGTAATCGAAGGCTCCCATCTTCATGGAGCTGATGACCGATTTGACGTCTTCATAGGCCGTCATCATGATCACGACGGTCTCGCCGCCCATCTCTTTCATGCGCCGGAGCGTTTCGATCCCGTTGATGCCCGGCAGCCGGATGTCCAGCATGACGAGGTCGACGGAGCGGCTCTTCAGCAGCCGCAGGGCTTCCTCGCCGCTGCCGGCGATGAGCGTGTCGTAGCTCTCCGACAGGATGTCGTCCAGGGATGCCTGCAGCAGCTTGTCGTCGTCGACGATGAGAATCTTATACCGGTACATGGTTCTGCACGCCGTCGATCGGGAACCGGATGATGAACATGGTCCCCTGTCCCACCCGGCTCCGGATCTCGATCTGCGCGCCGTGCTGCTCCAGCACCTTGTGGGCGATGGACAGCCCGAGCCCGGTTCCCTCGGGCTTGGTCGTGAAGAAGGGGTCGAAGATCTTCGAGAAATGCTCCCGCGGGATGCCGGCCCCCGTGTCGCTGATGTAAACGCTGAGGTAGCGGCTCAACTCCTTTGTCTCGTCCCCGAGACTGCTTTCGACCGTCACGGTGCCGCCCTCGGGCATGGCCTGCAGGGCATTGAGCAGGATATTGACGAAAACCTGCTGGATCTGACGGCTGTCGAAGGTGATGTCCGGGGCCCGGGCTGCGAGCTTCAGCACGACCCGGATCCCGTGCTTCGAAAACTGGGAGTCCATCAGGGAGACGGCATCCTCGACGGCGCGATGGATGGATTCTCTCTTGAGCTGCGGCGGCGCGGGTCGGCTGAAGTCGAGCATCCCCTTTACAAGGTCCTTGATCCGCTCGACCCCGGCCAGGGAATTGTTGATGATCCGTCTTGTTTTCTCGTCGGGCTGGATGCGCTTGGACAGCAACTGAATGTTGAAGTTGATGCTGGCCAGGGGGTTGCGAATCTCGTGGGCGACGCCCGCGGAAAGCTGCCCCAGAGAAGAGAGGCGGTCGACCCGCCGCATCCACTCCTCCGTCTTCTTGGCCTCCGTTAGGTCCGTCGCGATGAGCACGGCTCCCAGGACGGTTCCATCCTGGCTTTTAAGCTGTGACGTGCTGACATCGAGAATCGTCCGCGCCCCTTCCCTGCGCTTGACGACCACTTCCCGGCCGTCGGACGTCTTGCCGTCGATGGCCTCCCGGATGATCGTTCTCATGGGTTCCCCGAAGACTTCCGAGGCCGGTTTCCCGACTGCCGCGCCGGTCGCGAGGCTGAAGATCGACTCGGCTTGGGGGTTCACCATCCGGATCGTCCCGTCGCAGTTGACGACGAGGATACAGTTCGGAGAGCTCTCCACGACGTTTTCCGCAAAGTTTCGCTCGTTGACGAGCTGCTCGTAGAGGCGCGTGTTCTCGATGATGATGCTCGCCTGGTTGGCGAAGATGGAGAGATGCTGGATGTCCTCCTCGGTGAGGACCAGGGGATCCCCGCCGCGGTCCGCCTCGATGAGTCCGATGATGGAGTCCCGGAGATTCAGGGGGACGGCGATGGTGGCGAAGCGGTTCTGCTTTTTGCTCACCTTCCGGTCCAGGTAGGTCACCCGGCTATCGGCGCTGTAGTCCCGGATGTAGATGGTCTTCCCCGTCTTGACCACGAGGGTCTCGATGCACTCATGGCGCTCCAGGCTGAAGGGCCTCTGGAAGGCGATCTCCATCTCCTCAGGGGCGAAACCGATCTCGTACTTGCACTCCAGAAGCCGCTTGTCTTTGCTGACCAGGTAGATCGCGACACGGTCGTAGTCGAAGACGCGCGCCGTTTCCTCGACGATGGCGGTCAGGACGCTGTCCAGGGAGACGGGCTGGGTGAGCAGGCCGCTGATCTTGTGGACCGACGACAGGAGCCTGTCTCTGGCGTAAAGATCACCCTGGTACTCCTGGGGCTTCCAGAAGGACAGCGGGTGATTTTCTTTCTGATTCGGGGCCTTGCGAGTCATGATCCCCCCGGTGCGGCCGGTTTCCTTTCCCCATCGTGATGATACGCTACTGTGCCCGAACCGCAAGGCTTTTCTTCGCTGAAGACAGGGCGACGCGCGAGGCTCGCAGGGGCACCCCAGATGGTTTTCCGGGGGTCAGGTTTGTCCCGGGTCGGCGAAGGGCGCGCCGCCGGGCGGACTGTGCTTCGTTGGTCAGCGGACGGACAACGTGGCGAACAGGCCGCTGAGGGTGTAGATGGCGACGACCCGGACTTCCTCGTCCCGCTCGATCCGCTCCAGCTGGGCATCGAGTTCGTCGAAGACATCGCCGATATTGTCCACCTGCGCCGTGATGATGCCTACAGCCCCCCGCTTCGTGTACTTTATGGTGCGCCCGGGAAGCCTTCTGACCCGTGCCGCGTTCCCGACGGCGGGCCCGGCCTGCCTTACGGGGATCGGGTCATCCGTCATCACTTCCGCTACGCGCGCCCGGGTTCTTCCGGAACAGGCCGGGATCGGATCAGCAGGCAGCTGACAAATCTCAGTGAAATCATTCAGACTTTTCATGATGCCGCCTTCTCTCGTATCTTCCGTGATGACTTTCTTGGGAGCAATCGCCGTGCCCGGCCGGGCAGGTTTGTAATATCCGTATATTGTTGATTATTTTATGCGTGTGCCCTCGGCGCTTATCGAAAAAAAAGAAGCATATCCTCCATCCGCCGGGGTCACGAGGCCCGCCATTGAAGAACGATAAGGAATTTCGATAAGTTGCATAGATTGAGCAATTGCTTCATCGGCGAAGCATTTGCTTCGTTCGAGGGACGGCTGTTCCCGGACGTAGCAATGTGATATGAACGTTTCCGGAAAATGTTTGAAGAACTGAAAAAGCAGATAGATGCCATCGACGGGCTGAGGGATCAAACGGCCGTGTCGGGGGGGTTCGCCCGGTGGCGAAAACAGACGGAAGAAACCCTGAAGTCCCTTTACGGAGACGAGTCGGCAGAGGTCCGCGAATTCACGTCGATTTATTACACCCCTCTTTTTCTCTCCTGCCGGATGGGCGACGAGGCCTTCGACGAGGCCTATCGTAACGGACTCGAGGAGGCGCGCACTCTCCTGTCTGCGATAGTGGAAAAAGTCAAGCGGCGGTCTTGAGGGATTTTTTCCGCCACGACACCCAGAGGGTGAGCATCCGGGTGGCCGCCATGGCCGTGATGATCCTCGGCACCCAGAGCCAGAAGGCGCCGATCCCAAAGGCCATGAACAGGATGGGGTCTTCCACCATCGAGTGGTTGATCCCGATGGAAAGCTGCAGCTCCTCGAGTTCCTCCTTCGAGATGTGCCCCTGCCGGGCCTCCTCGACGATCACCGCGCCCCCGTAGGCGAGACCGAAGACGACGGCCGTCATCCAGAGGATGCCCACCTTTTCGCTCAGCCCCAGCAGCTTCAGGGCAGGCGACAGGGCCCTGACGACGGGCATGACCCAGCCCATGCTCTTGGCGATTTCCAGGAGCGTGAGGATCGCCATGATGATGAAGAAGACCTTCACGCAGAGATTCAGCATCGAGACGGCCCATTCGCAGGCCATGGCGTCAAATGTCTGCGCGGAGGCGGCCACCGCGCCGGCCTGTGCGGACGAAAAAGGATCGGTGGGGATGAAAAAAGTCATGACCCAGACGGTGGTCACGGCCGCTGAAATCCGGAAAAGCGTCGCCTTTACGGGGTTGAGTCCGGACTTGGCCTGGACGACACCCTCCTGGATCAGGTTGTGGCAGATGAGCAGAAAATTGGCCAGCAGGGTCATCTCGGCCATGGTGAAGGGCAGCACCGCCATGGCGGCGATCCCGCCGTAAATACCCGTGAGCCCGCCGATCAGGATGGGCAAGGCCGCCATGGACGGCAGACCCATGAACCCCATGAGGGGCGCCAGCAAGAAGTCCAGGTTCGCCAGCCACCCGGTCCAGGCGAGCACAGCCGTAAGGAAGGAGATGGGGAGGATGATCTTGATCATCCACAGGAACGCCGCCCATCCCCGCTTCAATCCGTTCCGGGCACCCTCCTGGAGTTTCGCCCGCGTTTCGGTCACGATAGTTTAATGATTCCTTTCAGGCTCCGTTCGATCTCGTCGCCCGATAGTACCCCCGCCATCCGCTTCATCAGCTTCCCCTCGCGGAACAGCAGCAGCGTCGGCACTCCCTGGATGCCGTACTGACGGGCGACGGTGGGGTTTGTGTTGACGTCGATCCGGGCCACGAGGGCCGCCCCCTCGAATTTGACGGCAAGCTCGTCGATGACCGGCGAGAGCATCCGGCAGTACGGGCAGGACGGCGAGTAGAAAAGGACAAGGGCAGGCTCCGCGGCGGCGAGGACGTCGACGGCGAATTTCGCGTCGCTCGTCTCCAGGGGCCGCACCGCAAAGCTGCGGACGTCGAGGGGGGCATGGCACTTCCCGCAGCGCGGCCTGTCCTGGATGCGCCCCCGGGGCAGGCGGTTCCGGGTCCCGCAGCGCAGGCACTCGATGATGACAGATTCCTTGTCCATCGCCTTCTTGAGTTTCATCGACGCGCCGGCCCCATGCTCCTTACGGCATCGGCGTCACGAGGGTCGGACCGGGCAGCGGCATTTTCCGGATCCCGGCCCTTCCGCTTTTCACCCCGTCTCGGCTGTCTGCCGTCCGACTTTTCACCGTGCCACTCTTACCGGCACCGGTTTCAATATCCGCTGCAAATCGTCCGGTTTCATTTCCACAAGCAGCCCCTTGCGCCCGGCGTTGATATAGATCACGGGCAGGGATAGGATGGACTCCTCCACGTAGACGGGAAGGACCTTCCGTGTGCCGAAGGGTGATGTGCCGCCCACCATGTATCCCGTGTGGCGGTTGGCCGCGGCCGGGTCGCAGGGATGGATCCCCTTGACGCCGAGGATGCGGGCGAGTTCCTTGGTGGAGACCTCCCGGTCGCCGTGCATCAGGACAATGAACGGCGATTTCTTCTCGTCCTCCATGACGAGCGTCTTCACGGTCAGGTGCTCGTCCACGCCGAGTTCCCTGGCCGCCGTGTCCGTTCCGCCCCGCTCCTCGTACTTGTAGGGGCGGGGGATAAAGTCGACCCTGCTGTCCTTCAGGACCCGGATGGCCGGGGTTGCCGGCACGTGCTCCCTGCTCATGGTCCGCCCTGATCGTTTTGTGTTCCCCGCACCGTAACACGATTTGCCCCCGGTTATCCACGGGGAAGTGTCCGCGCGCGGTCCCGCGGGTTTTTCAGGCGCTGCAGGATCATCCTCTCCAGCTTCGAGAGGGCCAGGCGGGCCGTCCCGCCCGTCGCCACCCAGCGGGCGGGAACCGGCCGGGCCTGCGGCGTCCCCGCCCGGAGGCGGCAGTCGAACACGTGAACGGTCACGGAGAAGTGGGAGTAGGCGTGCTCGACCGTGAAGATCTCCTTGCCCACGACGACATCCAGCCCCTGTTGCTTTTTCAGCGCGCTTCGCAGCGCCCGCGCTTCCTTTCCCTCCGCCCCGGGGAACCGCCACAGCCCGCCGAGCAGCCCCCTCCGGGGCCGCTTCACCAGAAGGACCCTGCCCCCGCCGTCCCGGATGACGGCGACCGACGCTTCGCGCCTCGGAAGGGCTGCGGCCTTGTCCCTCGCCGGCAGCGAGGCCTGGATTCCTCTCGCGAGCGCAAGGCAGGCCGCCGACAGGGGGCAGGCCGGACAGGCCGGCCTCCGGGGCGTGCAGATACCGGAGCCGAGGTCCATGAGGGCCTCGTTAAAGTGGCCGGGCTCTTCCGTCGGTACGAGCCGACGGACGATTTCCCCGATTTTCTTTCTTGTGCCCGGCCGGGCTATTGAATCCTCGATCCCGAAGAGCCTCGCGATGACGCGGATCACGTTGCCGTCGACGGCGGCGATCGGCCGGCCGAAGGCGATGCTCAGGATCGCCCCGGCCGTGTAGGCGCCCACACCGGGCAGCGCCCGGAGCCCCTCCATCGTCGAGGGGATGGACCCGCCGAAGCGCTCCACGACGATGCGTGCCGCCTCGCTCAAGTGCCGGGCGCGGGAGTAGTAGCCGAGGTTCTCCCATGCCTTGAGGACGTCGTCCTCGCGGGCCCGGGCAAGGGCCCTCACGTCGGGGAAGCGTTTCAGGAACCGCTCGTAGTAGGGGATGACGGTGTCTACCCGGGTCTGCTGGAGCATGATCTCGGCCACCCAGGTCCGGTAGGGGTCCTTCGTCCCGCGCCAGGGCAGGTCTCGCCTGTTTGTCCGGTACCAGTCAAACAGAAGCCGGGGGATCTCCTTCTCGACGTTGCGCCCCATGCGGACAGGATACTTGCGGCAATGCGCGGCGTCAACCCCGGGGCGCCTTGCGCCTCGATGGCGTTCCTTCAGGGGTCGACCCGCCATCCCGGATGCAAGGCGCCCTGCAGAGATGAAAGTCAGAGATGGTACCGTAGCCTCAGCTCTGCCGGGTGCGGATTGAGATAGGTCTGTTCCTCCAGACAGGGCGGGCCATGCGTTCGGGCATAATGGGCAAGCAGGGTAACGGGAACGACGAGGGGGATGAGCCCCTTGCGGTACGAGCGGATCACGTCGAGGAGCTCCCGCTTCTCGACGCCGTCGAGGTCTCTCTGGAATAAGCCCAGGATGTGAGTCAGGACGTTTTCGTGCCGGGCCGCCGTAGGCTTGATCGCCATGGCCTCCATGAAAAGCCTCCCGTAGCCCTCCACGAGCCCGGGTGCCGGGATCTGCTTCGCCCGGGCCACGAGGCCGTCCATCTCCTTAAGGCGCTTCGGGCTGTGCGCCATGAGCTGCAGCCTGTGCTCGGCGTGAAAGTCCACCAGTCGCTTGGCCTTCCCGGTTCCCTCCCGGATGTCGCTGTAGCGCTTGCAGGCGAAGATGCGTTCGATGAAGTTCTCGCGCAGGGCGGGGTCGTACAGGCGGCCCTCTTCCTCGACGGGCGTCAGGGGGAAGCATTCCATAAAGATGCGGGCGAAGATTCCCTCACCGGCCTTTCGCGGCACTCCCCTTGCGCCGTAGACCTTGACGCATTCCATGCCGCACGAGGGCGAGCTGCTTTTGAAGATAAAGCCGCAGAGCTTCTCTCTGCCCAGTTCCTCGACGCGCCTGCGGGCCCAGGTTTCCATTCTCGCCGTGTGGTCGGCTCCCGTCCGGGTGATCTCGAGGCGGGGCCTCCGCGGATCGCCGACGAGGCGGAAGGTGTCGCGGGGGGTGCCGAAGCCGCACTCCACCTCGGGGCAGACGGGGAGGTAATCGACGAATCCGCCTATCGTTCGGGCCATGAAACGGTCCAGGGCATGGCCGCCGTCCCAGCGGACCTCGTTGCCCAACAGGCAGGAGCTGATGCCGATGCGGATCTTCTCCATGCCGGGCATCCTAGCACAGCGCGTCCCGAAGGCCAACCCCGCGCGCGGGCCGTGGCGCCCCGCGTTGCCGCACTTGCCTGCGGCCCCGCCGGCGTGCTAGGAATGGAGACGGTGAAAGGAAACGGACGGGCGGGAGGGCCCATGGCGGGAATCAGGCGGGTCATGATCGGCGACAGGGTATGGAAAGACGGCCGGGGCTGGGTGCTCAACCCTCTTTCCCTGGCCGGTCTCGAGGGGAGGCCCCTGGGAAATCTCCACGTGGCTTCCATGCAGCCCGGCTCGATCCGGGGGAACCACGCCCACGCGTCCGCCGCGGAGTGGCTGCTTCTCTGCGGGGGGCCGGCGACGCTGGTGGCCGGGGAGGAGGAGGTCCTTGTCAGCGGGGAGGAGCCGGAGCTCTTCGAGATCCCCGCGGGCCTTCCCCACGCTATCGTGAACCGCTCCGGCCGGGAGATTTTTCTGGTCGTTTTCTACGAAGAGAAGGACTTGCAGACATCACCCGAGAAGCTCCTGTGAGGGCGTCCGCTCCCTCGTTCAGCCCCTCAACTTCCGGAGGGCTTCCTCGTATTCCTGCCGGAGTTGCGGGGGGCGCGATGTGCCGAGGGCTTTCCGGAAGACCCCCTCGGCCCGGCCCGGGTCGATTGCCGCCAGGGTCTTTACCGCGAGCACTTCCTTCAGGGTCTGCGGCGGGTAGGTCCGGGTGACGGTGCGCCTGGCCGGATCGAAGAACCGGATGTAGCCCGGGCGTACCGTTTTGCCGTACACGTTGACGCTCACAGCGACCCCGTCCGTGGGGTTGTGCATGGCGTGGAGGCCCTCGTCGAGGGGCAGGACGAAGGTCGTCTCGCCGGGGCCGAAGACGCCGCCGGAGGTTTCCCGGAGCTCGCAGTAACCCTCGCGACGGCCGTCGTCGATTCTCTCGTATTTCCTCTCCCCCAGCTTCGCGACCAGCGTCCCGATAATTCCCCAGGAGCCGTGATCGTGGATGATGTCCGCCAGGCCCGCGTCCCAGATGTAGGCCAGCACGACAAAGGAACGGTCGGGGGCCCGGTGAAGCGTGAACTCGTTGGGCCAGATGCCGGTTTTCTGGCGTGCGATGGCCGCGGGCTCGAGAACCATTTTCTCCAGGGTCTCGAAAAACCACCCCGGGCTCGAATTCAGCTCGGCGACGAGCTCCCTCGACTTTTCTATTTGTCGCATCATGCCGCTTTCGCGGGCGAGCATCGCCGCGAGCTTCCCGCAGAAGGCCTCGAACCGTACCATTCCCCTACAACTGGTCCTTCCCTTTTTCCCTGGATTTGCGGGGGGTCCCATACTTGCGCACGTGGGTCCACGACCCGTATTCGGGGGCGTCGGGGTTTGCCGCGAGGGTCTCCCGTTCTTCCCGGTATTTCTTCCGGATCCCCTTGCTCCTGTAGAGCAACCGGTCTTTCCCCACGGGGCACACCTTCGTGCAGATGCCGCAGGGGTAAACGCGCCTTTTCACCAACTCCTCGTGCATCTCGAGGCAGGCCGTCTTGTCGTAGTCCCCGATAACCCGGTCCTCCCGGGGCGTTATGGCGCTCTTGGGGCAGCACTCGGCGCACAGTCCGCACCGGATGCAGAGCTCCCTCGACTGCATGGGGTCCGGCGGGATCTCCGCGGCGGTCAAGACGGATACGAAGCGGACACGGGGCCCGAACCCGGGCGTGAGGATGCACTGGTTCATCCCGATTGTCCCCAGTCCGGCATACTTTGCCGCCGGGACGTGGCCGAAGGCGGCCCGGTTGTTTTCCCGCAGGGCACGCATGGACGTGTAGGTGTCGCGGGTAAAAGGGTACGAGGCGCGTCCCAGCCGGTTGAGATGCCGCGTGAGCGCCACGGCCAGATCGTCGAGCTGGCGGTTCGTGGTGTCGTAGAGTTCCTTGTGGAGGGCCGACGGCGTCGTCTCCACAACGGGCAGCGGCATGGCCATGCTGATGACGATCACGGTGCGTGCCTGCGGGAACAGGGCCCTCGGTCGGAAAGCGGGCGGGACGATGCCGTCCTCGTCCCAGCGCTCCACGGGCGCAAATCCCACGAGATCGGCACCGCGCTCCTTGCAGAATCTTGTGATGTCTTCCTTGAGTTCCGGGCCGGAGGGCATCAATGGCTGCTCCTTCTGGCTCAATATAGTCCATTTTCCCCCCGAAGGGAAGGCGGGGCTTCGGGGGCGCGGTCCGCTCAAGTCGAAGCCGACGAGGCCGATAACTCCTTCAGGGCCAGGGTCCCCGTGCCCCTGTTCTGCAACCGAAACGCGATATGGCACGAATAATGTTAGGGAATAAAATTTTCTCTTGATTTTTTTCTTCGGCCCGGGGTAAAAAAACGGCACTTTTGCGTCAATGGCGCATGCTTTCTAAGGAAAAAGCAAAGGAGGGGACCATGCGTTCCTTTAGAAAACATGACGACATTCCTGCGGGATTCCTCAACCGTCGCTCCTTCCTGAAGCTGGGTGTTCTCGGCTCCGCCCTGCTCGTCCTTCCGTCTAAGGTGCTTGCCGCGCTCGAACCGGTCATTTCGCCCGAGATCATCGGATCTCCCGGCTGGAACGGGGAAGCCGGACTTGTCCTCGAGCCTTCCGAAGAAAGGAGGCTCCACCTTTACAGCACCAACACGGGCGAGACCTTCAACGGAGTGTACTGGGCCGACGGGGAATACATCTCCCAGTCTCTCGATGAGATCAATTATCTCCTGCGCGACTACAGGGCGAACCTCGTGAAGGAAATCAGCCCGGACCTGCTTGACCTGCTTTTCCACCTCAACCAGAAGCTGGAAACAAAAAATCCGTTCCACGTGCTTTCCGGTTACCGATCGCCCAAGACCAACGCCGCCCTGCGCAGGCGCAACCGCAACGTGGCCCGCAACAGCCTGCATATGGAAGGCATGGCCGTCGATCTGAGGGTGCCCGAGCTGCATGCCAAGCACCTTTGTCATGCTGCACTGGACATGCAATGCGGCGGGGTGGGGTACTACGCCAGGCGCGGTTTCGTGCACGTCGATGTCGGCAGTGTCCGGACCTGGCAGGGTGGACGGAGGAGAAAGAGAAGACCCGTCAAGGCGACCAGGAAGACCTGAGTGCGCTGGCGACCGCGCTCGGGAAATCGATGAGAAACCGTACGGCCTGTCAGGGCTTTGATGCCCCGGCAGGCTTTGTTTTCGGCTGAAGAGCCCTGTCGAGCCGCTCGTCGCGGCGGTAGATGTCCTCCAGGAAATGAACCGTCCCGTCCCCGTTTCCCCAGGCCGTGAAGTAGAGGATGTGTACGGGGATGGGCCTCGGCAGGTAGGCCACCGTCGTCTCCGTCGTCTTCAGCACGGCCTCGATCTTCTTGCGTGACCACTCCCGGCTTCCCCTCATCACGAAATCCGCCATCTCCAGAGGCTTCTCGATGCGGATGCAACCGTGACTGAAACCCCGGCGTTCCCTGTCGAAGAGCTGCGGGTCGGAGGTGTCGTGCAGGTAGACGCTGTGCTTGTTGGGGAACATGAACTTGATGTGTCCCAGGGGGTTTCGCGGGCCCGGCTCCTGGCGCAAGCGGTAGGGGAAGCTGTTGGCCGAGAGCGTCGACCAGTCGATCGTGGCGGGATCGACCGCTTCGCCGTTTTGCCCCGCCCTGAAGACTCTCATGTTCTCCTTGGCGAAAAAGGCTTTCGGGTCCTTCCGGATCTTTCCCAGCGTTTCCTCCGTGGCAATGCTGTGGGGGACGTTCCAGTAGGGGTTCATCTCGATGTAGGTCATCTTTCCGCTGAAAACGGGCGTCTTCTGGTAGGCCGTGCCGACGACGATCTTCATGGTCAAGACCGGTGCTTCGTCCTCGACCACCTCGAGCCCGTAGCCCGCGATATTCACCAGGATATAGGGGTTTCCCAGGTTCTGGGGCAGCCAGCGCCAGCGCTCCAGGTTCAGCTCGATCTGGCGTACTCGGCTCGAGGCCGTCACGTTGAGGGCCTTCAGGGTCCTGGCGCCCACGATTCCGTCGGCGAACAGACCATGGCTCTGCTGGAAGCGCTTGACCGCCTCCTCGACGGCCTCGTCGAAGAGATCGTTCGCCCCATTGATCGCCGCCAGCATCTCGCCCGTGACCTTGAGGCGGGCGCGAAGCGCGGGCACGCGCTCACTCTTCATTCCCTTTTCGAGCTTTCCGCCGCCGGCAACGGCGGGCCATCCGCCCCTCTCGGCCAGCGCCCGGTAAACGAGCAGCGCCGTCTTGAGCCGGCCGTAGCCCGGATGGGCCGGCATGAGGCCCTGGAGACTCCCCTCTAAATCGCCGGCCTCCAGCGCCTTCTGGAGATGGCGGGCCAGGTTGAACCGAGAGGGGTAGATCGTCCATTCGTCGGCATGGAGCGTCTCGGGGTTGACGCGGCCGTTGAGCAGGTGGGCCGCATAGACGAGATAGGCGTCGGACAGGAGAAATTCCAGGGCGATGATCTTCCCCGCATCGGGCTTTTCATTTCGGGCGAGAATCTGCCGGTTCTCGCCGAGGGCGGCCTCGATGCCTTCGATGTGGTAATCCTTCGGCCGGAGGCCCTCCGCGTCGGCCGACTTGAGTGTCCGGGCCAGGGTGTCCGCCACGGGCAGCGGCGTGCCGTCGCGCGTCCAGGCCGGCTCGTACTTTCGCATCTGGTAGAAGCGGCTCACCGAGCCCGGATTGCACCAGGGGGCGCCTGAACAGACCGTTTTCGAGACGGCGCCGGACTTGACGGCCCTCTCGATGCTCTTGCGGATGTCATCCGGCGGAGCCTGGGCCGAAGCGCTGTCCGCGCAGAGGGCAACGAGGGCCAGAAGCAGGGAAAGCCGGAGCAGATGTCGGGCAGGAGAGGGGCTCATCACGGTTCGAGGTTGCAAAATTTGTACAAAAAAACCGCCGGCTGCCACCGGCGACCGCAGCGGTTCGGGGACCTGCGACGCTCGTGAGAGCCTTATACCCGTGTCGGCGGAAAATGTCGACAGATATTTTAAGTACTCAACGGGTTCTCCCGGGAACGGGCCGCTACCGGAGATACGTTGTTTTTTCCCGGAAATCCTTGCGCTTCGATGCGGGCACCGTGCCGGGTCTGCCGATGCAGAGCAGGGCCACGGGGTCCTTGCCGGCGTCGAGCCCGAGAACCTGCCGCACCGCTGCGGCCTCGAACAGGGAGAACCAGAGGCTCCCGAGGCCCAGGGCGTGGGCCGCCAGCATCATGTTCTGGACGGCGGCCGAGCAGCCTTCCAGGTAACCCCGGCCTGCCCCCTCGTCGAGGAACATGTCCGCGCCGCTCTTTCTCGGGTCGCCCACCACGGCGACGATGACAGCCGCCTCCTTCACGAAATCGATGGAGAACTTCTCAAGCCACTTCCAGCCGCTGCGCTCGAAGAGCTTCTTCCGGCAGGCCTCGCTCTCGGTGAAGATCCTCGCCTTGATGCCGGGATCCGTGATGACGACGAATTCCCAGGGTTGCTGGTTGGCGGGCGACGGGGCCCAGTTGCCCGCCTCGAGGATCTTCTCGATATCTGCATCGCTTACCGCCCCGGGCAGGAATTTTCTGCAGCTTCTGCGACCAATGATGGCGTCGAATACGTCCATGATTCCCTCCTCTGTTCGTCGGCCGTTGACATGGATTTACTCTTCCCCTCTAGACTTTCTACTCCGTCACACCAACTCGTGCCTCGCCAAAAACCCCATGACCGCGTCCCGGAATGCCCCGGGGTTGTCCAGGTGCGCCGGATGCGCAGCCCTCGGGATCTCGGCGAACTCGCCTGCCGGAAGGGCCCGAACCATCTGTTCCGCCGCTTCCCGGCCGAGCACCCGGCTCTCGGCTCCGCGGATCACCAGCGCGGGGCAGCGGATGTCTGCAAGACGGTCCCGCAGGTCATAATGGTCGAACCGGGCGAGGATCTCCCGGTCGTAGATCCTGCGCCACCTGTCGCCCATACGGGCCAGGGATTTCGATGCCAGGTCCAGCAGGCGCTCCCGGCGAGCGTAGGGGGCGTTTCCGGCGATTTCCTCGATGTACTCGTCCATGTCGGAATAGGAGTCCGGCAGATTCCTGTACAACCCGAGAAGGTATTTGCGGTTCCAGTCCGGAGGGAAGGGCTCGATGTCCACATGGACGAGGGCCGCAACCCGGCCGGGGCTCGTCGCAGTGTACAGGCTTGCGTGCAGGGCCCCCATGGAGTGCCCGAGCAGGATCACGTCCTCGAGGCCGAGGATATCGATGACGGCGCGCAGGTCCCGCAGATAGTCGTCGCATCCGTAGGCGGGCGGCACGGCCCAGTCGCTTTCACCGTGTCCGCGCTGATCCATAGCCAGGACCCGGAAGGACTTCGCCAGAGGCGGGGCAAGCAGGTCCCAGGTATGGGCGTTGTCCCCGGTGCCGTGGAGAAGGAGAAGGGGCCTTCCGGCGTCCGGGCCCCGTTCCAGGATGCGGAACCGCAGGCCCGCGATTTGAAGGAAATGCTCGGCTCGCGGAGAGGAGTCGACCGGCGTCGCGTTCCGTTTGCCCGCCAGGATTTTCGTGATCGGGACGTCGGCAGCGGAGAAATCGTACGATTGCAAGCTGGAAGGCCTCACCCAGAGGATCTCCTCGTGGTCACGGAGCAGGAAATCGCCCGCGCGGTGGGCTACCCGGTAAGCCCAGAGGTCAACTTCCGCATGGGGATAGGCGTGACGGCTACGTCCCACGAGGGGACCCACGGCGATATCGATCCCGAACTCCTCCTTCATCTCCCTTCGCAGGCATCCCTGGGCGGTCTCGCCGGATTCTATTTTTCCTCCGGGGAACTCCCACTTGCCCTCCATGCGGTCTCCCCGCCTGCGGCGAGCGATCAAAACCCTGCCGTCCTTTTCCAGAACGGCGGCCGAAACGGCTATTTGCTTCAGGGAGGATCCTTCGGAGCTCATTCTGCCTGAATCCTGTCTGCCTCATGCCTCGATTGAGGCAAAAAATCTTGAATCGGAGGAGGTTCTGTGAAATAAAAAGCCTCCCTTTGTAGATGACCCTACAAAAAATGTAGGACGGGCGTCATGAAAAAATGGACATGGGGGCTGCTCTACCTCCTGAGCATCCTCCTGGGCAATGCATTCGTCATCTGGTTCGGCATTATTACCGTTGCCGGCCTTTCTTTCCCGGCCGGGGTCGTCTGGATCGGATTGACCTTTTCATTTCGCGACTTTGTCCAGCGCTACTGGGGGGACTGGGCCACATGGGGCTGGATGATCGCCGCTTCACTGATCACGCTTTTCTTCAACCTCGACGTGGCCCTGGCCTCCACTGCCGCCTTCTTCGTCTCGGAGAGCCTCGACTGGCTCCTCTTCCGGGTACTGAAGCGGTCTTTCCTCTCCCGGGTTGTCTGGTCCAACCTCGTTTCCTGCCCGGTTGACTCCCTGATTTTTGTTCTGCTGGTCTTCGGCCCCGTCTGGCCCGCCATCCTTGGCCAAGCAATTATTAAGTATATTTCAGGCCTTATGGTTCTTCCGTTCATTGCGGCCCGCCGTGCATCTCCCGCAGTGCCCGCCGCCTGAGCCCGCCTCGTCTCCCGCCCTCACCGCTTGAGGGGGCCCGGCCACGCGCTTTCGTCAGGACTTGCACATAGTCGAAAATATTTTTTTGCGAACGCATGTATCTGTCATGGTTGTTGCATATATATCAGGCAAATCTGACGACCTGAAACCCCATTTATCTCTCTCTGGGTGCCAGTTTCCCCTCCTTCACCTGGCACCCAATCTTTTTTTATCCCTTTTTTGTCTTTACAAGCTTTCTTTTTTATCGGATATAAATATCGTCACGCCCGGCGTGACCAAATTCAGAGACGACGGCGGCAGGACTCGTGGGAATTCTCGAGGGTTTGGAAAAATCGCTGGTCCGCAGGCTGATGAAAAGCTCCGGGAAGCAGCCCTTTCTGATTGTTTTTCTCATTCTTTTTTTGTCCATGAATAAGAAAGGAAAGAAAAAGATCGAACCCGAAAAAGATGAAAACTACTGGCGCGTGATCGGCGGCTTGTGACGGAATTCTGTCACCTCGGTCGACCCTGTCGCCGGAAAATTGACTGTCCCCGCCTCCTCCCCGGAAAGCCCGCTACCTCATCATGATGCACTTCGTGTTCAGAAGCCGCGCCACAGCCGATTCCGTAACGGGCTTGCGGAACATCTGTTTGCCCTCCCTGCACGGGAAACGATCGTCCCGCCAGAAGACGCCGATGGGGATGCGCTCCCCCCAGTCATCCGACAGGCGGATGGCCTCGTACCGGTCCTTCAGGGAGTCATCCAGCCGATAGACCCGCTCCCGGTACCAGGCAAAGGAATTCACCTTGTTGAAACTCACGCAGGGCTGAAGGATGTCGACAACGGAAGGGCCCCTGAAGAGGATCGCCTCGCGCATGATCTTTCCCATGTGCTCGGGATCCCCCGCGAAGGTCCGGGCCACGAAGGGGGCGCCTGCCGCGAGGGCCACCGCCAGCGGGCTGAACGGGGCATTGCGGTTGCCCTCGGGGTCGAGAGCATTTTTCCTCCCGAGATCCGTCGTCGGGGAACTCTGGCCTTTCGTCAGTCCATACACCTTGTTGTCGCAGACGAGGATCGTGATATCCAGCCTTCGCCGGATCGTATGGATGAAGTGGTTGCCGCCTTCGCCGTAATGACATCCGTCTCCCGAAACGGCGATGACCGTCAGATCGGGACGGGCGAGCTTGATGCCCACGGCAAGAGGCAGGGACCGGCCGTGGAGGCCGTTGAAATAGCTGTACGAGAGGTAATGGGGCATCTTGGCTGCCTGGCCGATGCCCGACGTGAGCACAATGTCCTTTGCCGGGAGCGGAAGCCCTCCGAGGACCTTTTCAAGGGTTGCCCGGATCGGGAAATCCCCGCAGCCCGGGCACCAGGCGATATCCTGTCTATCCATGGAGTTCTGCCCTTTCGTTTCCGTCAACCCAGAATTCCCTTGACCCGTTCCACCAGTTCTCCCACGGTGAAGCATTCGCCGTCGTATTTCAGGATCCGATGGGTCGCCTTCAGGCCCAATTCGTGGCGGAGCAACTGTTCGAACTGCCCCGTGGCATTGTTTTCGATGCAGATCAGCCGCTTGCGCGCAAGACCACGCGCCATCTGCGGGGTGAGCGGGTAGACCTGGCCGAAGTGGGCCGATGACACGGAAATCCCTTCGGCCCGAAGCACCTCGACGGCCTCGTTCACGATCAGTCGGTTCGATCCCCACGAGACGAGGACGGTGGGTGCCCTCCGGTCTCCGAAACGGGCCGGCATGACCGCTTCCTTCCGGAGACCCTCGAATTTCCGGAGTCTCTTGTCGACCATCCGGACCCTCATCCCGCGATCTTCCGTGATCTTGCCGTCTTCCGTGTGCTCGTCGGAATCCACTTCGACGCGGGCCTCGGAGAGCCCGGGATAGGTCAGGGGCGAGACCCCGGAGTCCGTGATCTCGTAGCGCCGGTAGTCCGCCCCGGCAACGGGCAAGTCCCGTTTGAGCATCTTGGTGGGTACGCGTCCTTCCATGATCTGCAGGGAGTCGGCCAGGTACTGGTCCGTCAGGATGAACACGGGGATCTGCCAGCGGTCGGCAACATCGAAGGCCCTGCGCGCCAGTGATATGGCCTCTTCAATGGATCCCGGTGCGAAGAGGACCCGGGGGAATTCGCCGTGCCCGGCGTGCAGGACGAAGTTCAGGTCGCCCTGCTCGGTCCTCGTAGGAAGTCCCGTGGCCGGTCCGGGCCGCTGGGCGACGATGATGACGACCGGTGTCTCCGTCATCCCGGCCAGCGAGACGGCTTCGGTCATGAGGGCAAAGCCCCCGCCCGAGGTGGCCACCATGGACCGGAGCCCCGCATAGGAGGCCCCCAGGGCCATGTTCAGGGCGGCGATCTCGTCCTCGGCCTGTTCGAAATGAACGGGCAGCTCTTCCGCGACGGAGGAGAAGTAGTGCAGGATCGAAGTGGCGGGCGTCATGGGGTAGCCGGCCACGAACTGGCATCCTCCCAGTAGAGCCCCGAGGGCGAGGGCCTGGTTCCCGTCGAGCTTGCAGTGCTCGCCGATCTGCGGGGCGAAGGACCTTCGGGCCGCCAGCCCCCAGCGGGCGGCGAAGTCCCATCCCATCGCCAGCGCCTTCCGCGCCGTCCCGTCGGGCGCCGCCGACTGCGCCGCGGCGTCATCCGCCCCGATGAAGGCGAGGATCAGGCCGGTCAGGATGACGCTCGTTGCCGTTACGTCCTGCAGTTCCCCCTTCGCTTCCCTTTCGATCTGTCCGACGCGTTCCGGCCCGATGAAGGGGCCTCCCTCCCGGAGGAAGGGCTTGTGCCGGCGCTCCGTCTCGGCCCGGTCCATGGCGACGATCAGGTCCCAGGGTTTCCCGCTGAGGGCATGGACAGGCTTCTCGGCGATCCGGATCATGTGGAAATTGTGGCCGCCGCGGATCCGCGACATGTAGTTCTTTGTCGCGAAAAAGGGATACCCCAGCCGGGAGAGCATCTCCGAGAGCTGCAGCTCCACGGAGAACATCCCCTGGCCGGCCTCCCCGCCGATGAGCACGTTGAACTCCATGATGACCTCCCGCGGCCCCGGAGGGCCGGTGAACGGCCGGCCCCCCGTCGGCCGTCGAGCGTTGAAGGGGATCGTCATCCGGATCGCCATCGCGCCTTTACGCAACGGGGGCGTTCAGGGCAGGCCCTCGAGCTCCATTTCACGGATGAGATCCCTGTAAGTTTTCTCGAGCAGGGACTCGAGGACCTGGTTCTTTTTCCAGGAAGGAAACCAGTCGATTTCCTCCGCGCTTTCCGAGACGACCCGCTCCCGGTCTTTCCAGAATCTTTCCTGGATGGCCGAGGCCTTCTCCCGGCCGTGTTGTTCCTGGTATCGCATCAGGGTGCGGAGGTATCTTTCTCTCGTGGAACTTTCCATGGAATTCCGCCTCCGGGGTCCAGCGGGCAGGGCAGAAAAGGCAGGCCGAAGGGCGACTGCTTGCGCGAAAAAAGGGGCGGTGACCCTCTCGGGGCCGCCGCCCCGGCTAACCGGTCCACTACTTCAGGAATTTGGGCGGTCCCGACAGGGGGAACCCCGCCTTCTCGAGGGAATCGACGATCTTTTCGACGGTCGTTTTCTCGTCGTCGAACTTTACAACCGCTATGTGGGTGTACTCGTTGATATCCACGACGGACGCCTTTGCGATGTTTTCGACGGTCCAACTGACCCTCTCGCGGGTGAAGGGTCAGGAGCAGTCCGGCAGGGAAAGCTGGACGACCCGTTCCTTTGCCAGGACGGGCGAGGCGACGATCAGGACGGCAAGCGCCGCCAGGATCGCCACGAGGCCGAGGGATCTTGATTTCATGGACGGACCTCCTTATCAGTGTGATAGTATAGTAATGGCTCGGGAGGCCAAAATCCACATAAAAATTCCCCCGCAGGTGTCCGGCCCGGACAGAACGCGGCTTCCCTTTCGGTTTGTCCCGGCCTGCCGGTTGTGGTATTTACCCAGGCAGCAATCCGTTGAGGTGCCGGATGAAGAGACGCGATTTCCTGAAGTGGACGGCCCTTTCCTCGGCGGGGCTGGCGCTGCCCTGCGGCCTTGCCGCGCTGGGCCGCATGGCGCACGCGGCCCGGGGGCCCGATCTGGTCGTGGTCCGGGGGACCTCGACCCCGCAAATTGTGCGTGCGGCCCTGGATGCCCTGGGGGGATGAAACGTTTCGTTGCCGCGGGCGACGTCGTCGTCCTGAAGCCCAACATCGGGTGGGACCGCGCCCCGCAGTACGCCGCCACCACCAATCCCGATGTCGTCGGCGCCCTGGCGAAGCTGTGCTACGAGGCGGGGGCGAAAAAGGTCCGGATCCTCGACAATCCCGTGAACGACGCGAGGCGCTGCTACAGGCAGAGCGGGATCGCCGATGCGGCAGCCACGGCGGGGGCCGAGATGGTCTACATGGACGGCCGCAAGTACCGGGACGTCAGACTCGATGGAAAGGCCCTGAAGTCCTGGCCCCTCTACGGCGAGATCTTCGAGGCGGACAAGGTCATCAACGTCCCCGTCGCCAAGACCCACGGCCTGTCGGGGCTTACCCTGGGCATGAAGAACTGGATGGGCATCATGGGGGGCGCGCGGTTCCGCGTCCATCAGCGCCTCGATGAGAGCCTTGTCGATCTCGTCCGGGTCATCAGGCCGGCGCTCACCGTGCTGGACGCCGTTCGCATCCTCACGGCCAACGGCCCCACCGGGGGCGATCTCAGCGACGTGAAGCGTCTCGACACCGTTGTCGCGGGCACGGACCAGGTGGCTGTCGATTCCTTCGGGGCGACGCTGTTCGGGATGAAGGGCAGCGACATCGGCAGCGTGAGACTCGCCGCGAATGCGGGCCTCGGGGTCATGGACCTCTCGAAACTGCAGATCAAGAAGATCGGTGTCTGAGGTGACACTGGCGCGCACGCGACGGATCGTCCAGGGACTGTTCCTGGCCCTGTTCCTCTTTCTCTTCATTCAGACGGAGTCGAAGGGGACCGACGAGCTGGGGTGGCCCGTCAGGCTTTTTCTCGACGTCGATCCCCTGATTGCCCTGACGACCTCCCTTGCCTCCCGTCGCGCCGAGGGGCTCTTCTGGCCGGCACTCGTCCTCGCGGGCCTCACCGCCCTGCTGGGGCGGATCTTCTGCGGCTGGGTCTGCCCCCTGGGCACTCTCAACAATCTTGCCGGGGGCCTCCGGACGACGCGACCCAATCCCCCCGGCGCCGGGGGGTTCAGGGTGAAGTATTACGTCCTCCTGGGCCTTATCGGCATGTCGCTCTTCGGCGTGCAGCTGGCCGGTATCCTGGACCCCATCTCGCTCACCATCCGGTCCCTCTCGCTGGCCCTCTACCCGGCCGCGAGCATTGCGGCCACGTCCCTCTTCGACGCGATCTGCCGGCTCAACCTTCCACTCGTCACCCCCGCCTCGGAGGCCGTCTACGGCCTGCTCCAGAAGACGGTTCTCCCGTTCCGGCAGCCCTGGTCTGCACAGGGGGTTTTCATCGGCCTCACCTTCCTCGGCCTGCTGGCGCTAAACCTCGTGCAGCGGCGCTTCTGGTGCCGGTTCCTCTGCCCGCTGGGGGCGTTGCTGGGGCTTCTTTCGCGCCGCTCCGTGCTGCGGCGGAGCGTGAGCGAGGAGTGCGACTCCTGCGGGGCCTGCGTCGGGGTGTGTCAGGCCGACGCCGTGCCCGCCGGCAAGGACAGGTGGCGGGCCTCGGAGTGCCTCCTGTGCAGCAACTGCGACGATGCGTGCCCGAAGAACGCCGTGAGCTTCGGCCTGATGAAGGGGCGCCCCCGGGGGGGCCTCGACCTGGGGCGAAGAAAGGTGATGGCCTCGATTTTCGCGGGGGCCTTCGCCGTTCCGCTGTTGCGCATCTCGCCGCTTGCCCGGCCGCGGATGTCGGACGCGAAGCTCATCCGGCCGCCCGGCGCGCTTGCGGAAACGACGTTTCTCCAGAGCTGCGTGCGATGCGGCGAATGCATGAAAGTATGCATCACGGGAGGGCTCCAGCCCACGCTGCTGGAAGCCGGCCTGGAGGGGCTCTGGACGCCGGTGCTCGTGCCGCGGATCGGGTACTGCGAGTTCGGCTGCACCCTCTGCGGCCAGGTCTGCCCCACGGGGGCCATCCGGAAGCTGCCCCTGGAGCGGAAGCAGCAGGAGAGGCTGGGACACGCCGCCATCGACAGGGGCCGATGCCTGCCCTTCGCCCACGCCACCCCGTGCATCGTCTGCGAAGAGATCTGCCCGACGCCGAAAAAAGCGATCTGGCTCGAGCAGGTCGCGGTGAAGGACCGCAATGGCCGGCCGATCCGCCTGCAGCAGCCTCACGTGGACCTCGCGGCCTGTATCGGCTGCGGGGCCTGCGAGAAGCACTGTCCCGTCGTCGGCCAGCCGGCCATTTATGTGACAAGCGCGGGAGAGTCACGCGAGGAGGAGCACCAGATTCTCCTTCAGCCGCCGCCGGCAGCACCGGCCAAGTGATGGAAAGGCGGGGGAGCCATGAGAGAAATGATTTCAACGAGAGGCTGCCCGGAGCCGGATGACCAGGATTTTCCCCGTGCAAACGATCGCACGCGACCCCGCAGCCTGCTGCAGGGAGCGGGCATGGTGACGGGAAAAGCCCCGCGGGCGCTCGCACGCGGGGCTTTTCAACCTTTCCTGCCGATGCCGGTTACGCCTTTCCCTTCCGCATCTCCCCGTAGCGCTTGAGGATGACGAAGATCCCCTGGTCGAAGACGCGAATCGTGCGGTTGAGCGTCTCCACGGCCCGGTGGGCGTCGATGGCGGTTACAAAGAGGGCCTGGAAATCCGCGTAGAGCCAGATGTGACGTCTCATCATGATCAGGGCGTAGATCGCCTCTTCCATCGGCACCCCCTTGCGGAAGCTCTCCTCGGCGTAGTCGGCGAAGTATTTCTCCAGCTTCTTGTAAGGCTTCTCGTCGAAATAGACGACCCGGAAGTTCCTGTAGAAATCCAGGGCAAAGTTGGTGCAGTCATCCGGTTTCCGGTCATGGAACCACTGTGTGTGCGGGTTCGACCGGACGGACTTGCACCACTGGGCTGCAATCTTGTCGGCATGTCGCTCCGTCACTTCCAGCAGCTTGTCGGCGAATGCGTACATGAGGAAGCTCCTTTCTGATGAGTCTGTGTCGTTGCCGGTTGGAGTCGGACGAACGAAAACACGGGGGACGGAACGGGGGCCGGGAAAAGAAGCGCCGCGTGAACGATCCTGGGGCATCCTGCGGATTCATTCCCTGCGACAAGGCAGCCTGCGCAGGCCGTCTGTGTCGAAGGCAGCGCGCCGGACCCGGCGAAGATCCGGTCCCGCCGGCCCTGGCAGGGTCAGACCCTCAGGTCGACGATGCCTCCCTTGTACGGTTTCGCGTCGATCTCGAAGATGCCGTGCCGTGAAATACGGTAGGTCGGCGACTCGGCGGCGCGAAGGGCGGCGTGAACCAGGTCGATGACGACAACCCCGTGCGACGGATCGTGGACGAGGGCAAACCCATGGGGCGGCACATTCGGCTGCGGCGGGGACTGTCCGCGGCGGCTTTCGCCGGATCCCGCAGGGACCAGGGCCCCCGCCGTGGCGCCGCCCTGCTGCGCGAATATCCGGTCCGGGCTTCCCGTCCAGGTTGTTCCGTCAATCCTCATGAAATCCCATGCCGGCGGCCCTTCCGTTCGGACGGGACGCGCCCCTCCGTCCGGAAGATCTCAGCCGATCGGGCCTGATCGGTCAGGCCGGTTTCTTCGAGAAAAAGTTGATGAGGAAGTCGGTTTGAGCCGGAGAAAGATCGAATTTGATCGCCGCCTCCTCGATGAGCTTGCTCTTCTTTTTCCCTTCTTCCATGTTTGCGGAGATCCACTTGATGGCCTTCCTGATTTCCTCGCCCTCGGGCTGCATCTGAGACATCGGCGTTCCCCTCCAAAAAAAATGCCCTGCCCACGTGACCGGGGCCTCTCGCGTTTCTTACTATAATGAAAAGGCCCGGTTTTGTAAAGGAAATACCTCGATGCCCCTCTTGGCAAGGATCCCTTTTTCCGGTATGGTCTTACCGTCATTCTCCAGGGGGTTGAGCGATGGCTGTCAAGGTCTATTTTTCCGACACATTCAGCGCGGACGCGATCGGCTGTCTCTTCGAGCGAGCCCTGTCCGAGACCGGAGGAAAGATCGCGAAAGGGGACCGCGTCGCCGTAAAGGTGCACTTCGGGGAAGAGGGCAATACGCGGTTCGTCTCCCCGGCGAATCTCCGTCCAGTCCTCTCCAGGCTTGCCGTCCGCAACGGCAACCACTTCCTCACGGACGCCAATGCCCTGTACCGGGGCAGACGCCACAATGCGACCGATCACCTCGAGATCGCCCGAGAGCACGGATTCTGCGAACTGGGCGTTCCCGTTCTGATCGCCGACGGGGAGCGGGGCGAGGAGGAAGAGGAAGTCCCGATCGACGGAAAAATCTTTCGAAAGGTTCGGATTGCGCGCCGCATTGCCGAGTCCGATGCCCTCGTCGCGGTGTCCCATTTCAAGGGGCACATGCTTTTCGGGTTCGGGGGAGCGATCAAGAATCTCGGGATGGGATGCGGCTCCCGGGCGGGCAAGCTGCAGATGCATTCCACTCTCAAGCCCTTCATCGGGGAAGGCTGCACCCTCTGCGGCAAGTGCGCCGAGGTCTGCCCCGCCGATGCGATTCACCTGGGGGAGCAAAAGGCGGCGATCGACCCCCAAGCGTGCGAGGGCTGCGCGAGCTGCATCTCGGCCTGCGAGTTCGACGCCGTCGAGATTCCCTGGATGGCCCTTGCCGCAAACGCCGTCATGGAGCGGACAGCCGAGTACGCCCTCGGGGCCCTGAACAAAAAGCCCTGCGTCTGCATGACCTTCGTCAACAACATTGCGAAGGACTGCGACTGCGCGGCCGACAGCGCGCTGATCGGGCGCGACGTGGGGATTGTCTCCTCTGTCGACCCGGTCGCCTGCGAGCAGGCCGCCTTCGATCTCGTCAAGTCGCAGCACGGCAACGTCGACATCTTCAGGAAGGCGACCCGGATCGACGGGACCCACATCCTCGGCTACGCCGAGTCCATCGGGCTTGGCCGGAGAGGCTACGAACTCGTCCGCCTGTAGGGGGAAGCGGGCAGCGCCCCGGGGGACTCTGCCCGCGCCGCGCCTCGGGTACGGTTCATGCATCACGATTCTGAGGCATACGGTCCGGGGAGGGGAGCCCTCACCCATCGAGAACCATGGAAAAAGACGAACTCAAAGAGATCAAGACCCGTATCCTGATCGTCGACGACCACGTCGAGCTTCGGGAGATGCTCCGGGAGGCGATGTCCCTGACCGGGTTCGAGTGCCTGACTGCTGGCAACGGCCGGGAGGCCCTGGAATGCCTCGTCGGAAACACCGTCGACATCGTCTTGACGGACATCAAGATGCCGGAGATGAACGGCCTCGAGCTCACGGAGCACATCAAGCAGAAGCATGACGTCGGTGTCATTGTCATGACGGGCTACACCGACGATTTTTCCTACGAGGACATCATCACCAAGGGGGCGAGCGATTTCATGGTCAAGCCCGTGGCCATCCCCGAGCTGTCCCTCCGGATCAAGCGCGTGGTGAGGGAGAGGGCGCTCCTGAGGGAGAGAAACCACGCCATGGAAAGGCTCCGGGAGAGCGAGCAGCGCTACCAGGAACTGAGCATCACCGACGGGCTCACGAAACTGTTCAACTCGCGCCAGTTCTACGCGGTTCTCCACGGCGAGATCGAGCGGTCCAACCGCTACGATCACCCGCTCACCGTGCTCATGCTCGACATCGACGACTTCAAGAAATACAACGACACCTACGGGCACCTGGAGGGCGACCGCGTCCTTGCGCGGTTTGCGGAGATCATCCGGGAGTGTCTCCGCCAGACCGACTCGGCCTACCGGTATGGCGGCGAGGAATTTTCCGTCATCCTGCCGGCCACGAAGGGGGAACAGGGGATCGTCACGGCCGAGCGCGTGCGGATTGCCCTGAAGAACGAGATCTTCAAGCCACGCCCCGACAAGGACATCCGGGTCACCGTCAGCATCGGGCTCGCCCAGCACGCCAGAAACGAAGAGATGATGGACTTCCTGCGACGCGCCGACCGGAACCTCTACAAGGCCAAGGCCTCCGGGAAGAACCAGGTCTGCTTCTCTCAGCAGCCCTGAGTCCCTCCGCCCTCTGCGTTGCGCAAATCCGGACGACGAGAATGAAGGGGAACCCCTGCGAGGCAGGGGTCACGAGAAAAACGCGAAGATCTCCCGGAGAAACTCCCGGGGGTCTTCCGTGGCCGAGGCCTTCTGCTCCATGAGGCAGGGACCCGTCCTGTCGCGGTTCAGGAGGACCGGCACGACCTCGCCCGCGGTGAGCGGGACGGCGTGCTTCGCGAGAAGCGCGACGGCCCGGGCGGAGGCCCTGCGGGTGACGATCCGGGTGACCAGCCCTTCCGAGGCGACGACGAGCTTTGCCGCCGCCAGGCCGATGGCGCGGTCGTGCAGCTCGCAGCCGCGGAACCGTCCCCGGCAGGCCCGGATGCATTCCACGAGCGGCCGAAGCCCTTCCTTCTCGGAGAGGAAAACCGGCCGGCCCTCGTGAAAAAGGGCCAGGCTGTAACGGGCAAAATCGGGGGTCAGCATGCCGGGAACCGCTCCAGGGGTTCTGCCGCCCGCGATGCCGGCCCGGAGGCCGATCATCTTTTCGTTCCTGCGGGCATCGGTTCGGAACAGGGCGCGGAAGATGTCGCACCCCTCCCTGTATGGTCTGACAGCCTACCACAGGCGTTTGCGATTTTGAACCGGCTTTGTTTTCGATCAGGATCCTCGCGAGCCGGGCGGGAAGGGTCTCGCGGACGCAAAGCACGCCGCGGCGGGGATCCGGGCTATCTTGTGTTACCCCCCCTCCTGTGTTACAAGGGCCGGCGGAGGCACCAATGGGCGTTCCCGGGAATTTTGCGTCGCTGACTCACATTGCCATGACGCGGGTCCTTCCCGCCGTGCACCGTTTCCTTGACGGGTGGAAGGAAAAGGCGAAGAAGATCCCCGATCCCGAGCTTCGGCGGCAGGCCCTGATGAGCATCGGGGCCAAGACGTTCCACTGCGAGGGGGGGGGGATCTACACGCTCCTGGCGGGGGAGCACGCCCGCGAGACCATGCGCTTCATCGTCGCCTACCAGACGATCAGCGATTACCTCGACAACCTCTGCGACCGCGGCACCTCTCGCGACCCCGAGGACTTCCGCACCCTGCACACCGCCCTGGCCGACGCCCTGTCCCCCGGGGCCGAGCCGGGGGACTATTACCGCTTCCGCCGGGAAAAGGACGACGGCGGCTACCTGCCGGCTCTCGTCCTGACCTGCCAGAACGTCCTGAGGGACCATCCCGGCCACGGCCGGATCGCCCCCATGCTCAGGGAGCTTGCCGGCTATTACCGCGAGCTTCAGGTCCACAAGCACGTGCCGGCCGGGGAGGTCCAGCCGCGCCTCGAGTCGTGGTTTGCCGGCCACCGGGAATCGTTCCCGGGAGTCCGGTGGCAGGAATTCTGCGCCGCCTCCGGCTCCACGCTGGGGATCTTCTCGCTCGTCTCGCAGAACTGGGCGGACGATCTCCCCGACGACGTCCTGCGCAGGATCAAGGAGACCTATTTCCCCTGGGTCCAGGGGCTCCACATCCTGCTCGACTACTGCGTGGACCGCGAGGAGGATCACCTGGCCGGGGAGCTGAACTTCTGCGATTATTACCGCGATGAAGACGAGATGGCCGAACGGTTCATCCACTTCTTTCGGGTCTCGAACCGGGCGCTTCGCCGGCTCCCGGAGCCGGGGTTCCAGGGAATGCTCCTCAGAGGGGTGCTCGCCGTCTATCTCTCCGACGTGAAGCTGGGCCGCCAGGGCCGCCGCATCAAGCGCCTCGCGAGGCGTCTCCTGAATGAGGGGGGGCCGCTGGCCTGGTTTTTCTTTGCCAACTGCTGGGTGTATCGCCGGGTCCGGAACACATAGGGAGATTCATCCGGATCGGAACCAGAACCCCCATTCCGCCTGCCCGAAAACCATGCTAGAATGCCGCTCGACGTTCGCGCACCGGGGCACGCCCGTTCGCGCCGCGCAACCCCATGTCGAAAGGAGTCGTTGCATGAAGCTGAAGGTCGGGCAGAAAGCCCCCAACTTCACCCTGCCGAGTCACCTCGACAGAAGAGTGACTCTCAAAAAATGCCTCGGCCGGGGTCCCGTTGTCATCGCGTTCTTCCCCCTTGCCTGGACGCCGGTCTGAACGAACCAGCTGCCCTCGTACGAGGCCGAGACGGCCAAGTTCGCGGGGCTCAATGCCCAGGTCCTGGGCATCAGCGTCGATCATATCCCCTGCCTGAAGGCATGGGCGGAAAGTCTGGGCGGGATCTCCTTCCCGCTGCTGAGCGATTTTTCTCCGCAGGCGGCCGTCGCGAAGAAGTACGGCGTGAAGCGCAAGGAAGGATTCTCGGAGCGGGCGATCTTCGTGCTCGACAAGTACGGGATCATCCGCTACATCGACATCCACGACATCGCCGATCGGCCCAAGAACAAGATCCTGTTCGCCGAGCTCAGGAAGGTGATCCGCCTCGAGAGCGAACTGGAAACAGTTGCCTCGAAACGCAAGGCAAAGTCCGGGGCAAAGAAGGCCCGCAAGTAAACGGAACCCCCTTCACCCGGGGGCAGAATGAAGAATTTTTAGAGCGAGAACCCATGAAACCATCCATTGAAAAAATCTCCATCATCGGCGCCGGCGCCCTCGGGGCGGCCTACGGCAGTCTCCTCTACGAAGCGGACCCGGCTTGCGTCTGCTTCATCGCGGCCGGCCCCCGGCACGAAAAGCTCCGGCACGGCGTCGTCGTCAACGGCAAGCGCTACCCGATTGCCGTTGTCAGCCCGGAAGAGGCCGCGCCGGCGGACCTGCTCATCGTGGCCGTCAAGCACTATCACCTCGATCAGGCCATCGTCGAGATGAAGAACGCCGTCGGCCCGGCAACGACGGTCCTCTCCGTCATGAACGGCATCGACAGCGAGGAGCGCATCGGCGCCGTCTACGGCATGGACAAGGTGGTCTACGGCCTCACCCTCGGGATCGATGCCGTCCGCGAAGGCAGCCGCGTTCGATACGAGAACCAGGGGCGGATCTTTTTCGGCGAAGCGAAAAACCCCGGGATGACGGATCGCATCCGGCTCATCCACGAACTCTTCGACCGCGCCGGGATTGCTCATGTCATCCCGCCGGACATGATCCGCAGCCTCTGGTTCAAGTACATGGTCAACGTGGGCGTCAACCAGGTCTCGGCCGTCCTGGGGGCGGATTACGGCGCCCTGCGCTCTTCCGCTGAGGCCCGGGAGCTCATGGACGCGGCCATGCGGGAGGTCATCGCCATTGCCCACCGCATGAACGTGGAGCTGGACGAGAAGGACATCGGGGAGTGGTACAGGGTCCTCGAGGGTCTTCACGCGGAGGGCAAGACCTCCATGCTCCAGGACGTGGAAGCGGGCCGGAAAACGGAAGTGGACATGCTGGCGGGAACGGTGATCGAGCTGGGGAAACGCTTCGGCGTTCCGACCCCAGTGAACGGGAGGCTTTTTGACGAGTTGAAAAGAATAGAGGCCTCATCGGGGGCGAAGGCCTGAAGGGAGGAGCGTTCATGAAACGGGGGCTGCTGCCCGTGGGCATCCAGAACGACTACTTCACGGGTGGGGCGATGCAGCTCGTGGGGATGGAGAAGGCGGCCGGCAGGGCGAGCGCCCTCCTTCAATTTCAGACCCTCTTACCTGCTGTCCTCCAAGGACCCGCCCATCAACTCCTCGAGGATCTCCGCCGCGTCCCGCACGTACCCGGGGCAGGCGGTCCGGAAGATGTTTCTTCGTCTCGCCTCGGCAAGACCCTCGGGCTTGCTCACGTCGACCCCCATCAGCTCCCGGCACTCCAGTGACCCGTGGCGCTGCCTGAACCTCTCCGCGAAGCGGCGCACCACCTCGTAGGAGAGTTCCTTCTGTTTCTGGTCGTCCGCTTTCGTCATGCCGTGGAGAAGGCCGATGACCATAAAGGCCCCTGTCACGGCCCCGCAGGTCCCGGCCATGCGGCCCATTCCGCTGCCGAACCCGCCGGCCACCTTGAGAGCCGTTTCCCTCTCCAGGCCCAGCTCCGGCCCGTAGGTCGCCAGAATCGCCTGGGCGCAGCTGAACCCGTTCTGATGCCGTTTTACCGCTTCCTCGATGAGACTCTCTTTCACGGCCGTCCCCTGTCTTTGGTTTGTTCCTGACGGTTTTTTGCACGACACGGGGCTTCTCGTTTTTCCAGCCCTGACCTTCGCCCTGCGCCGTACGCCTTTCGCCTGCCCTAAAACGCGCACGTCCCCGTCATGCAGCCGCCGGCGAATTCCGAATCGGCCGCCACGAGGTCCTCCTCGAGGATCACGGGGCCCCCGTCGGCGCCGCGGAAGGAGAGAACCTGTTCGGCCCGGCTGCCGTACCGGTAGATGGTGATCCCCTTGCACCGGAGCCGGTGCGCCGCGAGGTATACGTTGCGCACGTCGTCGATCGTGGACTCCGCGGGCAGGTTGATCGTCTTGGAGACCGAGTTGTCGCAGTTCTCCTGGAAGGCGGCCTGGACCCGCAGGTGCTGATCGGGCTCCACGTCGAAGGCCGTGACGAAGACACGCTTGATGTCCCGCGGGATGCCCCGGACCCTGCGCAGGGAGCCCCAGCGGGCGATCTCGGCGAGGATCTCCCGCCTGTAGATTCCCCGGGCCCGGGCGACCTTCTCGAAGATCGGGTTGATCTCGAAGAGCCTCGTGCCCGACAGGACATTGCGCACGTAGCTGATGGCGAAAAGGGGCTCGATGCCGCTCGAGCAGCCGGCGATGATGCTGATCGTCCCCGTGGGGGCCACGGTGTTCACCGTGGCATTGCGGAGAGGGAGGTTCCTTCGGGCATAGATCGATTTGGCGTAATTCGGGAAGACGCCCCGCTCGGCCGCCAGCTGCGCCGAGGCTTTCAGGGACTCGCGCCGGACGAAGGCCATGAGCCTGCGGGCAAAACGTTCGGCCTCGGCTGACCCGTACGGGATCCCCAGGCGAATGAGCATGTCGGCGAACCCCATGACGCCCAGCCCGATTTTGCGGTTCGCCCGGGTGATCGCGCCGATCTGTTCCAGGGGGAAATGGTTTACCTCGATGACGTTGTCGAGAAAGCGCACCCCCCACCGGATCGTCTCGGCCATCCGCTCCCAGTCGGGTCTGCCGTCCTTCACCATCCGGGCCAGGTTCAGGGAGCCCAAATTGCAGCTCTCGTAGGGCAGCAGCGGCAGCTCCCCGCAGGGGTTAGTCGCCTCGAGCCGCCCGACGGCCGGCGTCGGGTTCTGGCGGTTGATCGTGTCCAGGAACAGCAGGCCTGGATCGCCCGTGCGCCAGGCCCCGTAGACGATGAGATCGAAGATCGTGCGGGCCCTCACCGTGCGGACTCGCTTTCCCGTGCCGGGATTCAGCAGATCGAAGCCGCGGTTGCGGCGCACGGCCTCCATGAAGCGGTCGGTGACGCCCACGGAGAGGTTGAAGTTGGCGAAGCGCCCCCGGTCGATCTTGGCCTCGATGAACTCCATGATGTCCGGGTGATCGCAGCGCAGGATTCCCATGTTGGCCCCGCGGCGCCTTCCGCCCTGGACGATCACGCCCGTGGCGGCGTCGAAGATGCCCATGAACGAGACGGGGCCCGAGGCCTCGCCCTTGGTCGTCTTCACCAGGTCGCCCTTGGGCCGCAGGTGCGAGAAGCTGAATCCCGTCCCGCCGCCGGACTGGTGGATCCTCGCCATGTGGTGAAGCGCGCCGAAGATCCCGTCGATGGAGTCGCTCACGGGGAGGACGAAGCAGGCCGAGAGCTGGCCCAGGGCCGTGCCCGCGTTCATCAGCGTGGGCGAGTTCGGCAGGAACGAGAGATCCCGCATCCTGTCGAAGAAGGCCTCCTCGGCTTCGGCGGGCGAGACGGCCGACTTGAAACCCTTCTCCGCTTTCGCCACGTGCCGCGCCACCCGGCGGAAGAGCTCACCCGGCGTCTCCACGATGTTCCGCTCGTCATCCTTGACGAGGTAGCGCTTCTTGAGGACCTCCATGGCGTTGATGGGGAATTTGAGGTCGTCCCGGAGCCCCAGGGCGGCCTTGGCCTGCCGCATCTCGGCGCGGCGCTCCCGGTAGAGGATGTAGGCCCTGGCGATGGCGCCATAGCCCGCCTTCATCAGTCCCTGCTCGACGAGATCCTGGATCGCCTCGACGCCGGGGACGGTCTTCGCGTACAGGCGCGCCGCGTCCGCCACGACGGCCTCGGTCACGACATCGGAGACGGTGATCGACCGCAGGCGGTCCTGGAGGACCTCGAAGGCGGCCCGCTCGACGGCATAGCGGATCTTCTCCTTTTCGAACGGGACGACGGAGCCGTCGCGCTTTCGGATCCTGCGGGGTAGAATGAGCTTCGGCATGTCGCTGTCCTTCTGGATCGGTTGTGTATCTGTCCGTCGGCTTCCGGCCTTTTGCCCTTTGCCTTCCCTCACAGGCCCTTGCCGGCGATGTAGTCCGCCAGGTCCGCCACGCGGCAGGAATAGCCCCACTCGTTGTCGTACCAGGCCACGACCTTGGCCAGGTTGCCGCGCAAGACCTGCGTGAATTCCAAGTCCACGATGGAGGAGTGCGCATCGCCCTTGAAGTCCGTTGAGACGAGGGGGTCTTCTTCGCAGGCCATGATGCCCTGCAGGGATTTTCCAGCCGCCTGCCGCAGGGCTTCCCGCAGTTCCTCCGTACCGGCGGATTTCTTCAGCTCCGCCGTGAAGTCGGCCACGGAGACCGTCGGCGTGGGAACGCGCAGCGAATAGCCGTCGAAACGCCCCTCCAGGTCGGGGATGATCAGCGCCAGCGCCCGGGCCGCGCCGGTCGTCGTCGGGATGATGTTGCAGGCCGCCGCCCGCGCCCGCCGAAGGTCCTTGTGGGGCAGATCGAGGATCCGCTGGTCGTTGGTGTAGGAGTGCACCGTCGTCATCATGCCTTTCTCGATTCCGAAGACCTGGTGGACGACACTCACGGGGGGCGCGAGGCAGTTCGTCGTGCAGGAGGCGTTGGAGATGATCTGGTGCTTCTTCGGGTTGTAGGCCGTGTGGTTCACGCCCATCACGACGGTGACGTCCTCGCCTCTGGCCGGGGCCGAGATGATAACCTTCTTTGCCCCCGCCTCGAGATGGGCCCGGGCTTTCGCGGCATCCGTGAAAAGCCCCGTGCTCTCGATGACGATCCCGACCCCTTCGTCATCCCAGGGGATCTGCGCGGGGTCGCGGTGGGCGAAGCTCTTGATCGGCCGGCCGTTGACGATCAATTGATCCTTTCCTCCGGCCACGGTTCCCGAAAAGCGTCCGTAGTTGGTGTCGTACTTGAAGAGGTGCGCGTTGGTCTCCACGTCGAAGAGGTCGTTGACGGCAACAACCTGCAGGGAGCGCGGATAGCGCTCGAGGATCGCCTTCAGCACCTGGCGCCCGATCCGTCCGAACCCGTTGATCCCGATCCGTACCATTTTCTCCTCCCGCCTGTGGCTGAAATCCGGTTCCTTGAGGCCCCTTGCCGTGCCCCTTCAGCCTTACGCCTGCCTTTCAGTTGTCATCGATCCGGTACTTGTGTTCGATCACCAGGTCGAAATTCGTCTTCAGGGCATTGTACAGGCGGGCGTTGTCCAGGGCGATGGCGCTCAGGTTGGCCACGGCCTCGAGAAACCGGATTTCCCGCCTGTCGAACTTCCGCTCTTCCCCCGTGTAGGCCCGGAGCACCCCGATGACCTTCCTGCCCGCCAGCAGGGGGACGACGAGGACGGACCGGATCTTCTCCTTCCTTGCCTCGGCGGTGTACTGAAACCCTTTGTCCGACTGGGCATCCCGGATCCAAATGGTTTTCCCGGCCAGGGCCTTGCGGTCGATGCCGCTTTCCCTGACCAGGACCGGACCCTTGACGAGGTAGCCTTTCGACAGGCCGCAGGCCGCCCCCATCAGAAGCCGCTTGCCCCGTGCATCGAGAAGGCGGAGGGAGCAGGCCTTGACACCCATGGCCTCCGTTACGCAGCAGGTGATCTTCTCGAGAACCTCCGAAGGCTCCAGGGAGGCGTTGATTACCTTCGCCACTTCGTAGAGGGCCTCGAAATAATCCCTTCCCTTGGTCGTCATGACTTCCCCCTTCCATGGCCGGGCTCCGGCCGCTGTCCCCATCCGCCGCCCCGCGGGTGGCCGCAAGCCCGTCGTGAACCGTTTGTCCCGCTTTCTTTCCGATTACGGCTTCGCGTCCGTCACGGCGCGGCGGATGTCCGCCTGGAGATCCCCGGAGAATTTCCTCATCGCCCCGCTCATGGCCTCGGCAAGCCCCCGGGCCGATCTCTCCTTCATGGCCTCCTCGACGGTGTAGGTTTTCTGGAAGACGACGCGCTCCGTGATCACCTTCCGGGTCGTGTCGAGCAGCGTGACATCGGCCGCCAGCCGCGCCGCAGCCCCCCTGTCCCCGTCCGTCTCCAGGAATTCGGCCACGGTCCCGGCCAGGACGTACCGGCCTTCCCCCGGGTCCTCCCAGGCGAGCACGGCCTTGAAAGCGCCGGAGGCGCGCAGGTCCCGGAGCAGGAAATCCGTCACCATGTCGCCCGGCGCCACGCGCCAGCGCTCCCGGCTGTAGGCATTGAGCTCGAAAGGGGACGGCCGGTAGACCATGGCCGTTCCGGCGAAGGCCTGCGCCGTGGAGAAGGGCTCTATGCGGATCGCCTCGTCGACCCGCGGTCGGCCCGTCACGGACGGCGGCTCATACTCGGGGAGAAACTGCTTCACGACGTACGTCGATTTCCCGCCCCCGCAGCCCGTTGCAACGAGCACCGCCAACAATAGAACCGATATCCGTCTCATCCGCCTCAACCCCTTCCCCTCCTGCCTTTTTGCCACCTGCCCCTGTCAGTCCCCTCTTCCCGCCGCCGGGGGTCTGCTGAAGAGCAGGTCCGACGGATTCGACTCCACCCTCTCCAGCAGCCTTTCCAGCGTTTCCGAAGCGCGCCGCAGGTTCTCGCTCATGGCCTGGACGTCCCGCGCCGTCGTTCTCGACGTTCTCGCGAAATGATCCACGGCCCGGTTTGCCTTTTCCGCCGTTTCGGCGAGCCGCAGGGCCTTGACCTCGTCCCGCGCTGCCGCAATCAGCGCCCGGGCCTCGACTAGGGCGGCGCGCGTCTCCCCGGCGATCCCCTCGAGACGGCCCTCCGCCGTGATCCCCTCCACACGGGCGACGGTCCGGTCGAGATTGGACGAGATCGACTCCAGGTTTGCCATGATCTTCTGCGCCCGGGGGCCCGACAGAAGCTCCTCGGCGGCCTTGGCCGAGAGCGTGATGCTCTTCGAGATCCCCTCGAGATCGACCTGCTTGATCTTCTCGACGATCTCGTCGATGCCCGAGAAGATCTGGCGGATCTGGGACGGCTGCGACGGGATGATCGGGTACTCGGAGGCGAAGCCCAGCCGCGGAGACAGGTCGGCGTCGCCGGGGTCGCGGCGGTCGAGTTCGACGAAGACGATGCCCGTGATCCCGGCGACCTTCAGCGAGGCCACCGTGTTCTTCTCCACGTCCTCGCGGAGCCGGATCTTCATGATGATCTCGATGAGGCGGTTGTCGGGCGCCACCCGGATCTCCTCCACGCGGCCCACGTCCACGCCCCGGTACTTGACGGCGGAGTCGCGCTGGAGCCCCTGCACGCTCTCGTCGAAGTAGGTGGCGTAGCGCATCCCTTTTTCGAAATACTTCGACGCCCCCACCCAGATGACGGCGGCCACCCCGAGGAGGGCGCCCGCGGTCACGAAGAGGCCGAGGGCCCTGCTGGATACCTTCCTGGTCATCGCTGTCCTTCTCCCCTAATCCGCCCGGCGGTTGAAAAAATGGTTGACCCGAGGGTCCGTCGACGACGCGCGGAGCTCCTGCGGCGCCCCCCGGGCGATGATGCCCTTTACGTCCCTGTGCAGCATGATGACCCTCTGTGCGAGGCTGAAGATGGAGGCCAGCTCCTGCGTGACGAAGACCATGGTCGTCCCGGTCCCCTCGTTGAGGCTCCGGATCAGGATGTCGAGTTCCGCGGCCGTGACGGGGTCGAGGCCCGCCCAGGGCTCGTCGAAGAACAGGAACATGGGATCCAGCGCCATGGCCCGGGCAAGCCCCGCCCGCTTCCGCATTCCCCCCGAGAGCTCCGACGGCATGTGGTTTTCGTAGCCCGCCAGGTTGACGAGGCCGAGCTTCATCCGGACGATCTCGCGGATCAGCTCCGGCGGAAGATCGGTGTACTCCGCGAGGGGCAGGGCCACGTTTTCGGCCAGCGACATGGAGCCGAAGAGGGCGTCGGCCTGGAAGAGCACACCGAGCCGGCTCCGGACCCGGTGCAGCGTCCCCTCGTCGGCCCGGGTGATGTCGATGCCGTTGATGATGACGCGGCCCGCATGGGGCCTGAGGAGCCCGATCATGTGCTTGAGCAGCGTCGATTTCCCGCAGCCGCTTCCGCCGAGGATCATGAACCGCTCGCCCCGGCGGACCTCGAAGCTCACGTCCTGCAGGATCGTCACCTCCCCGTACCGCGCGGTGAGCCCCTCGACGATGATGACCGGTTCCGTGCCGGGCGGTGCCATTCGTCCCTTCCCTCCCCCGTTACTGCCGGACGTAATGCAGCATGATGGCAAAGGCCGAGTCGGCCACGATGATCAGGAAGATCGCCGAGACCACGGCCGAGGTCGTCGACGTCCCCACGCCCTCGGCGCCCCCCCTCACCTGGAACCCCCGCTGACAGCCGATCCCGGAAATCAGCATGGCGAAGACGACGGCCTTGGCCAGGCTCGTGGCGAAGTCGAACACGCGGATGCTGGCCTTCGTCTGCTGGATGTAGGTGAAGGCGGTGAGATCCAGGCCCGTGACCCCCACGATGAGACCGCCAAGCATGGCGAAAACGTCGGCATAGACGGTCAGGATGGGAACCACGATCATGGCCGCGAGCACTTTCGGGACGGCCAGGAACCGGACCGGGTCGAACCCCATGGTCACCAGCGCATTGACCTCGTCGTTGACGACCATGGTGCCGATCTCGGCGGCGAAGGCCGATCCCGAGCGGCCTGCCACGAGGATGGCCGTCATGATGGGCCCCAGCTCGCGAACCATGGCGATGGTCACGAGGTTGGCCACGTAGAGGTTGGCCCCGAACTGCTTGAGCTGAAGCGACGACATGAAGGCCATGATCAGCCCCAGCAGCAGGCTGATGAGCGCCACGATGGGAAGTCCGTCGGCGCCGGCCCGTTTCATGTAGAACTTGACCTCCTCCCATCGGACGGTACGCGGGTGCGCCAGACAGAAAGCGAGGGCCGCGACGAGCTCCCCGACGAAGGACATGATCTCCAGGACGTCCCGGTACTGGCGGCGGGCCCGGTCGCCCAGCTTCGCCACGATGTCCGACCTTTCGGACTCGGGCCTGAGCGGCGGCCGCAGCTGGGCCTCCCGGTCGATGAGGCGCAGAAGGCCGTGGTCCTTTTCCGAGACGCCGAGGAGTTCGAAGGGGATTCCGAGGGACCCGCAGAGGATTTCCATTTTGATCAGGGCCAGCGCTCCGGCGCTGTCCAGGTACTCCACGCCGGAGACGTCGAGGGCGATTCTGCGGGGCTTCATTCTCTCCGGAATCGCCCGCAGCTCCGCCATGAGGGGCCTGAGGTCCTCGAGGGCCAGGCGGCCTGCCAGCCGGATCGAGGCCTCTTCTCCCGCGGTCCCTTCGACAGTCATCCTGTATCCCGAGTGGTTCATCGCCGCCATTGATCCCCGTTCCGGGCGGGCCTCATCGGCCCAGATCGACGTTCTGGAATTCCTCCTCGGTCAGACCGTGCCGGCCCATGAGGTCTGCCTGATCGAATGCCAGCACCAGAAGCCCCACGAGCTCTCCCCGCCGTTCCAGAGGCATCGCAACGACGTAGAGCTTCGAGCGGTCCTGCAGGTGGAGTTTCGTCTTGACGATTCTGCGCTCCGCCAGGGCCCTTGTGACGACCTCGTACCGCGAGTAGTCGAGACGGCGGATGGCCGCCCCGGGGGTTGCGGAGGCGAGCGTGATGCCGTGATTGTCCAGGACGGTGATGCCGCACGCGAAGGGGCGGCCGCTGTCCCTGGCCAGGGAGCAGGTCTGCTCGAGGGCGCGTTCGGCGGTCCCTGGCTCGCGGCCGGCGGCGGCATCCGTCAGGACGGCTGAAAGGGACTCCCGGGCCGCCAGGACCTCCTGCCGGAAGGCCTCGGAGGCCTTCGTCGGCGTCGGCGGAGAAGGCGTGCATGCGACGATGAACGCCAGAGCCGAGACCGTCCCCCACCTCCTTGCCGCCCGGAACGCCGCCATCCCATGCCCCCCTGGACCGTGCAGAGCGAAAAACTGAAAACGCCCGGTCCACTATAACAAAAAGGCGGCGCGAATTCACGGTTTCTTGGACAGACAGAGCGAGGGGCCGCGCGGCCCCGTCCGGGAGGCCCGTCCCTTCGGGGATCAGCGCAGCCTGATCTGCAGCGAGCCGCGCTGCCGGGTTCGTCCGTCCATGATCGTCGCCAGGATCTGCTCGCCCGGTTTCACCAGGGCCAGGGCCCCCGAGAGGTCCTGGGCGCTCGACAGGGGGATCTCGTTGACCTCCAGGATCGCGTCCCCGGGTTCCAGCCCCGCCTTGGCCCCCGGGCCCGCCGGCTCCACCCGGGTGATGATCACGCCCTGGCCCGGCTTGAGCTTCAGGCGGGATGCCTCCCGGGCCGTGGCGCCCCGCACCGTGATGCCCAGACGTTCCTGGATCGAGGGGGTTGCGGCCAGGGTCCGGCTTTCCATGGACTCGATCCGCACGGGAACCTCCCGTTTCTGCCCCTCGCGCAGGATGGTGAGCCGGACCTCCCCGCCGATGGGCGAGGAGGCCGCCTCGTTGCGAAGCTGCGAGGCGTCACGAATCTCCCTTCCGTTGTAGGCGATGACGACGTCGCCCTGCCTGAGTCCCGCTTTTTCCGCCGGGCTCGCCTTGTGAACCTCCGAGACGAGGGCGCCCCGGGTGGCCTCGAGGCCCATCGTCCTGGAGAGGTCGTGCGTGAGATCCTGGACGGAAACGCCCAGCCAGCCCCGCTCGACCTTTCCCCTGGCGATCAACTCGCGGGAAATGTGAATGGCCATGTTGCTGGGGATCGCGAAGCCGATCCCCTCGAATCCGCCCGATGCGGAGGCGATGGCGGCATTGACCCCCACGACCTCCCCCCGCAGGTTCAGCAGGGGGCCCCCGCTGTTGCCGGGGTTGATGGCCGCATCGGTCTGGAGGAAATCCTGGTAGCCCGACGGGTCCGTGATCCCCCGGCGGTGCTTGGCGCTGATGATCCCCGTTGTCACCGTCTGATCGAGGCCCCGGGGGTGGCCGATGGCCACGACCCATTCGCCCACCTCGACGGCGTCCGAATCGCCGAACCGCACGTGCGGGAGGGGCTTCCCGGCGTTAATCCTGACGACAGCCAGGTCCGTCTTGGGGTCCGTCCCCACGACCCGGGCCTCGAAGCGGCTCCCGTCGGCGAGCAGCACCTGGACCCTGGAGGCCCCGCCCACGACGTGGTTGTTGGTCAGGATGTGGCCCTGGGCGTCGGTGATCATCCCCGTGCCGAGCCCCCTCATTTCCCGCTTGAACTTGCGGGGGGCCTGCTGCGGGTCCTGGAAAAAGCGAAAGAACGGGTCGCCCTCGAAGGGCATGACCGGGCGCCGGACCTCCTGGCTCCGGGTCACCTCGATATGGACCACGGCCGGGATATTGTCCTTGGCTACCCGGATGATGGCGGTGCTGAGATCCGGGGCGACCGTCTTCTGGGCATCGGCTCTCCCCGGGAACAGGAAGGCAAGCAGGATGAGCGCCGGAAGGATGGGGCGCCACCCGCGGATAAGCGTTTCGGCTCGGCGTTTGTTCATGACGTGTCTCCTCGAAGGGGTTGTTGTTGGGTTCCGGCGAGCGCAGCCGCCCTGCGCCGCGGAGGCTCTACGTTAACCGAAACGCCGCAGGGTTGGCAAGTGTGGAAACAAAAAGCTGCCGCCGGGACTCCGGAAAGCAAGGGCTACGGAAAAATCAAGCGTTTTTTGCCCCGGGCGGGCAAAATCGGCGTATTTTTAGTTTAAGTGGCTGATATTATGAGCATTTTACAAAAATTTTCCATTTTTTCTTGCAATCCTTGCCGTCGATTTGTAACATTCGCCGAAATAGAGGTTACAGGCGGTGCAGGCCATTAAGGCCGACCTCGCTCAGACAGCCCTTCCGGTATTCTCTTCACGTTCACGCTGATACTTCCCAGCGCAAGCTCCTGTGAGAAAAACCCCGCGACACGACCAGCCGGAAGGGGGAGGAACAGGAGAAAGGAGGCACGAGACATGAAAGCGATGAAATTCCTGGGCATGCTCGGATTGATCGTCGGCGTTGTTTCGCTGACCAGTCTGAATTTTTCCGATGAGGCCGCTTCCAGCGGCCTCGGTTTTGAATTGAACTGGGATGAGGAGCGCGCCGTCGAACTGATCGTTGCCCACCTTGCAGAAAAGAACGCCCTCATCCCGGACGAAGAACTTCGGGAAGTGGCGCGGACGATGTACGACGCCTCGCGGCGCTACCAGGTCGACTACCGCCTGGTGCTGGCCGTCATGGATGCCGAGAGCAACTTCCGCCACAATGTGGTTTCCGGCGCGGGGGCCGTCGGGATCATGCAGGTCAAACCCGTGGTGGCCCGCGAGTTCTCCGACGAGGTGGGGATCCCCTATCGGCAGAACGTGCTGCGCTGCCCCCACGCCAACGTCCGTTTCGGCGTCTACTATCTGTCGTGGCTCTCACGGCATTACGACAACGAGTACGCCGTCCTGTACGCCTATAACGTCGGCTTCACCCGGGCAAGGCAGAACATGCAGCGAAGCAGCGAGCCGAAGACCTGGTACACGAAGAAGGTCATGGAGGAGTACGAGAAGAACCGCACTCGCCTGCCGGGCGTCTAGCGCGAACAGGCAACGGGCCCCGGGCCGCAAACAGGAGCCCCCGCTTCCGGGAAGGACGAGCGGGGGCTTTCCTGCGCCTGGAGACGTCGCATCGTCACGGCCGGAGGGTCTTCAGCCACTGTGCGAAGTTGAACCCGTCCCATCGCTCCCGCATCCCGTCGCGCAGCGGCAGCAGGATGTTGATGTAGTCGTCCGTCCAGGGCGTCACCTCCCTCAGGCCGTCCCCGGGACCGAAGGGAATCCACCCCTTTCTGACGAGCGCCGCCAGGCGATCGGGGTTCCTGGCGAGCACCACGCACCACGTGGCGCTCTGGTTCGCCTTCAGCTCGGTCTTCGGCGTGGGGACGTTGACGGCTCCGGCCAGGCCGAGCTCGGCGGCAATGGCCTTGATGACGGGACGAAGCTCGTAGTAGCGGTTCGACACGTGGAAGAGGATCACGCCGTTGCCGCTGAGCCGCTCCAGGTAGACCCGGACCGCCTCCCTGGTCAGCAGGTGGGTCGGTATGCCGTCACCCGTGAAGGCATCCATGTGGATGATGTCGTAGGGAGGCTCCAGCCGGTCGCTGTTCTGCAGTCCGAGACGCCCATCCCCCACGACCACCCGCACGCGGCCCCTGCACTCGTCGAGAAACGAGAACCAGTGGCGGGCAATCCCCTCGTTGTCGGGGTCGATCTCGTAGTAGACCATGGTTTCGCCCGGCTTCACGTAAGAGGCGGCGGCCCCGGCCCCCAAACCGAGCACGGCCATCCTCCGGCCGGGCGGCGCCGTCTCGTAGACGTCCGCGATTCCGCCCCCGATGAAATAGTACATGATGGGGGTCATGCGGGTCTCGGGGTCCAGCAGCTGCGCGCCGTGGATGGTCCGTCCGTGGAGAAGTTGCCGGATATCCTGCGGATAGCTCGCCACGTCCCAGATCGTGTAGGTGCCGTAGAAGTTCCGGTGGCGAAAGCGAACCGGCTCCTGGAGGGTCTGCCAGCCTTCCTTCACGATCAGCAAGACGAGAAAGGCCACGACGACGGACCGGCCCACGACGGCGGCATAGGAGATGCCAGTCCGAAGGCGGGTCAGGGGTTTCTCCCGGCACCACCAGAACGCGGGGGCCAGGAGCAGCACGATGACCGGGTATTCGTAGAGCGCCGGAAACAGGAAGGGCGCACCGAGACTGACGAGGGCTCCGCCGATCCAGCCCCCCAGGGCCGCCGCCAGGTAAAAGTTCGTCAGCCGCGCCGCCGGGGGCCTCAGCTCGTAAAGCGTGCCATGGGAAATCAGGCAGACGAGAAAGAAAACAATCAGGTGTCCGATGATGGCCAGCCAGTGCACCGGTCCCAGCAGAAACATGAGAAGGCCCGCCAGGAGGATCTCGGGCCAGGCATTGCGGAGAAAGCGGGGCACGCCGCCGCCCGTCCGGAAGGTTACGATGAAGCTTCCCAGGTACAGGGCGAGTGGCAGGATCCAGGTGAGCGGAAAGGAGCCCACCTCGAGGGCGATGTAGTTCGTCACGGCCAGCAGGAATGCCGAGGGAAGGATGGAAAGAAGGAGCCACTTCCCGTAGGCCGCGGCGCCGACGGCCGGTGACGCGGCGATCGCTTCCTCTTTGCCGCCCTCCGTCCCCGGTCCGAGGTTCGGACGAAGCAGGACCCATGAGGCGACGACGAGGCAGGCGTAGATCACATAGGCCAGGCTCCAGGCCGCGCCTTGCAGCCTGACCCCCATGAGGGGCTCGGCGGCGAAGGTATACCCGAGAAGGGCGACGAGCGATCCCGCGTTGGATGCGGCATAGAGGAAATAGGGCTCCCGATGCATGCCCAGGCGGGACTTGCTCAACCAGGCCTGGGCCACCACAGCCGTCGTGGAGAGCACGGCGAAGGGGATTGCCACGGACACGGACAGCACGTAGAGAAGGTGGGCGAGCGGCGCATGGGGGTCGGGCTGGGCATGGACCTGGAGAGGCAGGTTCACGAGGGGCAGGGCGAGAATCGCCAGGTGCCAGACGCCGAGTTTCCTCGCGAAGAGATGGGAGTAAAGGTACCCGACGAACAGGATGGCCTGGAAAAACATCAGGCAGGTGAGCCAGACGTGAGCCGCGCCGCCGAAATAGGGGGTCAGCAGGCGTCCCGTTAGCGGCTCGAGCCCGAAGAGCAGGACGGCCCCGCAAAAAACCATGCCCGTCAGGACCGCCATGGCAATGCGGTCGTTCCCCGCATCCGCTGTTTTCATTTCCCGAAACCTCCGAAAGCGGTATTCCATACCGCTAATCGGACTGCCGGGCAAGCGGTTTTTTCTCGGAGATGCCGCAAATCCAAGGGATTGCCCTGCTGGAGCGCCGGAATGTCCGGCTTTGCGGCGGGCGGCTACAGGTTCACGCGAAGACCCCTGTCCCGCAGGTGTTCCTTTACCTGGCGTATGCTGAAGGTCCGGTCGTGGAAGACCGAGGCGGCCAGGACGACGCTTGCCCCGCCCTTCACGACGGCCTCGTAGAAGTGCTCCAGTTTGCCGGCCCCGCCGGAGGCCACGACGGGCACGGTGACCGCGTCGGCGATCGCCTTCGTGAACTCGAGATCGTAGCCGGCCAGGGTCCCGTCGCCGTCCATGCTCGTCGGCAGGATGACTCCCGCCCCGAGGGCCTGGCACTGTTTTGCCCAGGCGACGGCGTCCTTGCCCGCGGGGACGGTGCCGCCCGCAATGACCAGTTCGAAGCCCGAGGGCATGGCCCTGTTGCGTCGCGCATCGATGGCGACGGTGACCCTGGCCGACCCGTGCGCCCTTGCCGCCTCCCGGATGAGCTCCGGGTTCTTCACGGCGGCGCTGTTCATGGAGACCCTGGAGGCGCCGGCCCCGAGGGCGAGCCCGACGTCCTCCAGGCAGTTGATCCCGCCCCCGACAGTCAGGGGGATGGTGATGACGGCCGAGACCTGCCGGACCCACTCGAGGCGGGTCTTGCGGTTTTCGACTGTCGCGGCGATGTCCAGCATCGCCAGCTCGTCGGCCCCTTCCCTCTCATAGAAGGCGGCGCTTTCCACGGGGTCGCCCGCGTCGCGGATGTCCACGAAGTGAACCCCCTTGACGACGCGGCCGTTTTTCATGTCCAGGCAGGGCATGACCCTGATCGGCCCCATTGTGCTTTCCTCCTCGACACGGCATTCCACCGGGCATTGGATGCCCGATTTGGACCAATCACTTCAAGGCTGTTTTTCCTCGAAAAGTCCGAGATAGTTCCCGTATCCCTCCTTTTCCAGGTTTTCTTTCGGGATAAAGCGCAGGGCAGCCGAGTTCATGCAGTAGCGCCGCCCCGTCGGCGCGGGGCCGTCGGGGAAGACGTGGCCGAGGTGGGAGTCGCCGTGCCGGCTGCGCACCTCCGTGCGGACCATGAGGTGACTCCGGTCCGGCCTTTCAACCACATTTCCCGGCTCCAGCGGCTTCGTGAAGCTCGGCCACCCCGTTCCGGAATCATATTTGTCCAGCGAGCTGAACAGGGGCTCTCCCGAGACGATGTCCACGTAGATCCCCTCGCGCTTGTTGTCGTGGTACTCGTTCCGGAAAGGCGGCTCCGTCCCGCCCCTCCGCGTCACCTGGTACTGCAGCGGCGTGAGCGTCTGCTTGAGGGTCTCCTCGTCGGGCTTCGGCCAGGTCTTTGAGGCGGGGGCCGGCGATTGCGGCTTCTCGTCGCCCCAGGTCTTTTTCAGAAACGAATCCCGCCCCGATCCGGCCCTGTAGAGACGGTAACGCAGGGGATCCTTCTTGTAGTAGTCCTGGTGGTAGTCCTCGGCCTCGTAGAATTTCGTCAACGGGAGCATTTCCGTCGTGACGGGCCGAGTGAACTTCCCGGAACGGGCAAGGGCATCGCGCGAGGCCTCGGCGAGCCGCCTCTGCTCCTCGTCGTGGTAAAAGACCGCGCTGCGGTACTGGGAGCCCCGGTCGACGAACTGCCCGCCTGTGTCCGTCGGGTCGATGTGCCTCCAGAAGACATCCAGGAGCTGCTCGTAGGTAATCCTGCCCGGGTCGTAGTGGACCTGGACGGCCTCCACGTGGCCTGTCCAGCCGCTGGAGACCTCCTCGTAGGTGGGGTTCTCTTTCTTGCCGCCCGTATACCCCGAGATGACCCTCACGACCCCCGGCACCTTTTCGAAATCCGATTCGGTGCACCAGAAACAGCCGCCCGCAAAGGTGGCGACCCCCGTGGCTGCGTTTTCCTTCGTCATGGGTTTCTTCTCCTCGATGGCCCCCGTTTCCGTGCCCTGGCAGCTCAGCAACAAAACGGCAAGGAACGCGGCGATGATCCCAGTGCTCTTGCTCATGGTCAAAGCCCTTACACACGTCCAATATGGGGCCGCCCCGAATGTTTGTAAAGGGAGGGAAAAAGCGAAAGGCGCTTCCGGCGGGAAGCGCCTCGTTTCGGCGGGATTCACCCCCGTCCCCCAGGATATCCCGGCGCCCGCCGGCAATGCCCGAATCGGGGGGCGTTCTCAGCGGGTCTCCGTCTCTATCGCCTTTCCGCTTTCTTCTCCTTCCTCAGGTCGGCCGCCATCTTACGGATCTCCGTGATGTCCGAGACCATCTTGCTCCATCCGTACCAGAGGGCGTAGTCGGGGTTGGCGTGGAAGGTGCCTTGGAAGGTCCGCATCCGGTGTTCCAGGAACATGAGGTAGAGCTTCTGCTCGATCGACGTCGGGGCGTCGTGGAAGGCCAGCAGATCGGGATAGGGGTAGGCGTAATGGGCCGGCCTGGCAATGATCTTGTCCCGGTAGAGGCCGGCCACGATCTCGATCCCCTCGGCGAGCAGCCGGTCCGCCTCGCGGATCATCTGGTCGCCCTTCTCGAGTTCGGCCTTGGCGAAGTTGGACGAATGGCACTGACGGCAGTTGGCAAACATCCGGTCCCGTTCCTTCTGCCAGTCCTCCTGGGTGGTCCGGAAGATGTCCAGGTCCTTGAGAACGCCGAGGCGCGCCGTCGGTTTTCCCGACGGGTCGAGAGCACCAAGACCCTTGATGACCGTCGTCCGGTCAGCCGCCCACTTCTTGTCCTCGGGCATGGGGAGCCTGACGGCCACGAACCCCCAGGCCGTCCGCACGGCGTGGTTGCCGCCCGTCATGTGGCAGCTCTGGCAGGTGGGCGCTGCGGCGCTCTCGGGCAGGACGCCCGCTTGCTTCAGCAGGTAGCGCACGCCATGCTTAGAGGAGGAATACATCTCCCACTGGGGGTGGTCGATGCCCATGTGGCAGGTCCGGCAGGCCTGGGGCTGCAGGGCTTCCTTCCTCGAGAAGACGTGCCGGGTGTGACAGGCGTCGCAGGAGGCGACCCCGAACTGGCCGCCCTGTTTGCGCAACTCTTTGATTTCATTGTCTGTTTTAGTGCCGATCTTGTGGCAGCCCCCGCACCCTTTCATGCCGTCCATCAACGCCATGGGCTGCATGTGGAAGGTGGGCATGGCCTTCAGGGAGGCCCAGGCCTTGGCGTGTTTGCCGTCCTTGAACTCCTTGACCTTTGGGCCATGGCAGTAGGCGCAGCGTTCTGGCGTCGGGACCTCGGCCAGGGCGACCGTCTGGAGGGAGAAGTGCTTGTCGCCGTGGCAGACGGCGCAATCGACCCCCTTCTGGCTGTGCTTGCTCAGCTTCCAGTCCGCCACGATCCCGGGGGTCATGGCCGTGTGGCACAGGACACAGTTTTTCGCCGAGGTTACCTCTTTCTGCTCCGTGGGGAAGTTCGCCTTGACCCATCCGTTCCATCCGCCCTCGATCGTGTAGGCCTTCGTGTATCCCCGCTTGTAAAGCTCAACCGCCACCCGGGCGGCCGTGTACTCCTGGGGTCAGGCTCAGTAGAGGACGTAAGTGGCGTCCTTCTTTGGATGGTTTTTGACGAATTCGTCGAGTTTGTCCGGCTGGGTGAAGACCGCCCCGGGGATATGCCTGTCGCTTTCTTCGTACTGCTTGATATAGCGGATGTCCACGATGACGACATCGGGCTTCCCGAGCATGTTCCGGACGTCTTCGTTCGACAGGCGCGGCACCTGTTCCACCGACGACGGCGGCGCGGACCAGCCGGCCAGGGCGACAAGGCATAGCCATGTCGCCAGGGATGCGATGAGGATCGGTTTCGCTCTCATTTCCGGGACCTTTCTGTCATTTTGGGGTGGGGGCCAAGCGCAACAACAAGCGTGAATAATGTACACGATTTTCCGCAAGGATGCCACCGGTTTTTCTCCGTCGCGGCAATCGACTGCAGTGCCGGAGATTGAAGCGGATGAACAGGTGCAGGAGAAACCGGAAGGCGGCCCCGGCCCGGATGATCCGTTTCGGGGAGATCGGTATGCCTGTCGGTCACGCACGAAAAGTGCCGCCCTCCCGACCGCTACCGTCCGATTTTCTTCAGGAACCCGTCGATTCCCTCCCGGTACGCACCGGCTGACATAAAGAGGGCGTCATTGTGCCCGCCGCGCAGCTTGACGAAGGCTTTCGGCCCCGGCGCCGCCTCGTAGAGGGCGACCCCCTGGCCGAAGGGCACGATCTCGTCATCGGGGCTGTGGATGACGAGCACGGGGCACCGGACGTGGCGGACGTGCTCGAGCGTGTTGTAATCGAAGCGGGCGAGCCACCGCACGGGCAGAAACGGGTAGTGATGCCCCGCAATGTCGACAAAGCTCGTGAAGGAGGAGTCGAGGATGAGGGCTGCGGAGGTTTTCTCCCGGGCGAGCTTTGCGGCGATCGGCCCGCCGAGGGACTGTCCGTAGAGCAAGACCTGTCCGGCGGGAATCTTGCGGATCTCCGTCAGGTATCGCCAGGCCCCGGCCGCATCGCTGTAGGTTCCTTCTTCGGAGGGCTGCCCTTCGCTCCGGCCGTAGCCGCGGTAATCATAGAGGAACGTGGAGAGTCCCACACGGTGCAGGATCTCGACAAAGGGGAGATTGTAGGAGATGTTGCCGCCGTTTCCGTGGCTGAAGAGGACGACGCCCCGGCCCGCCTCCGACGGCACGTACCAGGCCGCAAGCTGCACACCGTCGGCCGCCTCGAACAGGACCTCCTCGTAGGCCAATCCCCGGTCAGCCGGCGTGGCGACGATCTGCCCGTCCGGAAAATAGACGAGTCGCGACTGCAGGAAGAACATCAAGGCGAGTACCCCCGTGAGGGAAAGTGCGATCGCGCGCAGGGTGGAGGGGAGCATTGAAACACCGACGGTAAGAGGGTAAGAAGGTGAGAAGGTTGGAAAACGGAAGCTGCCCAATGTCTGCAAAACGTTCCGACCTTCTTACCCTCTCACGTTCTCACTTTCTACAAGGAAGGGGAGCCTTATCGGCTCCCCTTCCTTGATCAAACCCTGTCTTTCAGGATGGCTCCCGTGCTCCCGGAGGTGACGAGGCTTGCGTACCGGGACAGGTAGCCCGACTGGACCTTCGGCCTCGGGGGCTTCCAGGCCTTCTTTCGCCGCCTGAGCTCCTCCGCGCTCACCCGGAGCGTGATCCTGCGCTTCGGGATATCGATGGAGATGCGGTCACCTTCCTTCACGAGCGCGATGGGACCGCCCTCTGCCGCCTCGGGGGATATGTGACCGATCGCTGCTCCCCGGGAGCCGCCGCTGAACCGCCCGTCGGTCAGGAGGGCCACCGACTCGGCCAGACCCATACCGGCCAGCGCGGAGGTTGGGGCGAGCATCTCGCGCATCCCGGGCCCGCCCTTGGGCCCTTCGTACCGGATGACGACGACGTCTCCCGGCTTGATTTTCCCGCCCAGGATGGCCTCGATAGCGTCATCCTCGCTGTCGAAGACGCGGGCGCGGCCCTCGTTGACGAGCATGGCCGGGGCCACGGCGGAGCGTTTCACGACGCCGCCTTCGGGGGCGAGGTTCCCCTTTACCACGGCGAGGCCGCCGTCGGGGCTGTAGGGGTTCTTGACGGGGCGGATGACCGAATAATCCCAGACCCTGGCCTCCTTGAGGTTCTTCGCGACTGTGGCCCCGGAAACGGTCATTGCCTTCCCGTCGATCACGCCGAGCTTGCTGATCTCCTTCATGACGGCCTGCACGCCTCCCGCCGCCTCGAGGTCCTCGATGTGGTGGGATCCGGCGGGGCTCAGCTTGCAGAGGTTGGGGGTCTTGAATCCGATCTGGTTGAAGAGCTCCAGGTCGAGCCGGATCCCCGCCTCGTGGGCAACGGCCGGCAGATGAAGGACGGTGTTCGTCGAGCCGCCCAGGGCGTTGTCGACGGCAATGGCGTTTTTGAAGGCCGCCGGTGTTGCGATGTCCCGGGGCCGGATGTTTTTCCTGATGAGCTCCAGGATCCGCATGCCCGCTTCCTTGGCCAGGCGTATCCGCGCGGAGTCCACCGCCAGGATAGTCCCGTTTCCGGGCAGCCCCAGGCCGAGGGCCTCGGTCATACAGTTCATCGTGTTGGCCGTGTACATGCCGGAGCAGGAACCGCAGCCCGGGCAGGCGCAGTCCTCGAGCTCCTTGAGCTGCCGCCCGGTCATCTTCCCCGACTTGACGGCGCCCACGCCCTCGAAGACGGTGATGAGGTCGACGGGCTTGCCGCGCAGCTTCCCGGCGAGCATGGGCCCGCCGCTGACAAAGATCGCCGGGATGTTGAGCCGCAGGGCCGCCATCAGCATCCCGGGAATGATCTTGTCGCAGTTGGGGATGAGCACGAGGCCGTCGAAGGGGTGGCCCACGGCCATGACCTCGACGGAGTCGGCGATGAGCTCCCGGCTCGCCAGCGAGTACTTCATGCCCACGTGCCCCATGGCGATCCCGTCGCAGACGCCGATGGCGGGGAATTCGACGGGGGTGCCGCCGGCCATGCGGATGCCCGCCTTGACCTGCTCGGCGATAGTGCGCAGGTGGATGTGGCCGGGGACGATCTCGTTGTAGGAGTTGACCACCCCGATCAGGGGGCGCGCGATCTCCTCGTCGGTGTAGCCCATGGCCTTGAAGAGGGAGCGGTGGGGCGCCCTCTCCACGCCTTTCTTCATCAGGTCACTTCGCATGGTTCCCTCCCTTGTGCTTGCGGAATGCCTTCCATATGCCATACGGAAAAGGGAGGGTCAACCTTTGGCTCCCTCCCCCTTCCGCGAGAGGGTAAGAGGTTGAGAGGGTAAGAAGGTCAGACCACAGGGAGAATCCCCGACTTCGAACCTTCTTACCCTCTTACCTTCTCACCTTCTGTACGTTCTATTTCTTGCGGCGCTCCGGCCGCAGCGAGCGGACCACGGCGCCGGCCTGCCACATCTCGGAGTTGCGCATCACCTCGAGCTCCTTGGCCAGCTTGTCGCGGTAATCGGCGGCCGCGCCCGTTGTCAGCACGATCTCCGTCTCCTTGCCGGACTTCACCCGCTCGTAGAGTTCGTCGAACACGGGGGCGACGGCATCGCGGAAGCGGTTCTTCCAGTCCAGGGCCCCGCGCTGGGCCGTGGCGCTGCAGTTGGCGTACATCCAGTCCATCCCGTTCTGGGCGATGAGCGGGATGAGGCTCTGGGTGAGTTCCTCCACGGTCTCGTTGAAGGCCTCGCTGGGGCTGTGGCCGTGCTTGCGGAAGAGGTTGTACTGCGCCTCCATGAGGCCGGCGATGGCGCCCATCAGCACACCGCGCTCCCCCGTCAGGTCGCTCCAGACCTCGTGCTCAAAGGTCGTCGGGAAGAGGTACCCCGAACCGATCCCCACGCCGACGGCAAGCGTACGCTCGAGGGCGCGCCCCGTGGCGTCCTGGAAGACGGCGTAGCTCGAATTGATGCCGCTTCCCGCGAGGTAGTTGTCGCGCACGGTGCGTCCGGCGCCCTTGGGAGCCACGAGGATGACATCGATGTCCGCGGGCGGGACGACCCCGGTCTGTTCCTTGTAGACGATGGAGAAGCCGTGGGAAAAGTAGAGCGCCTTGCCCTTGGTGAGGGTCGGCCTGAGCCGGGGCCAGAGTGACTTCTGCTGGGCATCCGACATGAGGTACTGGATGATCGTTCCCCTCTGCGCCGCCTCGATGAGCGGGAAGAGGGTCTTGCCGGGCACCCAGCCTTCCTCCTCGGCCTTCTTCGTGTTGTACTCTTCGCCGACGATGACGTTGATCCCGTTGTCGCGCAGGTTCAGGGCCTGGCCCCGTCCTTGGACGCCGTAGCCGACGATGGCCACCACCTCGTTCTTGAGGGCCTCGCGGGCCTTCTCCAGGGTGAACTCCTCAGAGGTGATGACGTCTTCGACCACCCCGCCGATGTTGAGCTTTGACATGGGTTCCTCCTTCGTTCGAGTTGGGTTTGATGGGTTGCGTGCGACGCAAGGGCCGAAAAAGGGCAAATCCCCCCTCTCGTCCTGCGGACGGGGGATGCAGGACACGGCCTTCCGCGGCGTCTTCAGTTTTTCCGCTCCAGGGCGGCGATGCCCGTGCGGGCGATATCGTCGAGGCCCAGCGGCTTGAGGGTCTCCAGCACCCGGTCGACCTCGGCCTTGGTTCCCCTGAACTCCAGGACGCAGTGGTCCGAGTTGAAGGTCAGGATCTTGCAGTTGAGCCTGTTGACCGTCCGGATCAGCTCGTTCTTGTTGTCCGCCGTGAGGTTCATCCGGATGAGCGCCAGCTCCCGTTTGACCGTCTCCACGTCGGTGAGGTTCTCCACCCTGATCACGTCGATGAGCCGCTCGAGCTGCGCCTCGATCTTCTGGATGGTCGCCTTCGTGCCGATCGTGGTGAGGATGATCTTCGAGATCTCGGGGTTGGCCGTGGCGTCCACGCACAGGGACTCGATGTTGTACCCCTTGCCGCCAAGCGTTCCCGCCACCCGGGCCAGCACGTCGGGCTTGTTGTGTACGAGAAGGGATATGACGTTTTCTCTCTTTTCCATGCTTCCGCGCCTTCCTTTGGTCATGATATTCGTCCGGCCGCGAGCTGTCGGGTTCGCATCGCCGGTCTGTCGCTTTTCCCTGCACTGGTTTCGGCAAATGGCTTCAGGCGTATGGCGTAAGGGCAGGAAACCGGTTCATTCTGCCTTTAGCCTTTCGCCTTGTGCCCTGAGCCGGGGCCTTCGGCCCTAATTCGTCATCTCCCGCGTCCCCAGCGTCATCTCGCTGATCGAGGCCCCCGGTCTCACCATGGGGTAGACGCACTCCTCGCGGGCGACCTGGAAGTCCATCAGGCAGGGCCGGTCGGTGAAGAGCCCCTGCTCGAGGACGGCCTTGATCTCATCGGGCCTCGTCGCCCGCAGGGCCTGCCATCCGTAGGCCTCGGCGACCTTTACGAAATCGGGCTGGAAGGTCATGTCCGTGTTGGAGTATCGCTTCTCATAGAAGAGCTCCTGCCACTGCCGGACCATGCCGAGGTAGCCGTTGTTGAGCAGGACGATCTTCACGGGGATGCCGTACTGCATGCACGTGGCCATTTCCTGGATGTTCATCTGGATACTCCCGTCGCCGGCGATGTCCACGACGATCCGGTCGGGGAAGGCGAGCTTTACGCCCATCGCCGCCGGGAATCCGTAGCCCATCGTCCCGAGGCCGCCCGAGGAGATGAAGGTGTTGGGGTCGTCGTAGCGGTAGAACTGGGCCGCCCACATCTGGTTCTGCCCCACCTCGGTCGTGATGATGGCCTTGCCCTTCGTCAGCTCGTGGAGGGTCTCGACGACGCATTGGGGCTTGATGTGCTGCGCATCCTGGCAGTAGGACAGGGGGGCCTTCTTCTTCCATCCCGCGATCTCGTCCAACCAGTCCTTCCGCTCCGCGTCGGTCGCCGTGTAGTTGTTGTCCTTGAGCAGGCGGTTGATGTTCTCCAGGGCGCCCCTGGCGTCGCTCACGATGGGCAGATCCACGACGATGTTCTTGTTGATCGACGAGGGGTCCACGTCGATGTGGATGATCTGGGCGTTGGGCGCGAAGGTGTCGATCTTTCCCGTCACCCGGTCGTCGAAGCGGGCGCCGATGCAGATGAGAAGATCGCAGTGGCTGATCGCCATGTTGGCGAAGTACGTGCCGTGCATCCCCGGCATCCCCAGGAAGAGGGGGTCCGAGCCCGGGAAGGCCCCGAGACCCATGAGCGTCGACGTGACGGGGAGCTTTGCCCGCCGCGCAAACGACCGCAGCTCGTCCGTCGCCTTTCCAAGCAGGATCCCGCCGCCCGTCATCAGCAGGGGGCGTCTCGAGGCCCGGAGCATCTCGAGCAGCTGCACGTATTTCTTGGGAGACGGCTTGGAGGGCAGCGACAGCTTCGTCGCGTTGATCCTGATCCTGGCCGGATCGTAGTCCACCTCGGCGGCGATGACGTTCTTCGGCAGGTCGACGAGCACCGGGCCGGGCCGTCCGGAGCGGGCGATGTGGAAGGCTTCACGGATCGTGCTGGCCAGTTCGTCGGGATTGCGAACGAGGTAGTTGTGCTTGGTGCAGGGCCGGGTGATCCCCGTGATGTCGCATTCCTGGAAGGCGTCGTTGCCGATCAGGTGTGTCGGGACCTGCCCGGTGAACACGACGATGGGAATGGAATCCATGTTCGCCGTGGCGATGCCGGTCACGGTGTTCGTGGCCCCCGGGCCCGAGGTGGCCAGGGCCACACCGACCTTCCCCGTTGCGCGGGCGTATCCGTCGGCGGCGTGCACGGCGGCCTGTTCGTGGCGGACCAGGATGTGCCTGACGGCCGGGTTGCGGTGCAGTTCGTCGTAGATGTCGATGACGGAGCCGCCGGGGTATCCGAACATGACGTCCACCCCTTCGGCCTTCAGGCACTCGAGCAGAATCTGGGTTCCTTTCATTTTCACGGGACGACCTCCTCCAATCATGAAGAATAGGGATCAGGACACGAAAAAAGCCGCGAACGTTTTTTCGTTGCGGCTTTCCCGGCAAGAAAAAGCCGCGGTCTTTCGGGGGCCGCGGCTCGATTTGCTCTATGGTTCCATCAGAGAATCCGAGCAGCGGTCCCCGCCTGTACGATGACGACGACAACGACGACCGGGATGCCCGCGAGAATCTGACGGATCATGAATCCTCTCCGTGTTGAAAAACGAAGCCCCTTATGCATGAAAACCCGGCCCTTGTCAAGCCTTTTTTGCGCTTACCCCTTTATCCTGTGGCCGCCTAGGGCCTGACCGGCTCGCCGGCGGTCTCGTCGCCCGAGGGCGGCGCATGCTCCTGGGGCACTGTCCCCTCGAGGAAGCTCTCGAAGACGGGGTCCTTTGTCCCCGGGTTGGCCAGGAGGCCCGTCTTCGGGTCGATGCGGGCGAAGACAACCCCCTCGGGGGCCGCAAAGACCTCCACGGGCAACCCCTTGAGGGCCCGCTCCATGAAGTAGAGCCAGACGGGCGCCGCGGCCCGGCCGCCCACGCCCGAGCGGCCCATCGTCTTTTCCGCGTCGAAGCCCACCCATACGCCGGCCACGAGCGAGGGGGTGTAGCCGATGAACCAGGCGTCGAAGTAGTCATCCGTCGTTCCCGTCTTGCCGGCCACGGGCCTCCCGATGGCCTTGACCCGCTCGCCCGTCCCCTCTTGGACGACATTCTGCAGCACCGACGTCGTCAGAAAGGCCACACGGGGATCGATGGCCTGTTCCACCTGCGCGGTCTGCTCCTCGAGGACGTGGCCGTTGCGGTCGACGATCTTCCGGATGAAGTAGGGCTCCACCCGCTTGCCGCCGTTGGCGAGAACGCCGTATCCTCGAACCATCTCCTGGAGCGTCACCGTCGAGGTCCCGAGGGCCAGTGTGAGGTCTCTCGTGAGCGGCGAATGGATCCCCATGCTGTGGGCGTAATCGATGACGTAGGCCAGGCCCAGCTCCTGGAGAAGCTTCACGGTCACCACGTTTCTGGAAAATGTCAGGGCCGTCCGCAGCGTCGTGGGCCCGAAGAACTTGTGCTCGAAGTTCTGGGGCTTCCATTCCCCGCGGGTGGAGTCGTTGAAGATGACGGGCGAGTCGAGGATGACCGTCGCCGGCGTCATCCCCTTGTCGAAGGCGGCCGTGTAGACGAAAGGCTTGAACGACGACCCGGGGCGGCGGCGGGCCTGGGTGGCCCGGTTGAACTCGCTCTTCTTGTAGTCCCTGCCTCCCACCATGGCCTTGATCTCGCCCGTCCGGGCATCCATGCACAAAAGAGCCCCCTGCAGCTCGCCCGCCGTGAACTTCTCCCGCGTCTCCATCTCCCTGATGCCCCGTTCGACGGCTTCGTTGGCCGCCCTCTGCATCTCCACGTTGATCGTCGTGTAGACCTCGAGCCCCTCGCGGTACAGGGCGTCGGACCCGTACTTCTCGAGGATGTAGCGGCGCACGTTCTCCGTGAAATAAGGGGCGACCTTCTCCCGGGGCTTCGACGAGATGAGCTTGACGGGTTCCTTCAACGCCCTGTCTTTCGCGGCCGGGGTGATGTAGCCGTCCTCCTGCATCCGGGTAAGCACGTAGCCCTGCCGCTGCCGGGCCCTCTCCATGTTCACGTAGGGCGAAAACCGGCTGGGCGCCTTCGGGAGACCGGCCAGCATGGCCGCCTCCGGCAGCGTGAGGCTGCGCGCCGATTTCCCGAAGTAGCTCTGGGAGGCCGCCTCGATCCCGTAGGCCCCGTGCCCGAGATAGATGTGATTGAGGTAGAGCTCGAGGATTTCCTGTTTCTTGAGGTAGCGGTCGATCCTGTACGCGAGGATGGCCTCGCGAATCTTGCGCGTGAAGGTCCGCTCCGGCGAGAGGTAGAGCGAGCGGGCCACCTGCTGGGTGATGGTGCTGCCGCCCTGTACGATTTCGCCGGCGATCATGTTCTTGACGAAGGCCCGGAAAATCCCGATCAGGTCAAGTCCCTCGTGCTGAAAGAAGCGCGCATCCTCGCCGGCCACGAAGGCCTTGATGACCACGTCGGGGATTTCGGCGATGGAAACGACCCGGCGGTCCTCGGCGAAGAAGGAGTCGATGAGCTCGTTTCGGTCCGAGTAGACCTGCGTCGTGGTGCTCGGCCGATAGTCCTTCAGGGTGTCGACGCTGGGGGACTCGTGGATCAGCCAGGCCAGGAACCCCGCGAAGCCGATGGCCGCAAGGAGGCCCACGACGATCATGGACGAGAAGATCCACCGAAAGACCCGGCTCCTGCGGGCTTTCTTGACGACGGCTCTCTTGAGAGAAGAACGGTTGCTCGGTGCCATCAGGACGATTCACGGTCATCGGTGTCGCGTCGCCGCATGGCGAGCCTGGAGACGACGATGCCGGCCTCGTAGAGGATGATCATGGGGATCGCCATCATGCACTGCGTAAAGGCGTCCGGCGTCGGCGTGATGATGGCCGCCACGACGAAACAGACCACGATGGCGTAGCGTCTCATCCGCGCCAGCTTGCGGGGCGTCACGAGACCGATCTTGGTCATAAAGAAGAGGAACACGGGGATCTCGAAAATGATCCCGAAGGCGAGCAGCAGCTTGAGCGTCAGCGAGAGGTACTCCTGCATGGAGAGCATGGGCTTGAGAAAGTCCGTGGAGAACTCGAGGAAAAACCGGTACGCCGCGGGCAGGACGAGAAAATAGCCGAAACAGACCCCGCCCACGAAGAGCAGGGTCGAGGTCGCCACGAAGGGAGCGACGAACTTCCGCTCCCGGGGGTAGAGGCCCGGCGAGATGAACTTCCAGATCTGGTACAGTACGAAGGGACTGGCCACGAACAGCCCCGCGTAGAAGGACACCTTGATGTAGGTGAAGAACGCCTCCGGCAGGCCCGTGTAGACCATGTGCGAGCCCTGCGGCATGACCTCGACCAGGGGCCGGGCCACGATCCGGAAGATCCCTTCCTTGAATGCGAAGCATCCGAGAAAGGTGATGCCCACGGCGATCATGCTCCGGACCAGCCGCTTTCTCAGTTCCTCCAGGTGGGAGGTGAGGGGCATTTTGTCTTCGTCGGGTTCGGTCATAATAAAAAAACGGCGAAGGGCAAAAGGCAAACGGCTTATGGCAAGAAACGAATCTCTTGTCTCGGGCCTTCAGCCGTTAGCTGCATGCCTTCAGCCTCATGCCGGCTTGTCCTTCGTTTCCTCCGCCGGCGCGGGGGGGGCTGCAGGTTTCTCCGCCTCCGGCGTCTTGGCGCCGGGGCTGTCGGAGAGGATGGAATCCTTCACCTGGTCGATTTCCTTCTTGATCCCTTCGTCAAAGGTGCCCTTCACGTCATCCATGGCGCTCTTGAACTGGGCGACCCCCTTGCCCAGCGCCTTGGCCAGGTCGGGAAGCTTCTTTGGCCCGATGAAAATCAACGCCACGATGAGGATGATGATCAGCTCCTGCATGCCGATACCGAACACGGCAGACACCTCCCGGGAAACAGCCCCACAGCGTCCCCCCATGAGGAAGGGAATTGAGGGGAGGGTGAATGGCTCCAAAGCCCCCTTGCAGGCGGCGGAGTTTGGTCTAAATAGCGTTTGTATCCGTCATTGTCAAGGCTTTTGGCCATTTGTGCAAGCGAATCCTTTTGATTTTTAAGGGATTGTGTGATAAAGGATTCCTTCTTATCTCAACCTTGGGGGGTGCCTATGACATCGGCCACAGGAATCGTAAAAGATTACCGGTACCTCCGGCATGAAACCGGCCATTACCACCCGGAAAGCCCGAAGCGTCTCGAATCGATCTACAAGATGCTCGAAGATCCCGAGATGACAGGGAAATTCGCGGAGGTGAAACCGCGTGTCGCGCTCGACGAAGAGATCGAGATGATCCACAAGCACGCCTACGTGAAAATGATCGCCCAGTCGGCGGGGAAAGACCACACCTACCTCGACGCCGACACGGAGGCCTCCGCCGAGTCCTACGAAGTGGCGAAGCTGGCCGTGGGCGGTTTCCTCAACTGCATCGATGGCATCGCGAGAGGCGAGCTGCGCAACGCGTTCGCCTTCGTGAGGCCCCCGGGCCACCATGCCGAGGCAAGTCGGGCCGCGGGGTTCTGCATCTTCAACAACATCGCCATCGGGGCGATGCATGCCATCAAGGTCCACGGGATGAAGCGGGTCCTCATTGTTGACTGGGACCTCCACCACGGCAACGGCACCCAGCACTCCTTCTACGAAGACCCCCGAGTCGTGTACTTTTCGACGCACCAGTATCCCTATTACCCCGGCACGGGCGCTCTCCAGGAAATCGGCCGGGGCGATGGGCAGGGCTGCACGGTCAATGTCCCCCTGAAGACCGGTCCCGGCAATGCCGAGTACCTCCGGATCTTCCGGCGGGTGCTGCAGCCGCTGGCCTTCGAGTACATGCCCGAGATCGTGCTGCTCTCGGCGGGATTCGACATCTATTTTCGGGACCCCCTGGGCGGCATGAAGGTCACGCCTTCCGGGTTCGGCATGCTCACCCGGGTGCTCATGGACATCGCCGAGGAATGCTGCGGGGGCCGGTTTGCCGTCGTCCTCGAGGGCGGCTATCACCTCGGCGGGCTCACGGAGGGCATCAAGGTCGTCCTCGAGGAGATGAGCGGCGCTACGCGGGTGACCGAGGCGGACCTGGAGCGCCTCGAGGGCGAAGCCGACTCGTCGATCAACCGGACGATCGAGTCGGTGATCGGCCAGATCAAGCCCTACTGGACGTGTTTCCAATAGGACAGGCGTAGGGCAAAAGGCATCAGGCATCAGGAAATAGGACAGGCGCAAGGCGCAGGGCAAAACGCTAAAGGGAAGAACGGACGCAAGGCACGTGGCATGGGGCTCCAGGGCACGAAACGCCCTGTCTCCTCTGCCTCGATCCGCAAGCCCCGGGCCCTCAGCCATTTCGGGAGGTACCCCTTGAAGATCACAAAGGACCAGGTCGAATACGTGGCGCATCTGGCGAGGCTCGAGTTCAGCGAGCAGGAGAAGGAGAGATTCACCACGCAGTTGAACGACATCCTTCTGTACGTGGAAAAACTCAACGAGGTGGACACAACGGGCGTCGAGCCCGAAACGCACGCCATCGCCCTCCAGAACGCCTTCCGAGACGACATCGTCCGCGAGTCCCTTCCCCACGGGCTTTCGCTAGCCAACGCCCCCTCGGAGAGCGGCAACTGTTTCCGGGTGCCGAAAATCCTCGAGTAAGGGGCCGGGGACAGGGTTCGGGAGAGAAAGACAAATTGGAGACAAGATGGGTTTAAACGAACTGACCATCCACGAGTTGCAGGACAGGATAAGAGAGAGGGAAATCACTTCCACCGATATCGTCACGGACGTCTTCCGGCGCATCGACGCCGTCGAGGAGCGGGTCCGCTCGTTCACGACCGTCATGAGGGAGAGCGCCTTCGAGGATGCCAACAGGGCCGACGAGGAGATCCGCAAGGGCAACCTCAGGCCGCTCACCGGCATCCCCATCGCCCTCAAGGACCTCCACTGCACCCGGGGCGTCCGCACGGCCTGCGGCTCCCGCATCCTCCACAACTTCATCCCGCCCTACGACGGCACGGTGGTGAGGAAGCTGCGCGAGGAAGGCGCCGTCTTCGTGGGCAAGACCAACATGGACGAATTCGCCATGGGCTCCTCCACGGAGAGCTCCTGGTTCGGTGTCACCCGCAACCCCTGGGACCTCGATCGGATCCCCGGGGGCTCCAGCGGCGGCTCCGCCGCGGCCCTGGCCGCCGACGAGTGCATCGCCGCCACGGGCTCCGACACGGGCGGCTCGATCCGCCAGCCTGCGGCTCTCTGCGGGGTCGTGGGCCTCAAGCCCACCTACGGGCGCGTCTCGCGGTACGGCCTCGTGGCCTTCGCCTCGTCGCTCGACCAGATCGGGCCCTTCACGAAGGACGTGGAGGACGCGGCCATCATGCTCAACGCCATCGCCGGCTACGATCCCATGGAATCCACGTCGGTGCCGCTGGAGGTCCCCGACTACCGCTCCTTCCTCGGCAGGGACATCAGGGGCTTCACCGTGGGGATCCCGAAGGAGTACTTCATCGACGGCATCGACCCCGAGATCGACGCCGCCGTGAAGCGCGCCATCGCGGTGATCGAGGGCCTGGGCGCAAAGAGCGTCCCCATCTCGCTCCCCCACACGGAATACTGCCTGGCCGTCTACTACATCATCGCGCCGGCCGAGGCGAGCTCCAATCTGGCCCGCTTCGACGGCGTGAAGTACGGCTACCGCTCCGCCGACGGCCGCGACCTCCTGGAGATGTACAAGAAAACCCGTTCGCAGGGCTTCGGCGCCGAGGTGAAGCGGCGCATCATGATCGGCACCTATGCCCTGTCCTCGGGCTACTATGATGCCTACTACAAGAAAGCCTCCCAGGTCCGCACCCTGATCAAGCGCGACTTCCAGGAGGCCTTCAAGACTTGCGACGTGATCCTGACCCCCACGACGCCCACGCCCGCCTTCAAGATCGGCGAGAAGACGGACGACCCCCTGCAGATGTACCTCTCGGACATCTTCACCAGCTCCTCGAACCTCGCGGGCATCCCGAGCCTCTCGGTGCCCTGCGGGTACACGCGGGCGGGTCTGCCCATCGGGGCCCAGTTCCTGGGGGGCCACTTCCAGGAGGGCAAGCTCCTCCAAGTCGCCCACGCCTACGAGCGACATTCCGGAATCGAACGAAGGAGGCCGAAACTCTGATGGCTTACGAAACCGTCATCGGGCTGGAGGTGCACGCCCAGCTCCTGACCGCCTCGAAGATCTTCTGCGGCTGCTCCACCCGGTTCGGGGCCGGGCCCAACGAGCATACCTGCCAGATCTGCCTTGGGATGCCGGGCGTCCTCCCCGTGCTGAACCGGAAGGTCGTGGAGTTCACGATCAGGATGGGGCTGGCCACCCACTGCACGATCAACGCCTACGGGAACTTCGCCCGGAAGAACTACTTTTACCCGGACCTGCCGAAGGGCTACCAGATCTCCCAGTACGCCCATCCCCTGGCCGAGCGCGGGCACATCGACATCCTGCTCGACGGGGAAAAGAAGCGGATCGGCATCACCCGCATCCACATGGAGGAGGATGCCGGCAAGCTCATTCACGACGAACGCAACCCCTGGAGCTACGTGGACTTCAACCGCTCGGGCGTTCCCCTCATCGAGATCGTGAGCGAACCCGACATGCGAAGCCCCGAGGAGGCCGCCGAATACCTGCGCCGCCTGCGCGACATCCTCGTGTACCTCGAGATCTGCGACGGCAACATGGAGGAGGGCTCCTTCCGCTGCGACGCCAACGTCTCCATCCGGCCGAAGGGCCAGGAGGCCTTCGGGACCCGCACGGAGCTCAAGAACATGAACTCCTTCCGAAACGTCCAGCGGGCCATCGAGTACGAGATCAGGCGCCAGAGCTACATCCTGGACAGCGGCGGCGAGGTCGTCCAGGAGACGCGCCTCTGGGACGACGCCCAGGGGCAGACCCACTCCATGCGCAGCAAGGAGGAGGCCCACGACTACCGCTACTTCCCCGATCCGGACCTCGTTCCCATTCTCATCTCGCCGGAGTGGGTCGAAGAGGTCCGCCGGACGCTCCCCGAGCTGCAGCTCGAGAAGCAGGACCGCTTCGTCGGGCAATACGGGATCCCCGTTTACGATGCGAGCGTACTGACGACGACGAGGGCCCTGGCCGACTTCTACGAGGAAGCGGTGAAGCTCTGCGGCCAGCCCAAGATCGTCAGCAACTGGGTCATGGGCGACCTGCTCCGCTACCTCAACGAGCAGAAGCGCGAGATCAAGGACAGCCCCGTCTCGCCCGCCCACGTCGCGGAGATGATCAATCTCATCGAGAACGGGACCATCAGCGGCAAGATCGCCAAGGAGGTCTTCGAGGAGATGTATCGATCCTCGAAGAAGCCCGCCGACATCGTCCGGGAAAAGGGCCTCACCCAGATCACCGACGAGGGGGCCGTCGTGAAGGCCGTCGAGGAGGCCATGGCGAAGAACCCGGCGCAGCTCGCCGAGTACCGGGCCGGCAAAGAAAAGCTCTTCGCCTTCTTCGTGGGTCAGGTGATGAAGATCACCAGGGGCAAGGCCAACCCGCAGCTCGTCAACGACCTGCTCAAGAAGATGCTGACAGGATCATGATCCGGACCATCCTCTGGGCCGACGACGCCGTCGTGCTCATCGACCAGAAGGCCCTGCCGGGCAAGGTGCACTACCTGACCCTCACGGACTGGCGCGACGTGGTCGGGGCCATCCGGGACCTCACCGTCCGCGGCGCCCCGGCCATCGGGGTGGCCGCTGCCATGGGAATCGCCCTGGGCGCCCTGCAGCTTCCCGAGGCATCCGTCCCGGAAACCCGCAGAACCTTTGCGAGGCTCTGCGAGGCTTTCGCGAAGGCGCGCCCCACGGCACGCAACCTTTTCTGGGCCATCGAGCGGATGCAGCGCCGCTTTGACGAAACCCTCCCCGGCGGCATCGCGGAGGTGAAAAAGGCCCTCGTCGGGGAGGCCGTCGCCATCGGCGAGGAGGACGTCGAGATCAACCGCCGCATCGGGCTGAACGGCAAGGCCTTCATCCGCGACGGCGACAACGTCCTCACCCACTGCAACGCGGGCGCCCTGGCCACGGCCGGCTACGGGACGGCCCTGGGCGTGATCCGGGCGGCGCGCGAGGAGGGCAAGAGGCTCCACGTCTTCGTCGACGAGACGCGTCCCGTCCTCCAGGGGGCGCGTCTCACCTGCTGGGAGCTTGTCCACGACCGCATCCCGGCAACGCTCATCACGGACAGCATGGCGGGCTTCCTCATGGCCCAGGGCAAGGTCGACCTCGTCATCGTCGGGGCCGACCGCATCGCCGCCAACGGGGACACGGCCAACAAGATCGGCACCTACTCGCTTGCGGTCCTCGCAAAGGAGCACGGGGTTCCCTTCTACGTGGCGGCCCCCCTGTCCACCATCGACCGCTCTATGGCTGACGGGAGCGGCATCCCCATCGAGGAGCGAAACGGGGGCGAAGTGAGGGAGCTCCACGGCGTCCGGACGGCCCCCGTGAAGGTCGGCGTCTACAACCCCGCCTTCGACGTCACCCCCGAGCGCTACATCACGGCCATCATCACCGAGGCCGGGGTCGCGAAGCGGCCCTGCGGCCCCTCCCTCCGCCGGCTGCTCAGGGGCCCGGCATGACGAATCTTTTCCTCTTCGACTTCGACGGCGTGCTCGTCGACTCCCTGGCGCTCTACGAACACTCGGTCAAGGTCTGCCTCGAGCGCATCGGCAAGCCCCCCAGCGAAACCCGCGAGGAGTTCCTGGACCTCTTCGAGGACAACTTCTACCGCTCGATCGCGAAGCGGGGCATCGACGTGGACGCATTCATGGCCGCCTCGAAGGCGGTGACCCCCACGCTCGACTACGACAGCGTCCGGCCCGTTGCGGGGCTGGATGGCGTGCTGGCGGAGCTCAGGAAGCGCCACGGCCTCGTCATCATCTCCTCGAACTCCTCCTTCGCGATACGGCTCATGCTGGCGAGGTTCGGCTACGAGCCGTACTTCGACGACGTCCTGGGCGCCGACGTCAATTTCAGCAAGGTGGAGAAGATCCTCTACGCCAAGGGGCATTACGGAATGGACGCGAGGCGCACGCTGTACATATGCGACACGGCGGGGGATGTCCGGGAGGCGAGGGAGGCAGGCGTGAGGACCGTGGCCGTCACCTGGGGCTGGCACCCGCGGGAGAGGCTCGAGCGGGCCTGTCCGGACGTGCTCATCGACAAACCGGAAGACCTGCTCCGCTTTTGCTGAGAGGCCGGGAACCGGTCAGTTCCCGGCAGGTTGCGAGGCCATCCCGACGATCATCTCCACGCACCGCGGGAACCCCGCGACGCTGGAATCGATGCAGAGGTGGTAGTTTTTCGCATCGGTCCACTCGACGCCGGTCATGTCGCGGATGAACCGGGACCTTCCGCGGTCGCACTCCTCGATGGCCGACCGCGCCTCCGCCTCGGGGATGTTCCGCGCCTTCATCACGCGATGCACCCTGAACTCCAGCGGCGCATGGATGAAGACCCGGGTCACCGATCCCGCCGGGCGGTCCCTCAGCGCAAAAAAACCGCCCCGTCCGATGATGACGGCGCTGCAGCGATCGGCGATCTCCTTCATGATGCGGCACTCCAGGGAGAAGAGATCCCTGTCGTAAACGGGCGGCTTCAGGTGCCGAAAGGTTGCCGGGACTTCCGGCGCGCCGAGAAAGAATCCCCGGAGCAGATTTTCGATGAGACTCGACGATCGCTCATCCCGGTGCTCCAGCTGGCTCATCTCGGTCCCGAGACGTTCCGCCGCCAGCCGCAGGACTTCCCGGTCGATGAACGCAAACCCGAGTTCCCTAGCCGCCAGGCGGCCGATATACGAGCCGCCGCTGCCCATCTGCCTCGACAGGGTGATCGTCCGGTGAGTCCCGGTGTCCATGGTCCCTCTGCCTCCCCGGCCTTCTGTTTGAAGAATACCACGATTCAGGCGCGGATGACATCGTTTTCACGCGCCGCCCGGGGCATCCGGGCAAGCTCTCCTCCTGTCTTGCCTTCAGAGGGCCCAGGCCCGGCGGAGACGGTCCCGGCCGTCGAGGAGAAGGCGGATGTAGTCCGTCTCCATCTCCACCATGTCCCAGTCTTTCTTCCGGAGCCAGTCCGAGAGCCAGGCGAAGCGAAGGGCCAGAACGAACTCGGGCAAAACGGCGAGACTCCCCGCGTCGAGGCAGCGTGATGCACGCAGACCGTCGAGAAACGACTGGACGAACGGCCCCGCCAGGCTCGAGGGATCCTCCATCCCGATGCAGCCCACGACCAGCGCCGCGTCGTAGCCCTGCGGCTTGTGCCCCGAGAACTCCCAGTCGATGACGCCGCGGATGTCCCGGTCACCCCAGATCACGTTCAGCGCGTGCGGGTCGCCGTGGCAGAAGCCGGCGGGAAGCCTGTCGTGAACGGCAAAGAAGCCTGCCTCCAGGCAGCGGTAAGCGGGCCCGACCGCCTCGGCCCATTCCGGATCGTGGCGGGCTATTCTTGCGACGAACTCGCGGATGAACCCGGCAACCGAAAAGGGCCGCCCCGGACGACCGAAGGGGATGCCCCGCGATGCGGCCTCCAGGTCCACAAGGAATCGTGCCAGCGCCTCTCCCCTCCAGGCCTCCCGCGTGTAGCCCGGGCGGATGAGCTCTGCGCCATCGACAAACGGGGAGATCTGCCAGAAGCCGCCCGCCGCTTTCACGATGAAATCCCCATCCGCCGCCCGCAGGTAGGGGTGGACGCCGGCCAGCCCCTGCCGGGCGAGATAGTCCAGGGAGGAGGCGATTTCACGCTTCCGGGCCAGGACCGACGGGTGGAGCCGGTCGAGGACGAGACGCCGCCCCGTCGAATCTTCGACGACGGTTCTGAACAGGGAGCGCTCCGGGCTTCCCGCGAGGGGCACCTCGGGAAGCTCGGCCCTCGGTTCGAGGTTCCAGCAGCGCAAGACGTCTGAAAGAATCTCGCGATTCACAGGGTACTCCCCGGGAGGACGGGCCGGGCTGACCGGGCAGGGCTCTTCATCGGTTCGTCCACCGCATCCACGCCGCCGCCGTCCAGCCCCAGAGGGCATTGAAAAGAATGACGAAAACGGGCGTCCATGCCCCCAGGTCGAGGCCCATCATCCCCTTGCCGAGCCGCAGGGGGAAGATCACGAAAAGCTGCACCAGGCTGGGGCCGATGCTGAAGAACAGGCCGCGCAGGAAGACGTTTTTCTCCCAGAGGGGCACGGAGAACAGAAGGCCCCAGATACCTCCCCAGACAACCCGCGGGTAGAGCCAGGCCGGCGTCAGGGGGGCGGGGAGGCTCACCCCGAAGAACGCCGTGATGCCGTACCGGACCGCGAGCCAGAGACAGAGGCTGTTCACAAGCCCGCCCAGCACGCCGGCGCTGAAGGCCAGGGTCAGGGTTCTGGCAAATCTTCTCATGTCCGTTCCTTCGCGGGGGCTTTCTTCCGGCGTTTGGTGGCCGGCCTCGTGCACAGGAGGATGTACGTCTCCCCGGCCCCGCCGTCACAGAGCCTGGCGCTGGAGCAAGCGATGACCCGCTTCTTCAGAGGTCGTAGAGCTTTTCATCGATGGAAGGGCGCAGACCCCTCTTCCCCCGCACGGCTTTCCGGGCCATCGAGAAGAGATCCTCGTCCCCGAGGGAATCCCCCATCTCCTCCTCGATCCTGTCCGGGTCTTCCCCCTTCTCCATCCGGGCGAGGGCCTCCTCCATTTTCGGCCCAAGGGAAAGCCCCGTGGCGTCCGTCAGTTTCCGCATCAGCCGGGCCGCCTGGCGGGGATCGTTCTCGTCGAGCCCGTCGGCCTCCCGTGCGATCATCTCCATGGCTTTTTCCATCTTCGACTCGTCGAAGCCGGCCAGCTCGTCCCCGCCCGTGTCCTCCTTTCTCCCGGAGATTTTCGCGAAGACCGACATCTGGCGCTGGAGCTTGACGTTCCTGCACGTCGGGCAGAAGGGGGTCTTCTCCGTGTTCACGCTCCGGGAAAAGAAATTGTAGATCGTGTTGCACTTGCGGCAGTAAAATTCATAGATCGGCATGGGAATCCACCTCGCCTGAACGTTGAGGCTCATTGTAGCGATTGGCGGATCAAAATCAAGAACGCTGTCCGCCCGAGCCCGGTTCCCGGCTTTTCCTCTTCATCGACGTGCGGGCCCCGGCCGTCCGGGCTGTTCAGGGCGATTCGCTCGGGGGCCGTCGGGACGGGCCGGTTCCGTCCATCGCCTGCAGCCGCTCCACGCGCTCCGCCAGCGGCGGGTGGGAGGAATAGAAGGCGACGTAGGCCGGGTGGGGATGGAGGTTGGCCAGGTTCTCCTTTGCGAGGCGCCTGAGGGCCTGCGCGAGGAAGCGGGTCGATCCGACGAGCCCAAAGGCGTAGAGGTCGGCTTCCCGCTCGTACTTGCGCGAAATGGCGGCCCACGCGGGAGCAAGGAAGAATGCGACGGGCTTCAACACGACGGCCGCGAGCAGCAGCCCCGCGCAGGGCAGGGGCGAGGAAAAGCCGAAGGTCTCGTAGAGCAGCGGGGACTCCATGAGCCGAAAGGCCAGGTAGAAGCCCGCGAAGGACACGACCTCCATGGCGAGGAGCTGCTTGAGCACGTGGCGCAGCTTCCAGTGGCCGATCTCGTGGGCGAGCACGGAGACGATCTCGTCGTGGCTGTGGGCGGCAATGAGCGTGTCGTAGAGCACGATCCGCTTGGAGCGGCCGAGGCCCGTGAAATAGGCGTTGGCGTGCCGGCTCCGCTTCCCCGCGTCGACCTCGAAGATCCCCTCGGCCCTGAGCCCCGCCTTTTCCACGAGGGCCAGGATGCGGTCCCGCAGCGCCTCGTCCCTGACGGGCGCGTACTTGTTGAACAGGGGGGCGATTGCCAGGGGGTAGAGCCAGATCATGAGCATCTGGAACAGGGCGAAGAAGACCCAGGCGGCGATCCACCACGCCTGCGGGAGCCGGTGGATCAGCGCCAGGAGGGGCGCGAACAGCAGCGCCAGCAGGACGGCGGAGACGAGGAGCGATTTGACAAGATCCGCGAGCCAGAGCCCCGGCGTGATCGTGCTGAACCCGTGTTTCTTCTCGATGACGAAGTTTCCGTAGAGGCTGAAGGGGATGTCGAGCAGGACGCCCGCCCCGTAGAGGATGCCGAAGAACAGCGTGCCCGACCAGACCGGGTGGAGATCCAGGGACCCGATCTCGCCGGCCAGCCACGGGAAGACACCTGCGAACAGCACGGCCAGCAGGAGGATGTCGTCTGCGAGAGACTCGAGCGAGTGGAAACGCGACGACTCGACCGTGTAGTCGCGCATGCGGGCCAGCGTTGCCTCGTCGATCTCGTCACGGAACGCGTCGGGCACGATGTGCCCGTGCGCGCGCAGGTGGGCGATGTTGGCCCGGGAAAGGGCGAGCCGGGTGAAAGCGGCGGCGGCAAAGAGGGTGATGAACACCGCGGACAGGGCGTTGAACTGGATCATTCCGATCGCGTCCTGGGTCATTCGGGCGGGAAGGCGGCCCGGAAGATCTCCCTAAAGCGGTCCTTGCCCCCGGCCATCATGAAGGTGAGCGGCATGGTCTCACGGGCGAGCGAGAGCATCTTTTCCGTGAGCCGGCGGATGTCCCACTGGGCGTGACGGTCGGCGCGAAGCCGCGCGACGTGATAGAGCTCGCGGGCGTTCATCTTCATCAGGACCCGCTTTCGGTGCGCATTGGTCAGAATGTAGGGCGCCGCCGCAGGAACGGCCCGGCGGATTGCCTCGCAGGTCTCCTCCGTACGGGCCATCACGTCGCGGAAGGGGGCCTCCATGCCGACGGCGGCGATGGAGGGCGGCACGGTTACGCCGAGGGCCGGGTCGTAGTCCTGGGCGACCAGGGTGGCCATGCGGTGCCTCTTGAGCTGGGCGAAGCAGGAGGCGCTGACGACGAGGTCGAACTGCAGGTCGACGTTCTCGAACTCCCGAAGCGGCGCGTCCCAGGCCTTCATGCGGCGGAAGGAGGCCTTGAAAAGGTCGGCCCGGTCTTCCGCGGACAGGGCGGCGGCGGTCCGCAGGCACTTCTCCAGGGGATGCCGGGAGGCGCCGTGGAGCAGAGCGGCGGCGACGCGGGTGTCGGCCTCGGGGGTCGCCCAGGCGAGGCGGACCTCTTCGACGGGCCCTTCCGGACGGTCTGCCGCCCTCCCGAGGACCGCGCCGGCGATCGTCCGGAGGTCCTCCCTCGTGGCACCGTCGAACTCCGTGGGCGCCGTGTAGCGGACGAGCGAGGGCGCGATTCCCCTCGTCACGTCGTGGAGGCGCCAGCTGTATTCCCTTGCCTCCTCCAGGGGATGGGCGGAAAGCCTGCGGAGCATGAGCTCGAGGTTTCGCGTATTCAGCGTCATTCCCAGCTGGGCTTCCGTGGCGAGGCAGAGGACGTAGCGCGCATCCTCCTTGGCCCAGCCCTCCAGCATCGATCGGTTCGCGGGGACGGCGGCCAACTCGGGGTTCTCGGCGAGCACCCAGGGCAGCAGCCCCTCGTAGAGCCGCCGGTAGAATTCGTTCTGGGCCTTCACGGTCTCCGTGAATCGCCCGGCGAGGCCCGCCTCCCGGACCTCCCGGGGCACGACGAAATCGTCCTGCAACAGGACGTAGCGCTGGGATTTCTCCGTGTAGGAGCAGAGGCGGAACTTCTCGATCTCCTCGACGAGCAGGCGCGATACTCCCAGAACGTCGATGTTGAAGACGGCGTGCTCCGCGATCGAGCTGTGCCCCATGTCGAAGACGATGGACTGGTTGGAGCGCCGCGCCTTTTCCACCTCCCGGCGGGCCGCTTCGCGCAGCTCGTTGACGGGCGCGGGGTTGCGGCTGATTCGGGCATAGGCCGCCGAGACCGTCTCGGGCGTGAACCGCTCCGGCTCGGGGCTGGAGGACTGCGATGCCCGGATCGTCTCGTAATCCAGGTTGAACCCTGCAAGGATGATTTTCAAGCGGCGTCGTCCTCCTCCGGGGGCTGCTTCGGGCAAGGTTATAACAACATTTCCGGCGCCGGTCAAACCGCTTTTCAACGGCCGCAGACCCTTGCCGGGCAAGCGTTCCCCGGCAACCCGGCAACCCGGTAATTTTGCGTTATCCTTTTGGAAAAAATGTGTTAAATAAACGGGAAAATCGGGCGGGGATCCCATCCGGCAATCGGACAAGCCCGTCCCGGCCGGCTCATTCCGAACATCCCAGCCTTTCCTCGCCCGATCTGTCCCCGGAGGCCGATCTCGGCGCGCGGCTTGCATGGAAAGGGTGTGGCCGGCAACGGGACGCAGAGAAGACGAACGCGGACGACGATGGAAATCACGACCCTTGTTCACAGCTTCCGGATCCAGGACTTTTTCGACATCCTCCTGATCGCCTTCATGATCTACGGCCTCCTGGTCTGGTTCCGGGACGCGGCTTCCCGGTTCGTCCTCGTCGGGATCGGCATCTTGGGCATCATCTACTACCTGGCCCGCTCCTTCCAGCTCTACCTTTCGGCGGCGGTGCTGCAGGGATTCTTCGCCGTCATCCTCCTGGCCATGGTGATCATTTTTCAGGAGGAGTTCCGGCGGTTCTTCGAGCGCATCGCCACCTGGGGCCGCTTCCGCAAGAGCGGCCGGGTCTCCTCGCTCCACGAAGAGGTGGAGATTATCGTCCAGTCCGTCGCCACGCTGGCCCGGCAGCACACGGGTGCCCTCATCGTCATCCCGGGGGAGGACCCGCTGGACCGGCACCTCTCCGGGGGCAATCCCCTCGACGGCATACTCAGCCAGCCCCTGCTGGAGAGCCTCTTCGACCCTCACTCCATCGGCCACGACGGCGCCATCATCATCGATCACGGACGGGTCGTCCGCTTCGGGTGCCACCTGCCCCTTTCGACCGATGCGGAGAAGATCGGCAATCTCGGCCTGCGCCACACGGCGGCCCTCGGCCTCTCGGAGCGCACCGATGCCACCTGCATCGTCGTTTCGGAGGAGCGGGGCACCGTTTCCGTGGCATACGGCGGGCGGATCGAGGTCCTGAAGAGCCCGACCGAGCTCGGCATGATCCTCGAGCGCCTCTACGGGAAGAAAATGCCGAAAGGCAAGGCCGGCCGGGTCCTGGGCTGGTTCAGGCGAAACCCACTGGAGAAGGCGACGGCGATCCTGCTTGCCTCCGTGCTGTGGGTTGCCTTCGGCTATCAGAAGGATCTCGTCCGGCGCGACTTCACCCTGCCCATCGAGTACCGCAACCTCTCTCCCCAGTGGATCATCGAGGGGTCGAAGGTCACCGAGGCCAAGGTGACGCTGTCGGGCCCCGAGCAGGCCTTCAACCTGCTGAATCCTGCGACCCTCAGGTTGTCGGTGGACCTGTCGGGCGTCCGGGAGGGCAGGCAGGAGATCGAACTGACCAACGACATGATTCGCACGCCCGCCAACATTTCCGTGGTGAGCGTATCGCCGTCCCGCATCGTCGTGAATGCCTCGCGGCTGCGCTCCGCGGTCTTTCCCGTGGATGTGCGCTCTGACGGCACTCTGCCCCCGGGGGTGGTGCTGCAGCGCATCGAGGTGCAGCCGACCCACGTCACCGTTCTCGTGCCGAAGCGGTTCGTCGGGACGGACCTGCAGATCCCCACGGAACCCGTCGATCTGCGGAAAGTGAGCTCGACGGCCACGGTGACGGCAAAGCTGATCACCCCGCCCGAGGTGTCCTTCGAAGGAGGGAAGTCCCTGTCCGTGGAAGTGACCATCCGGGTGAGGCCCCGGGGGCCCGCGTCCAAAGGGGCCGCTCAGACGGGGCCACTGGAATAGCCCCCGGCCCGGGATCCGGGGTGGTCGAGCAATGGAACGCCGGCGTAAAGGGGCGTTTGGAGAGACCCCGTTCATGTCCCTTGTTCCGGTGTCCGTACCGTCCATGCGCCGGGTGACCCCCCATGCCTGAACTCCCCGAGGTCGAGACCCTGTGCCGCCAGCTGCGCCCGGTGATCGTGGGCCGGGAGATCCTGTCCCTGCGCGTCATCGACGCGAAGCTCGAAGGCCTTGGGCCGCTCGAGGGCAGGACGGTACGGTCGGTCGGCCGTCACGGCAAGCGGATGGCCTGGGTCCTTTCCGACGGGCGGTGCCTCGTCTTCCAGCTGCGCATGACGGGACGCCTGTTCTGGATCGAGGGGGAGCGGATCCCGCCCCATGCGCGGCTGGTCCTGACCTTTCCCGCCGGCCGGATCGTCCTCTCGGACCCGAGGCGTTTTGCCACGGTGGAGCTCTGCGTCACCCCGGCTCCGAGCCCGGCGCCTGACGGGCTCGACGCGCTCGACCCGGCACGCCTCGCCGACGCGGCCCGCGGGCGGCGTCTCCCGGTCAAGTCGTTCCTCATGGACCAGAAGACGGTTGCCGGAATCGGCAACATCTACGCAAGCGAGATCCTGCACCGGGCGGGCATCAGCCCCTTGCGCCCCGCGGGCGGCCTCTCGCGTGCCGAGTGGAAAAAGATCGCGGCGGCAACGGCCCATGTCTTGGAGGAGGCCATCGAGTCGCGCGGGACGTCGATTTCCGACTGGATGGACCTCCATGCAGACCGCGGGGAATACCAGCATCACCTGGGGGTTTACGGCAGGCAGGGGGAGCGCTGCAAGACGTGCCGCCGGAGGATCCTCCGTGCCGTGATCGCGGGACGCAGCACCTTCTATTGCCCGGGCTGCCAGACATGAGGGCTTGCGGGTTTCCATCCCGCGCCCCGGCCCTCCTTCCACCCGGACCGGAAGCCTTGTGCTTTCCCTGCATTTCGGGTATACACTTCCATCGCCTGAACCGACTACCCTGGAAAGGACGCACGCCATGAAGAAATACGAGTGCATCGTTTGCGGCTACATCTACAATCCCGAAGAGGGCGACTCCGATGGCGGGATCCCCGCCGGGACCCCCTTCGAAAAGCTTCCCGACGACTGGGTCTGTCCGGTCTGCGGGGCGGCGAAGAGCGAGTTTCAACCGGTGGACTGAAAAAAGGACGGCGAGGACGGGGGGTCGGGTACCGGGACGAAAGAGATCCCCGACCCCGTCGGGACGGCCGGCCCGGTCGTCCGTGCCCGCCCTCCGCTTCATGCCCCTCGCCCTCTTTGCCGAAGGCCCCGCCGTCTCTCCCTCACCGTCGGTCTCCTCCGGGATTTCGAGGCGGGGGCCCGCGGGAGGACGCAGAGAAGCCGGCGACTCACGAGTCTCGGAGGATGGCTTTTCTGGCACAGAAAACCGTCATGGATCAGGGCGACGAGAGCAAGAGGATGGGCAGCCGCATCGGCCGCAGGCTCCGCGAGAGCCTCGAGAGGACGGGCAGCGTCGTCGTTGCCGGGCGGGAGCCAGCCGCCGTGGCAGGGCCCTTCGGCGCCGCCTGGGTCGAAGCCCGCGAGTTCGACGAGGCCCGGAGGCTTCAAGGCGAGCTTCTCCGCCGCTACCGGGGCCGGAAACTGGAAGAGGTCCTGCCCGGCGAGGAGGTCCGCACGGGGCGTGGGGTCTGCTGGCGCCTCGTGAGCCGCGACGGAGGGCGCCTGCGGACCGTCGACCCCGACACGGTCAGGCGCGGTATCCTGGCCGACCTCAAGCTCCTCTACGGCGTCGGCGCGGTAACCGAGGCGGCCCTCAAACGGCAGGGTCATGCGACGATTGCCGACCTGGCCGACCATCCGCGCTTCGGCCGGCAGGCCCGGGAGATCCTGCGCATGGTGGAGGCCGGCGACACGGCGGAGCTCACGGACTGGATCGGCCGGTGGTTCCGGAAGTCGCACCCGCTGGCCCTGCTCTCGTCAGGCTTTCACAGCGCAGAGGACTTCGTTTTCATCGACATCGAGACCCTCGGCATGTTTCAGCGACCCATCATCCTGCTCGGCCTCGCGCGGGTCCAGGGAACGGGAATCGGGGTCGAACAGTACCTGCTGAGGCGCATCGACGAGGAGCCGGCTGCCCTGGCCGGCCTGCTCGAACGCCTCGGGGAGCGCCGGGCCTTCGTCACCTTCAACGGACGCACCTTCGACATCCCCTACATCCGCGAGCGCCTGGCCTACTACGGGATCCGGGCCGACCTTGAGGGCCCTCACTTCGACGTCCTTCACTTCTCGCGTCGCGCCTGGCGCGACTGCGTGCCCGACTGCAGGCTGACGACGCTCGAGCGATGCTTCCTGGGCATCGAAAGGGTGGACGACGTGCCGAGCGCCATGGTGCCCGAGTTCTACGAGTGCTACATGCGGACCGGAAACCCCGGACCGCTCGTTCCCGTCGTCGAGCACAACCGGCGCGATCTTCTGACGCTGGCGAGCCTTTTCACGAAGCTCCACGAGGAGTGGCGGCCGTGATCGAGAGTGCCCTGGAGGCGCTGAGACAGAGCCCCCGCTTTCGCGACCGCATCGCCCACATCGAGGTCCTGCCCGCCCGGGAGCCGGAATACGGGGAACTCGGCAAGCCCCTGCCGGCAGCCCTCTCCCGCTACCTCGACGCCCGGGGCATCCGACTCTACAGCCACCAGTGCGGGGCCGTCGAGGCCCTCCGCGCGGGCCGCAACGTCATCCTCTGCACGCCGACCGCGTCGGGGAAGACGCTCGGGTTCGACCTGCCCGTCTTCGAGACCCTCGCTCGCGACCGACTGGCCACGGCCCTTTTCGTCTACCCCACGAAGGCCCTCTCCAACGACCAGCTGAAGGTCTTCAGGGAGATGGAGCGCGTCACGGGCATCCGCGCCGACGCGGCCGTTTACGACGGCGACACGCCGGTGTCGCGCCGCGGGCGCATCCGCGAGATCTCGCGGATCATCCTCACCAACCCCCACGAACTCCATCACGTCCTGCCCTGGCATTCGAAGTGGGAACGATTTTTCCGCAACCTGCGCTATGTCGTTTTCGACGAGGCCCACCGCTACCGGGGGGTCTTCGGCTCCAACGTGGCCTTCGTCATCCGCAGGCTCCGCCGCATCGCCCGATTCTACGGCGCCTCGCCCTCGTTCGTCCTCTCCACGGCGACCCTGGCCAACCCGCAGGAGTTCGGGGAGAAGCTCGCGGGACTGCCCTTCGATGTCATCTCCGGGGACGGCTCGCCGCGGGGCGGGAAGACCTTCCTGTTCTACAACCCCTTCTTCGACGGCGCAGGCGCCCTGTCGCCCCACCAGGAGACGAGGGATCTCTTCCTGTACTTCGTGAAGCGGGGCCTGCAGACGCTGTGCTTCACGGCCTCGAGGCGGATGGCGGAGCTCATCGCCCTGTGGTCGAAGGAGGCGACGAAGGCAGGCTCGGCGCTCTCCGGGCAGATCGCCGCCTACCGGGCGGGCTACCTGCCGCAGGAGCGCCGGGAGATCGAGGATGCCCTAAAGCGGGGCCTGCTCACGGGGGTGACGTCGACCAACGCGCTCGAGGTGGGCATCGACATCGGCTCGCTCGACTGCGTGATCATCTCGGGATACCCCGGGACGGTCCTTGCCACCTGGCAGCAGGCGGGCCGTTCGGGCAGGCGCAACCGCGAGGCCCTGGCCGTGCTCGTGGCCTTCCAGGACCCGCTCGATCAGTACCTGATGAAGCACCCCGGGTCCTTCTTCGGAAAGCCCCACGAGCAGGCCATCATCGACCTGGCGAACCCCTACATCCTCTCGGGGCAACTCCTGTGCGCCGTGGCAGAGCTGCCCTTCGACGCCGGGCGGGAGGACACCCTCCCCGGCGAGGCCTCCGCCGGACTCCTGCCGGAGCTGGCCGCCGAGGGGCTCGTGAAGGAGACCCCCCACGGATGGGTCTACACGGGGAGGGGAAGGCCCGTGGAGGCCGTCGGCCTCGACCACATCGCCCGCGACGCCTACCGCATCACCTGCGAAGGCGCGCTCCTCGAGACGATGGACGTGAGCCAGGCCTGCCGGGAAGCGCACCTCGGTGCCGTTCTGCTGCACCAGGGAGAAAGTTACGTCGTGAGGCGCTTCGACGCGGAGAACCGTCTCGTCGAAGTGGAGCGCAGGGATGTCGACTACTACACCCGGGCCATCAAGGCCGTCGACCTGGAGATCCTCGGAACAAAGGACATGCGCCGAATGGGCCGGATGATCTTCTGCCTGGGCGAGCTCGAGGTCACCGAGACGACCCTGGGCTACAAGGTGATCCGGGACGACCAGGTCGCCGCGCGGGAGGATCTGGAGCTTCCCCCGTTGCGCTTCCCGACGACGGGGTTGTGGTTCACGATTCCCGACGAGCTCAGGCGCGCCATCCACGACCGCGGCCTCAGCTTCGGCGGCGCCCTGCACGCCCTCGAGCACGCCATGATCGCCATCCTGCCCTTCGAGATCCTGTGCGATCGCTGGGACATCGGCGGCCTCTCCACGCCCGGGCACCCCGGCACGGGGGAGCCCACCATCTTTCTCTACGACGGCTATGAGGGCGGCATCGGGCTGACGGAAAAAGCCCAGGGCCTGATGGATCGCGTGGCGCGCCTGACCCTGGAGCTTATCCGCGACTGCCCCTGCGAGACGGGCTGCCCCGCCTGCATCCTCTCGCCGAAGTGCGGAAACGACAACCGCCCCATGGACAAGCAGGGGGCGCTCCTGCTGCTCGAGGGGATGCTGGATAGGATGAGGTGACAGGGTCGGGAGCCTGCCGGCGAAATCGTCGTGATGAGGCACCTTTCAGCGGACTCCCGGAAATCACGAACCGCCATGGAACGTGATTTGAGCGCCCGTGCGCCACGCACGACACGCCGGAGAGCGCCCTCCTCCTGCGTCCGGCTTCCCGGGAGCGCTCGACGGGCGGGCAGGGGCTGGCGTACCTGGTCCCGTTGGGGCGGTCCCTGCCCCGCTTCCTCGCCCCGGGGAGGCCCCGGCTGCTAGTCCCAGAGTCCCATGACGTCGCGTTT
>JAAYEC010000014.1 GCA_012728915.1 Deltaproteobacteria bacterium | reverse complement strand
TTGTCTTCAATCCCGCGCATCGCAAGCCTCCTGGGGTTCTTCAGGGATGCCTGAACTGTAGCACAACCATCTTTCAAAGAGCAGAGTAAAATGAGTTTTGTTGTGAGTATTTCAACAGCCTGCTAGAGAGGAATGTTGCCGTGTTTCTTCCAGGGGCGGTCTTCCTTCTTGTTCTCGAGCATCTTGAGGGCCTTGACGATCATGGGCCGCGTCTCCCTGGGCTCGATGACGTGCTCGATGAGGCCGTGCCGCGCCGCCTGGTAGGGAGTGGCGAAGTTGTCGATGTACTCCTGCGTCTTCTGCTTGAGGCTCTCGGGGTCCTCCTTGCGGAAGATGATCTTGGCCGCCCCCTCGGCGCCCATGACGGCGATCTCCGCCGAGGGCCACGCCATGACCACGTCGGCGCCCGTCTGGCCGGAGCACATGCCGAGGTAGGAGCCGCCGTAGGCCTTTCGCAGCACGATCGTGATCTTCGGCACCGTCGCCTCGGGGTAGACGTAGAGCATCTTCGCCCCGTGGCGGATGATGCCGCCGAACTCCTGCCCCGTCCCCGGGAGGTAGCCCGGGACGTCGACGAAGGTGAGGATCGGGAGGTTGAAACAGTCGCAGAAGCGGATGAAGCGCGAGGCCTTGTCGGAGGAGTTGATATCGAGGCACCCCGCGAGCACGGCCGGCTGGTTGGCGATGATCCCCACGGGCTGGCCGTTCATCCGTGCAAAGCAGGTGACCATGTTCATGGCGTAGAGGGCCTGGCTCTCGTAGATCTCGCCGTTGTCGACGACCAGCTTGATGATCCGCTTGATGTCATAGGGCCGGTTGCTGGCCTCGGGGACGAGCGTGTTGAGCTTCTCCTCCATGCGGTCCACCGGGTCCGTGCAGGCGGCAACGGGCGGCTTCTCTCGGTTGTTCAGCGGCAGGTAGCCCAGGAGCCTCTTGATCTGGTCAATGCAGTCCTCGTCGCTCTCGGCCACGAAGTGCGCCACCCCGCTCTTGGTGTTGTGCGTCATGGCGCCGCCGAGCTCCATGGCTGTCACCTCCTCGCCCATGACGGCCTTCACCACCTGGGGGCCGGTGATGAACATCTGGGCGTACTCCTTGTTGACCATGTAAATGAAGTCCATGAGCGCGGGCGAGTAGACGGCGCCGCCGGCCGAGGGGCCCATGATGGCGCTTATCTGGGGGATGATGCCCGAGGCCATCGTGTTGCGGTAGAAAATCCGGCCGTAGCCCGCCAGCGAGTCGACGGCCTCCTGGATCCGCGCGCCGCCCGAGTCGTTGAGTCCCACGATGGGGGCACCCGCCGACAGGGCCCGCTCCTGGCACTTGACGATCTTGGCGGCGTGCATCTCGCCAAGCGATCCGCCCATGGTGCTGAAGTCCTGCGCGAAGGCGAACACGGTGCGGCCGTTCACCAGGCCGTATCCCGTCACGACACCCTCGCCGGGGACTTCCGTCTTGTCCATGCCGAAGTTGACGCAGCGGTGCTCCACGAACTTGTCCAGTTCCACGAACGTGCCCGCGTCGAAGAGACGGGCGAGCCGCTCGCGGGCCGTCAGCCTCCCCGTGGCCTTCACCTTCTCGAGGGCCTTGGCGCCGCCGCCGAGCTCGATCTTCCGCTCGCGGGCCCTCATGAGTTCGATCTTTTCCTTATTTGTCACAGCCGTTCTCCTCCTGGGGTCTCGAATGGGTTGTTGCGGGGCCTACTCCCTCTCGCTGAGCTCGAGCAGCACGCCGCCCGTGGAGCGGGGGTGCACGAAGGCGATCTTCGCGCCGCCCGCGCCATAGCGGGGCTTCTCGTCGATGAGGCGCACTCCCTGGGCCTTCAGTTCGGCCAGGGCCGCCTCGAGGTTGTCCACGCGCAGCGCCAGGTGCTGGATGCCCTCGCCGTTCTTCTCGATGTACTTGGCCACGGGGCCGTCCGGCGCGGTGGATTCGAGCAGTTCGATCTCCGTCTCGCCGATGGGGAGGAAGGCCACGCGCACCTTCTGCTCGGCCACCTCCTCGACGCCCACGGATTTCAGGCCCATCGCCTCGTAAACCTTCAGGGACTCGGCGATGCTCTTCACCGCGATTCCGATGTGATCCAAACGGGTAACCTTCATGTGTCCTGACCCTCCTGATTTGTCTGATGTCTTCATGTAACGGTTAAGTCGTAATTTCGGAGAAACGAAAGGATCCGGGCCGCTCCCGACGTGGCCGTGATCTTCCCGCTGACCACTTCCTTCTCGATGAGGGGCAGCAGGTTGACCACCTGGGCGTTCTTGGAGAACCAGTCTTCCAGGCCTTCCTTGACCAGGGCCCACATCCAGAGGCGCGCCTGCTCACTGCGCTTGCGCTCCAGTTCCCCCTTGCCGTCCAGGATCTTCCGGTGTTTCAGGACCGTCTCCCAGATCTCCTCGAGACCGCTGCCCGTCAGGGAGCTGCACATCAGAACCGGCGTGCTCCAGTCGGGCGAGGGCGGCGAGAGCAGGTGCATGGCCGTCTCGTACTGCGCCCGGGCGAGCCTGGCCCGCTCGACGTTGTCGCCGTCGGCCTTGTTGACCGTGATGGCGTCGGCCAGCTCCAGCACGCCCTTCTTGATTCCCTGCAGCTCGTCGCCGGCCCCGGCGATCATGAGCACGAGGAAGAAGTCCACCATGGAGGCCACGGCGACTTCCGACTGTCCTACGCCCACCGTCTCCACCAGGATCACGTCGTAGCCCGCGGCCTCGCAGATCATCATGGTCTCCCGGGTTTTGCGGGCCACCCCTCCGAGGGTGCCACCCGAGGGGGAGGGGCGGATGAAGGCCTGCTCGTTCACCGAGAGCTTCTCCATCCGGGTCTTGTCGGCCAGGATGCTGCCGCCCGTCCGGGGGCTGCTGGGGTCCACGGCAAGCACGGCCACCCGGTGCCCTTTCCCCGTGAGCAGCATGCCGAAGCTCTCGATGAAGGTGCTCTTGCCCGCGCCGGGAACGCCCGTGACCCCCAGGCGCACGGCCTTGCCCGTGTGGGGCAGCAGGGCGTCCATGACCTGCCGGGCCAACTCCTGGTGCTCCGGAAGGATGCTCTCGATCAGCGTGATCGTCTTCGCCATGACCAGCCGGTTGCGACCGATCACCCCCTGAACGTAGTAGTCGATTCCCTTGTTCTGCATCGCCCTGTCCCGGCCCCGGTCCTGTCATGTCATGCGGCGTTGCCGGGGGGAGCATCCCCCCGGCAACGGGTTGTTACAGCTACTTCTTCAGGTGCTTCTGCTCCAGCAGGGTGAGCACCTTGTCGGCCGAGTCGGGGATCGAGGTCCCCGGCCCGAATATCCCGACGACGCCGGCCTTGTAGAGGAAGTCGTAGTCGGTCGGGGGAATGACGCCGCCGGCGATGACCAGGATCTCGCCTGCGCCCGATTCCTTCAGCTTCTTGATCAGCTCGGGCACCAGCGTCTTGTGGCCCGCCGTGAGGCTCGAGGCCCCCACGACGTGGACGTCGTTCTCGAGGGCCATCTTGGCCGCTTCGTCGGGCGTCTGGAACATGGGGCTGATGTCGATGTCGAAGCCCAGATCGGCGAAGGCCGTGGCGACGACCTTGATGCCGCGGTCGTGGCCGTCCTGCCCCATCTTGGTCACGAGCATCCTCGGGCGCCGGCCCGTCTGCTTCAGGAAGTTTTCGGTGCGCTTCTGCAGCCCCTTGATCACGTCGCTCTCGCCGTATTCGGAAGAGTAGACGCCGGAGATCATCCGGGTGGTGGCCACGTAGCGGCCGAAGATCTTTTCCATGGCGTCGCTGATCTCGCCCACGGTGGCGCGGACCCGCATGGCCTGGATGGAGGCATCCAGAAGATTTCCTCCCTTTTCGGCCACCGCCGTGATGTTCTCGAGGGCCTTCTTCACGGCGGCGCTGTCCCGCTTGGCCTTCGTCGCCTTGATCCGGGCGATCTGCTCGTCGCGAACCGTGCTGGGTACTTCGAGGATCTCGATGGGCGCCTCGTCCTTCACACGGTACTTGTTGACGCCGACGATGACGTCCTTGCCCTGGTCGATGCGGGCCTGGCGCCGGGCCGCCGACTCCTCGATGCGCAGCTTCGGCATGCCCGTCTCGATGGCGCGGGCCATTCCGCCGAGGGCCTCGATCTCGTCCATGATCTTCTTCGCCTCTCGGATGATGGATCCCGTGAGGGCCTCGATGTAGTAGGAGCCCCCCAGGGGGTCCACCACGTGGCAGATCTGGGACTCCTCCTGGATGATGATCTGGGTGTTGCGGGCGATGCGGGCCGAGAAGTCCGTCGGCAGACCGATCGCCTCGTCCAGGGCGTTGGTGTGCAGGGACTGCGTCCCGCCCAGGGCCGCCGCGAGGGCCTCGAGCGTCGTGCGGATCACGTTGTTGTAGGGGTCCTGCTCCGTGAGGCTCCATCCGGAGGTCTGGCAGTGGGTCCTCAGGATCGTGGAGCGGGGGTTCTTCGGGCTGAACTCGCTGACCGTCTTGTTCCAGAGGTAGCGGGCCGCCCGCAGCATGGCGATCTCCATGAAGAAGTTCATGCCGATGCCGAAGAAGAAGGAGAGCCTCGGGGCGAAATCGTCGATGGAGAGGCCGCCGTCGATGGCCGCCCGGATATACTGCTTTCCGTCGGCCAGCGTGAAGGCCGTCTGCAGCACCGAGTTGGCGCCCGCCTCCATGATGTGGTAGCCGCTGATGGAGATCGTGTTGTAGCGCGGCATGTTCTTGGAACAGTAGGCGATGATGTCCGAGACGATCCGCATCGAGGGCTGCGGCGGGTAGATGTAGGTGTTGCGGGTGAGGAATTCCTTGAGGATGTCGTTCTGGATCGTGCCTGCCAGCTGCTCCTGCTTCACGCCCTGCTCCTCGGCGGCCACGATGTAGCCCGCCAGGATGGGGAGCACGGCGCCGTTCATCGTCATGGAGACGGTCACCTTGTCCAGCGGGATCCCGTCAAAGAGGACCTTCATGTCCTCGACGGAATCGATGGCCACGCCGGCCTTGCCCACGTCGCCGGCCACGCGGGGATGATCGGAGTCGTAGCCGCGGTGCGTCGCCAGGTCGAAGGCGACCGAAAGGCCCGTCTGGCCTGCGGCGAGGTTTCGCCGGTAGAAGGCGTTCGACTCCCTGGCCGTGGCGAACCCGGCGTACTGGCGGATCGTCCAGGGATGGTTGGCGTACATGGAGGCCACGGGGCCGCGGACGTAGGGGGCCATGCCGGAGAGGGTGTTGACGAAATCCAGTCCTTCCAGGTCTTCCGCCGTGTAGAGGGGCTTCACGGTGATCCCTTCGGGTGTCTCCCAGTTGAGCGCCTCCACGGGCTTGCCCTTGAGCTCCTTGGCGACCTGCTCCTTCCATTTCTTCATTTGGGGGTGTTCAGCCATCTTTTTCCTCCTTGCTTCAGCCTTTGCGTCAAAGGCCTGTTTTCCCGGGCTGATGCCGGTCGTGCCGGCTCAGCCTCGACGCGCGTGAACGTTCGACGGTTTCATCCCCCGGCGATCCGCCGCCCCCGCGGCCTCTGGGCGATTGGCCCCGGAGTCCGCCATGACCCTCCGGTCCAGGAGATTGCGAATGAGCCTGACGAGGTTTTCGCTGCGGTGATTGAACCGCCACTCGATTTCCTTGAGATAGAGCGGGAAGTATGCCCGGGGCACTCCGCGGTAGTGCCTGAGCCACTGCCGGGTGAAGTCCCAGAACCCCTCGATGTCCCCCGGGACCTCGCGCCCCTTCCGGGTTTCCTTCTCGCCGTTGACGGAGACGCAGGTGCCCCGGATATCGAGGAGCGCGCACGCCAGGGTTTCGTCACAGACGTGGAGACGCCCCGCCTCGGCCTGCTCACCCGGCACCCCTCCGGCAAAGCTGATCGGCAGGGCGAACACGCGCCCGTTGCCCTTGTAGATCCCGAGGGCCAGCCGCCCGTTCGCAGCCGAGAAGTCCGACCGGAACAGGATCCCCTCTCCGGGGAGCGACGCCCCGTTGCCCGTCCTGGCCAGAAGCGCCCTCATTTCCTTCATTTCGTGCGTGTAGATGGCGACCCGCAGGATCCGGAACCAGCGCTGGACGGTCTTGAGATCCAGCGGCACCTGATGCCGGAGCCGGTAGGCCGGCACCCCCAGGCAGAAGTACTCCAGGAGGCGCCCCTTCCAGTAAGGGGATATTTTGGAGGAGTTCCAGTACGTCTTGTCGAACTTGCGCGTCAGGCCGCACTGACCGCACCGCCGTTGCCCCGTGGCCAGTCGCCAGAAATTTCTTCCGCCGCATCGAGGACAAGTCAACATGATCGACTCTGTTTGAGAGGACGCAACCTGCCGGCAAAACAGGTGCAACCAACGTGGGGAATTGTTTCGTCGCGTATTAGCACCGCAGGGGGGACGAAAAATATCGGAGACGGACTGATTCTGATGTAGGACTCATCCGGTGACGCCTGTAGGGGTTTGTCCGACACGGCCCCCAAGGCCGCGGGCAGTCGGGGTTTCGGGACGGCCCGGCCGGCGGCGTGAGGCCTGCTTGCGCGACCGACCTACCGTTTGTGATCCAATATTCACTTGAATGGGGAGACGAAATTGTGTAGACGGGTGCAAAAACAAGGGGGGGAGCGGATGCTCTCGCCCCCGAAACGCCGGATCGACGATCCGGGCAGGGAGACCACAAACCCAGGAGGAATGAAGACATGTCAAGATCGCTGGAAGGAATCCGAGTAGTCGACCTGAGCCACGTGCTGGCGGCTCCGACTGTCACGATGTACCTTGCGGACCTCGGCGCCGAGGTCCTGCACATCGAGCCGCCGATCGGCGACGACGCCCGGGAGTTCGGCCCCTTTGCGGGGGATCACGACAAGAACCACAGCGGCTACTTCATCAGCCTGAACCGCAACAAGAAGGGCCTGGTCCTGAACCTCAAGCAGCCCAAGGCCAAGGATATCCTGAGGGAGCTGATCAAGATTTCGGACGTGGTCGTGGAGAACTTCCGCCCGACGACGATGCGCAAGCTGGGCTTCGGCTGGGAGGACCTCAAGAAGATCAACCCCCGGATCGTCTACTGCTCCATCTGCGGATTCGGCCAGGATTCACTGCCCGAGTATTCCGAGCGGCCCTCCTATGACATGGTGGCCCAGGCCTACAGCGGTCTGATGAGCATCACCGGGCCCGAGGGCGGCCCCCCCTGCCGCGTGGGCTCCTCCGTGGGCGACATCCTCACGGGGCTCCAGGCCACGATCGGGATCCTGGCGGCCCTTCGGCACCGGGACCGGACGGGCCGGGGGCAGCACGTGGACATGGCCATGATTGACAGCGTCTTCGCCACCCTTGAGAACGCCGTGGCCCGCTACACGATCAGCGGCGAGATTCCGGGCCCCCTCGGCGGGACACACCCATCCATCACCCCATTCCAGGGCTACAAGACGAAGGACGGCTCCTACGTCATCGCGGCCATCGGCACCGACGCCCTTTTTGTCCGGTTCGCGAAGGTGATCGGGAGACCCGACCTGCCCGAGGACGAACGCTTCAAGACCAATCCCCTGCGGACCAGGCACCGCGAGGCCCTCAACGGGATCCTCGACCCGATCATGATGACGAAGACCACGCCGGAGTGGGGGGAGATCTTCGAGAAGGAGGGGCTGCCCTACTCGCCGATCAACAACATGAAGCAGATCTGCGAGGACCCGCACATCGCCTACCGCAAGATGCTCGTCGACATCGACCAGCCCCGCGTCGGCAGGATGAGGATCGCTGCCTCGCCCATCCGGATGTCGGAGACGCCGGGCGAGGTCTATGCGCCGGCGCCCCTGCTGGGCCAGCACACCGACGAGGTCCTGAAGGCGCTGCTCGGCTACAGCGACGAGACGATCGCACAGTTGAAAAAGGAAGGCGTCATCAACGACGGCTTCTAGCGCGGAAGGCGGGGCCCCCGGGGGCCCCGCATTTTTCTCTTTCACCGGCCTGTCACAGGATCTGTAACCGCTGACGTGGGGAGTTGACGGTTTCAATCCAAGACAAGGAGGCATGACCAAGATGGGAATCGAGAGCCGTATCTTCAACAAGGAACTGTTGTCCAGAATCACGACGGCCGAGGAGGCCGCCAAGCACATCCGGGACGGGATGACCGTCGGCACGAGCGGGTTCACCCCCTGCGGGTACCCCAAGGCGGTGCCCCTGGCCGTGGCCGAGCGGGTCAGGAAGGGCGAGCCGCTGCGCCTCTCCCTGCTCACGGGAGCCTCCGTCGGGGTGGAGCTCGATGAGACCTGGGCCGACGTCAACTGCATCGCAAAGCGTTTCCCCTACCAGACGGGGAAAAAGATCAACCAGAGGCTCAATGCGGGCGACACGATGTTCTTCGACATTCACCTAGTGGATCGCCTTGAATTTGCAGGCCCGGATGCAGGCCTTGCAGCGGATGCACTTGTCGCGGTTCAGAACGGCCGGCTCTTTTTTCCGCCAGGAGATGGCCTCCACGGGACAGACTTTCGCGCAGACGCCGCAGCGCTTGCAGGCCTCCGCATCGACCTCGAAGCGGATGAGGTCCGTGCAGACCAGCGCCGGGCAGCGCTTCTCGCGGACATGGGCCTCGTACTCGTGGCGGAAGTAGCGCAGGGTGCTCAGGACCGGATTGGGCGCCGCCTGCCCGAGGCCGCAGTGAGACGTGGCGGCGATGTGGACGGCCTGCCTCTCCAGCCGGTCCAGGTCCGAGGGCTCGCCCCGGCCGACGATGATCTTCTCCAGCATGCCCAGCAGGACCTTGAGCCCCACGCGGCAGGGTACGCACTTGCCGCAGGACTCGTCGACGCTGAACTGCGTGAAGAACCGGGCCACGTCCACCATGCAGCTCGTGTCGTCCATGACGACGACGCCTCCCGAGCCCATCATGGCCCCCGCGGCCTGGAGGGTGTCGAAGGTCGCGGGCAGGTGGAGATGCTGCTCCGTGAGGCACCCGCCCGAGGGGCCGCCCAGCTGGACGGCCTTGAAGTGCGCGTTGCCGCGTATGCCCCCGCCGATCTCGAAGATGATCGTCCGCAGGTCCGTCCCCATGGGCACTTCCACGAGACCCACGTTTTTTACGGCCCCCGTGAGGGAAAAGACCTTCGTGCCCGTGCTATCCTCCATGCCGATGGACCGGAACCAGGCGCCCCCGTGGAGGAGGATCTGGGGGATGTTGGCGAAGGTCTCCACGTTGTTGAGGCACGTGGGCCGGCCCCAGAGGCCCGATTCGGTGGAACGGGGCGGCTTGATGCGCGGCATGCCGCGCTTTCCCTCGATGGAGAACATCAGGGCCGTCGACTCGCCGCAGACGAAGGCCCCCGCGCCGGGATAGATGTCGATGTCGAAGTCGAACCCCGTGCCCAGGATGTTGCGGCCCAGGAAACCCTTCCGGCGCGCCCGGTCGATGGCCGTTCGCAGCATCTGGATTGCCAGGGGATACTCGGCCCGCACGTAGATGTAACCCTGGCGGGCACCGATGGCGTAGCCGCAGACCATCATCCCCTCGAGGACAGCGTGGGGATCCGACTCCATGAGGCTGCGGTCCATGAAGGCGCCGGGGTCGCCCTCGTCGCCGTTGCAGATCACGTATTTCGGAAAGGTCGCGTACTTCCTCGCCTCCTCCCATTTCGTGCCCGAGGGAAACCCCGCGCCGCCCCGGCCGCGCAGGCCCGAGAGCTTCACCTCCTCGATGACCCCCTCGGGCGTCATGGCCGTCAGGGCCTTGTACAGGGCGAGGTAGCCGTCGTGGGCGATGTACTCCTCGATCGACTCGGCGTCGATGTGCCCCCGGTTTCGCAGCACGATGAGCCTCTGCTTCGCAAAGAAGTCGATGTGCTCGATCCCCGGGATGTCCGGCTCGATGCGGGGCTCGCCGGGGGGCGGCAGGGTGGGAAGCTGCGGCTCGGAGATGAGGCCCCTGAGCGTCTCCGTGAACCGCTCCTCCGAGAGGACCTGGAAAACCTTGCCGCCCGGCAGGAGCATGATGGAGGGCCCCTGGAAGCAGGAGATCAGGCATTCCGTCTCCACGAGGCCGATCCGGTCGCGATACCCGAGTTCGTCGAGGCCCTTCTCCAGCAGGGCGCGCACGTCGATGGGCTTGCGGAACCTGCAGGTCCGGCTTGCGCAGTAGGCGATCTTGCTGACGGGCGAGATCATCCGAGCTCCACGCGTTTCTGCGGTTTCTCCAGCCCCTGCCCGATGGCGTACTCCGTCTTCGGGCGGCCTCCGAGGACATGGCTGTAGAAGATCTCCCGGGCCTTCGCGGCGTCGAGCTTCCCGTACTTCACGGGCGCCTGTCCGGGCAGGTGCACGGTGATCATGGGCTCCATGCTGCAGAGCCCCGCGCAGCCCGTGACGCGCAGCTTCACGGTTTTCATCTCCAGGCGCTCGATCTCCCCTTGAAGGGCCGAGAAGACGCCGCGTGCACCGGCGGCGATGCCGCAGGTGCCCATGTGGACGTCGACGGTCACCACGCCCTCCTCGAGTTCCCGTTTGCGCTGGTCGATGTAAGAGCCCTTGATCTCGTTCAATTCGTCGATGGTCATGACCGTTCACCCCGTTGTCCGTTTTTTTCGATGATCTCTTCCGCGTGCTCCGGGTCGATGAGCCCGAAGGTCTCCTCGCCGACGATGACGACGGGTGCCAGGCCGCAGGCCCCCAGGCAGCGTACCTCTTCGATAGAGTATTCCCCGTCGGCGGAGACCTCCCCCGCCTCGATCCCGATCTTCCGCTTGAGCCGCTCCATGACCTCCCCGGATCGCTTCACGTAGCAGGCCGTCCCGCTGCAGACCTTGATGACCTTTCGCCCCCGCGGGACGGTGCTGAAATAGGAGTAGAAGGTCACCACGCCGGAGACCTTGCTCGGGGGGATCCCCATCCCGGCGGCGATGTAGCGCTGGAGGTTGACGGGCAGGTACAGGGTGATGTCCTGCGCCTTCTCGAGTACCACGAGCAGGGAACCGGGCACGTTGCGGTAGGCCTCGATCAGACGGTCCACCCCCGCCATCTGCTCTTCCGAAAACTGTCCCACGAGATCCTTTCTCATCGATACCCCGGTCCTTTCGCTCTCCGCCCTTCGCCTTTCGCCCTTTGCCCTTTGCCTTTCGCCCTTTGCCTCCTCTTTATCTACCTGTCCACCTCGGCCAGCACGATGTCCACGGCCCCGATGACGGCCACCACGTCGGCCAGGAGACGGCCGCGGACCATTTTCACCAGGCCCTGGAGGTTCACGAAGGACGGGGGGCGGACCTTGAGCCGCACGGGGTACGGCCCACCGTCGCTGACAAGGTAGAAGCCCAGCTCGCCCCGCGGCGACTCGACGGCATGGTAGACCTCTCCGGGCGGCGGCTTCATGCCCTCCATGACCAGCCCGAAGTGACGGATCACCGCCGTGATGTTATGCTTCAGGTCTTCCTTTGCGGGGAAGACGGGCGGCGAGCCCGCCGCCGTCCAGGGCCCCTCGGGCAGGCCGTCGACGGCCTGCCGGGCGATGCGGGCGCTCTCGCGCATCTCCCGGATGCGGACGAGGTACCGGTCGTAGACGTCGCCTGCCTTTCCGGTAGGGATTTCAAAATGAAATTCGTCATAACACGAGTAAGGTTGCGTCTTCCGGAGATCCAGGGGCACGCCTGCGCTGCGAAGCATGGGCCCCGAGATGCCGAGACGGATGCACTGGCCCGCGTCGAGGACGCCGACCCCTTTCGTCCGGGACCTCCAGATCGGGTTTTGCGTCAGCAGTGTCTCGTACTCGTCCACCCGCCCCTGGAAGGTGTCCGTGAAGTTCCGCACGGACTCGACGAACCGCTCGTCGATGTCGGCGGCAAGGCCCCCGACCCGCAGAAAGCTCGGCGTCAGGCGGGAACCCGATAGATTTTCGAAGATGTCCATGAGGGCTTCCCGCTCGCGCAGGGCGTAGAACAGGGGCGTCATGGCCCCGAGGTCGTGGGCGTGCGTGCCCAGCCAGAACAGGTGGCTCGCGATGCGCTGCAGCTCCGCCAGGGCCGCCCGCACGTATCGGGCGCGGCGGGGGACCTCCAGGTCCATGAGTTTTTCGACCGTCAGGACGTAGGCCAGGTTGTTGCTCAGGGCCGCCAGGTAATCGAGGCGGTCCGTGAGCACGATGATCTGGTGGTACGTGCGGTGCTCGGCAAGCTTCTCGATGCCGCGGTGCAGGAAGCCGATGTCGGGGCGCGCGTCGATGACGGTCTCTCCGTCGAGCTCGAGGACGACGCGCAGAACGCCGTGCGTGCTCGGGTGCTGAGGGCCCAGGTTGAGGCTCAGGGTATCGGTGTTCACGGCCGGCCGTCACCCTCCAGGGGGAAGTCCTTCCTCAGCGGATGCCCCTCGAAATCGTCGGGAAGCAGGATGCGCCTCAGATCGGGGTGGTTGCGGAAACGGATCCCGAAGAGATCGAAGCATTCCCGCTCGTGCCAGTCTGCCGTCTCCCAGACGCCCGTGACGGAATCGACCACCGGATCCGCCTCGCCGACGGGGACCCTGAGACGCAGGCGATGCCCGTGTCGCACCGAGTACAGGTGGTAGACGACCTCGAAGCGGGGATCGGCCGGATGGCGGTCGACGCCGCACAGATCGGCGAGAAAATCGAAGGCGAGGGCCTCCTCGTCGCGCAGGCATTCGCAGAGAGCGACGACGGCCTCGCGGTCCACCGTGAGGCTCGTCTCGCCGCGAAAGACGACGGAGGCGCCGACGGCGGGGCCGAAGCGCGCGCGAAGGGTATCGAGGTTCATCGCGCACTCCCCGCCGCCCCGGCGGCGATTTTCTCCTGGAGCCGGATGAGGCCGTCGAGCAGCGCCTCCGGCTTCACGGGACAGCCCGGGATGTAGATGTCCACGGGCAAAAACGTGTCGACGCCCTGCACGACGGCGTAGGTCGGGAAAAGCCCTCCCGAGCAGGCGCAGGCTCCCATGGCCACGACCCACTTCGGCTCCGCCATCTGGTCGTAGAGGCGTTTGACCGCGGGAGCCATCTTGCGGGTCACCGTGCCGGCGACGATCATCACGTCGGCCTGCCGGGGCGAGGGGCGGAAGACCTCCATGCCGAAGCGGGCGATGTCGTACCGGGCGGCCGCCGTGGAGATCATCTCGATGGCGCAGCAGGCCAGCCCGAATGTGAGCGGCCACAGGGAATTCCTCCGGGCCCAGCCGACAACGCGGTCGAGGTTGGTTGTGAGAACGGTGGTTGCGCCGAATCGCTCTATTCCCACTGCAGGTCTCCTTTGCGCCAGACGTAGACGAGGGCCGCCATCAGGACGGCGATGAAGACGAACATTTCGACGAGCCCGAAAACGCCGAGGTCGCGGACCACGACAGCCCAGAGGTACAGGAAGACGATTTCCACGTCGAAGACAACGAAAAGCAGGGCCATCTTGTAGAAGCGAATGGGGAACTGCGTGCTCGGCCTGTCGGCCGGCGGCATGCCGCACTCGTAGGGCACGTCCTTTCCGGGCGTCAGCGGACGCCGCCCGACGCCATGCGAAACGAGCAGGATCAGGGCTGCCGAGCCTGCCGCCAGCAGGAGGAAAACAAAGATGGAGAGGGAAGGCGTCATTCCGTTGCACATCGCCCCTTTCCGAGGATGAGCGATGAATGGCAACGACTGTGCCAGGAAAAATCCGCCCTGCAGAAATCAGCGCGACCGGACCGGCCTCGGACAACTCAAACCTTCGATGTCAAAGGGGAAGATTTGTTTTTCCCGCGGGAATTGACTGCCGGTCACCGCGGATGCGCGGTCCCTGCGGGGTATCTCAAGAGGGAGGGATTGTTTCAAAATGGAAGCGGATGTTCGCTCCGCGCACGCCGTCAGGGGGTCGAGCCGAAGTCTTTCTCGGACTCCTTGAGCTTGCGCCAGAGTGTCGTGTAACCGATCCCGAGCTTCTTGGCCACGACCTTCTGGTTGTAGTTGTACCTCTGCATGGCCTTGAGCAGATGGCGGCGCTCCATCTCCTTCAGCGGGATGATCTCGTCTCCCCGGTGCTTCTCCTCTGCAAGCCCGAGGTAGTGCTCGAGTGCTAAGGGAAAGTCTTCCGGCTCCAGCATTTTATGTCCCGACAGCAGCGCGGCCCGCTCCAGGCTGTTCCGCAGCTCCCGCACGTTCCCGGGCCAGGGGTAGGCCATGAGGACAGCCATGGTCCGCGCGGAGATCCCCTCGACTTCGGTCCCGAGTCTTCCGTTGATATCCTGGAGAAAGTACTCGGCGAGGGGCAGGATGTCTTCCTTGCGCTCCCGCAGCGGCGGGATGACGATGTCGATGACGCTGAGCCGGTAGTACAGGTCTTCCCGGAAGGCGCCTTCGCCGATCATCTTCTTGAGGTCCCGGTTCGTGGCGGCCACGATGCGCACATCGACGGGGCGCGACGCCGTCTCTCCCACCCGCCGGATCTCCTTTTCCTGGATGACCCGCAGCAGCTTCGACTGGAACTGCGGAGAGGTGTCGCCGATCTCGTCCATGAAGAGCGTCCCCCCGTCGGCCGCCTCGACGAGTCCCTTGCGGGTCTGGATGGCCCCCGTGTAGGCCCCCCGGACGGACCCGAACAACTCGCTCTCGAGGATCTCGTCGGGGATGGCCGTACAGTTGATGGCGACAAACTCGCGCTCGCGCCGGTGTGTGCTGCGGTTGTGGAGGATGCGGGCGATGAGTTCCTTGCCCGTGCCGCTCTCGCCGTGGATGAGAATGCCGCTGTCGACATCGGCCACGCGGAGGGCCGTTTTGAGAACCTGCTCCATGGCGCGAGAGACCCCGATGACCTCGTCGACAAGGTAGCAGTAAGGCTCGTTGACCCGCCGCAGCGACTTGATCTCGTGCTCGCGCCGGTGCAGGGCATCGCGGACGATCTCAAGGAATTTCCCGTTGTTCACGGGCTTCATGACGTAGTTGAGAGCGCCCATCTTGATCGTCTTGACGACACAGTCGATGGAGCCGAAGGCCGTGACGATGATCACGTCCAGGTGGGGATAGTGCTCCTTGATCCAGTGCAGAAGGCCGACGCAAAAGCAGTCGGGCGCGCACAGGTCGGAAACGACCAGGTCCGGGATGCTTCGCTCGACAAGCCGCATGGCCTCGATCTCGGTGGCCGCTTCGTCAACCTCGTACCCTTCCCCGCTCAGCAGGGCGGCCAGAGCGGCCCGCGCCGTCTCGTCGTTGTCGACAATCAGAATTCGTTTCACCCGTTTCGATCGCCTCCGATCACCGCGGCCGTTTCAGCCGCCGTGATTCTCCTATAGCAGAGATCGCGTGCCGCCGACAAGGCCTTCGATCAGCCGGGTGCCGACCGTCGAAGGGCCGCTGCCAGGTCGGCAGCGCTTCCTTTCACGGCAACCTCGCCGACCCGGTCGAGGACCTCCCGGTACAGGCGAAGCACCCTCGCGGTGTGCGGGTTGGCCGTGATCAGTTCCGTGTGGAGCCGAGGGTTCGAGAAGACCCTGTCGATCATGGCCAGCTTGCCCCGCAGGATGGGCGTGGAGAAGGATTCCCGGATTTCCCGTTCGAGCCCGCTTTGCCGGATGGCCAGTCCCATCACGATCGTGTCGAGGTGGTTGAGGGCCTGCACGACGGCCATGATCTCGTCGTGCCGCTCCGGGGTGGCCTCCACCAGTTTCGCGCCTTTCCGCCCGAAGACGTCCCGCACCCAGGGAAGCCACTTCCCGCCCCGTGCCGGACAGATCACGATGTTCTGCCCTTCCAGGCGGAGAACCGACGGCCCGAACAGCGGGTGAAGGCCGATGACCTCCGATGCCGACGATTCGAGCATGGCCCGCACGGGCCCTGCCTTCAGGGAGGTGAGGTCCATGAGGAGCGATTCCCTCTTCATGCAGGGACCCACCTGCCGGATGACATCCTGCGTCGCCCCGATGGGTACGCTCACGATGACGACGGGACAGGCCCCGGCCATTTCCGCCGGGCGCGCTCCCCGGTCCCTCCCCGAGACGAGGACGGGGTGCCCTTCCTTCTCGAAGAAGTCGGCAAACCAGCGGCCCATGCCGCCCGTGCCCCCGATGATGCCGATGGGGAAATTGTCCGTGCCTCTCAAGGTCGTCCTCCTCATCCGGGCCCTCTGCCGCGTAGAGACTGTGTCACCATGTCATTGCGAAGGAGCGAAGCGACTGAAGCAATCTCGGATGGTATCGAAAAGATTGAGATTGCCGCGCTCCCGTCGGTCGCTCGCAATGGCGAGAGCCGATGATGATACCGTCTCCGCAGGGGAGAGGGTTTTATGGAATAGAATTTATTTGCAGGCCTTCTGCCTCAGCAGGTGATCCGCAAGGACCAGGCAGACCATGGCCTCGCAGACGGGGATGACGCGCGGGATGACGCAGGCATCGTGCCTCCCCTGCACCGAGATCGTTCTCGGGCTCCCCTGGAGGTCGACTGTCTCCTGCGGCAGGGCGATCGAGGGGATCGGCTTGCAGGCCGTCCGGATGACGATCTCCTGTCCCGTCGTGATCCCCGCGAGGACCCCGCCTGCGCGATTGGTCTTGAACCCTCCGGGACCGATGGGGTCGTTGCACTGCGACCCCTTCAGCCGCGCCGCCTCGAACCCCGCGCCGATCTCGACGCCCTTCACCGTCCCGATGCTCATGAGGGCCTTGGCGAGGTCGGCGTCGATCCTGTCGAAGACGGGCTCTCCCAGGCCGGCAGGGCACCCCGTCACGCGGACCTCCACGATGCCGCCGAGGGTGTCGCCTTCGCGTCTTGCCTCGTCCAGCCGTGTCTCCATCCTTGCCGCCGCCTGCGGGTCGGGGCAACGCAGGCGATTGGACGCAATGGCCTCGCGGGAAAAGACCGCGGCGGCGATGCCGCCCAGTTCGGCCGTGAACGCGAACACCTCGATCCCCTCGCGGAAGAGCAGTTTCCGGGCAACGGCCCCGGCCGCAACCCGCGCCGCCGTCTCGCGCCCCGAGGCGCGACCGCCCCCGCGGTGATCCCGGATGCCGTATTTCTTCGCATAGGTGAAATCCCCGTGCCCGGGGCGGAAAACATCCCGCAGATTCTCATAGGCGCCGCTGTCGGCTTCACGGTTCCGGATAAGAAAGGCAATCGGCGTTCCCGTCGTTTTCCCCCCGAAGACCCCGGAGAGGATCTCGACACGGTCCTCCTCCCGCCTGGGAGTGGATGCGGAATGGCCCCCCGATCTGCGGCGGTCGGCCTCTTCCTGGATGTCCGCTTCCGAGAGGTCGAGACCCGGCGGGCACCCGTCGATGACGACGCCAAGCGCGGGGCCGTGGGATTCTCCGAACGTGGTGACCCTGAACAGCGTGCCGAAGGTGTTACCGGACATGCGGCTTCCTCCCCTTTTCCCTCGCTCGATGCTCCCGCCCTTCCGGCAGGGCCGCGGCGATCTCGGCGGCAATGCCGGCGGGAGATTTTCCGGCCGTGTCGACAGCCAGATCGGCCACGGCCTCGTATACGGGCAGGCGCTCCGCCAGGACCCGCTCGATCTCGTTCAGGGCGCCGGCGCCCGTCAGCGACGGCCGCTGCCCGCTTTCGTCCTGTTCGTTTTCCAGCCGAGTGGCGAGGGTGCGCGCGTCGGCCGTCAGCCAGACGAACATGCCCCGCTTCTCCAGGGCGGCCACGTTGTCTGCATCCAGGACCGCCCCGCCGCCCAGGGAGATGACGGCCTGATCGAGGGCGGCAAGTTCGCCGATGACCGACTTCTCCGCCTCGCGGAAGGCGGGCCAGCCTCCCGCCTCGACGATCTCGCGGACGGTCCTCCCCGTCTTCGCAAAGACCATCCGGTCCGAGTCGAACAAGGGCCGGTTCAGCAGCTTTGCCAGCTCCCTGCCGACGGATGTCTTGCCGCTTCCGCGGTAGCCGATGAGGATGATGTTCATCAAACAGGGTCCAGGGGACAGGGCAAGGGGCTCCGGAAAAAAACCGGAAAGAAACACGAAAACCCCCTCCGTCCCCCCTTTGGGACTGTGTCATCATGTCATTGCGAAGGAGCGAAGCGACGGATGGTATCGAAACGATTGCCGCGCTCCCTTCGGTCGCTCGCAATGACGAGAGCCGATGATGACACAGTCTCTTTGCAAAGAGGGCGTCAGGTCTTCCCCTGCAGCCTGTCGAGCTCTTCCCAGAAGCCGGGGAAGGATTTCCCGACGCAGCCGGGGTTGCGGATCCGCATGCCCGGGGCGACAAGCCCCAGCACGGCGAAGCTCATGGCGATCCGGTGGTCGTTGTACGTCTCGATCTCGGCGCCGCGCGGCGCACCGCCCGTGATGACGAGCCCGTCCTCGAGCTCCTCGGCCCGGATCCCGGTCTTTCCAAGTTCGCTCGCCAGGGCGGCCAGCCGGTTGCTCTCCTTGAGCCGCAGGTGCGCCACGTTGCGGATGAAGGTCCTTCCCGGCCGGAGCGCGGCCAGCACGGCCATCGTCGGAACCATGTCGGGGCTGTCCTCCATGGAGGCCGTGAAGTCACCGGAGGCGAGCCGGCCGCCCGACACCTCGATCCACTGGTCCGTGGCCGCAACGGAGCAGCCAAGCTCTTTCAGGTACCGCAGGAAGCGCACATCCCCCTGGTGCGTCCAGAAGTTCGTGTTTGCCACGCGGACCGTTCCGCCGCACAGGGCTGCGGCGAGAAAGAAGTAGGACGCGCTCGACAGGTCCCCTTCCACGACGTACCGGCACGCCCGGTACCGGTGGCCGTGGCGGACGGAAAAGAGGTTCTCGGAGATTTTTTCCACGGGCACGCCGAACGCCTTCATCGTCGCGAGCGTCATCTCCACGTAGGGGCGCGAAACGGCGGACCCCCGGATTTCTACGTCCACATCCCCCGCCGCACAGGGAGCCGCGAGCAGGATCGACGAGACGTACTGGCTGCTCTCGATGTCCCGGAAGATCGCACGCCCGCCCCTCAACGCCCCCCCGTGGACGGTCACGGGCGCATACCCGGGGGTGCGCAGGCAGGTGCTGGAGACACCCAGATCTCCGATCGCGTCGAGCAGCGGCTGAAGGGGCCGCTCGCAGAGGCGGGCATCCCCGGTCAGGGTGACGTCGCCGGACCCGAGGGCGGCGACGCTGACAAGAAACCGCATGGCCGTGCCGTTGCCGCCCAGGTACAGCTCCCGGCCGGGGGACTCGATGCGCCCTCCCGTTCCCGTGACGATGATGTCCTGGCCCGAGCTTACGATCCGGGCGCCGAGGAGCCGCAGCGCCCCGACGAGATGATCCGTGTCCTCGGCGATCAGCGCATTGCGCAGCAGCGATTTCCCCTCGGCAAGCGACGCCGCGACGAGGGCGCGCTGGGTGTAGCTCTTCGAGCCGGGCACCCGCACCTCCGCATGGAGGCGCCCCAGGGGCGTGATTTCCCTTGTCTCGGCCATTTCGTCGTCCCGATCTTCCCTCTTCCGCTCTTCCCTTTATTCCGGCCCCTGGAGCCGATCCTTCGCCTCCAGGGCGGTCCGCACCACCCGCTCCATCAGCTCTACCGGCGGGTCGAGCCCCGTCCAGGTGCGGATCTGTTCCGCCCCCTGGCGGACAAACATGGACAGCCCGGTCACCACCCCGCAGCCTGCGGCCCGGGCCTCGCGGAGGAGGCGCGTCTGGAGAGGGTTGTAGATCGTGTCCACGACCCACTCGAATCGGGGCAGCAGGCGCGCGTCGACGGGCGACTCCCCCGTACGGGGGTGCATCCCCACGGGGGTCGCATTGATCAGAACATCGGCGCCGACCGCGCCCAGCCTGGCCAGGGGCTGCGTCTCGCAGGAAAACCATCTCGCCAGGGAATCGGCCCGGTCGCGACTCCGGTTGAACACGATCGGCATCCCGCCTGCCCGCAGGATTGCATGGACGGCCGCCCGGGCGACGCCGCCGGCGCCCAGCACGGCGATCGTCCTTCCCCCGAGGGGGAACCGCTCCTCCATGGCCGCGGTCAGGCCCTTCCAGTCCGTGTTCGAGCCCCGGAGCCACCCGCGCTCGTTGGTCACGGTGTTGACGGCCCCTATGGCGCGGGCGTCGTCCTCCGCCTCGTCGAGGAAGGCCATGACGGCCCCCTTGTGCGGCAACGTCACGCTCACGCCGTCGAGCGGTTTCTCCCGGATCATCCGCACCGCCGGTTCCAGGTCTTCCACGCGGCGAGCCTCGTAGCCGGCCCGGATCCCCATGGCGCCGAAGGCCGCGTTGATCATCAGCGGCGAGAGGCTGTGCCCCACGGGGTTCCCGAAGAGGGCGAAATGCCGTACCCGCTCCTTCACCGCGCACCCTCCCCTTTCAGGATCTGCAGAACGGTTCTCATCTCGGCGGCCGTCAATTGCCCCGGCGCCGTTGCGGCGCCATCCTCGAGACTCGCGTAGCTGATGCAGGAACCGAGAAGCGGGGCCGCCACCCGGCTGAGCCGCCCCTGTTCACCCATGCAGAAGGAAATGATGGCCTGGCCTTCATCCCGGGCCTGCGACAGGATCTCCAGGATCCGCAGGTTGTCGGACACGCGGTTCGCCAGGGTGACGATCTTCACCACGTCGGCCCCGAGGGCCCGGCAGGCCTCCATCCGCCCCGCCAGCACCTTTGCCGCGGGCGTTCCCCCCAGATCGTGGTGCGAGACGATGAGCCCCGTCTTTCCGCCGTGGGACCGGATCGCACCGGCAAGCCTTCCCACGGCCTTGCCGCCCGTGCGCGCCTCGACGTCCACGAGGCGGGCGCCCAGCTCGACAGCCCTGTGCAGCAGTTCCAGACGGCGGGACTCGCAGCCTGCGAAGAAGCCCCCCTCGTCGCGGCGGCGGTTGGTGACTATAATCTTCCCCCGGCCGGCACGCAGGAGCACCGGGAGCTCCGGCCTGTCCATCCGGTCGATCCGCAGCTCGACGAGGTCCGATCGGGACAGGGCCCGGCCCAGCAGGGACAGGGCCTCCTCGTTGGTTGCGGGCACGATGGAGATGCAGATCATGACGGCCCTGCCTCCCGGGGATAGGCCCCCAGCACCTTCAGGAAGGCCGTCTTGCGTTTGAGCTTTCGCAGGCAGTCCTTCACGGCGCGGTCCTCCGCGTGGCCCTCGAAATCGACAAAGAACTGGTACTGCCACATCCGATCCCGCGCCGGGTGCGACTCGATGCGCAGCAGGTTGATCCCCGCCGCCGCAAAGGGCGCAAGCGCCGCGTGAAGGGCTCCCGGCCGATGCTGCGTGGAGAAGAGAACGGAGGTCTTGTCCCGGCCCGTCGGGGCGTTCGCCCCTGCCCCGATGACGATGAAGCGCGTCGTGTTTCCCGGGTGATCCTCGATCCCCGCCTCGACGACGGGCAGCCCGTACATTTCCGCGGCAAGCCTGCTCGCGATGGCCGCCCCATGGCGGTCGCCGCGCGCCTGCAGCGCGGCCGCCGAGGTGCTTTCCGTCTCGACGGCAGCGGCCAGGGGAAGATGCCGCGCCAGCCACTGCCTGCACTGGGCCAGCGCCTGAGGGTGGGAATAGACCCTGCGGATGCGCCTCCCCGCCGCTTTGGACAGCAGGCAGTGGGAAACGCGGAGAAAGATCTCGGCGCGGATCGCCAGGGGCGTCGCGATGAGCCGCTCGAGGGTGGTCCGCACGGGCCCCTCGACCGAGTTCTCCAGGGGGACGACGCCGAGGTCCGACCTGCTCTTCTCCACGGCATCGAAGACGGCGCCGATCGTCACCTGCGGCAACAGGCCCGCGCTCTTCCCGAAGCGCTCCCGGGCCGCCAGGTGTGCAAAGGAGCCCTCCGGGCCCAGGCAGGCCACCCTTAGAGGCGCCTGGAGCGCCCGCGACGAAGAGAAGATCTCGCACCAGAGCTTCTCCAGGGCTTCCGCAGAAAGCGGACCCTCGTTGAGGGCCGCGATGTCGTCCAGGACCCTGCGCTCCTGCACCGGGTCGAATACGCCGATCCCGGCGCTTGCCTTGACCCGGCCCATCTCGACGGAGAGGCGGGCGCGCTCATTGAGAAGCCTCACGAGCTCCCGGTCCTTGCCCCGGATGGCGCGCCGGATGGCGTCAACGTCGTTCCGCTTCATGTCTGCATCGCCTCGATCGTCTCCCTCACCAGTTCGAGCGGCACGCCGCCGTTGACAAACGGCATGCCGGGCTTCTTGAGGAGAACGAAATGGATTCGCCCGTCTTCCTTCTTCTTGTCCTTCCCCATCCGCGCGAGGATCCCGCCTGCATCAAGGTCCCGGGGAACGCGCCGCGGCAGGCCCATTCGCTCGATGGCGCTCTCGATGCGGTCCCGGTCCTCGGCGGAGAGGTAACGCAGTCGCTCGGAGATCACGACGGCGGCTGCCATCCCCATCGCCACGGCCTCGCCGTGGGAGACGGCGTAGCCGGACTCCGTCTCGACGGCATGGCCGACGGTGTGGCCGAAGTTGAGAATGCGGCGCAGGCCCTTCTCCGTCTCGTCGATCTCGACGATCCCCTTCTTGATCCGGCACGACGAGGAGACGACCCGTTCCAGGACGGCGGGGTTTCGTCCCTGCAGGGCCCCGGCGTTGTCCTCGAGCGCCGCCAGCAGATCCGGGTCCTCGATGATGCCGTATTTCACGATCTCGGCCAGACCGCTTGTGAATTCCCTTTGCGGGAGAGTCTCGAGAAACGCCAGGTCGATGAAGACGGCCTTCGGCTGGTGAAACGTCCCCAGCAGGTTCTTCCCCGCCCCGGTGTCCACGCCGGTCTTGCCCCCGATGGAGCTGTCCACCTGCGCGAGCAGCGTCGTGGGGATCTGCACGAGGGGAAGCCCCCTCATGTAAATCGAGGCGAGAAAGCCCGTCACGTCCCCGATCACGCCGCCGCCCAGGGCGATCAGGCCCGAGGCCCTGTCGGCATCCCTTTCCAGGAGATCTTCGGCAAGCCCCAGGCAGGTCGAAACGGTCTTGGCCCCCTCGCCGGGCGGGACCGTCAGCATCCCGGCCCTGAGCCCCGCCCCGGCCAGCGCGGCGAGCACGCGCCCGCCGTGCAGCCCCGCGACGGCATCGTCGCTGACGACGAACCAGCGCGCCGCCCAGTTGCCCTTGGCGAGGATCAGCGCCATGCGGTCCAGGATGCCGTTCCCGATGTGAATGTCGTAGCTCGCGCTCAGGCGCCTGTCAAGGTTCACGCGGATCCGGTTCATGACGGCGCCCTTTCCATCCGCTGCATGGCGGCTGACAGCACCGAGAGGTCTTCCATGAGCTGGTAGAATTTTTCCGGCTTCAGGGACTGCATCCCGTCGCAGACGGCCTTCTCGGGCTCGGGGTGCACCTCGACGATGATCCCGTCGGCCCCCACGGCGACAGCCGCCCGGGCCAGGGGCGGCACGTACTTCCAGTGGCCCGCCGCGTGACTGGGGTCCACGATCACCGGCAGGTGCGAGAGCTGCTTGAGGACGACCACGGCGGAAAGATCGAGCGTGTTGCGAGTGGCCGTCTCGAAGGTGCGGATCCCCCGCTCGCAGAGGATCACGTCGGGGTTGCCCTCGGAAAGGATGTACTCGGCCGACATGAGGAGCTCCTCGATCGTCGTCATCATGCCCCGCTTGAGCAGCACGGGTTTTCGGGCCTGGCCCGCCTTCTTCAGCAGGGCGAAGTTCTGCACGTTGCGGGCGCCGATCTGGAGGATGTCGGCGTGGGTCTCGACGAGATCCACGTCGGAGGGGCTCACGACCTCGGTCACGACCGGAAGGCCCGTCCGCTCGCGGACCTTCCTGAGGAGCTTGAGGCCCTCCTCCTCGAGACCCTGGAAGCTGTAGGGGGAGGTGCGGGGCTTAAAGGCGCCGCCGCGAAGGATGTGGGCGCCGGCCTTCTTCGCCACGTAGGCGCATTCCATGAGCTGCTCCTCCGTCTCGACGGCGCAGGGGCCCGCCATGACGGTGAAGGAGCCGTCGCCCACGCCGACGCCGCCCACGCGGACAACGGTATCGACACCCTGGAACTCGCGGCTTGCGAGCTTGTAGGGCTTGAGGATGGGCACGACGGTCTCCACGCCCGGCATGTGCCCGACGGATTTGATCTGCTCGCGGCCGCGGGCATCCCCCACGGCGCCGATGATCGTCTTTTCCGTCCCGCGGGACAGGTGGGCCCGGTACCCGACCGACTCGATCCACTCGACGACCCGGTCGATCTGCCCGTCCGTTGCGCTCTTCTTCATCACGATGATCATGATCCGCCACCTCCCAATAATAAGGCCATGATGGCTGTCGCCGTCATGGCCCGGGAAATAAAAAAAGCCATGGGCGGCGTCTTTCGATCTACCCATGGCTTCGGTTTGGCTTATGCTCCGGTTCCTAAGTCCTCCTCAGCGACGGGCAGACCTGTCCGTAAAAATAATAGTAGCGAAACCCGAAGCCGATATTACGGAAGTTCAAACTGCCCATTACGGAGAATCCCCCAAAAAGTGCCCCATGAGAACACGATCGAGAGCGCCTGTCAACAATATTTTTGTCCCTGTCGCCCGGGTGTCCCTGGAAGCCTTGCGGGGAGGACACTTGCAGGCACTCTCCTTCTTACATAAAAGAATCCCGGGGCGAGAGCTTGAAGCGGATGGGGATCTCGACCCAGGCATCCACGGGGCTGCCCATCCGCCTGGCCGGCTCGAACCGCCAGGCCCGCACGGCCTCGAGGGCCGAATCGTCCAGGGACGCATATCCCGAGGACCGCTTGATCCGGGCGGTCCCGATACGACCATCGCTTCGGACTTCGGCCGCGATCAGCACGTCGCCCTCCCAGCCCCGCTGCCTCGCCGCGCTCGGGTAGGCGGGGGGCCGGTTGTCCCGGTAGCGGGGCATGGCCTCCGAGTAGCCGTCCTGCGAGGCGGCGCCGGCCTGCCGCTGTCCCCGGGCCGCTTCGCCCGCGGCAGACCCGCGACCCGCGGACGCCGAGGCGACCTGTATCGGGGCGGGCACGACGGCAATGCTCGTCTGTGCCGTCTGCCGTTCGGTCGCGCGGTGGTCGGCCGCCTCGGCGATGACGGTCTTCTCCATGGCCTTCTGGACAACGACAGGCGGTGCCTTCGTTGCCTGAGCCTGTGCCTTTTTTGACTCCTCGGCTGGCGCCGCCCCGTTGCCGTTGTCCGGACCGGGCATGACCGTCACGAGCGAGACCCGCACGATCCCCTCGTCCCCGGCCGTCGGGAAGCCGACGAAGGGATTCGCCACGGCATAGAGAACAAACGCGAGGATGCCAGCATGGAGAACCGCAGACAGGGCGATCCCGGGCATCATGCCCCTGCCTCGGCGGCGCTCCGCCTGCCGGGCGGAGCCCTCCGCCGGCCCGGCTGCAGTCAGGCCCAGATCAACGGGGCCTTCTCTTCTCCATGCCGTGACGTTCATAATGCACCTGCACGGTACGGTTTACGCCCGCACCGCATCAGAAATACAGCGAAATACCTCCCCGGAAGTTGATCTCCGGAGCGGGGTAGTAACTGAGCCCCGAGAAGGTCTCGTACCCCACGGGGACATAGCTCTTGTTGGTGAGATTCTCGACCCCCACGAAGGCCGTGGGCTTCGCGACCCCGAAGGCCTTCCAGTCGGGCTGCCACCTCAGGTAGAGATTGACGATGGCGTAGCTGTCGAGCTTTGTCGAGCTGTTGTCGTTGTCGGAGCCGAAGTACTGCTCACCCACGTAACGGACTTCGGGGCGCAGCGTGAGGCTCCAGGGTAGGTAAACCTCGATGGCCGCATTGGCCATGTGGTGTGGCACAAGCGGGACGTCTTTGTCTCTGTTGGCCCCATCGCGGAAGTACGCCTCCTGGAACGTGTAGTTTGCAAGGAACCTGGCCAGCTTCCGGAACTGCCAGTCCAGGGTGAATTCGACGCCCTGATGCCGTGTCTTGTCGAGGTTCCCGTTGCGGAACGTAACGGGGTTATAGCTGATCTCGTCCTCCATGTCGATGAGGTAGAACGTGAGACCGAGTTTCAGATCCTTCAGGGGGCTGACCTGCGTGCCCACCTCGTAGCTCTTGCCCGTCTCCTTCTCCAGGTCCGTCAGGAAGCTGTCGAAAGGGAACGCGTAGTACGAGGCCTGCTGGTCCAGCGAGGGGAAGCGGTAGATCGTGGCATACTTTGCCCAGGCCTTCGCCTTCTCGCCGAAGAGGTACGTAAGCGACCCCTCCCAGGCCGTCCCCTTGTGGATCTTCTCGGCATCGAACACCGATGCCCCCGTTCCGAGATTCGTCTCGCTGCCGTCGATGCTGGCCCGCTCCGTCCGCGCGCCGAGGGCCAGGATCAAATCTTTCAGGATGCTGAACTCGTCCCGGGCGTAAAGTCCCATCGTCTGCCGCGTCAGATCCGCCTCGTAGGTCCTCGCAGCCTGCGATCGGTCCGCGAAGGTGTCCTTTTCGAGCTTGTCCCGGTAAAAGTCGAAGCCGACAGTGAGCTTGTTGTCAAAGCCGAAAAGCTTCTTCTCGAGGATGTAGCGCGGGGTGGCGCCCACCGTGTCGATGTCGATCTTCGTGAAGGAGGCGAAGGAGGCGAAATTGGAGGTCACCTCCCGCCTGCCGTAGATCAGGTTGCCGTCGAGGCGGCCGTAAGACCCCAGGACGGTCCTGACGAGCACGTTGGCGTCGAAGAAGCTCGAACTCGCATCGTCGTCGGGATTCTGGGCTTGCCTGCGGTTCGACGCCAGTTGGGCCGCCGTCAGGGCGCCCGGAAACTGGTTGTCCGTTTTGTTGTACGTGATCCCCAGGGAGACGTCGAGGGCATCGGTGGGGTTGTAGCCGATGGAGCCGCCGGCGCCCTCCGTGGTGAATTTCGAGCGGTCCCGGTAGCCGCTCGTCGTGAGCCCCTCGCCGCTGAGCGCGTAGTAGACCTTGTCGGCCGACCCCCGAATGCCGGCGCGGCCGTTGTAGGTATTGTAGCTCCCGCCGATGAAGGTTGCATCCCCCCTGGGCTTCCCCTCGCCTCGCTTGGTGATGATGT
>JAAYEC010000013.1 GCA_012728915.1 Deltaproteobacteria bacterium | reverse complement strand
TTGTCTTCAATCCCGCGCATCGCAAGCCTCCTGGGGTTCTTCAGGGATGCCTGAACTGTAGCACAACCATCTTTCAAAGAGCAGAGTAAAATGAGTTTTGTTGTGAGTATTTCAACAGCCTGCTAGATTGCTCCCCGTCATCCCCGGGACCGCCGGCGGGCTGACCGTCCGGTGGCCATGAGCCCTTCGGCACGAATGGCCACTTGCGGAAAGGTTCCTCGACGGCATCGAAAAACGGGGCCGGGATCAGCGCCCGCTGCAACCACGCCCTTCCGCACGGGGGGAGGAAAAAAGGAAGAGGAGGCAATGTCATGCGGACAACGATCGGTCTCCTGGCAACGGTGGCGCTCGCCCTGCTGCTCGCGCGGCCCGGGGTTTCGGATGCGGAGATCCGTTATTCGGGGTTTTTCGGCAACCCCTCCGTCTACGACCTGCTGAAGCAAGGGCCCGAGGGCGGGGCCAAGCTGCGCTGGATGAAAGAGGGGGTAGATCCGAAGAAGTACGACAAGTTCATGGTGGACAGCGTCATCTTTTACCTGGCCGACCAGTCCGACTACAAGGGAATCGATCCCCAGGAGATGAAGGAGCTGGCCGATGCGTTCAACAAGGAGATCGTGGCGGCCTTCAAGGACAAGTACCCGATCGTGGCCGACCCAGGCCCGACTGTAGCCCGGCTCCGCATTGCGATTACGAACATCAAGCAGAGCCGGCCCGGCATTAGCGCCGTCACGTCGATCATCCCCGTCGGGCTAGGCATCAGCCTCGTCAAGAAGGGCGCCACGGGCGGCTGGTCGGGGAGCGGCGAGACGGGTGTCGAGATGATGGCCCTGGACAGCATGACGAACGAGATCCTGATCCTGGCGGTGGACGAGAGGAAGGCCGAGTTCGAACAGCGGTTCTCGAAGTGGGGATCCGCCGCGGACGCCTTCAAGCTCTGGTCCGATCTGGCCGTAAAATTCATCGACAACGCGCGGGGCGTCAAGAGGGAGCCGGCGAAGTAGGATGACGGCGCTCGAAGGGGTGATATCGCCGCGGGCCGGGGGAACGGAAAAGAGGCAGACCCCGGGGGACCTGCCTCTTTTTTTCATGCAGTCTCCATGTGCCGTCACTGAAGGGTTGCGTCCTCCGCCCGGCAGGAGAGTTCCGGCTTGTCCGATGTCGACGGCCTGTCGTCGGGGCTGAGCATCAGCACGGCATAGGCCCCGAAGTGGCCGTCGTGGCTGAGGCTCAGATCCAGCGTCGTTCGTTTCCCCTGGTAGTACAGCCTGGGGGGCCCCGGTCGGCTGCCCGACTCGGTGCGCCGGATCTCCATCTCCTTCTGGTTCCATCCGAGGTGCGTGGCCACGCATCGCTTGAGGGCCTCCCGCACGATGCGCGATTCCACCTCTAGCGAGTCCACGCCTTTCAGCTCGGGCAGGACTTCCACCCGCCAGAAGACGTAATCGAAGAACTCCTCCCCTTCCGAGAGGGCCAGGGCGTGAATGTACGTGCAGCGACGATAAACCCGCAGCGGGACGGCCCCTTCCGGCGTGAGCACGGCGCCCTCGACGTGGGGGTTGCAGGTACCGGCCTCCGTCGAGGTCCCCCGGAGCCCGTAGTCGTCTAGGTGAACCTCGTAGTTGCGGGGGATGAACGGCAGGGCCGGGTTTTTCTTCGCAAGCACCTTGAAGGCCGCCTCTTTTCCGGCCCAGAGGGACCAGAGCAGCACGTCGGGTTCGGGGAAGCTCTCGATCCGCTTCCGCTCAGCGGGGGTGAACACCCGGCTGACATACCGGGAGTCTCTGCTCTTCCCCCTGTTGCCGGGGTCCGTCAAGTCGACGATGTCGTTCCCTACTCTCAAAGTACCTCTCCTCCATCCGGGACAGCTGCCGGACGATCTGCGCGGCATAGTCCCTCTGGGCCTTGAGCCCGTTGGTTGTGAGCCTCTCCGGCTCGAACACCTCGACGGCCATCGAGAACGTGTCTCCCGGTTTCGGGCAGGCGCTCCACGTCTCCTGGCGGTCGCCCCGCAAATAAATACACAGGATCTTCATCCGGTCAAGATTTTTCACGAACCGACCGACGCCGTAGGCAAAATTCTCCGTATCGATCCGCCCTGTCCGTGACCGCCCGCCCTCGGGGAACACGAGGACCGCATGTCCTGTCGAAAGCAGTCGGTCGCACGTCTCGAGCGTCCGCCTGACCTCCTCGCGGTCGCCCCCCCGCGTGATGGGGATGCACTTCATGAGGTAGCATACGGCCGTGTCGAAGAGATTTCGGTTGAAGTTCCTCCGCTCGGGGAGGTTCCACGGGAGACGCCGGTAATCCAGGAGATAGCGCCACCACGGGAGCATCGCGAAGGCGATGAAGGCCGAGTCGACGAGCGTCAGGTGGTTGGCGCAGATCAGCCAGCTGCCGTCGTGTCGGGAGAAATGCTCCCGGCACTGCCGGCGGAAGGCCTTCAGCTCTCGGAACCGGTAGCCCAGCAGGCGGATCACGAGGACGACGAGGGGAACGTAGAGAAATGCGGCCAGGCGGCTCAGCACGTACTGGACCGCCAGTCGCGCGTCGGCGTTACCGTTCATGGGTCTTCTCGTTTACTCCTGGACTCTTCCCCTCGCGGCCGCAGACGGGCTGACGACGGGGAGAGGGCAAGAAGCGGGGAAGGCAGGCCAAAGCCGCTCCGCGGGAAATGGAGCGTTTCACAGGGCGCGTGGACCGAGGCCTTCCGGTTCTCACCCGATCGCCGTTCTTCACGCCGCTTTCTTCAGAATGATCTCGACGGCATCGCCGATCGTGCGGATCTTGTCCGCCTCGTCGTCGTCGATGGAGATGCCGAAGACGTCCTCGCACTTGATGACTACGTCCACGAGACGCGCCGAGTTGACCTTCAGGTCGTTGAGGATGTGGGTCTCCTTCGTTGCCGTGTCGAGCAACTCGGGGTTCTTCGTGTACAGCTTGAGGATGTTGCAAAACTCCTGGAAAATCTTCTTCTCGTCCATTTCAATCTCCTTCAATCAATAGAATGGCTAAGGGCGAATGGCAAAAGGTACGGGACCTGCGGCAGGGCGGAAAATCATTCTTCTTCCTTCCGCAAGCCCTTTGCCTTTCGCCCTGCGCCTTATGCCTCGCGCCTTACGCCCATTTTTTAAATATCATACAGCTGTTCACGTCGCCGAAGCCGAAGCCCGCCTTGGCGAAGATCTTCACCCCGGGGTCCTCGACGGCAACCTGCGGGATCCGCGGGGCGAACGCCGCGATCTCGGGGTGCGCGTCCTCGCTGTTGACCGAGGGATGAAGGAATCCCTTGCACAGCTGCAGCACGACACCCACCGACTCCACGGCCCCCGCGCCGCCGAGGCAGTGGCCCACGAGCGACTTGGTCGAGTTGATCCAGGGAAAGGTTGCCGGCGTGCGCTCGAGCGCGACGGCCCAGTTCTTCACCTCGTGGGGGTCGGCGAAGGTGGCCGTCAGGTGCCCGTTGACGGCGTCCACGTCGGCGACCGTGATGCCCGCGTCGGCCACGGCCGCCCGGATGCAGCGCTGGACGCTCTCGGGGTTGGGCGCCGTCATGGATCCGCCGTTTCGGTGCCCGCCGCAGTTGACGGCTCCGCCCAGCAGCTCGGCGTAGATCTTCGCCCCCCGTTTTTCCGCCGTCTCCAGGTCTTCGAGGATCAGGGCGCCGGCGCCCGAGCCGGGCACGAAGCCCGCCGCCGTGGCGCTCATGGGGCGCGAGGCCTTTTCGGGGTCGTCGTTGAACTTCCGGCACATCACCCGCATGGCGTCGAAGCCCGCCCAGATGTAGGGGGAGGATCCCTCGGAGCCCCCGGCGATCATTCGCCGGGCAAGCCCGTGGCGGATGCGCAGCATGGCGTCGATGATGGCCTCGTTTCCCGTGCTGCAGGCCGACGAGTTGGACGTGACCTGGTTGCCCAGGGCGAGCATCCCGGCGATCCTGGCGCTCGTGGAGCTGTTCATGACCATCTGCACGACGGTGCTCCCCATGCGCCGGATCTGATGCTCGTTGACCTTCGGGACGACCTGGCCGGCGATCGTGTCCATGCCGCCGATCCCGGAGCCCATGATGGCTCCCGTGTCCCAGTCCACCTCCTTGCTGTCGGGCCTCGGCACGGTGAAGCCCGCGTCGCGCCATGCGTCGACGGCGGCGATGCAGGCGTAGCCAATGTTGTCGTTCACCGACAGGAGGTCCTCGGCGTCGAAGTACTTCGAGCGGAGCTTCCCGAAACCCTGCGGGACGCCGCCCACCTGGCAGGCAAACCCCAGTTCCTTGAGCTGCGGGATGAAACGGATGCCCGAGCGTCCCTTGCGGAGGGCGTCCTCGTATTCGGCAAGGCCATGACCGTTAGGGGCCATGATCCCCAGGCCCGTGATCACAATCCTCGTTCTCATTGCAGGTTGACTCCCATGCCGGCCAGCACGCCCGCTGCGACGGGTTCCCCGTTTTCCCTCTCCATGCTGACCTTCGCTTTCAGGTTTCCTTTCCGGAAATAGATCTTCTCCCCCCGGATGACGACGCGCTCGCCCGGCATGACCATGCCCGCAAACTCCACGGTCTCGATGACCGTGAACAGCGTCGTCAGGCCTCCCCTCAACATCTCCTCCCCGCGGCCCTGGGCCATGACGAGGTAGAGCCCGAAGGCGACAACCCCCGTCTGTGCCATGGCCTCCACGAGGATGACCCCCGGCGTGACGGGGCGCCCCGGGAAATGCCCCCGGTAGAACGATTCGTCCTCGCGGAACCTGTAGGCCCCGACGATGTGCGTCTCGTCGAGCTCCAGGATCTCGTCGATGAAGCGGAAGGGCGCCTGCTGCGGCACCGCCGCCAGGACCCTCTCGCGCGTTTCCCGGTCAGCCCCCATAAAGCCCCCCGTTGACGTGGATCACCGTGCCCGTGATGTAGGAGCCCTTCGTCGCGAGGAAGGCCACCACCTCGGCCACTTCCTCGGGCCGGCCCATGCGGCCCAGCGGCACGCCCGCCAGGAGCCTCTCGCGGATCTCCCCGGGCAGCACGGAGGTCATCTCCGTGTCGATGAAACCCGGCGCCACGGAGTTGACCAGGATGTTGCGGCCCGCAAGCTCGCGGCAAAGCGACTTCGTGAAGGCGTCCATCGCGGCCTTTTCCATCGTGTAGGGGATCTGTCCCGCATTGCCCGTGTGCCCCACGACGCTCGAGATGTTGATGATGCGTCCGCTCCCCTTCCGAAGCATGTACAGGCGAAGCACCCGTTTCGTGAGGAACCAGATCCCCCTCGTGATGGCCCGCTGCTCGTCGAACTGCTCTGCCTTCATGGAGTGGATGTCGGCGTTGACGGAGTGGCCCGCGTTGTTGACGAGGACGTCGACGCGTCCGGCCTGCTCCCTGACAGCGCTCAACAGGGCCTCCACCTGCTCGAGGTCGGCCAGGTCGGCCTGAAGCAGGAAGGCATCCTCCAGTTCGGCCTGGAGGGCCTTCGCGCTTTCGGCGCTCTTGCGATAGTGGAGACCCACGCGGAATCCTTCCTGGGCCAGGGCCCGCGCGCAGGCCGTGCCGATTCCCGTTCCGCTTCCCGTGACGACGGCCACCGGTTTGTCGCTCATCCCTATTCCCTCACCATCACGCCGCCGACGGCGTTTTTCGATTTGTGCGGATAGTCCGGGTAGGCGATCCCGTGGAAGACGCCCGTCCGGGCGTCCTTCAGGGTCATGATCGGCTCGTTGTCGACGAAGATGTTCGCATCTCCGATGACGATGCTCGCCCCGGAGTCCTTGAGCCGCTGGAAGCGCTTCACGTTGACCTCGTAGCGCACCACCCGGTTGTAGGGGCGGATCTGGCCGCTGAAGAAAATCTCCCCGCAGCCCAGCGCCCGGCCGGTTCCCAGGGCCCCGCGCCACAGGCAGTAAAAGCCCAGGAGCTGCCAGACGGCATCCACGCAGAGGCATCCCGGCTGGACCGGGTCCCCCGGCAGGTGGCACTGGAAGTACCAGGCGTCGAGCCGGACGTCCTGCTCGGCCACGATCGTCCCGTGGCGGTTGTCCTTCGTGACGGACAGGATCCGGTCGACCATGAGAAAGGGAGGCGCGGGGAGCTTTGCGTCCATGCCCTCCGGCGGGTCGGAGACGAGGTTGCCGTAGGCGATGGCCAGGATCTCCTTGAGATCGAAATGACCCCTCTCCATGAACTCCTGGTAGGTCATCACCGCTCCTTTATCGTCAGCATCATGTGGCCCCAGGACAGCCCCGCGCCCACCTGCACGATGGCGACCCGGTCGCCCGGTCCGAGCTCGTCCCAGTGGAGGCTCAGCGACCCCGGGGCGCCGGCCGTGGCCGTGTTGCCGAAGAGTTCGACGTTGTGCCAGTGGTTCTCGGGGCTGATCCCGCAGCGCTCGCAGACGGTCCTCAGCATGCCGAGGTTGGCCTGGTGGCCCACGAACTTGAGGTGGCCGTTGAGCGAGGGGTTGGCCGCCTGGATGACGCGCAGGGCGTCCGTCGTCTTGCGGATGGCGAAGCCCTGCACGGCATTTCCGTCCTGGCCGAAGTGGCCCGTCCGGCGAATCGACACCTTGTCCCAGCAGGAGGGCTTGGCGTCGAAGTGCGTTGCATCGACGATCCTCTCCGACGGCACGATCGACGACACGACGGCGGCGGCGCTTCCGTCGCCGAAGAGGCATGCCGACCGGCGGTCCGAATAGTCGAGGCAGCGTGTCAGGTTCTCGGGCTGAGTGACCAGGATGAAAGGGGGCAGGGCCCCCGCACTCATGTTCGACAGGAAGTGGATCTGCAGGGCGAAACTTGTGCAGGCCGAGTTCATGTCGAAGGCGGGCACGTCGATCCCCAGCTCCGCGGCCACCGTGGAGGCCTCGGCCGGCGAGGCCACGTCGGGAGCCGAACTGCCGGAGATCACCATGCCGATATCCGCGGGGGCAAGTCCCGCCCGTTCGAGGGCCATGCGGGCCGCGCGGGCCGCCGTCTGGCCGTTGGTGTAGAGGCTGGCCTCCTGGGCGGCGCGCACGTCTCGGTTCTTCGTTTCCCGGATGTAGTCCAGGGGCAGCACCGTGTGCCGCTCGCGGATCCCCACGCGCTCCACGATCCACTCCTCGCTCGAGCCGATGTCGAGATCGCTCAGGAAGCGGTTGGTCACCACGTTTTCCGGGTAGAAGTGCCCCATTCCGTGTAAGTACAGCATTGCCTTATCGATGACCCCTTGCCTGTTATGGCCGCCTGTGCCCGGCGCTTCGCGCCTACACCAGCTCCCTGCCGATGATCATGTGCTGCACCTCGCGCACGCCCTCGTAGATGTCGATGATGTGGGCGTCGCGGACGAGCTTTGAGATCTCGTACTCCTGCATGAAGCCGTAACCGCCGTGCAGGTGCAGCCCCTCGTTGGCGCAGTAGAGGGCCGCCTCGGCGGCGGTGTTCTTCGCGAGCGACGAGTACATGCCGCGGTCCTCGTCGCGCTCCTGGACTTTCACGGCCGCCTTCATGAGAGCCAGCTCCGCCAGCTCCACCTTCTTCCACATGGCCACGAGCGTCTCCCGCGCCACGGGCATGTCGCAGATTCGCTGGCCGAACTGCTTGCGCTCGCGCGTGTACTGCAGGGTAAGATCGAGGGCCCGCCGGGCAAGCCCCACGCCGATGGCGGCGACCATGGGCCGCGCGTAGTCGAGCACGTCGATGAGGTACTTGAATCCCTGGCGGCGGTCGCCGATGATCTGGCTCTCGTCGACGACGACGTCCTCGAAGGTGACCGTGGCCGTGTTGGAGAGGTGCTGGCCGAGTTTCTCCTCGGGCTTGCCGAGGACGATCCGGCCGCCGCCTTTGGCCGTCAGCTCCGTCCGGGGCTTTGCGGGCAGGTTGGGCTTGCCGTCGCGAAACATCTCCTCGGCCGGAACGATGCAGCAGGCCAGCAGCTGCGCCGTGGGTTTGCCCACCTTGCAGAAAACGGTGAACTGGCTCGCGTAGGAGGCGTTCGTGATGAAGCACTTGGCGCCGTTGAGGACGTATTTGCCGTCGGCGCCCCTGGCGATAAAGGCGCTCATGGAGGAATTGTCCGAGCCGGCGCCGGGCTCGGTGAGGCAGAAGGAGGCCAGCAGGGGCGCCTGGACGTAGGGGCCGAGGAATTCCTTCTGCTGCTTCGCGCTGCCGTGCTGGGCGATGACCGTGTTGGCCAGGTCGTTGCACATGGCCGAGGTGGAGATGCCCGTGTCGCCGTAGGAGAGCTCCTTGATGATGAGGGCCGACGAGACGGCGTCGATCTCGAAACCCTTCACTTCCCGCGGGACGCTCAGGTTGAGGATGCCCAGCTCCCAGGCCTTCGAGATGATCCCGTAGGGGAATTCGTGCGACCTGTCGATCTGCAGAATGTTCGGGAGGATCTCGTTTTTCACGAATCGCCGGACCGTGTCGACGTACATCTGCTGGTCTTCATTGAGACGGAAATCCATCGAGCTCTCCTTGAGTGCGTGCTGGTTCGGATGATCCTCGCGGGAGGCGGCCCTTTCCGATCAGTTGCCGGTGAAGGCCCGTTCGGCGGAGGAAAGGGTGGTCAGCGAGATGCAGGTCACGCCGATCGTTTTGAAGAAGTCCCGCAGGGGACGGTTGGGACCGATTTCGTAGACGGTGTCGGCCTGCGAGGCGATGGCCCTCATGTTGTCGCACCACTGGACGGTTCCCGAGAGTTGTGCCACGAGCCGCTCAATGACCTCTTCCCGGTCGGCGGAGTGGAAACCGCCCGTGAAGTTGGAGGTCACCCGGACGGCGTTTTCGGCCTTCATCTGCCTGCGCACGCAGGCGAGCTCCCCTTCGAAGGGCTCCTCGATGGTGTGCATGTAGCGGCTGTGGAAGGGGGCGCTCACGTTGAGGGCCACGAACCGCATGGGGTTCTCGTCGGCCAGGGCCTTCGCGAGGCGTCTCTCGGCCTCGGGCATGGCCTTCGAGCGGCCGCTGATGACGATCTGGTTGGGCGAGTTGATGTTGGCCACGTCGATGGGCAGATCGGCGAGCAGCTCGCGGATCGTCCGTGTGTCGATATCCTTGCGGATGACGGCCGCCATGCCGCCCTCGCCCACCGGGACAGCTTCCTGCATGAGGCTGCCGCGGATGTGGACGATTCGCAGCACCGTCTCGAGGGGCAGGACACCCGCGGCCACCAGCGCCGTGTACTCGCCGAGGCTGTGACCGCCGAACACGTCGGGGGTGATGCCGTATTGGTCGATGATGGCCTTCAGCATGGCGATCTCCGTCACCACGATGCTCGGCTGGGCATAGGCGGTCAGGTTGAGCTTCTCGTCCTCGCCGAAACAAAGCGCGGCCACGTCCCACCCCAGGGCGTCGGAGGCCTGCTCGTAGATCCGTCGGCACCCGGGGGTGCTCTCGTAGAAGTCCTTGCCCATCCCGTGGCGCTGGGATCCCTGTCCCGGGAACACGATGGCGGTCTTGCCGTTGGCCATTGGTTGTCGTCTCCTTCGGTGCTTCCTCTAGTCTCTCTCTTCAGAAAGCGAGCCGCTTCCTGCGGCCCGCCCCCTATGAGCAACCGTCGTGCCAGGGAGACGACAGCGGATGGATTCGGGATAAGGTATCGATATGAAAGAAGAATCTGGATCGACGGCGGCAGGCGGAGGAAAGGAGGAAAGGCGGAAGCGTGTATACTTCCCTTCACACTGGGAAGAGAGGTATGCAGGCGGCCGCGCCGAGGGGACGAGAGCCCGTCTGCCGGGCCGGGGGCCAGGGCAAATGCAAAGCCGCCGCCTGCCCATGCGCCCCGCGCTGTTATCCGGGTCTCTTCAGGATGATTCGGCAGTCGACAGCAGTCGCCCCTTCTCCTTCAGGGTGAACAAGGATCGGGTTGATGTCCATCTCGCTGATCTCGGGGTGGTTGACGGCGAGTGCCGACAGGTTCACGAGGGCCCTCTCGAGAGCCGCGAGATCGGCCATGGGTCTGCCCCGAAACCCGGACAGCAGCCTGAAGCTCTTGATCTCCCGGATCATTCCGTCCGCCTCGGCCTTTCCGATGGGTGCAAGACGGAACGCAACGTCCTGGAATACCTCGACGAAGATGCCGCCCATGCCGAACATCAGCAGCGGCCCCATGGCGTAGCGGTTCAGGCCGAGAATGACCTCTTCCCCCGGAAGGGACATCTTCTGCACGAGAACACCCTGGATCACGGCATCGGGGTTGTAGCTCGCTGCCCGTTTCACGATGTCCCGGAAAGCCTGCCTGACCTCTCGATCGCTCTTGATTCCCACGACAACCCCGCCGGCATCCGTCTTGTGAAGGATCTGCGGAGAGACGATCTTCATGGCCACGGGAAGGCCGAACTCGGCGGCGATCAGGACCGCCGCGTCTTCGCTTTCGGCCAGGCGAGTCGGCAGGACGTCGAATCCGTAGCATTTCAGGATTTCGTTCCCTTCGATTTCCCCGATGTGTGTTTTCCCCGCGGCAAGACAACCGGAGATGATCGATGCGGCGCGCCCGCTATCGTGGGCGACGGGGGATTCCCGGAGTTCGGCTCGGTCAAGCCATCCGGCGTAACGGTAGAGGGCGCCCATGGCCTTTGCCGCATTTTCCGGAAACTGATACACCGGGTAGCCGTGCTTCTGGAGGTACCGGACGCCCGGCGAAACGTCGACGACCCCCATGAAGCAGCAGATGATCGGCTTGTGCGTACCGCGGGCGACACGGACGATGGCTTCCGCAGTCCCCAGGGCGTTGGTCATGGATTGAGGCGTGAGGATCACGAGCGCCCCGTCCACCCCCGGATCCTGGATGACCGCCCACAGGGCGTTTTCGTAGCGGTCTTGCGTAGCATCGCCGATGACATCCACGGGATTGCGGAGATTGGCCGTCGAGGGCAGGGCCATGGCCAGCTTCTCAATGGTCTCTTCGCTGAATCGGGCCAGTTCGAGGTCTGCCGAGACGGTCATGTCCGTGGCAAGGATCCCCGGGCCGCCTGCGTTTGTGACGATGGCCACCCGCTTGCCGCTCGGCAGCTTTCTCCTCATTTTCCCCAGAGGGCTTTCCTGTTTGTAGGCAAAGGCATGGGCAAAGTCGAAAAGCTCATTGACCGATTCGGCCCGGATGATTCCCGACTGTTTGAAGATGGCGTCATAGACGGCCTCGGTGCCCGCCAGCGCCCCCGTGTGGGAGGCTGCCGCCAGCGCCCCTGCGCCCGTCCTGCCGGATTTGACCACGAGGATCGGCGTCGGTCTGTCGCCTGCCGTAACCTGCCGGGCCGCGGAGATGAATTCCGCGCCCTTCCGGAGTTCCTCGACATAGATCATGATAACGGCCGTGTCCGCATCCTCGTGGAGATACTGAAGCAGGTCGATCTCATCCACGTCCGCCTTGTTGCCGATCGAGATGAATTTCGAAAAACCGAATCCCCGGTCCGCTGCGAAGTCGAGAACGGCCGTACAGAGGGCGCCGCTCTGGGAGATGAAGGAGATGTTGCCGGGGTTGGGCATCCTGGCGGAGAAACTCGCATTCATGCTCACCTGCGGGAGAGGATTGATGACCCCGAGGCAGTTCGGCCCGACAACGCGGATCCCGGCCTCCCGGCAGATCGAGACGATCCGGTTCTCCGCTTCCAGTCCCTTTTTGCCGACTTCCCGGAACCCCGCCGACACGATGACGACCCCCTTGACGCCTTTTCGCGCGGATTCCTCCACGGCCTTGAGGGTGGCATCGGCCGAAAGAACGATGATGGCCAGGTCCACGGCATCCGGGATCTCGCTGACCGAGGGATAGGCTCTCATGCTCAGGATGGACCTGGCAGCGGGGTTGACAGGGTAGAGTGTGCCCTGGTAGCCGCCCTTGAGGATATTGGCGAAGATGTCGTATCCGACCTTCCCCGGCGTCGTGGACGCCCCGATCACGGCAATGGCATTCGGGGCGAAAATAGCATCGAGACTTCTCATCGGGCATTTCCTTGGGAGTCGTCCGGGATTCCGCCGGAACCCCGGACCCTCATCTTATTTCAGCTTGATGTTGTAGTCGTACCACTGCCGCGTATTGAACGTTTCCTTGACCAGCTTTGCCGCAAGCTCCAGGTCGATGTTGTCCGTATTGATCACGAGATCGTAGTTCAGCGGGTTCAGCATGTCGGCCTGGAAGTACTTCTGGATAAAGGCCTTGCGGTCCGCGTCGGTCCTCAGGATCTGCCGGCGCGCCTCCGCTTCGGCGATGCCGTACTGGTCCATCAGGTTCCGGATTCTCTTCTCCAGGGGCGCGACGACAAGCAGCCTCAGGGACACCTCCTTCGGGAGGATGTAGCTTGCCCCCCTGCCGACGATGATCGCGTACCCGTGGGCGCCGATGGCGCCGACCACCTTGGTGAGATGGTCGAGGTACTGATAGGACCACATGTGATCCTTTCCCAGGGCGTCGATCCAGTCGTTGAGGATGGACCGGTCCTGTTCGTCCAGGGATTCCACGATCCGCTGGCTCCGGTTCGCGCTGGTTGCGATCTGCTCGACGATCTCATAGTCGAAGAGGTCGATGTCCAGCTCCTTGGCCAGTTTCTGCGCGAGCCTGCTTCCCAGGGCACCGGGCAGCCTCGACAGGGTGATGACAGGCCGGATCGGGTTCTTGTACTTCTTTTTCTGGTCGATCTGCCACCGTTTGATCTGCTCCTCGATGATCTTGTCAAAGGATCGCTGTGGAATGGGTGTGCTGTCCATGAAAGCTCCTTTCTGCAGAATGGTTGCCATGTCCCGATTCCGGCCTCTTTCGACAGCCTGCTATTGGACCGGCGGTGTTTGCCTGAACATCATCTTCAGTTCCACGAGCCCTGCAATCGTTCTCCTGTGCATCTCGAAGCCTCCCTTCTCGAAGACGTGGAGCATGGGCTCGTTGCCGGCAAGGACCTCCGCCGTGAAGCCCAGCAGGCCTTTCCGCTTGGCCAGCAGGGTGAGGTACGAGAGGAGCTCTTGCCCGATCCCCCGGTTGTGGTAGTCGTCCCGCACGGCAAAGGCGATTTCGGCCATTTGCTGATCGGGGTAGACGTAGTAGCGACCGACGCCGACGAAGATTTCCTGTCTGGCTTCGTTTTCAATGACGGCGACGATCGCCATCTCCCGTGTGTAATCGATGACGACGAGTTCCTGGAGTCTCTCGTGGGGGATATCCCGGCGCTTCGAGATGAATCGCAGGTAGAGGCTCCGGTCCGAGAGACGGTGGAGGAACTCCTTCAGCAGCGGCTCGTCGGTGATCTTGATCGGCCTCAGGAAGAGGTCCATGCCGGCCTTGGTTGTCCGGTACGCTTCCAGCTCCTCGGGATACCTTCCCTTTTCGTCCGGCAGGATGACCTGATCGGCATAGATATAGCCCGCTTTTTTCGCCTCCGCGACGAGCCACCCCCTGAATTTCGGGTGCGCGACGGCGATGAGCGCCATCGCCCGCTCCCGGATGTTCTTGCCGTGCAGGTAGGCGATGCCGTATTCGGTGACGACATAGCGGACGTCCCCCCGGACGAGGGTTGCCCCCGCTCCCTCGCTGAGGGTCGGAACGATCCGGGAAACCGTCTCGCCGGATGCCGTGGATTGGACGGTGAGAATGGTCTTTCCGCCCCGGGCAAGGGCGGCTCCTCGCATGAAATCGGCCTGCCCCCCCACGCCGCTGTGAAAGACCCTGCCGATGGACTCGGCCGTGGCCTGCCCCGTGAGATCGATCTCGAGGGCGCTGTTGATGGCCACCATGTTGTCCTGCCGGGCGATGAGCAGCGGGTCGTTCGTGTAGTCGATCTGGCGGAAGTCGACGGCCGGATTGTCATGGATGTAGTCGTAGGTGGCCCGCTTTCCCATGCAGAACGTGGCCACCGTCTTCCCCGGGTTGACGGTCTTGCGCGAGTTGTCGACGATGCCCTGCTTCATCAGCTCGACGACGCCGTCGCTCAGGAGCTCCGTGTGGACCCCGAGGTGTTTCTTTCCCGACAGATTGGAAAGGATGGCATTCGGAATGGACCCGTAACCCACCTGGATCGTGTCGCCGTCCTCGACGAGTCTGGCCACGTATCTGCCGATCCGCTGGGCAATTTCCGTCTCTGCAATTTCCACATATTCCAGGATCGGTTCGTCATGGGGGACCACGAAATCCACGTCGTCCATGTTGATAAACGTGTCGCCGTGGACCCGGGGCATGAAGCGGTTGACCTGGACCACCACGAAGCGGGCCGTTTGCGCGGCCGCCTTCACGATGTCCACGCTGACCCCCAGGCTCATGTAACCGTGCTCGTCGGGCGGGGAGGCCTGGATCAGGGCCACGTCCACCCGTTCGAGGCCCCGGCGGAAAAGGGACGGAAGCTCGGACAGGAAGATGGGCGTGTAGTCGGCTACCCCCTTGTTGACGGCCTCGCGCGTGCTGTCGCCGATGAAAAAGGAGTTGTGTCGAAAGTTCTCTTTGAACTTCTCCGTGGCGTAGGGGGCAACGCCGAGGGTCCTGACGCCGAGTACCTCGGCGTCGAAAAAAGCTTTGGGATGGGACTGGACGAAACGGATAAGGCCCTGGACGAGGTGCTGGGGTTCGGCGCACGCGGATCCGATGAAGATCGTGTCCCCCCGATGGATGTTCTGAAACACGGCCTCTTCCGGTGCGAATTTGTCCGGATACGTTCGCTTCCAGTCCTCAAGGGTTCTCGCCATGCCGTCCATCTCTGAAATCCATTCGGAAACACGAGGGGTTCTGTCTGTCCTGCCGCCGGGGGCGTAGATAACGCCACATTGCTTTTACAACTTTACCCTTTGGCGGTCAAGGTCGGCGTTCAACGGAAAGACTTCCTCGATCGTCAGGTCGTTGACGGCCACAATCGCATTCAATGAGACTGCCCGTTGACAAATGACGCGAAAGACATTAAAGGGAATGAACGTTCATTCCGATATGGGCGTGATAAGTGTGCAACCATGAAAAATTCAGACAAGCGCGATGAGATCCTGCGGGCGGCGCTCGAGCTGATTGCGGAGCACGGCTTTCACGGGGCCCCGATGGCGGCCATGGTGGCCGAAAGGGCCGGTGTGGGCGCCGGCACGATCTACCGCTACTTCGAGGGCAAGGATGCGCTGATCGCCGAGATCTTCGCCGAACTGGAAAAAAAACTCGTCGAATACCTGCTGCCGGGCTACTCCCTCGACCGACCGCTTCGGGAGCGGTTCATCTACCTCTCCAGCATGATTATCCGGTATTTCATGGACAACGCGATCCATTTCCGGTTCATCGAGCAGTACATGAATTCCCCTTACGGGGTGACCCTGCGCAGGGAAAGGCTTCTCGGAGAAGCGCGGGACATCGATCTCTTCCGGAATCTTCTGCAGGAGGGGATCGATCGCCGGGAGTTGAAAGACCTTCCCCTCGCCATGCACTTTGCCCTGGCCTTCGGCCCCATCGTTTCCCTCCTGCGGGATCATATCCTTGGGTTCCTGGCGCTTGACGACGCACTGATCCGCAAGGTCGTCAAGGCCTGCTGGGACGGGATCAGGAGGCAGGATGGGCCCGGGTGAGGGGCGAAGGTCGCCGGCACAGCGTTCCTGCCGCCCGCACGGCGGCAGCGAAGAACCCATTGACCGAACCGAAGAGGTGTTGCATGAATGTCCGTCCGCTAGTCAAGATCATGTTCGCCGCTGCGGCCCTGTCGTCGGCCTTCATTCCGGCCGGCTGCCAGAATTCCGGGGCAAAAGCGCCGGGGCCGGCCGGTCTTCCGGAAGTGGCCGTGGTGGAAATGAAACCCGAGCGCGTCGCGATCACCACGGAGCTGCCGGGCAGGATATCGGCGTTCCTGATCGCCGAGGTGCGACCCCAGGTGAGCGGCATCGTCCAGCAGCGGCTCTTCCGGGAAGGCTCCGATGTGAAGGCGGGGGAGGTTCTCTACCGGATTGACCCGGCGACGTACCAGGCGGCCTGGGAAAGCGCAAAGGCGCAGCTTGCCCGGGCGGAAGCCAACATCGCCGCCATCCGGGTCCGGGCGGAGCGCTACGGGGAGCTGGTGGAGATCAAGGCCGTGAGCCGGCAGGAGTATGACGATGCCGCGGCGGCGCTCAAGCAGGCCGAGGCGGAGATCGCCGCCGGCAAGGCGGCCGTGGAAACCGCACGGATCAACCTGGGTTACACCCGGGTGATCGCACCGATTGCCGGACGCATCGGCAAATCGCTGGTCACTGTCGGCGCCCTGGTCACCGCCGGTCAGGGGATGCCGATGGCCACCGTCCAGCAGATCGACCCGGTCTACGTGGACGTGACCCAGTCAAGCGCCGTGCTCCTGCAGCTGCAGAAGGCCATGGCGAGCGGAGCGCTCCGGCGCGACCGGGCCAACCGCGCCCGGGTCCGGCTGATCCTGGAGGATGACTCGCCCTACCCCCTGGAGGGGACGCTTCAGTTCCAGGACGTCACGGTGGACCAGACGACGGGCTCCTACATCCTGCGCATCGTGTTCCCCAACCCGAAGCGGGTGCTGCTGCCGGGCATGTTCGTCCGCGCCGTCCTGGAGGAAGGGGTCAGCGAGCAGGCCCTGCTCGTCCCGCAGCAGGGTGTCTCCCGGGACCCGAAGGGCAACCCGCTCGCCCTGATCGTGGACGCCGAAAACAAGGTCCAGCCGCGGCGGCTCACGCTCGTTCGCACGATCGGCGACAAGTGGCTCGTCTCGGACGGCCTTTCGGCCGGTGACCGGGTGATCGTCGAGGGAATGCAGAAGGTGAGGCCCGGCGCCGCCGTGCAGGCGGTCCCGTTTGCCGAGGCCGCGGGCGCCCCGGGCAAGACGGCCGCCCCTGCGGCCGCGAAGGCCAACTGACGGAGGCGCGCGATGCTCTCGAGATTCTTCCTGGATCGTCCGGTATTCGCGTGGGTCATTGCCATCATCATCATGGCGGGCGGCGGCCTTGCGATCTACAACCTGCCCATCGCGCAGTACCCCCCCATCGCCCCGCCGTCCATCGCCATCACCGCCTTCTACCCGGGCGCCTCGGCGGAGACCGTCGAGAACAGCGTGACACAGATCATCGAGCAGAAGATGACCGGCTTCGACCGGATGCTGTACCTCACCGCGACGAGCGACTCCTCCGGCTCGTGCCGCCTCGAGCTGATCTTCGCCCCCGGCACCGACCCGGACCTCGCCTGGGCACAGGTGCAGAACAAGCTCCAGCTGGCAATGGCGAACCTGCCGGACGTCGTCAGCAGCCAGGGCGTCAAGGTCAGCAAGTCCACCCGCAACTACCTGATGTTCGTCGGCCTGATCTCGGAAGACGGCAGCATGGACGGCAACGACCTGCGCGATTACGCCCAGTCCAACCTGGAAAAAGTGCTCTCCCGGGTCCCCGGCGTCGGCGAGGTGGAGATCTTCGGAAGCCAGTACGCCATGCGCGTGTGGATCAACCCCGACCGGCTGACCGATTACGGGATGACGTTCCAGGACGTGATCGCCTCTCTCCGGGCCTACAACGTGGAGGTCTCGGCGGGGCAGTTCGGCGGCGCGCCGGCCGTGAAGGGGCAGCGGCTCAACGCGAGCATCGTCGTCCAGAGCCTGCTGAAGACGCCCGAGGAGTTTGCGGCCATCCCCCTGCGCACCAACCCCGACGGCTCCGTCGTTCGCGTCCGGGACGTGGGGCGCACCGAGCTCGGCACCGACACCTACGACGTCCAGGCCTTTTACAACGGCAAGCCGTCCGCCGGGATGGCCATCCGCCAGGCCGCGGGGGCCAATGCGCTGCAGACGGCCGACAATGTCAAGGCCAAGATGGCGGAGCTGAGCCATTTCTTCCCCCCGGGCATGAAGGTGATCTTCCCCTACGACACGACCCCCTTCGTCCGGGTGGCCATCAACGAGGTGTTCAAGACGCTCTTCGAGGCGATCGGGCTCGTCTTCCTGGTCATGTACCTCTTCATGGGGAACATGCGGGCCACCCTCATCCCGACGATCGCCGTCCCGGTTGTGATCCTGGGGACCTTCGCGGTTCTCGGACTCTTCGGGTTCTCCATCAACATGCTGACCATGTTCGCCATGGTGCTGGCCATCGGCCTGCTGGTCGACGATGCCATCGTCGTCGTGGAGAACGTGGAGCGGATCATGAGCGAGGAGGGCCTCCCGCCCCGGGAGGCCACGGCGAAATCCATGGACCAGATCACGAGCGCGCTTATCGGCATCGGGCTCGTGCTCTCGGCGGTCTTCGGCCCCATGGCCTTCTTCCCCGGCTCCACGGGCGTCATCTACCGCCAGTTTTCGGTCACGGTCATCTCCTCCATGCTCCTGTCGGTGCTGGTGGCCCTGATCCTCACGCCGGTGCTCTGCGCGACCCTCCTGAAGCCGGTGCCCAGGGGCCACGAGCCGGCGGCAAACGCCGTCTGGTTCCTGCGCCCCTTCTTCCGCTGGTTTGACGACCGGTTCTTCCGCATCCGCGATCTGTACATGGGCCTGGTCCGCCGCTCGATCGCGAACCGGCTGCGGTACCTGGCGGTCTTCGTCCTGATCGTGGCGGCCATGGGGGTCCTGTTCCTCCGCATGCCCACGGCCTATCTGCCTGACGAGGACCAGGGCATCCTCATGGTGCAGGCCATGCTTCCGGCCAACTCGACCCTGGAGCAGACGGAGGCGGTGATGGCCGGGGTACGGGGCTATTTCTTCGAGCACGAGAGAGAGGCGGTGGAAGCCGTGTTCACCATCTCCGGCATCAGCTTTTCGGGCCGGGGACAGAACTCGGGGTTTTCCTTCATCAAGCTCAAGGACTGGCACCTCCGCGACCGCGCGGATCTGCGGGTCACGGCCCTGGCCGGACGGGCCATGGGGGAGTTTTCGAGGATCCGCAACGCCATGGTGTTCGCTTTCGCGCCGCCGGCCGTGGTGGAACTGGGGCAGGCCAAGGGCTTCGACTTCCAGCTGCTGGACCGCGGCGGCCTGGGCCACGCCAGGCTCATGGAGGTCCGCAACCAGCTGCTCGGCATGGCGATGCAGGATCCCGTCCTGACGAAGGTACGCCCCAACGGCCTCGAGGACGTTCCCGAGTACCGGGTCGACGTGGACTGGGAGAAGGCCGGCGCCCTGGGCGTGCCGATCGCCTCGATCCACCACACGATCTCGGCGGCCTTCGGGAGCGCCTACGTCAACGACTTCATCCAGGCGGGCCGCGTCAAGCGCGTCTACGCCCAGGCCGACGCCCCGTACCGCATGCTGCCCACCGATCTGGAGAGACTCCACGTGCGCAACACCTCGGGCCGGATGGTGCCCTTTTCCTCCTTCGCCTCCGGCCACTGGGCATCGGGCTCCCCGAAGCTGGAGCGGTTCAACGGGTTCCCGTCCATCAACATCCTGGGCGAGGCGGCGCCGGGACGGAGCTCCGGCGAGGCCATGCAGGCCATGGAGGGTTTCGTCCGGCAGCTGCCTCAGGGCGTCGGCTACGACTGGCAGGGGATTTCCTACCAGGAGCGGATGTCCAGCTCCCAGGCGCCGCTGTTGTACGCCTTCTCCATCTTCGTGATCTTCCTGTGCCTGGCCGCCCTCTACGAGAGCTGGCCCATTCCCATCTCCGTCCTGCTGGTTCTTCCCCTGGGGGTCATCGGCGGCGTCATCGCCTCGAGCGCGCGGGGGCTGCCCAACGACGTCTACTTCCAGATCGGCCTGCTGACCACGCTGGGCCTGACGACGAAGAACGCCATCCTGATCGTCCAGTTCGCCAAGGCCGGCGTCGAGCAGGGGATGGGTCTGGTCGAGGCCACCCTGGAGGGGGCCCGGCTGCGGTTCCGCCCGATCATCATGACCTCGCTGGCCTTCGGGTTCGGCGTCCTGCCGCTGACCGTGGCGGGCGGCGCCGGAGCGGGGGCCCAGAATGCCATCGGCACGGGCGTGCTGGGCGGCATGGTGACCGCCACGGTCCTGGTGATCATCTTCGCGCCGCTCTTCTTCGTCCTGGTCGAGACGTTCATCGGGAAAGGGCGGAAGCCCGGCAGGGCCGCTTCCGGCGAGGCCGGCCGCGTGTTGGCGCGGATGGGAGGCCGACTCTCGAGCGTCAAGGACCGGTTCACGGCGAAACGTGAAAACGGGCAGGCAGCCTCGAAAGAGGATATCCATCCATCAGAGGATCGATGATATGCGCAGGACCTTTCTCCTCATCCTGATCGTCGCGTTTCTGGAGGGATGCTCCCTGGCGCCGACCTACACGCGGCCCGAGTCCCCCGTTCCCGAAGCCTGGCCTGCGGGTCCCGTCTCCGCCCGGGAGCCGGCCGGGCCGGGCACTTCCGCCGCGGACACCCCGTGGAGGGAGTTCATTCTCGACGAGAACCTGCGCCAGGTCATCGAGCTTGCGCTCGCCGGCAACCGCGATTTGCGCGTGGCCGCGCTGAATATCGAACGGACGCAGGCCCTCTACCGCATCCAGCGCTCCGAACTGCTGCCGACGGTTGGCGCGAGGGGTGCCTTCAGCAGGGAACGGGTGCCCGGCATCCTCTCGCAGAGCGGCCACCCGGCCACCGTGGAGCTCTACAACGTCAGCCTAGGCGTCAGTTCCTGGGAGATCGATCTCTTCGGCCGCATCCGCAACCTAAAGGACGCGGCGCTCGAACAGTATCTCGCCACGGAGCAGGCCCGCGCAGGCGCCCAGATCGCGCTCGTTGCCGCGGTGGCCAACACCTGGCTGGCCCTTGCCGCCGACCGCGAGAGTCTCGGGCTCGCGCAGTCGACCCTCGAGACCCAGCAGGAGACCTACGAGATGATCCGGCGGCGCGCCGAGGTGGGCGCCTCCTCCGATCTCGACCTCCGCCAGGCCCAGACCCGGATGGACGCGGCGCGGGTCGACATCGCCCGGTACACAAGCCAGGTGGCCCTCGACGAGAACGCCCTGACCCTGCTGGTCGGCTCCCCCATCCCGGCGGGCCTCCTGCCCGATGCGCTGAGCGACGTGACGGCGCCCAGGGATTTCACGCCCGGCCTGCCCTCCGAGGCGCTGCAGCGTCGCCCGGACATCGTGGCGGCCGAGCATCAGCTCCGGGCGGCGCACGCGAACATCGGCGCGGCGCGGGCGGCCCTCTTTCCCCGCATCACGCTCACCACGAGCATCGGGACGACCAGCGATCAGCTCTCCGGCCTCTTCGGCTCCGGCACCGGGACCTGGGCGTTCGTGCCGCAGATCGTCGTCCCGATCTTCGATGCCCGCTCGTGGGCGGCCTACGACGTGACGAAGGTGGACCGGGAGATCGCCGTCGCCCAGTACGAGAAGGCGATCCAGGCGGGGTTCCGGGAAGTGGCCGACGCGCTGGCCCAGCGCGCAACCCTCGGGGAACAGCTCCAGGCCCAGCAGTCGCTCGTGGAGGCCTCTGAGGTCAGCTATCGTCTCTCCGACGCTCGCTACACGAGGGGGATCGACAGCTACCTGCGTGTCCTGGACGCGCAGCGCTCGCTCTACGGCGCGCAGCAAGGGCTCATTGCCGTCCGCCTGGCCCGCCACGCCAACCTGGTGATGCTCTACAAGGCGCTGGGGGGCGGGGCTCTGTGAATCGGCGCGGAGTGATTTCGATGAGGGATCCGCTGCAGAACCCTTCCGGGGCTTCCGCCCCGATCAGCCTCGAGGAGCAGTACGGGAGCCTCTTCGACAACGCCGGCGAGGGCATTTTCCAGACATCCGTGTCGGGGCGGGTACTCAACGTCAACCCGGCGCTCGCGAAGCTGTTCGGCTACCGGTCGCCCGAGGAGATGAAGCGGAACATCAAGGCGGTGTACCGGCAGATTTATGCGGACCGGAACCAGCGGGGGAGGATCCTTCGCCAGGTCGAGGCCCGGGGGCATGCGCAGTTCGAGTTCCGGTTCCTCCGGAGGGACGGCTCCCGGGGGTGGGGCTATGTGAGCATGCACGCCGTGCGCAATGCCGGCGGGAAGACCGCGTATTACGAAGGCTACTTCCTGGACATGACGAGCCACAAGGAGCTGGAGGAGCAGCTGAAGGCTTCGCGCGATCTCCTCGAGCAGCGCGTCCTCGAGCGGACCCGGAAGATCGCCCTGCTCAATCGGGATCTCGCGGCGGACATTGCGGAGCGCAAGAAAGTCGAAAGGGAATTGCGGGCCCGCGAAAAGGAGTTGAAGCGGCGCGCCGTCAAACTCGAGGCGTTCAACATCACCCTGCGAACGCTTCTCGAGCAGCGCGAAGCCGATCGAAGAGAGATCGAGCGCCGGATCATGACCAACGTCGACGACCTCATCATGCCCTGTATCGAGCGGCTCAAGGGCACCGCGCTCACGAAGCAGGCGCAGGTGCATGTTCAGCATCTGCAGGAGAACCTGCGGACGCTCACTTCCCCCTTCCTGAGCCGGATCAAGGCGAGCGCGCACCTGACCGCGACTGAACTCCAGGTTGCCGATTACATCAAGAAGGGGAAGAGCTCCAAGCAGATCGGCGCCCTTATGCGTCTTTCCCCGGGCACCGTAGACTTCCACCGGAACCGCATCCGCAGGAAGCTGAACCTGCGGGGCAAGAAAATCAGTCTCCAGGAGTATCTCCTGGACCAGTTCTGACGGACACGGCCGGAGGATTCGGGGCAGGAAAAGGGGCAGGCCCCCGGGCCTGCCCCTTCCCGTACAGCTCGGATTGAAGACCGGACCGCCTATTTCACAAACGGGGCGGGAACCGGGTAGATCTTGCGCCCGAACACGGTGTTGCAGACCACCGCGCCGGCCACGTACACGCCGATCCAGCCGGAGATGATCAGCAGCCAGCCCACGATGGGCTTGC
>JAAYEC010000012.1 GCA_012728915.1 Deltaproteobacteria bacterium | reverse complement strand
TCCGATTCATCGAGGTCCACAAGTGGTTCAAGGACCTCCACGTGCTCAACGGCATCAACTTCCACGTCAAGCAGGGAGAGGTGGTCGTCGTCTGCGGACCCTCGGGCTCGGGGAAGTCGACGCTCATCCGCTGCATCAACAGCCTCGAGCCCATCCAGAAGGGACAGCTCATCGTCGACGTGATGGACCTGAGCGACAGGAAGACCGACATCACAAAGCTGCGCGCCGAGATCGGCTTCGTGTTCCAGCAGTTCAACCTCTACCCTCACCTGACCACTCTCAAGAACATCACGCTCGCCCCCATGAAGGTCCGGGGGATGAACCGAAAGGATGCCGAAGAGCTGGCCATGTCGCTTCTCGAGCGGGTTGGGCTGACGGAAAAGCGCGACGCATACCCCGCGCAGCTCTCCGGGGGTCAGCAGCAGCGCGTGGCCATCGCCCGGGCGCTCGCGATGAAGCCCAAGGTCATGCTCTTCGACGAGCCCACGTCGGCCCTCGACCCCGAAATGATCGGCGAGGTGCTGCAGGTCATGCTGGGCCTGGCCAACACGGGGATGACGCTCGTCGTCGTGACCCACGAGATGGGGTTTGCCCGGGAGGTCTCCAACCGGGTGGTCTTCATGGATTACGGACAGATCCTCGAAGAGGCCCACCCCGAGGAGTTCTTCAAGAACCCGAGACACGAACGGGCGCAGCAGTTCCTGAAAGAGATTCTTTCACCCATGCACTAGGCGAACGATCCGGTTCCGGAAGAAAACCATAAAAAAGGAGGAAGGACATGAAAAAGATTCTGGCGCTTGCATTGACCGTTGCCTTCGTGGCCGGCCTGGCGGGAATCGCGCTGGCCGAAGACACCTACGACATCGTCAAGAAAAAGGGCGTCCTCGTGGTTGGCGTGAAGGACGCGACCCCGGGGTTCGGCTACATTGACCCCAAGACGCGCGAGATCGTCGGATACGACTGCGACTTCGGGGCCTACATCGCCAAGAAGATGGGCGTGAAGCTCGAGCTCAAGGGCGTCACCTCGGCGGCGCGCATCCCGCAGCTCCAGGCGGGCAATGTCGACCTGGTCATCGCGACGCTGACCTGGACGGCCGAGCGGGCCAAGCAGGTCGATTTCAGCTACACCTATCTTCTGACGGGACAGAAGTTCCTGGTGAAGAAGGGAACCGTGAAGAGCCTCGCCGACCTCGACGGCAAGAAGATCGGCACGGCCAAGGGCTCCACCTCGGAGCAGAACGCCGCGAAGGCCCTGCCCAGGGCGACGATCCTTTCCTTCGACGACTACCCCCAGGCCTTCCTGGCCCTGCAGCAGGGCAAGGTCGTGGCCGTGACGACGGACGAGACCATCCTCGCCGGCATCCTCGGCAAGGCCCCCAACAAGGACCAGTTCGAGATCGCCGACCTGCGGATCTCCGACGAGCCTTACGGTATCGGGCTGCGCAAGGACAGCCCCAAGATGCTGAAGTTCGTCAACGACACGCTCCTCGAGATGGAGAAGAACGGTGAGGCGAAGAAGATCTGGGACAAGTGGTTCAACCCCAAGAGCGACCAGCCCATGGAGCGCGGCAAGTTCAAGATCACGGCGGACCGGAAGTAACCGCGTCGCGGGCGCCCGCGTTCGAGGCAGGCACCTCGCCGGGCGTGTCATGCCGGACCGGAGCCGGCAGCCGTCCGACAGGAACTCCCGACCTTGCGGGACCGGCACCCGGTCGGATTGCACTCCGGCATTCTCAGTCGACACGTAGGCAGCCGTCCGCACCCGCCCGGCGGGAGGGTGCGGACGGCTCGTTTTTCGCGACCCTGCCGCCTTCAAGGCGGGAAGCAGGGAAGAAAGCAGCGGCGGCAACGGGATGTTCCAGTACCAGTTCGACTGGTCCGTCGTCCTCACGGGGCAGTACTCCCAGTGGATCGTCGACGGCATCAGGGTCACCATCCAGCTCTCGGCGGTGTCGATCGTCCTGTCCTTTCTGATGGGGCTGCTCATCGCCGTCATGCGCCTGAGCCAGGTCGGCCCCATCCGCTGGTTTGCGCAGGGCTACCTCGAGTTCATTCGCAACACGCCCTTGCTGGTGCAGTTCTTCTTCTGGTACTTCGGCTCCTACCAGATCCTGCCGCAGTCGGTGAACGACTGGCTCAACGCCCGCGACTTCGAGTTCTCCGCGGCGGTCATCGCGCTGACGATCTACACCTCGGCCTTCATCGCCGAGGACATCCGCTCGGGGATCCGCTCGATCCCGAAGGAGCAGATGGAGGCGGCCCGCAGCTCCGGCTTCTCCTACGTGCGCTCCATGCAGTACATCATCCTGCCCCAGGCCGTGCGGCTCACCATCCCGCCGCTCATCAGCCAGTTCCTCAACCTCACGAAGAACTCGTCGCTGGCCATGACGATCGGCGTGGCCGAGCTGACGTACCAGGCCAGGCAGGTGGAGAGCTATACCTTCAAGGGCTTCGAGGCCTTCACGGCGGCGACCCTCGTGTACCTGGCGCTGTCGGTGATCATCACGGCCCTCGTGACGCTGTACGACAAAAAAGTTCTGTCTCCGACGGGGATGAAATAATCCATGGACGGCTGGGCCGGATTCCAGGTCATCTGGGACAACATCGAGCACTTCCTGATGGGACGCTACCCGAGCGGCCCCATCGGCGGGCTTGCGCTCACGATCTGGCTTGCGGTCGTGTCCTGCACCCTTTCGATCGTCATCGGAATCTTCGCGGGGCTGCTGTGCGTCTCGCAGAACCGCTTCGTCAAGTACCCCGTACTGGTCGTCGTGAACGCCATCCGGGGTATCCCCCTTCTGATGGTGATCTTCTGGATGTACTTCCTGCTGCCGGCCTTCATGGGAGCGGTTGTCCCCGAGAGCTGGACCGTGATCACGGCGCTGACGATCTTCACCTCCGCCTACATGTCCCAGATCGTCCAGGCCGGCATCGAGGCCATCCCCCGAGGGCAGACCGAGGCGGGACTCTCGACGGGACTGACCCGCGGCAGGGTGATGGTCTTCATCGTCCTTCCCCAGGCCGTGCGGAACATGATCCCCTCCTTCGTGAACCAGCTCGTCTCCCTCATCAAGGACACGTCGCTTGCCTTCATCGTCGGCGTGGCGGAGCTCACCCACGTGGCCACGCAGATCAACAACCGCACGATGGTTTACCCGGCCCAGATCTTCCTCTTCATCGCCATCATCTACTTCATCCT
>JAAYEC010000001.1 GCA_012728915.1 Deltaproteobacteria bacterium | reverse complement strand
TGGCCTTCATCTCGCTGAAGATGGAGCTGCATTGGAGATCGACCCCTGTGGGGAAAGTGCGGAAGAACTTACCGTTCTTCCAGGAGATGGCGTACAAAGAATTTACACAAGAAAGTTGACACTACCAGAATGCGCTTGCGCTTGTGAAAGAAAATATAGTGAGAACCACAATAAGAATTTGAACCATATGCTTCATCAACGTTCCAAGGCGTGCTTGGTCGATCATGATGTTCATCCTTCGTGAGTTGGTTAAGTTCACGCATGTCAATAGTGTGGACCCTACGATGCGTACGATGGGCAATATTTATTTGATTGAAGTCATTCCAGATGCGCCCCGTCCAAGTGCCAATCCATAGTCGCATGATGATATAATGCTGCTATCCGCCGGATTAATGATTCGTACAGAAACGTATATTCCATATAACGCTTCACCATATGTTCCGACGACCACAGCTGATGCATTATGGCTCTTGCTTACTTCCCGGAGGTCGCGGCTCAGAAGAAACTCACCCCGCCCCTCTTGCATAAAGACAGATTCCGTTCTCAGTCTCATGTCTATAACTTTATAGCCTCTTTGGGAGAGCCGCGATGCTACGTGCTCGGCGAGCATCCTTCCCAGCGTGGATGACTCCTGCAAATTGTTAATGTCGACGAACGATGCAACCAAAATCGTGTCAGTATTGGCTATAGCAGCTTTCGCATTGGACACGAGAGAATCTGCGATAAAGTACCCGGATTTTACAAGGCCACCGGTCAAGACGTGTCCCTTGGGAGAAGAAACTGGAACTTTGCCTTGGGAAACTGCACAACCCATCATTAAAAAACACGAAAGACAAATGATGAGAAGCATTGTCAGAGTTCTCTTCATATGACCCTCCCCTTACCGATTTGTAACGTCATACCTGATTGGGTTAAGGTTACTTACTTCGTAGTGATCCATATCCACATCGTTTATGTAATAAATTCGAGTATCGTGCAGAATATCTCTCTTGGTCTCCCGATTCTTCAGCTCATACGTGATAATGATTTCCGAATGCGGTTTAGTTGAATCAGCGTTGTCCGGATTCCCTGCGATCAGAAACTGAAGAACCTCCCCTAGTCCCACAAACAAGCCGCTATGACCACTTACTCGTTCGGCCTTATGAAAAACTCGCTCAACTTTCCAACTTAGTTGATAAGGTGATTGGGGATTTGAGTTAATGGTAAGCCCCTTGCTTGTCAACTCTGTCTTCAAAAAAGACCACATTGCCTTGCCGAATGGTGACTGATCTTTGTCAGATATAAAAAATGCATCCTTGATTGAACAGGTGGCCTGGAATCCTTGGATGGGGCTTTTGTAAGAGAGCTCCGGGCTAAGGTTCGGGCCCAATCCCGTCGCCGCTGTCTCCATGGCTTCTGGGCATATCGTGGAGACCACCTGCTTAGAAATATCCTTGGCCAGGAAGCGCCAATGCTCACTGGCCTGCATTTTTTCTTGGTGGGTCATAGGGTAACTCGCTTCTTTGGGGACTTGTGCGCAGGATGGGATGAACAACAGCGTCAATAACAAGGTCAAGTATCTCATTCCGGCTCCTCCTTGATCATTGAAGAGTTACTGTGCGATCAATCATAAGTTCGGGTCGCTGGGCAATTTTTTCAAAGCTTCATAAAAACCCCGCACTCGCTTGAGTGGCGGGGTTTTGCGTGTTAGTCGGTCAAGGTTCTGTTTCCATCAGGAAGATGTTGATTAGGTTATGGTTGATGAGTTGACTAGGGAAGAACCTCCGGGAACCTGAATGAAGAAGTCTAGAATCGAACCCCCTCGGTCCCTCCTTGTTAAAGGGGGAAGAGCAAACGACGTCGGGCCGTCTCTCCCCCGGGGGACCCTTGCGGGCCCCCCAAGGTAAAGATGAAAGGGAGAGATGGAGTTGGGGAATTGGGTTTTGTATGAAGGGAGAGGGGAATTTCACCCTCACCCTTTCCCTCTCCCGTCGAGGGAGGGGGTTCATTTCTTAAGACGAGATTGCTTCGTTATGCTCGCAATGACAAAGGACTTAATGCGGGGCTTACGCCCCTCGCAATGACAGTCGCGTATTGTCTACACTTTTTTTCCCTTCTTGGCTACTTTTTTTTCACCTTTCAACAGGTCCTTCACTTTTTTCAAGGCCTTGTCGATGTTCTCGGGCTGGGTGCCGCCGGCCTGGGCCATGTCGGGCCTACCGCCGCCGCTGCCGCCCACGACGGGGGCGATCTGGCGGACGATCTCGCCCGCGTTGAACCTGCCTGCCAGGTCCTTTGTCACCATGCAGAGCAGCATCGCCTTTTCGCCCACTTGGCTTCCCAGGCAGACGATGCCGGAGCCCAGCTTGTCGCGCAGCTTGTCGCCGAAGTCGCGCAGGGCCTTCACGTCGGAGACCTCGACGCGCTCGGCGAGCAGCTTCACCTCGCCCACCTTTCTGGCCTTCTTGATGATGTCGCCCGATTCCTTCGCGGCGAGTCTGCCCTTGAGGGCCTCGATCTCGCGCTCCAGGTCGCGCTGGTGCTTCATCAGCTTGTCGACACGTTCGGCCACCTCGAAGGGGCCCGTGCGCAGCATATTGGCCACCTTCTTCAACTCGTGGTCTTCCTTCTTGATGTACTTCACCGCCTCGGGGCCCGTGACGGCCTCGATGCGCCTGACACCCGCCGCCACGGCGGACTCGCTCAGGATCTTCAGCACGCCGATGTTGCCCGTCCGGGTCACATGGGTGCCGCCGCAGAGCTCGGCGCTCACATCGCCCATTTGGACGACACGGACCTTGTCGGCGTATTTTTCGTCGAACACGGCCTGTGCCCCCGTCTTCATGGCCTGATCCTTGTCGAGGATGCTCGTCCGGACGGGGAGGTTGGCCTGGATGTACTGGTTGGCCAGCGTCTCGATGCGGTCCAGTTCGTTCTCGTCGATGCGGGAGAAGTGCGTGAAGTCGAAGCGCAGCCGCTCGGGGTTGACGAGGGAACCCGCCTGTTTGACGTGATCGCCCAGCACGGCGTGCAGGGCCGCGTTGAGCAGGTGTGTCGCCGAGTGGTTGGCCTCGGTGGCTCGGCGGGTGTCGCGCTCCACCTTCAGGTGGACCGTGTCGCCCACCCGGAGGGTGCCCTTCTTGAGCTTTCCGATGTGGGTGATGAGGTTCTCGTCGGGGCGCTGCGTGTCCCAGACTTCGAAGAGGAAGCCCTCGCCCTCGATGACGCCCGTATCGCCCACCTGGCCTCCCGTCTCGCCGTAGAAGGGCGTCTGGTCGGTGAAGATCTCGGCGTTGGTGCCCTCGGTGATGACGTCCACGTCCTCGTCCTTCTTGAGAATGGCCGTGACGAAGGAGGTGGCCTCGGTGACCTCCTCGTAGCCCACCAGCTCGCTCTTGATGCCCTTGAGCGCAAGCTTCCTGTAGCTGTCGGCGACTGCCGATTCGCCGCTGCCCTTCCAGCTCTCGCGGGCCTTCTCCCGCTGCTCTTCCATGAGCCTCTCGAAACCCTCCATGTCGAGGGTGAGGTTGTCCTTCTTCACGATGTCGGCGGTGAGGTCCGAGGGGAACCCGTAGGTGTCGTAGAGCCGGAAGACCACCTCGCCGGGGATAATGCTGCCGCCCGCCGACTTGAGCTTGGCCACCTCGTCGGTGAGGATGCGCAGGCCCGTGTCCAGCGTCTCGAGGAAGCGCTGCTCCTCGTTGAAGATGACCTTCTGCACGAAGGCGAGCCGGTCGACGATCTCGGGGTAGGCATCCTTCATGACCTCGACGACCGTGGCGACCACGTCGTTCAGGAAAGGCTTGTCGAAGCCCAGGAGCTTGCCGTGCCGGCAGCCGCGACGCAGGATGCGCCTCAGGACGTAGCCGCGGCCTTCGTTCGAGGGCAGGATGCCGTCGGAGATAAGAAAGAAGACCGCCCGGGCGTGGTCGGCGATAACGCGCATGGAGGTGTCGTTGTCCGGGTTGTCGCCGTAGGCCTTGCCGGCGAGCGTTGCGATGGTTGCGATGATGGGGGTGAAGAGGTCCGTGTCGTAGTTGCTCGTCTTGCCCTGCACGATGGCTGCGAGGCGCTCGAGACCCATGCCCGTGTCGATGTTGGGCTTCGGCAGGGGCGTGAAACTGCCGTCCAGGTTGCGGTCGAACTGCGTGAAGACGTGGTTCCAGATCTCCAGGTGCCGGTCGCAGGAGCACTCGACGTTGCACTCGGGCCGACCGCAGCCCACCTCGGGGCCCTGGTCGTAGAGGATCTCCGAGCAGGGGCCGCAGGGGCCCGTCTCGCCCACCATCCAGAAGTTGCTGTCCATGCCCATGCGGACGATGCGCTCGGCGGGGACGCCCTCCTGCTTGTTCCAGATCTCGAAGGCCTCGTCGTCGTCCTTGTAGATCGTGATGTACATTTTCTCTTTCGGGAGGCCCATGACGTTGATGAGGAAGTCCCAGCCCCATGCAATGGACTCCTTCTTGAAGTAGTCGCCGAAGGAGAAGTTGCCCAGCATCTCAAAGAAGGTGTGGTGGCGCGCCGTGTAGCCCACGTTCTCCAGGTCGTTGTGCTTGCCGCCCGCGCGCACGCACTTCTGGGAGCTTGCGGCCCGGTAGTAGCCGCGGTCCTCGAGGCCCAGGAAGCAGTTCTTGAACTGCACCATCCCCGAGTTGGTGAAGAGCAGCGTCGGGTCGTCCTTCGGGATGAGCGAGGAGCTGGCGACCACCGCGTGCCCCCTCTCCCGGAAGTACTCGAGAAACTTGGCCCTGATCTCACTCGATGTCATATAGGGTTCCCTCCTCGTATGTTCCCAGGTAATCCAGAATCAGTGTCAGATGATAGCCTTTGCCTTGCAGCGCCCGGGCAAGGGCCAGCCGGTCCTTCTTGTCGAGACTGCGGGGGCTCCGGCCCCGGAGCTTTCTCGCCGCGTAGCGGGCGATTCCCTCCCTCTCGGGGAACTCCTCGCGCACCTCGCGGACGGCCTCCTTTGCCGCCTCGCGAGAGATGCCCTTTTCACGCAACTGCTCCTCGATCTTGCGGTTGCCGTAGAGGCGGTTCACGGCGAGGTGCCTCGCCCGGTTGACGGCAAAGGCCCCGTCGTCGAGATACCCCAGCTCGCCGAGATTTTCAAGCACCCTGTCGATGACGGATTTCGAGAAGTCCCGCTCGGCGAGTTTCTTCCGCAACTCCGCCCGGCTGCGTCCCCTCAGCGCCAGAAGACGCAGGGCCCGCTCCCTGGCCCTCCTGTACTGGAGATGAGCCTCCATTTACTTCTTCTTTTCTTTTTCCGGCGGCTTCTCCGGAGGGGCCTGCTTCTCGGGCCTCTTCACCCCGAACTTTTCTCGGACCTCGTCCTCGATCTTCGCCAGCAGTTCGGCGTTGTCCTTGAGCGCGAGCCGCACGTTCTCCCGGCCCTGGCCGAGGCGGTCTCCCCTGTAGGAGTACCAGGTGCCGCTTCGCTCGACGATGCCGTTGTTGACGGCCAGATCTAGCACGTCGCCCTCCTTCGAGATGCCCTCGCCGAAGATGATGTCGAACTCGGTCTCGCGGAAGGGCGGGGCGACCTTGTTCTTCACGACCTTGACGCGGACGCGGTTGCCCACGACGTTTTCGCCCTGCTTGAGGGCCGTGATCCGGCGGATGTCGAGGCGCATGGAGGCGTAGAACTTCAGGGCGTTGCCGCCCGTCGTCGTCTCGGGGTTGCCCATGAACATGCCGATCTTCATGCGCAGCTGGTTGATGAAGATGACGCAGGTCCTGGACTTGCTGATGGTGCCCGTGAGCTTGCGCAGGGCCTGGGACATCAGGCGCGCCTGGAGGCCCATCTGCGCGTCCCCCATGTCGCCCTCCAGCTCGGCCTTGGGCACGAGGGCCGCCACGGAGTCGATGACCAGGACGTCGAGGGCGCCGCTGCGCACCAGCGTCTCGGCGATCTCGAGGGCCTGCTCACCCGTGTCGGGCTGGGCGATGAGCAGGTTGTCCGTGTCGACGCCGATCTTGCGGGCGTAGCCCACGTCGAGGGCATGCTCCGCGTCGACGAAGGCGGCCAGACCGCCCGCCTTCTGGGCCTCGGAAACGATGTGAAGGGCAAGCGTCGTCTTGCCGCCCGCCTCGGGGCCGTAGATCTCGATGACGCGGCCGCGGGGGATACCGCCCACGCCGAGAGCCATGTCGAGGCTCAGCGACCCCGTGGGGATCACGGGCACGTCGATGACCTCCTCGCCGCCGAGGCGCATGATGGAGCCCTTGCCGAACTGGCGCTCGATCTGGGCGATGGCAAGCTCTACTGCCTTCTCTCGATCCTGCTCATGTGATGCCATGGTCTTATTTTTCCCTCCTGGAGGTTGTGATCGTTGTGTCTTGATCCGCTCTCCTGTTTCTAATTTCCCTCTCTCCCGTTCCTGTTATCCTCCTCCCTTGGCGGGAGGAGCCAGAGGAGGGGGGGTATTCCCCCTCACTTCGATCCTCTCCCACGGAGGGGAGAGGAAGAGCAAGGAATGGGGTCTCTATAGGCCCAGCCTGAACGTCGCCAGGGGCGTGTACACGGGGCCCGTGGGCTTCAAGTCGCTGCGGAAGAGGACCATTTCCGTCGCGGTGAACGTCCCGGCGGCGAAGCCCTTGTGGTCCTCGATCGCCTTTTCGAGGCCCTCGATACGACGGTCGGCCTTCATGCGCCCCAGCGTCAGGTGCGCCCGGAAGGGCCGCTCCTCCCGGGTGAACCCCACCGCTTCCAGCGCCGTCTCGACCTGGCCCTGCAGCGCCGCAAGCTCCTTCATGCCCTCCGTCACGCCCATCCAGAGGACGCGCGGCCGGCTCAGGTTCGGGAAGACGCCGAGGGTGCCGATGGCGACGCGCACCGGCGCCAGCGCCGGCGCCTTCGCCTGCAGGGCATCGGTGATGCTGCGGATGTCGCGCTCGGTGATGTTTCCGAAAAACTTCAGCGTCAGGTGGGTGTTCCCGGGCCTGGCCCAGCGGATGACGCCCGTCATGGAGAGGCCCAGACGGTACTGCACCCGCTCGAACTGCTCGAGAATTTCCTTCGGGATCTCGATGGCCAGAAAGGTACGGAACGTGCTGTCACTGGACATGGCTTTCCCCCGCGAGGAACCGGCGTGTGAGCTCCAGGGCCCACTGGGTTGTGATTTCCTTGATGCGCCTGCGCTCCCACTTGAAGGCGAAGTCGCGGCAGACGGTCCGCGTGCCGTCGGAGACGGCGATGAATACGGTGCCCACGGGCTTTGCGCCGGTGCCGCCCGAGGGGCCGGCGATGCCCGTTGTTGCCAGGCCGACGTCGGCGCCGCTCGTTTTCCGCACCCCTTCGGCCATGAGGACGGCCGTTTCCCGGCTCACGGCCCCGTGTTCCCGGATGACCTCCTCGGGCACGCCGAGCAGTTCCGTCTTCGAGCGGTTGCTGTAGGCGACGATGCCCCGCTCGAAGTAGGCCGAGCTGCCGGGGACGTTCGTGATCCGGTCGGCGATGAGGCCGCCCGTGAGCGACTCGGCAATGCTTATCGTGAGTTTTTTCTCCGTGAGCAGCGCGCCGATCATTCCCTCGAGGGTGTCCTCGTCGTAGCCGAAGATGTTGCGGCTGAGCCGCTCCACGACGCCCTTACCGATGAGGGCGAGGTCCGCCTCGGCCCTCGCGCGGTCGGCGCTCCTTGCCGTCAGAACCAGGTGGTTCTCCGGAAAGCGAGGGTAAAAGCCCAGGCTCACCGTGGTGCCCGCCAGGGGCAGGTCCGCCAGCGCGCTGTCGATGAGCGCCTCGGCCAGGCCGAAGAGCTTGATCGTCTTCGTGAGGATGTAGGTCTTGCCCGCCTTCTGCTCGAAGAGCGGGACGAGCACCTCCGGCGTCATCCGCTTGACTTCCATGGGCACGCCGGGAACGACGGCGATGAGCTTCCCGCCCCGATTCAGGACGTATCCCCAGGCCGTCCCCACGGGGTTGCGGAGCGGTTCGGCCCCCTGTGGGAACATGGCCTGCTTGGCGTTGTTGTCGGTCCAGCGGAGCCCGCGCGCGGCGAAGCGCTCCCTGATGGTCTGCAGGACGGCCTCGTCCAGGTAGAGCGGCAGGCCGCAGTATTTCGCGATGCACTCCGTCGTGATGTCGTCGGCCGTGGGGCCCAGCCCCCCGGTGACGACGACGGCGTCGGAGCGCTCCAGGATGAAATCCAGCGCCTCGCCGATGGCCCCGGCTTCGTCGCCCACGGCCATCGAGACGGGCACGTCCCAGCCCCGGACATGAAACTCGCGGGCGAGGTAGGACGTGTTGGTGTCGGCGATGCGGCCGCTGGTCAGTTCGTTGCCGATTGTAAGGATACCGATGTTCATTTCAGCCTGATTTCTTCAATTCCCTCCACCCCCCTTTTACAAAGGGGGATGCCCTGACTCCCTCCTTTGCAAAAGGAGGGCAGGGGAGGATTTTCCCGGTCGCCCCGAGAGGGGCGGATGGTTGTCAAAAATCAAAAAACCTCAGTGCCGCCTGGAGCGCCACGTTTGCCCAGAGGCCGGCCATGACGTCGTCCCCCACGACGCCCCAGCCGCCGGGCAGCCTGTCCTGGCACCACCGTGCCGGCGGGGGCTTCAGGATGTCGAACATCCTGAAGAGGAAAAAGGCCGCCGCAATCCGCCAGCCCGTCTGGGCTACGAAAGCAAGCGACCAGAGCAGGCCGACGATCTCGTCGATGACGATCCGGGGGGAATCCTTCCTGCCGAAAATCTTCTCCGCTTCACCCGATGCGTGGACGGCAAGAAGAGTGAGAAGAGACACCGATACCAGGTAAAGGGGCCAAGACAGGGACGAAAGGGCCAGATAAAGGGGGATGGCGACGAGTGTGCCCGCCGTGCCGGGCGCGAAGGGCGAGTAACCGCTTCCGAGCCCAGTGGCGATGAGCTTGACGACCGTCTTTCCCAGAGAGGCCTCCCCTTCGACCTTCAGCCGCTCAGCAGGAACGGGGCCGGGCCCGTCCGGACCCTTGCTATTCCTCGCTTGCGAGGAGATCACATTATCGTCTTTCGTTAATCATGTCAATGATTTTGATGTCTTCGCGCCCTGCCGGAACGGCCGCGGCACGCCAAAATCCCCTTGACAATAGAACGAACGTTCTATAACCTGGGGGGCACAGGATGTCAAGGGAAAAAGGGACGAGCGAAGAAGTGTTTGAGTGCCTAAGTGTCTGAGTGAAGAAGGGGAACAAGATAAATCCTTTCCGATCCTTCTATGAGGGGCATTACTCAAGTTCCTTCTTCCTCGACGGGAGAGGATCTTTATCAAATTTCCTCTCCCCTGGTGGGAGAGGATCAAGGAGAGGGGGAATTGATGAGTTCCGCTTCAATGATCGCAAAGAAGCTCAGGAAAAGGCAGACCGACGCGGAAAAACGACTGTGGAAACACCTGAAGGCCAAACAGATGGAAGGGGTCAAGTTCAGAAGACAGGAACCCATCGGGAAGTACATTGTGGACTTCGCGTCTTTTGACAGGAAGCTTGTCATTGAACTGGATGGCGGCCAGCACGCCGATGATATGCGTGATGCCGGGAGAGATGCCTGGCTTGGCACGCAGGGCTTTGAAGTGCTGAGGTTCTGGAACAATGAGATATTTGAAAATTTTGACGGGGTTTTGGAAGAGATACGAAGACGTGTCGTAAGTCACCCTCCCCCGGCCCCTCCCATCGAGGGAGGGGAGTGAAAGCAGGAGGTTCTTTCATCGAGGGAGGGGAGTGAAAGCAGGAGGTTCTTTCATCGAGGGAGGGGAGTGAAAGCAGGAGGCCCCTCCCATCGAGGGAGGAGCAGATATCTCCGATCAGGGAAAGGGGTTTTCTCGGAACTGATAGGGATTTGAATAGAGTTTTCCCATGCAGGAAAAGCGAACCGTCGAAACCGTGTCGCGGAGGCTGGCGGGGTTCTACCGGGACCACCGGCGGATGCCGGCCTACTCGGAGATGATCCCCCTGCTGGGGGTGCGCTCGAAGAGCGTCGTCCACTTCTGGATGCGCAAGCTCCTGAGGGAGGGCGTCCTCGAGCAGGACCGCAGGGGGCTCCTGCGGCCCGTGCGGCGGGATTTCGCCCTGCCGCTCGTGGGCGCCGTGCAGGCCGGGTTCCCGACGCCCTCCGGGGAGGAGCTGCGGGACCTCGTCTCGCTCGACGAGTACCTCGTGACGAAGCCCGAGGCGTCCTTCCTGCTGCGGGTGAGCGGGGATTCCATGACGGGCGAGGGGATCCTGCCGGGGGATCTCGTCATCATCGAGCGGGGACGGGAGCCGAAGGCGGGCGACGTGGTCGTGGCCCAGGTGGACGGCGAGTGGACCATGAAATACTTCACCCGGACGAAGGGCGGCGCCGTGGTGCTCGAGTCGGCCAATCCGAAGTATCCGCCCGTCCGCGCGCGGGAGGAGCTGAAAATCGCGGGTATCGTGTCGGCGGTGGTCCGGAAATACCACCTCTGAAATCCTCCCCGACCCTCCTTTTTCAAAGGAGGGGGTAAAAGGCAAAAGGGGCATTTCCCCCGGATCTCCCCCTTTGAAAAAGGGGGATACAGGGGGATTTTAAAAACACTATCCGAGGCGGGTGACCCATGTTTCTTGCCTATGAAGGAAAACTGAAAGTCTTCTCCCGGGAACTGCGAACGCATATGACCGATGCGGAGAAGGCCCTCTGGATAAAGCTGCGTAGAAAGCAACTCAAAGGCTATCAGTTTTACAGACAGAAGATCATCGGGGATTACATCGTGGATTTCTATTGCCCCGGGGCGCGGCTGGTCGTTGAGGTCGATGGCGGGCAGCACTATGGCCTCGAAGAAATGGCGAAAGACCGTGTGAGAGACAAATACCTTCGGGAGCAGGGGCTCGAGGTCCTGCGTTTCTCGGACAGGGAAGTGCTGATCGAGTGCGAGAGTGTCCTAGAGAAGATTTACGTGAACCTGCCGTGAGGAAAAATCCTCCCCGATCTCCGGTGTAAAATCCCTCTCTCTCCCCTTTTTGAGGTGGATATGGGTTTCCCATGGATCAATTAATGCTCAATCTCCGCTCCTGGCCGCAGGCCGTCCTGCACATCGACGGCGACGCCTTTTTCACGTCCTGCGAGGAGGCGATCCACCCCGAGCTCAGGGGCAAGCCCCTCATCACGGGCGGCGAGCGGGGGATCGTGGCCTGCGCGAGCTACGCCGCCAAGGCCCTGGGGATCAGGCGCGGCGTGTCCCTGCACGAGGCGAAGAAGATCTGTCCGGGGCTCATCGTGCTGCCCTCGGACTACGAGACCTACAGCCTCTTTTCAAGGCGCATGTACAACATCGTGCGGCGCTTCACGCCCCAGGTGGAGGAGTACTCCATCGACGAGGCCTTCGCCGACCTCACGGGCCTGCGCCGCTGCTTCCACACCTCCTACGAGGCGATCGCCCTCAACATCAAGCGCGAGGTTGAGCGCGAGCTGGGGATCACCGTCTCCGCGGGCCTTTCGCTCTCGAAGGTGCTTGCCAAGGTGGCCTCCAAGCACCGCAAGCCCGCGGGCTTCACCCCGATCCCGGGCCGTCGGATCCCCGAGTACATCCGGGAGCTGCCCGTGGAGAAGCTCTGGGGGATCGGACCCGCCACGACGAACTACCTCTGGAAGATGGGGATCCGGACGGCCCTGGAGTTCGCGAGGCTCCCCGAGGCCGTGGTGAAGAAGAAGCTCACCAAGCCCGGCCAGGAGATCTGGCGCGAGCTGCGCGGCGAGTCGGTCTGCCCCGTCATGGCCGAGGAGAAGAGCGACTACGCCTCGATCAGCAAGACGAAGACCTTCGCGCCGCCCACGAGCGATGCCGGGTACCTCTTCGCGCACCTGCTGCGCAATCTCGAGTCGGCCTGCATGAAGGCCCGGCGCTACCACCTCGCGCCCCGCAGGCTCATCGGCTTTCTCAAGATGAACGACTTCGAGTACCGCGGAAGCGAGGTGAAGCTCACCCGCCCCTCGGCCCACCCGCTGGAGCTCTGCGAGGTGCTGCGGGGGCTCTTCGACGGGCTCTACCGCAGGGAGGACCTCTACCGCTCCACGGGCGTCATCCTCGCGGATCTGAAGCCCGACCGCGACGTCCAGTACACCCTCTTCGAGAGCCCCCTGCGGGCCGAGAAGGTGCGCGACCTCTACGAGGCCGTCGACGAGATGCGCGAGAAGTTCGGCAAGCACTGCCTGCACCTCGGCGCGGCCCATCCCGTCGACGCGCTCGGCAGGGGCCGCCGCGGCGCGCCCACCGTGCGCGAGCAGACGGCCTTCTTCGGCGAGACGAAACGCAGGCACCTGCCCCTGCCTGTCCTGCACGTGAAGGTCTGACGCTGATTTTTGTTGACTTCACGACGGGATTTTCCGCTAATGGGGCGACGGGATCACGAAACCGATCTTTCTGTTCTGCAGGCGGAGCGACCGGCATGGATTACGCGCAGCACTACGGGTTCAGCAGGATGCCCTTCGGGGAGGACGCCGACCGCGAGGTCCTGTTTCCATCGGAGACGCACAAGGAGGCGCTGGCCTCCGTGCTCTACGGCATCCGGGAACGAAAGGGCTACATCGTTGTCATCGGCGAGAGGGGCATGGGGAAGACCCATCTGGCCCGGCAGGCGATGGGGCGGCTCGACGAAGGGGTACAGGCGGTCCTCATCTCGGACGCCCATGACCGGTATTACATGCTGCTCAAGGAACTGACGGGGAAGCTGGGAATCCGCACCGCGGAGTCGAGCAAGGGGCCCCTTCTGCACGCGCTCTACGAGTACCTGATCCGGTGCCTGGAGAAGGGCGGCAACGTCGTGCTGTTCCTCGACGACGCGCACCGGATGAAGGACGAGATCGTCGAGGAGTTGCGGCTGATGTCCAACCTCGAGACGAGCCGGACGAAGCTGATCCAGATCGTCATCCTGGCAGAGCCCGAGCTGGATCAGCGGCTCGGCGCACAGCACATGCGGCAGATCCGGCAGCGCATCCAGATCCTGCACCGCCTCCTGCCTTTCAGCGAGGACGAGTCGCGGCAATACATCGAACACCGGCTCGCCTGGGCGGGCGGCGCCCCGGAGGTCCTCACCGCGGAGGCCATGACCGCTCTCTGTCGTCATGGCGGCGGGATTCCGCACACCCTCAACATCCTCTGTGATGGGGCCCTCGCCCTCGGACAGGAGCGGTCCGAGAACCCCGTGTCCGCGCAGACGGTCCGGGATGCGCACAGGGCCGCGGCGCCGCTTCTCCGCCGGGAAGAAGGGGCGTTTCGCGCCGCGCCCGCTCGAAAATCGGCCTCTCCGGGCCCCTGGGTTTGCGCCGCAACCGCCGCCGTGATCGCCGGCCTGTCTCTCGGCGGGTACTACTATTACGCGGAACGGAAGGCGGCCGTTTCGCAGCGGGGGGCGGTCGCCACGGCGACCGTCGCCGCGGGGGCTCCCGCCGCGGCCCCGCCGGCCCGGACACAGGCCCCCGCCCCTGCGGTGCAGCCGCAGGGGCCGGAGAAAGCGCCGGCACCGGAGGCGAGGGGCCCCGCGCATCCCGCGCCGGTTTCCACAAGGGGATCGGCCGCACCGGAGCCGGAAGACAGTGAAACGGTTGTGAAGAGGGTCGTGGTTTCCGAGGGGGCGACGCTGACGTCCATCGCCGCGCGCCATTACGGGTCGGCGGACGCGACGGCATTGGACCACATCCTGGAATCCAACCCGGAGATCACCGACGTGGATCTCATCCTGACCGGCAGCGAGGTCGCTCTGCCCCGGGCCGCCGGGAAGGCGAGAATCGTGACACGGCCGGACGGATCCCTCGCAGTCCATGCCGCCACCTTCATGACGCAACGGGAAGCGAGGGACTTCGCCGTGAAGGCCGGCTCCGGTCCGGGAAAAATCGAAATCGTGAAGAGGAACGTCGGTCCCCGCAAGGACTGGTACCGTGTCGTGTCGGGGCCCTTCGGGAGCCGCGAGGAGGCCCGTGCGGCGCTCGAGAGCACGGGGTCTGCCCGCTGATCCGGTGCAGGGTCCGGCGGGGTCATGAGAACGGGCGAAGCGGAAAGGAGGATTCCATGAAGGGAAAACCCGGGGATGTGCGGGTCCGCAAGGGGGACAAAGAGGCCCATGAAAAATTCAATAGCATCTATTGTCTCAGGCACTGCCCGAAAAAGACCTGTACAGGTACATGCGGTGTGCAGGTGGATGACAGCGGCAAGCACATCGGCCCCCACACCTGCTGGCAATGCGGCCATAGCTGGAGCGCGACGGGCGATTGATCGGGAGCGGCGGCAAGGTCGGTGATTGCCTAAAGGACGCCGCGAGACAGTCGTTGCGGACGTGCCTGCACGAGGACGAGGAGGTCACGCAATGCCGTACGAGGAAGGCGGGTTCCGGCGGAAGGCGCAGAAGGGCTACTATGCCGTGATGGAGAAGGTCGCCCGACCGCTCGTCAGCGCCGGCGTCTCGCCCAACCACATCACCGTCATCGGGATGCTCCTGTCGCTTGCGGCCGGTGTCCTCCTGGCCGGCGGGGCCATCTTCGCGGGGGGGATGGTGCTGTGGGCCTCGGCGCTGATGGACCCCATCGACGGGACCGTGGCACGCCTCTCAGGCAGGGTCACGCGCTTCGGAGCCCTTTTTGACTCGACGCTTGATCGCTACTCGGAGTTCTTCATCTTTTTCGGCTTCCTGGTCTACTTCCGCGGCGGCTGGATGTTCATCGCCGTGATGCTCGCGCTCATGGGCTCCATCATGGTGAGCTACGTGAAGGCGCGGGCCGAAGGCCTGGGGCAGAAGGAGTTCAGGGGCCTCATGCAGCGCCCCGAGCGGATCATCCTGCTCATCGCCGGGACGGTCCTCAATGCCCCGATCAACCACGCTTTCTTCGGAGGCTGCCAGGACTGCACGCTGAAAGCGGTGATCGTCATCCTCGCTGTCCTGACCAACATCACGGCTTTGCAGAGGCTGTTGGCCAGCAGGAAAGAGCTGGCGTAAAAAGGTTCGAGGCCCGACCCCTGCCCCTTCGTCACCCCCCCTGCGCCCACCGGATCAGGAACACGCCGGCGATCATGATGGCCGCGCCCGCAAGCCGCTCGCGGATGTTTTGCTCGCCGAACCACCACGCCCCGTAGAGTACCCCGAAGAGAAGGCTCAGTCGCTTGATGGCAATCATGTAAGCCGCCTCGACCTGCGCGATGGCCGCCATGTGTGCGAAATTCTCAGCCGCCGCCGCGAGCCCGATGAGGACCATGGGGCCGGGCCGGCTGAAGATGCTGCGCACCGGCGCGCGGCCGGACGCCACGGGCCAGAGCCCGACGATGAGAGCCGAAAGTACGAGGTTGTAGACAGCGGCGAAGAAGAAGGGGTTGGAATGCAGGATGGCCACTTTTCCGAGGGGCGCTGTGAGCGAGTAGATAAACGAGACCAGCAGCATAATCCACGAGCCCGGCTCTCGGATGACGGCGCGGACGGGCTCCAGGAAACCCGCCTTCATCCTGGAGAGGTTGAGGACGTAGGCGCCCAGGACGATGAGCCCGATCCCTGCGGTGCCGCCGGGCCCGATCGACTCGCCCAGGATGAAGCGGCCCGTGAGGATCATGAAGACGGGCGTGAAGGCCAGGAAGGGCAGGGAGAGCGACAGCGGCGAGAGCTTGAGGGCCTTCATGTACAGGAAGAAGGCTGAAAGCTCGAGGGGCAGGGCCGCACCCATGGCCAGCCAGAAGGTCCTGTCGGGGGCAGCGGACGGGATGAAGACGAGCGCCAGGATCATCCAGGGGGCCGTGGAGAGGATGCGGACGACCCCCATGCGGTATGCAGGAAGATCGCTCAGGAAGCGCTTCGTCAGGGCATCGGCCGTGGCCAGGCCGAGGGCGGCCGTGAGGGAGAGCAGAAACCAGGTCATCTCAGTTGAACCGGCCCGCCCAGTAGGCGTCTGCGCGGATCCTCTCGACGGCCTTGCCGACGAGGATGGAGGCGGCCTGCTTCAGGTCCTGAGCCTGTCCGTCGCGGATCTTGAAGTTTGTCGGGATGGCGCTGACCCTGTCGTAAAGTTCCCGGTGCCCGTCCTTGAGCATGTCGAACCCGAGATGGATGAACAGCCCGCGGGGACGGCCCTTCATGTATTTCTCGAACTCGCGGGCCCGAAGCCGTTGGTTCTCCACCATCAGGAGGCTGTAGGCGTCCTTGACGTTGGAGAGATCGACGAAATAATCGAGGAAGTGCCTCGGGTCCGGGTCGGCGACGCGGTTTCCCCCTTCCGATGCCTGATCTGCGCCGCCCCCGGGATGTCGGATGCCGCTGCTAACGCATGCCTGCCGGCCTCTGGACCGATTCGAGCAGCTCCTGAGAGTGGGCGACGGACTTTTTCAGGGCCTCGACGGCCTGGCCCCTCTCGTAGGTCTCCTTCTGCAGCTCATCTCGCAGCCGGTGGATCTCTTCGCGCCGGGCCTGCAGCTCGCCCTCCATTTCGGAGCGGGCACGGCTGAACTCCGTCTCTTTCCGCTCGAGAAGAGCCGCCTTTCCGCTCACGTCTTCCCTCAGCGCCGTGATCTCGGCCTGGAGGCCCGAGCGCAACCGCCCCAACTCCTCCTCCTTTTCCCGGCGCTCCGCCGAGATCTTCTCCAAGTTGTGCCTGAGCGACTCCACCTGTCCCACACGCTCCGAAAGAGCGCCTTCGAGCTCGTGGATCCGGCGCTCCTGGAAGGCCCTGTTGCGCTTGTCTTCCGTGATGTCCTGCAGGATGCCCAGGATCCCCAGGGTGTTTCCCCCGGCGTCGATGACGGGTTTCCGGATCGCCAGGAAGGTCACCTCGCAGCCCGCCACGATCCGGTCCTCCTCGGCCATTTCCGTTTTGCCGGTCCGGATCACCTCGTGTTCGATCTCGGCGAGCTTCTCCGCCGTCTCGGCGGCGAAGAGGTCGCGGTCGGTCTTTCCCTCCAGTTCCCCGGGCCGCATGTCCCAGTCGAGGGAGTAGGCCTCGTTGCACCGCGCATAGGTCAGCCCCGCGTCTTTGAAGAAGAGCCGGAACGGCAGGGCCCCGATGATGCTCAAGAGACGCCCCTCGCTTGCCCGCAGCGTTTCAAGGGCCTTGCGGTGTTCCCGGTCGGATTCCTCGAGTTCGGTCAGGCGCTGCCACAGCGCCACCATCTCGTGCATGAGTTCCTGGATGGTCCTGAACCGTCCGCCGAGCGCTTCTTCCGTCATGGCGACCCTCCGTCGATGCCGTGGGATGAAAAACAGCGAAGGCTCTTACGCGCTGCGTGCGTTATATGAGAAGCCGGTGCGGTTGTCAACAGGGAACCAGCGGCTGCCGCCCAATCGTTGCGACATGATGCGTGGTCAGGGGGGCTTTCGTTTCTCCCGATAGCCGCCCGTCGCGCTTCTCCTCCCTCGACCGGAGGGGACCGACGGGAGGGCGGCGGCCCGTGATCGGCCGGGGCAGGGCGGCCGGTTCCTGCCGGAAGGAGTCTGTGCCGGCGGCCCTGTTGCAAGGGCGAGAAAAGAGCGTTCCCCGCAGGCCTGTCTCAGCTGCGCACCTTCTTGAGCAGCCAGGCCACGTTCTGCCCCAGGGTCTTCATGGTCTGGATCCCCTCAGCGTCGCTGAGCACCTCGCCGGGGTCGCGGCCGACGGCAAAGGCCCAGTAGCTGGAGCCCGGGTTGATCATCTGCTGATAGAAGAAAAAGAGGTTCAGCGAGTTGAAGGCGTGGATCGCCCCGCCGCGGCGGACGGCGACGACACCGGCGCCCACCTTGCGCTTGAACAGGTAGTCGTTGGCGCGGGCCACGTAGCCCGCCCGCTCGATGAGGGCGCGCGTGGCGGCCGACACGTCGGCGAAGTAGGTGGGGGAGCCCAGGAGGATCCCGTCGGCCTCGATCATTTTCTGGATGCAGTCATTCACGATGTCCGTCGTCACGGCACAGCGCCTGTCCCTGTTCTTCATGCACCTGTAGCAGGCGATGCAGCCCTGGATCTTCTTACCCGCGAGTTGGTAGAGCTCGGTCTCGATGCCTTCTTTCCCGATCTCCTCGAGGACCGTGTTGAGCAGGATGGCCGTGTTGCCGTCCTTGCGGGCGCTGCCGTTGAATGCGATCACCTTCATAGCCGTTTCTCCTTACTGTTTATCCGGGAATCACAACAGCGGGCATGTTGCCAGAAATGGCATGGAATTTCCAGAAAATGGACATTGCCGGTCCGTTCGCGTATTTTTTTGACCGGCAGGCATTTAATGATTGAATTTCCCGCCGAATTTTTATATAGTCACGGGCAATTTAAGGGGGGAGAGCGAGGGGATCACTCTCCGAGGGATGTTTCCAGGATCCTGTTTTTCTTCCCGGCTTGTCGGGTTCATGGGCCGATGCAGTTCTACAACTCATCTTGAGCCATCGGAATCGAAGCTGCCATCGTGTCATCCGGATCGGCCATTCCATCTCAACATCGCCACCAAGAAGAAGCAATTCATCCACAAGGAGGGTATCGTATGGTCAGAAATTTGATCAGGTTGCTTGTTGTCGTCATGAGTTTGGCCCTGCTGGGCGGCTGCGCCACGGTGATCAAACCGATCCCGGCACAGGATCTCAACCCGAAGCTGAAGTCCGGCGCGCTGATCCAGAAGGCCAACAATTTCGAGGTCGTCATGGACACCTCCGCATCCATGGAGGACCCGTACCAGTGGAATCACTTCGCCTACACCAGCCCGCTGAAGACCACGAAGCTCGAATACGAGCAGCACCTCGTGCGTCTGTTCAACGACACGATTCCGAACCTGAAGCTCACTGCAGGCCTGCGGGATTTCGCGGGACAGCGGTGGATCTCCAGGCCCTACGACACCAAGCTCTGGTACGGGATGGCTCCCTACGTGAAGGAGGACTTCGGCAAGAGTATCTTCGAGGTCAACACGGGAGGCGTCGAAAGCCCGCTCAATCTGGCCATCGACGCAGCCACGGCGGACTTCAAGCCCCTGGCCGGCAAGTCGGCCCTCGTCATCTTCAGCGACGGCCTTGAAATGCCGAAGGCCCCGGCCTCGGCCCAGGCCATGAAGGCCGCCCTGCAGGACAGGGTGTGCATCTATGCCGTCCTGATCGGCCCCGACCCCACCGGTGAGGGCAAGCAGTTGCTCGACCAGGTCGTGAAGGCGGGCCAGTGCGGTTTCATGGTGACGGGCGCCCAGGTTGAAACGGCGGCCGGCATGGCCGACTTCGTGGAGAAGATCTTCCTCGGGCCTGCTTCTGCAGCCGCTGCCGCGGGGATTCCCGTGACCCTGCCCCCAGGAGCCGCCGCGCAGCTCGACACGATCTATTTCGACTACGACAAGTACAACGTGAAGCCTGAGTTCAAGGATGCCGTGAAGAAGAATGCCGATTACTTCAAGGCCAACAAGGCCGCCAACGTCCTCATCGCAGGCAACTGCGACGAGCGAGGCACCAACGAGTACAATATGGCCCTGGGACAGAGAAGAGCTGACTCGGCGGCCAAGGCGCTGAAGGCGGCCGGTGTCGAGGAGAAGCGGATCAAGACCGTGAGCTGGGGCGAAGAGAAGCCGGTCTGCAAGGAATCCGTCGAGGCCTGCTGGTCCAAGAACCGCAACGCCATGTTCTTCGTCATGCAGCCGTAAACGAAGCCTGAAGGCAAGCGACAAAAGAGGCCCCGAAACCGGGGCCTCTTTTTTTGGGGATACAGGGTTTCGCGTCCAGAGCCTGTTGCTTTTCCCTCACACTCCCGCCTTCCGGAAGACCTCCGCGATGATCGCCTTCGCCTCCTCCTGGATACGGGCCAGGTGCTCAGGTCCCCGGAAGCTCTCCGTGTAGATCTTGTAGATGCTCTCCGTGCCCGAGGGGCGGGCGGCGAACCAGCCGTCGCGCGTCGCGACCTTGAGTCCGCCGATCGGCATGCGGTTCCCGGGTGCCTCCGTGACGCACGCCACGATGGGCTCCCCGGCGAGTTCCTTCACGCCGACCTCGCCGGGCGTGAGCTTCGCGAGCAGCGCCCGTTGCTCGGCCGAGGCCGCCACGTCCAGCCGTTCGTACAGGGGGCTCCCGAACCGTCCGGCGAGTTCCTCGTAGTGCTCCCCGGGGTCGCGGCCCGTCCGGGCGGTGATCTCGGCGGCCAGCAGCCCCATGATGAGTCCGTCCTTGTCCGTCGTCCAGACCGTGCCGTCCATCCTCAGAAAGGACGCCCCCGCGCTTTCCTCACCGCCGAACCCGCAGGAGCCGCGGAGCAGGCCGTCGACAAACCACTTGAACCCCACGGGGACCTCGGAGAGCGTGCGGCCGAGCTCATCCGCCACGCGGTCGATGAGGCTGCTCGAGACGAGCGTCTTGCCCACGACGGCGTCGGGACGCCAGGCGGGACGGTTCCGGAACAGGTACCAGATGGCCACGGCGAGGTAGTGGTTGGGGTTCATGAGACCGGCGCTCCGCGTCACGATGCCGTGCCGGTCGCTGTCGGGGTCGTTGCCGAAGGCGATGTCGTAGCGGTCCTTGAGCCCGATGAGGCGCGCCATGGCATAGGGGGACGAGCAGTCCATCCGGATCCTGCCGTCCCGATCGACGGTCATGAACCCGAAGGCGGGATCCACGTCCCGGTTGACCACATCGAGCCGGATCCCGTAACGGGAGGCCACGGGGTCCCAGAAGGGAAGGGAGGAGCCGCCCATGGGGTCGACGGCGACCCGGATCCCCGAGTCCGCTATGGCTTTCATGTCGACAACGCCCGCGAGGTCCTCCACGTAGGGGCCGACGTAGTCGTGCTCGCGGGTCGTTGCGGCCCTGCGCGCCTTCTCGAAGGTCGTTCGCCTGACGTTCCTCAGTCCCGCGGCCAGGTGTTCGTTCGCGCGGTTCTCGATCCAGCGCGTCGCCTCCACGTCGGCCGGTCCCCCTTCGGGAGGGTTGTACTTGAATCCCCCGTCCTCGGGCGGGTTGTGCGAGGGCGTAATGACGATCCCGTCGGCAAGCCCTGAAGCCCGGCCGCGGTTGTACGTCAGAATCGCGTGGGAGACGACCGGCGTGGGCGTATACCCGCGTCCGGCGTGCACCATCGTGTCGACGCCGTTTGCGGCGAGGACCTCGAGGGTCGTGGCGAAGCAGGGCTCCGAGAGCGCATGAGTGTCCATCCCCACAAAGAGGGGCCCGCCGCCGCGCGCGGAGCGGTAGTCGCAGACGGCCTGGGCGACGGCCAAGATGTGATCTTCGTTGAAGCTGCGAAGGAAGGAGGACCCGCGGTGACCCGATGTTCCGAAGGCCACCCGTTGCGCGCTGCAACGCGGGTCCGGGTGATCGGTGTAGTAGGCCGTCACCAGCCGGGGGATGTTGGCGAGCAGGGATCTCGGGGCCGGTTTCCCGGCGAGTTCGTGAAGGGCCATCGGGTGCCTCCGTCAGAATCGGTCGTTGAGGCAGTCTATCACATTCCGCAGCGCGATGCCTCCCGAACTCCAGGCGTCGCACAAGAGGGGAGACGGCACTCCGTGCTTGACAGGCCCCGGGGAAAGGGGGTATTTCACTATGAAAGACCGATTTTCACTGTACGGAATCACCCATGGCCCAGCCGAAGAGAGTAAACTCCCTGATCCGCGGTCTCGAGATCCTGGAGTCCTTTACCCCGAGCGAATCCCGTCTCGGCCTCCAGGAGCTCTCCATCAAGACCGGCCTACCGAAGACGACGGTCCACCGGTTTCTCAAGACGCTTCTGGCCCTGAATTACGTGACGCTCGATCCCCGCGCAAGGACCTATTCCCTGGCTCCCCGGGTCATGGCGCTCGGTTTCTCAGTCCTGTCGGGCATGGATCTCCGCCAGACGGCACTGCCCTTCATGGAAGCGCTGTCCCGCGAGACGGACCAGAACGTCAACCTGGCCGTGCTGGACCGGTCGGAGATGCTCTACATCGAGAGGATCATGGTGCGGAAAATCATCAATACCAACCTCCACGTGGGGAGCCGCGTCAACTGCTACCTGACGGCCATGGGACGATCGCTGATCGCCTATCTCTCCCGCGAGCGCTATGACCGGCTCCTGCAGGAGCTTCTCGAGGACGGGGAGGCGGTGACGCGCATCGGACGGCACGGGGAGAAACTCGGCAAGATCCTGGAGGATGTCCGGCTCAAGGGATACGCGACCAACGACGGGGAGTGGATCCCCGGGCTCCGGGCCATCGGGGTGCCCATTTTCAACGGCAGGGGCGATGTGGAGGCCTCCCTGAACATGTCCTTCATCAGCCAGATGGTGACCTTCAACGAGATGATCGAGACGTTTGTGCCGCCCCTCATGGCGACGGCGGGAAGGATCTCCGCGGCGCTCGGTTTCGACGGGCGTGTGCGAAACCCGTGGTGAGATCCCCGTGACGGGAAGGCAAATGAAAAGGGGACGCCCTCGGCGGGCATCCCCTTTTTTCTGGCGTCCCCACGGGGAGTCGAACCCCGGTCGTCGGCGTGAAAGG
>JAAYEC010000011.1 GCA_012728915.1 Deltaproteobacteria bacterium | reverse complement strand
TCGAGCGCCTGATCCACCATCGTCCGGATCGGCCGAAGCGGGTGATCCGCCGGAACGAAATCCTCGGGCGACACATAGATGAACATGGCGTCTCGTTTGTCTTCAATCCCGCGCATCGCAAGCCTCCGGGGGTTCTTCAGGGATGCCTGAACTGTAGCACAACCATCTTTCAAAGAGCAGAGTAAAATGAGTTTTGTTGTGAGTTTTTCAACAGCCTGCTAATATGCAGCGTGCGGGCGGCTTCCGGCTGCCCTATTTCCCGACGGAAGGGGAGAACGGCGTGCAAGGCGAAATCCGGTGGGAAACGGACCTGAAAAACGCGCTGACACGAGCAGGTTCGGAGGAAAAACCGGTCTTGCTGGTTTTCCATAACCCGGGATGAATCGGCTGCCAGCAGATGGATGCCGTGACGTATCCCGACCCGCTGGTCATCCGGTTCATCGAAGAGCACGTCGTGCCCGTGAAATTGCCTCATGACTCGAAACCCTGGGCGGATGACTATATGGTTAAATGGACGCCGACGCTGATCACGGCAAATGGGGGAGGGAAAGAACACCACCGGACCGTCGGGTTTCTCCCGCCCGAGGAAATGATCCCCTCGATTCTGCTGGGGGTGGGCAAGGTTCATTTCGATGCCGACCGGATTGACAAGGCCTTGGGGTTTTTCGACCAGATCGTGGAGAAGTACCCAAAGAGCGATTCGACAGCCGAGGCGATCTACCTAAAGGGGGTCTGCCAGTACAAGAGCACGCACAACGCGAAGCCGCTCAAAATGGCCTACGAGAGACTCCAGGCGGATTACCCCACGAGCGTATGGACGAAACGTGCCTATCCTTACAGGCTGCTGTGAGGATATCGATATAAGATTCCCTCCCCTTCCTCCTCGCCCTGTGCAGTCCCCGCCTTAACTGCACAGGGCGAGAACATTTTATCCCCCCCGCAAAAAAGCAGGAAGTCAGGAAGAGCGGAAGTTAAGAAGCTCGGCTCATTGGCCGGGTTGCGCACGGCGGCCGACTCTTTATCGCTGGATCCGGGAAGTCAGGAAGCTCGGAGCATGGGCAGACGTAGGCACGGCTGCCGGTTCGCCCAGACTTGCCGGCTTCTCAACGTCGCGGCTTCCGGGCAATCGCCTGCGGCGCCACCGCTAGGACCATCGCAGCCGCAGCGAGTTCGTCACGACCGACACGGAACTGAGCGCCATGGCGGCGGCGGCGTAGACGGGGTTGAGGAGGATCCCGAAAAAGGGGTAGAGAACCCCGGCGGCCACGGGGATCCCGATGGCATTGTAGATGAAAGCCCAGAACAGGTTTTGCCGGATGGCCTTCATGGTCCGGAAGGAAAGCCGGATCGCCTCGGGCACGGCCCTCAGGTCGTCGCGGATGAGGGTGATGTCGGAGGCTTCGATGGCCACGTCCGTCCCCGCGCCGATGGCGATCCCGATGTCGGCGGCCGACAGGGCCGGCGCGTCGTTGATCCCGTCGCCCACCATGGCGACGATCTCTCCCTGCGCCTTCAGGCGGTTGATCTCTTCGGCCTTTCCGCCGGGAAGGACCTCGGCGAGCACACGGTCGATGCCGAGAGCGCCTGCCATGGCGCGGGCGGTGTTCCCGTTGTCGCCCGTGATCAGGGCAACCTTGAGGCCCATGCCCTCCAGGTCTTTTATCGCCTGCGCGGCCGTGTCCTTCGGCACATCGGACAGGGCGATCACCCCCGCGGCCTGGCCGTCCACGGCCACGAAAACGCAGGTTTTCGCCTCTCCGGAGAGCCGTTCGGCCGCCTCGCCGAGCCCGTTGAGGCGCACGCCCTCCCGTTCCATCAGCCTGCGGTTACCCAGCAGGACGGGCGCGCCGCCGACGAGGGCCTTCGCCCCGAGACCCGAGAGGGCCTCGAATCCCTCGACGGTCTCCCCCCGGATTCCCTCGTCCCGCGCCTTCCCGACGATGGCCTCGGCCAGGGGGTGCTCGGAGAGGGCCTCCACGGAGGCGGCGATCCGCATCACGCGCTCCCTGGCCGTTCCGGGGGCCGTCTCCACATCGGTCACACGAGGCTCGCCGACGGTGAGGGTTCCCGTCTTGTCGAAGACGACCATGGTCAGCCTGTGGGCCTTCTCGAGGCTCTCGCCCCCCTTGATGAGGATCCCCTTCTCCGCGCCGATCCCCGTGCCCACCATGACGGCCGTCGGCGTTGCCAGACCCATGGCGCAGGGGCAGGCGATGATCAGGACGGAGACGAAGTTCAGAAGGGCCCGCGTGAAGACGGGATCGGGCACGACAAAGGCCCAGACAGTGAACGTCACGGCGGCGATGGCCAGGACCGACGGGACGAAGACGGCGGCCACGCGGTCGGCGATCCGCTGGATGGGCGCCTTCGAGCCCTGGGCCTCCTCCACGAGGCGGATGATTCGGGCGAGCGCCGTCTCGGCGCCGATCTTCGTCGCCCGGAAGGTGAAGCTGCCGCTGCGATTGATCGTGGCCCCGTAGACCTCGCTGCCCGGCTCTTTCGCGACGGGCATGCTCTCCCCCGTGAGCATGGACTCATCCACGGCCGAGACGCCGGAAAGGACAACGCCGTCCGTGGGAATCTTCTCGCCGGGCCGCACGAGGATTTCGTCCCCCTTCACGACCTCTTCGGCGGGGATGTCCACGGGCTGCCCCTCCCGGATCACCCGTGCCGTCCGGGGCTTGAGGCCCACGAGACGCCTGATGGCCTGGGAGGTCTTTCCCTTCGTCCTTGCCTCGAGCAGACGCCCCAGGACGATGAAGCTCACGATGAAGGCCGCCCCATCGTAGTAGACGTGGAGGCGGAGCCCCGCACCGGTGAAGACGGAGGGGAGAAATGTGGCCAGCGCCGAGTACAGATAGGCCGACAGGGCGCCGATGGACACGAGCGTGTTCATGTCCGAGGTCTTCTGCCGGAGCGCCTTCAGCGCGCCCGAGTGGAAGCGGCTTCCCACCCAGAAAACCACTGGCGTCGTCAGGACAAACAGCAGGTAGAGCATGGCCTGCCGGGGGATTCCGTCCAGGAAGGGGAACCACTCCTGCATGGTTCCCATGAAGATGACGACGCTCAGGACGATGCCGGCGGTGAACTTGACCGTGAGCTCCCGGATCTCCTCCCCGCGGGCCTTTTCGATGGGGTCCTCACGCGTCTCGTCGACGAGGCCCAGGTATTCGTAGCCCGCCTCCGTGACGGCCCTGCGCAGCCCGCCCGGCCCGGCCCACTCCGGGCCGTGAGTCACCGTCCCCCGCCCCGTGGCCAGGTTGACGGCCGCCTCCTCGACGCCGGGAACCTCTTTCAGGGCAAGCTCGACCCTGCGCACGCAGGCCGCGCAGGTCATCCCGCCGATGGAGACCGTCGTCTTTTCCCGGGCGCCGCGGCCCGCCGGCTCACGGGAGACGACCTCGTAGCCCAGTCCGCGGACCGCGTCGGCCATCCCGTCCGTGCCGATCGCGCCAGGGTCGTATTCCACGAGGGCCTTCTGCGTGGCGAAATTCACCACGGCGTCCCGTACGCCCGGTAGGGCCTTCAGGCCCTCCTCCACGCGGCGCACGCAGGCGGCGCAGGACATGCCGGAGATGCCGAGGAGGACCTTCTCAGACAACGTCGAACCCCGCTTTTCGGATCCGCTCCGCGATGACGGCCCGGTCGACAGGCCGGGCCTCGTCGAAGGTCGCCTCGCCCTTTGCCAGGTCCACGGTTACATGGTCAACGCCCTCGATGGCGCTCAAGGCCTTCGTGACGGCCGCGACGCAGTGGTTGCAGGACATTCCTCTGATCCGGATGGTGGCCATGGGATACTCCTTGTGTCGTCGAATGGTCTTTCACGTTATTATAAGCATCCGCCGCGGTGAATCCAAACATTAATCGCGGACCCCGGCGGACGGCCCACGAGAACGGCCCTGCGCCGCTTCCGCCGGTCGGGAAAAGCGCTTTGAAAGGGAGTCATTTTCGGCTATAGTGCAGCCTGTTTTCCGGTTTCGACAACACCACCAGGAGGAATGGGGGGAAATGATCTACAATGAAGAGTTCGAGACGCTGCCCCGCGAGGCCCTAGAGGCGCTGCAGGTCAAACGGCTTCAGCAGGTGGTCCAGCGCGTCTACCACACCGTCGGGTTCTACAAGCGCAGCTTCGATAATGCCGGCGTCAAACCCGACGACATCAAGACCCTGGACGACCTGAGGCGGCTTCCCTTCACGACCAAGCAGGACCTGCGGGACAACTACCCCTACGGCCTCTTCGCCGTGCCCATGTCGAGCGTGGTTCGCGTCCACGCCTCCTCGGGAACCACGGGCCGCTCGACCGTCGTGGGTTACACGAAGCGCGATATCGACACCTGGTCCGAGCTCATGGCCCGCTGCTTCGTCATGGCGGGGCTCACGAAGAACGACATCATCCACAACGCCTACGGCTACGGCCTCTTCACGGGCGGCCTCGGGGCCCACTACGGGGCCGAGCGGCTCGGGGCCAGCGTGATCCCCATATCGGGGGGCAACACCAAGCGCCAGATCATGATCCTCCAGGACTTTGCTCCCACGGCCATCTGCGCCACCCCGTCCTACGCCCTCTACCTGGCCGAGCAGGGCGAGGAGATGGGCGTCGACATGCGATCCCTGAAGCTGCGCGTGGGCGTTCTGGGCGCCGAGCCCTGGAGCGAAAAGATGCGCCGGCAGATCGAGGACAAGCTCAACATCACGGCCCTCGACATCTACGGGCTCTCGGAGGTCATGGGACCCGGCGTCGCCATGGAGTGCACCGAGGCCCGGCAGGGGCTCCACATCTTCGAGGACCACTTCATCGCCGAGATCATCGACCCCGAGACGGGCGAAACGCTCCCGGAGGGGGAGACGGGCGAGTTGGTCTTCACGACGGTCACCAAGGAGGCCTTCCCGCTCGTCCGCTACCGGACCCGGGATGTCTCCCGGCTCGTAAAGGCACCCTGCCGCTGCGGCCGCACGCTCGTGCGAATGGACCGCATCACGGGCCGCAGCGACGACATGTTGATCATCCGCGGCGTCAATGTCTACCCCTCCCAGATCGAGGGCGTGCTGCTGAACGTCCCGGGCATCGAGCCCCACTACATGCTCATCGTGGACCGCGAGGGCACTCTGGACACCCTGGAGGTCCAGGTCGAGGTGGGCGAGACAGTCTTCGCCGAGACGGGCGAGGTGAAGGTCCTGCAGGAGCTCAGCCGCCGCATCACGAAGGACATCAAGGACTACCTGGGCATTTCGTCCAAGGTCAAGCTCGTGGAGCCCAAGACGATCCAGCGTTTCGAGGGCAAGGCCAAGCGCGTCATCGACAGGCGAACCATCTGAGAGAGCGCAAAGGGGGTGCTTCCATGAACAAGGTCGAGCAGATATCCATCTTTCTGGAGAACAAGCCGGGCGGGCTGGAATTCGTCACACGGGTCCTCAAGGACGCGGGCATCAACATCCGTGCCCTGTCGCTGGCGGACACCTCCGATTTCGGGGTGCTCCGCCTCATCGTCAACGACGTCGAGAAGGCCAAGCGGATCCTGAAGGAAAACGGGTTCACCGTGGGGCGCACGAGCGTTGTCGCCGTGCTGGTGCCGGACCGCCCGGGCGGGCTGCACGGCATCCTCGAGTCGCTGTCGAAGGAGAAGATCAACGTGGAGTACATGTACGCCTTCGTCGAGCGCAGCGGCGAACACGCCATCATCATCTTCCGCTTCGATGCCACGGACCGCGCCATCGACAGCCTGACGAAGAGCGGGTTTACCGTCTTGCCGGGGGAGAAGGTCTACAGCCTGTAGGCTGTTACCCCGGGTCCCGGGGCGGAAGGGGCCTATCTCCCCCTGCCGCCGATCGAGATCGCTTCCTCCTCCCGCCAGGGGAGGGGAACGGGGGAAGGGTCTTGACTGGGAAACGAAAGGGAATTTTCCTGCGGAGGGACCGGTGAGCGGAAAGGTCTTCGAGGCCCTGCGCCGGAGGGCCGAACGTGAACCTTATGCGGCGCTGCTGGGCCTGGAACTCGTGCGGGTCGACGACGGCTACGCGCTCGTCCGGATGCCCTTCACGGAGAAGCACCGCAACATCCACGGCCGCTGCCACGGCGGGGCCCTCTTCTCGCTCATCGACGAGGCCTTCCAGTTCGCCTCGAACGCCGGGGGCCGCATCGAGATCGCCCTCAACGTCAACGTTTCCTACCTGAAGGCCCCGGACGACGGGGATGTCCTCCAGGCCGAGGCGAGGCTCATCGGCCGCTCCCGCCGGATCAGCCACTTCCTCATCGAAGTCCGCAACGCCGCGGGCGATCTGATGGCCTCCTGCCAGGCCACGGCCTACCGCCGGGACGATCCCCTGCCGTTTCTGTAGAACGCCGCCCCGTTATTCCATGCCGTATTTTCGTTTCAGGAACTGCTCCCCCGAGTCGGGGTAGAGGACGCAGGTCAGCACGTCCTCCTCCGTCCGGGCCAGGCCGTCGAGCCTGCGTCGGGCCGCCTCCATCTCCGGCCTGAGATGGTTGGCGGGCCGGTCCGTGATCCAGACGCCCCGGTCGTAGCCGCGCAGGGCGATCTCGCGGACCTGCGGGTCGACCGCGGCGGGCGTCTTCCCGTAGAGGCCGAAGAGAAGGTCGCGGAACTGGTTGCTCACCGTACGGTACCGCCCTGCCATCACGTTCATGACGGCCTGGGAGCCGACGATCTGGGAGGTGGGGGTCACGAGCGGCGGCATGCCCGCTTCCCGGCGGACCGCCTGGATCTCCTCCTGCACGTCCAGGAGGCGGTCGAGGGCGTTCATCTCCCTGAGCTGGCTGATGAGGTTGGACGTCATCCCGCCGGGGATCTGGTGGGCGATCACGCTCTCGTCAATGAGGGACAGGCTGCCCGAGGCGGCGTGCTTTTCGTATCTCGGCGCCAGGGATTCCAGGTAGCGCCCGATGTCCAGAAGCCGGGACATCCCGATTCCCGGATCCCGCCCGGTGCCCTCCAGGGCAAGCAGCAGCGGTTCGATGGGCGGCATCGACGTCCGCATGGCGTAGGGAGCGACGCAGGTGTCCAAGATGTCCACACCCGCCTCGATGGCCTTCAGGCAGGTCATCGAGGCCATGCCGCTGGTATAGTGGGTGTGGAGGTGCAGGGGGACCCCGACGGCCTTCCGGAGCTCGGAGAACAGGGTGTACGCGTCATAGGGAGCGAGGATCCCCGCCATGTCCTTGATGCAGATCGAGTCGGCGCCCATCTCTTCCAGGGCGCGGGCCTTCGAGACGTAGTACGGCAGGTTGAAGACCTCGCCGCCCAGGTGGCGCTCCGTCAGCGAGTAGACGACAGCGCCCTCGAAGTGCTTGCCGTTCTGCCGGATGCGGGTGGCGCACGTCTCGACGTTCCGCAGGTCGTTGAGCGCGTCGAAGACGCGGAAGACGTCGATCCCGATCTCGCAGGCCCGGTCGACGAAGGCCCGGACGACATCGTCGGCGTAATGCCGGTAGCCGACGAGGTTCTGGCCGCGCAGCAGCATGGCGAAGGGGGTTTTCTTCATGTGCCGCTTCAGGATGCGCGGCCGTTCCCAGGGGTCTTCGTTCAGGAACCGGTGCATCGTGTCGAACGTGGCGCCTCCCCAGACCTCCACCGCCCAGAATCCGACCTCGTCCATCCTCTCGGCGATGGGGATCATGTCCTCCGTGGTCATCCGTGTCGCGAAGATGGACTGGTGGCCGTCTCGGAAGGTGTTGTCCTGGAATTTCACCGGGCCCATGGGTCTGTCCTTCTGAAGCATGAGATGGGGTCAAAATGCGTTGACGGCGTCGATCAGGCTCCGGAGCCGGCCGAAGCCCCTGCGGTTGAAATCGACGGCGAGCCGCGGCAGGTCGACCGCGTCCGCATCGTCGATCTCCTCGTCCAGGGCGCCCGTGGGCTCGATGACCCCCCCCGGCGTGAGGATGTCCCGGAATGTCTCCGTCAGCGTCCGGGCTTCCCCGGGGCCGAGCGGCGATGCGAGGCGGATCACCAGCTGTCCCCGCACGTACCGCAGGCTGTGGTAGCGGCGGTAGAAACGCCGGATCCGCTCCACGGCCGCCTCCACGGAATCCACCCGTTCGAAGAGCGTCATGTCCGAGGGGCAGATGTAGCCGCGCGCCAGGAGCTCTTCCTCGATAAACCGGATCACGCGGTCCCAGTAGGACGAGCCCGGCGTCTCGACGAGCACGAGCGGCATCGGGTTGCGCTTCCCCGTCTGCACCAGGGTGATCGTCTCCATCGCCTCGTCGAGCGTTCCGAAGCCGCCCGGGAAGAGCGCCACGGCGTCCGACTCCTTCAGGAAGGCGACCTTGCGGTTGAAGAAATACTTGTAGTTGACGGACCGCGGGTTGCCCTCGATCACGGGGTTGGGCTTCTCCTCGAAGGGCAGGCGGATGTTCACGCCGAAGGAGTGCTCGGGGCCAGCCCCTTCATTGACGGCCTCCATGATGCCGCTGCCTCCGCCGGTGATCACCATGTAGCCGGCCTCGGCCAGCCGCCTGCCGAAGAGCTTCGCCATCCCGTACGCCGGGTCGTCGGGCAGGGTGCGCGCCGAGCCGAACACCGTGACCTTGCGGATGTTGCGGTAGGGGCCGAAGACCTTGGTCGTGAAGCGCATCTCCTTGAGCGTCGAGTTCATGAGCTTCAGATCGGCGCTCTCGTCGGTTTCCTGGCCGGCCTTGAGGGCCGCGATGATCATCTCTCGGATGTACTCGGGCTTCCGGATGCCGCCGACAGTTTCCATGACGCCGTCGATCATCCCGTCCAGGGGGCCGTTGGTTCTGGTGAAATGGATTTTCATGGGCTTTCGTGTCGCTCCCTCGCCGAGTTCATGCGGGGCTGTCCGGTCAGGCGTTCGCCGCGGCCTCGAGGGCTTCGCCGAGGATCGAAAGGGCCCCCTCGGCCTCGCCGGGCGTGATGTTGAGGGCCGGACAGAGGCGGATCACCTTTGCCTGGATCAGGTTGAGGATCATCCCCCGCTTCAGGGTTTCGGAGAAGACGCGCTCGGCCGCCGCCGCGTCGGCCATCTCCATGGCCAGCAGCAGGCCCCGCCCCCGCACGTCGGCGATCATCGCGGGGAATCGTTCCCGCCACCGGAGCATCTGCTCGCGGATCCTCGCCCCGACGCTCCTGACATTCTGCTCGATGTCGTTGTCGATCAGGTGCCGGATCACGGCGCCGGCCACGGCGCAACCCAGGGGGTTGCCGCAGTAGGTGCCGCCGTGGTCCCCTTTTTCGAGCTTCGCCGAGACGTCCTCGGTCAGGGCGAAGGCGCCGAAGGGGAATCCTCCGGCGATCCCCTTGGCCAGGGTCATGAAGTCGGGCCGGACCCCCAGCTCCGTGACGGCAAAGAGGGGGCCCGTCCGGCAGAAACCCGTCTGCACCTCGTCGACGATCAGGCAGGCCCCTGCCTTGCGGCAGAGATCCTCGACGTCCTTGAGGTAGCCTTCCGGCGGCACGTTGACCCCGCCCTCGCCCTGGATGGGCTCGAGGATGACGGCCGCCGTGCTCGCGCCGAGAGCCCCCGCGACGGCCCCCGTGTCGCCGTAGGGGACAAAGACGTAGTTCGGCATGAGCGGGTTGAACCGCTCCCGGTGCCTGGCCTGTCCGGTCGCCGAGGCCGTGCTGATCGTCCTGCCGTGGAAGCTCTGCTCCGTCGAGATGACGTCCATCCGGCCCGTGACCTTCCGGGCGAGCTTGATGACGGCGTCGTTGGCCTCGGCGCCGCTGCTGGAGAAGAAGACCCGCGTCAGGTTCGGCGGCAGGATCCCCGCGAGCAGCTCGACGAGCCGCGCACGGGCGGGGGAGTAGGTCAGGCCCGAGTTGGGGTTCTGCAGGATCTTCCGCCCCTGCTCGGCCAGGGCCCCGGTGATGGCCGGGTGCGCGTGCCCGATGCACGTCACGCCCCAGCCGGCCGTGAAGTCGATGTAGCGCCTCCCTGACTCATCCCAGACATAGATCCCCTCGCCGCGCTCGATGGACAGGGGGATTTTGGTGAAAAACGGCGGCATGTGACGGTCTTCGACGGCAAGGGTGTCGACGGGTTTCTTCATGGAGAATCCTTTCCATCGCCCGCAGCGGGCAGTACTCTACCGGTCCCGGCTTCCCGGGGTCTCCTCGAAGGTGAAGCGCTTTCCCTCGATGAGGGCCAGGCAGGCGTCAACGACATCGGGGTCGTACAGGACACCCCGGTTCTGCCGGATCTCGGCAAGCGCCCTGTCCATTCCGAGGGTGGGCCGGAAGGGCCTGTGGGAACCCATCGACTCCACCACGTCGGCCAGGCCGACGATCCGGGCCTCGATCCGGATCTCCCCGCCCTTCAGCCCCCGGGGGTAGCCCGACCCGTCGAGCCGCTCGTGGTGCTGCAGCACGATCTCCGCGACCGGCCAGGGGAAGTCGATGGTTTCGAGGATGTCGAAGCCCACCTGCGGGTGCGTGCGGATGATCTCCCGCTCGATGTCGCTGAGGAGCCCCGGCTTGCTGAGGATCTCGGCCGGAACGTAGATCTTCCCGAGGTCGTGGATCGATGCGGCCACGTGGATCGCCTCGACCGTGTCCGAGGGAAGCCCCATCTCCAGCGCGATGGCCTCGGCCAGGCGGGCCACCCTGTGCTGGTGGCCCGCCGTGTAGGGGTCGCGCGCATCGACAACCCGCTCGATGGCCCGGATGATCCCCGCCGTGGCCTTCCGGAGTTTTTCAACGGTGAGCTTCAGTTCCTCTTCGGCCTTCTTGAGCGCAGAGACGTCCGTCATGGTCTCCACGGCGCCGATCCGGTTGCCCCGCCTGTCGCGGACGACCGCCGAGGTGAAGTGGATCCACTTCTCTTCCCGGCCGGGGAAGGCCAGGGGCCCGGTGGCCTCGTAGGCCTCCTCGAGCAGTTTCGAGCGCTGCAGGGTCCGCCCGTACCATTTCCGGACCGTCTCGGTCAGATCGGCTACCCCGTCGACGATCAGGTCGGCGACGGTGGGCCGGTCCTGGCCGTAGAGCGCCTTCGAGTGGCTCACCGTGCCGGTCACGTCGTCGCTCCGGACGCCCGTCAGCTCCTCGAGCGCCCGGTTCCATCCGATCACGCGGTGGTGGTCGTCGATGACGAAGGTGGGCGTGGGCGAACCCGCCAGGATCGCCTGGAGCCTCTCCTCGCTTTCCTTCAGGGCCTCCTCGGCATCCTTCCGTTCCGTCACGTCCTCCAGGGTCTCCACGGCGCCGACCGGATTTCCCGCGGAGTCCCGTATGACGGCAGCCGTGAACCGGAGCCATTTCCCCCTGTCACCCAGGTAGGGGAAGTAATCCATGGCCTCGTAGGCCTCCTCGATGAGCTTCGAGGGGCTGTAGCGGTTCGCGTACCAGGTTGGGATGGATTCGAAGGCCCCATCGACGAGTAGGTCCGCCATACAGGGGCGATTCATGGGGTAGAAGGCCCGCCAGTGCCCGTCGGTGCCGACGATATCGGCAGCTCGGATCCCGCTCAGCTCCTCCAGGGCCCGGTTCCAGTACAGCACACGGTGGTCCCGCCCGATGACGAAGGAGGCGATGGGCGAGCCGTCGATGATGCGGTGGAGGCGCTGCTCGCTTTCCCTCAGGTCCGCCTCGGCGCACTTGCGCTCGGTGATGTCCTCGTAGGTGGCGACGATGCCCTTTTCCTGGAGGGTCTCGCCGATGCGCGACGTGCTGACGAAGCAGAGAATGTCCCGGCCGTCCCGGTGCCGGCATGGGAATTCCTCGCTGTACGTCCTCTGCCGCTCCAACACCGGGTAGAAGCGCCGCCCGATTTCCTCGTACTCGGCGTCGCTGCGGTAGAGAACCCGTGTGCCCTGCCCCGCGAGCTCGTCGGGCTTCCAGCCGAAGACCGTCTCCGTGGCCCGGTTGGCAAAGAGGATCGCCCGTTCGCGCAGCACGATCACCGCCACGGGCAGGGCGTCGAGAATGGAGGCGCCGACGGTTTCCGCCTCCTCGAGCCTCCTCCGGGTCTCCTTCTGCTCCGTGATGTCCATGTAGCTGCCGTGGACAGCCCTCTCGCCGCGGAACGACACGGGCGCCACGGTGCCCAAGATCCACCGCACCCGGCCGTCCTTCGTCACCGCCCGGAACTCGTAGGGCGTGTTTCGGCGGCCCCGGAGCATTTCGACGGCGTCCCTTCGGACCTGCTCCCGGTCCTCGGGGTGAACGATGACGAGCGAGTCCCGCCCCAGGAGCTCCGCGGCACGATAGCCCGTGCTCTGCTCAAACCGGGCATTGAGGAAGCGGAATCTGCCGTTCACGAGGAAGAAAACGCCCACCGGACTGCTGTCCGCCAGGCTGCGGTACAGGGCGCCCGTGTCGCGAAGCGCGGCCTCGGCCTCCTGTAGCCCGGCGATCTGGCCGCGTAGCGAGTCGAGCTCCTCGATGAGGTCCGCCTTGGTCCGGCGTTCATCCTTTTTCATGATCGGGGTTCCCAGTCTGGGTCCGTACCGCCCGCCCCGCAAGGGACGGTTACGATCCTGCGGCGCCGGCGCTTTTTCGCCTGTTTTTCTCTGTCCCGTTGAGGTAAACTATGTCCGGATGTTTCCCGGTTGTTCGCAAGGCCGGAGGCCTGTTGGATTGTCCGGCTGAATCACCCGCGCTCCCCGCCGGGAGCCGCCATCGGGAGTTCCTTCCCGGAAAGGACGGAGAGATGCCATGGACAAGCCCCACTTCTATTCTTTACCAAAACTGCCTTACGGATACAAGGAGTTGGCGCCGTTTATGTCGGAGGAGCAGTTACGGATCCATCACGAAAAGCACCACCAGGCCTACGTCACCGGGGCCAACGCGCTGTTCGAGAAGCTCGAGCAGGCCCGGAAGGCCGGGGGCGAGCTCGACATGAAGGCCGCCCTCAAGGAGCTGTCCTTCCACATCGGCGGGCACCTGCTGCACGGCCTTTTCTGGGAGAACCTGGCGCCGGCGGGCAAGGGCGGCGGCGGGAAGCCCGCGGGCGTCCTGGGGGCGGCCATCGACAAGGAGTTCGGCGGCTTCGAGCGGTTCCAGAAGGAATTCACCCAGGCGGCCGTGAGCGCCGAGGGCTCTGGCTGGGCCGCGCTGAGCTGGTGCCGGATGTCGAACCGGCCGCTCGTCATGCAGATCGAAAAGCACAATGTGGACGTGTGCCCCGCGCTCCCGGTTATCCTGGCGATCGACGTCTGGGAGCACGCCTACTACCTGGACTACAGGAACATGAGGGCGAAGTTCGTCGAGGCCTTCTGGAACATCGTGAACTGGGCCGAGGCGAACCGCCGGTTCACGGCCCTTCTCAAGAGCGCCGCGGCCTAACGGCCCCGCCGCGGAGCGCTCCGACGGACGGACGTCCGTCTGCGCTGCCCCGCACCGGACGCGGCAGTGAACGAAATCCGGAGGAGGCAGAACGTGGCAGGCAGGCCATCGGCTCGGGGGATGAACCGGCTCATCCGGGAGAAGAGCCCCTACCTTCTGCAGCACGCCCGTAATCCCGTGGACTGGTACCCCTGGTCAGACGAGGCCTTCGAGAGGGCCCGGACGGAGAACAGGCCCGTCTTCCTCTCCGTCGGCTACTCCACGTGCCACTGGTGCCACGTGATGGCCCGCGAGTCCTTCGAGGATGCCGAGGTGGCGCGCCTCCTGAACGAGCTCTTCGTCTGCGTCAAGGTCGACCGCGAGGAGAGGCCCGACGTGGACGGGATCTACATGACCGTCTGCCAGATCATGACGGGCGGCGGCGGCTGGCCGCTGACCGTTCTCATGACCCCCGACCGAAAGCCTTTCTTTGCCGGCACCTACATCCCGAGGGAGACCCGTCACGGCCGGATGGGGATGATCGAGCTGATCAGGGGCGTCCAGCGCGTCTGGAAGAGCCGCCACAGGGAGGTGCTTCGGTCTGCCGAGAAGGTCATGGAGGTCCTGCGGAGCGCCTGCGCGGAATCCCCGGCGGGGGATCTCCCCGGGGAAAGGGCCTGCCGTGCGGCCTTCGAATCGCTTGCCGGACGGTTCGACGAGCGATACGGGGGGTTCGGCGGGGCGCCCAAGTTTCCCTCTGCCCATCATTTCCTGTTTCTCCTGCGCTATTGGAAGCGCACCGGCGAGCCCCGCGCCCTCGAGATGGTCGAGAAGAGCCTTGAGGCCATGCGACGGGGCGGCCTCTACGACCAGCTCGGCCGCGGCTTCCACCGCTACTCCACGGATGCGCGGTGGCTCCTGCCGCACTTCGAGAAGATGCTCTACGACCAGGCCATGCTCTCCCTGGCCTATGTGGAAGCCTTCCAGGCGACGGGGAGGGCGCAGTATGCGGAGACAGCCGGGGAGGTCTTCGCCTATGTGCTTCGCGACCTGAAGGCTCCCGGGGGCGCCTTCTTCTGTGCCGAGGATGCCGACAGTGAGGGCGAGGAAGGCAGGTTCTACCTGTGGACGGAGTCCGAGATCCTGGAGACCCTCGATCCGGTCGAGGGGGCGCTTGTCAGCCGGGTCTGTGGTATCGAGAAGGGGGGCAACTTCCTCGAGGAGGCGTCGCAGGCCAGATCGGGGCGCAACGTCCTGTACCTGGCCCGGAGCCCCGAAGAGGTGGCCGGCGAACTGGATCTTTCCCCGGGGAGGGCCCGGGAGATCTTCGAATCCGCCAGGGAGAAGCTCTCCCGGCTCAGGGAGCGCCGCGTCCGGCCCGGAAGGGACGACAAGGTGCTCACGGACTGGAACGGTCTCATGATCGCCGCCCTGGCCAGGGGGGCGGCGACGCTCGGCCGGAAGGACTGGGCCGGGGCGGCATCGGAGGCCGCCCGATTCGTTCTGGAGCACCTGCGCGACGGCCGGGGTCGTCTCCTGCACCGGTACAGGGACGGGGAGGCCGCCGTTGACGGGATGCTCGACGATTACGCCTTTTTCGCCTGGGGGCTCCTGGAACTCTACGAGGCCACGTTCGAGCCCAGATTCCTAAAGACGGCCCTTGAACTGGCCGATAATACGATAGATCATTTTTACGACGGCAGGGAAGAGGGGTTCTTTTTCACCGCCGCCGACGGGGAGGTGATCCTCCTGAGGCAGAAAGACGGCCATGACGGGGCGATTCCGTCCGGCAACTCGGTCATGATGCTCAACCTCCTGAGGCTGTCCCGGATCACCGGCAGGCAGGACCTGGAACGCAAGGCGATCGGCGTTGCCCGGGCCTTCGCCCGAAACATCGAGCAGACCCCCTCGGCCTTTTCCCATCTCATGGTCGCCCTTGAATTCCTGGCGGGCCCGGCGTTTGAAATCGTCATTGCCGGGAATCCGGGGGCGCGGGACACGCAGGCGATGCTGGACGCGGTGAGGCGGGCGTTTCTTCCCCACCGGGTCCTGTTGTTCCGGCCGCAGGGGACCGGGTCGGCCGCCCTCACGGCGATCGCCCCCCGCGCGGAGGAGATGAAGACCGGCGGAGGCCCGGCGACGGCCTACGTGTGCCGGAATTTCGCCTGTTCCAGGCCGGTCCAGACCGTGGATGAGATGATGGGGCTCCTCGGGGTCCCCGTGGAATCGTGAACGAACGCAAGTGAAAGGAGTGTTCCCATGAAGAAGACGGCCGCCGCCCGTATCCTGGTCATCCTCGTTTCCGCCCTCTTTGTCCTCAGCCTGCCCTGCACGGGCCTGGCGCACAGCCCAGACAGGATGGAAGTGGTCTACGATCACAAGGCCCAGATTCTTTCCGTGCAGATCACCCATCCCTCGAACAACCCCGACAGGCACTACGTCAGGGAGGTGATCGTGAAGAAGAACGGCCTGGTCGTCTCGCGGGGCGAGTACAGCAAGCAGGCCGGGGACACCTTCGTCTACACCTTCCATGTGCCCGCCACGGGGGCTGACACGTTTGAAATCACCGCCATCTGCAACATCCGGGGATCGATCACCGTGAAGTACTCTCCCGGCGTGTAGGACCACGCAGCCGGGATATTCCTTATGTCGCTGCCGGAGCGCTGCGCGCCCTCGGAACGCATCCCGGCGGCCGGAGCCATGGCGGCCGAATCCGGGGATCCCCGCCCCCGTTTCCGCACGCCCGGTCGAACGAAGCCGCGATGCCCGCCCCCCCCGAGGCGCCGACCCCTTGTCCCGGGACCGCCCCGGCTCGCCATGCGCGAAGGAGCGGCGCGCGGCGCGGATCGTCCCTTCCGCCGCCTGTCTACCCCCAGGACGCCGATCCCCCCTTCGACACCCCCTCCGCATTGACGGTTGCAGAAGTCCTTCCCGATATGAGATCATTGCCGGTACAAGCCCCGATCGATGAGCCGACAGGCAAAAGAGCGGCCATGTCGGGCTCCCGGAGCCTGAGCCCCATGAAGCCCATCTACCTCGACTACAATGCCACGACGCCCATCGACCCGGAGGTCGCCGATGTCATGCTTTTCTGCATGCGCGAGGTCTTCGGCAACCCGTCGAGCGCGCACGCGTACGGTGTCGAGGCCCGCAGGGTCGTCGAAGCGGCCCGCGCGCAGGCGGCGGGGCTCCTGAACTGCAGCACCGGAGAGATTCTCTTCACGAGCGGGGGGACGGAGTCCAACAACCATGCCCTCAAGGGCGCGGCCCGCGCGAACCGCCACAGGGGGAATCACATTGTGACCTCCGCCGTCGAACATCCCGCTGTCTCGGAGGTCTGCCAATCGCTCGCGGCGGAGGGCTTCGAGATCAGCGTCATTGGCGTGGATCCGACGGGGCTCGTCGACCTGGCCGCCCTGGAGCGGGCCCTCGGGGAACGGACGATCCTCGTGAGCGTGATGCACGCCAACAACGAGGTCGGGACCGTCCAGCCCATCGGCGAGATCGCCCGAATGGCCCGCGAAAGGGGAATCCTGGTGCACACCGACGCGGCCCAGTCCGTCGGCAAGATCCCCGTCGATGTGGGCGCTCTGGGCGTCGACCTGCTGACGGTTGCGGGGCACAAGCTCTACGCCCCCAAGGGGGTGGGCGCGCTCTACATCCGCGAGGGGGTGCGGCTTGCGACGTTCATGCACGGCGCCGGTCACGAGTCGGGCAGGCGGGCCGGAACGGAGAACGTCATCGGGATCGCCGGGCTGGGAAAGGCCTGCGAGGTCGCCAAGCGCGACATCGGGGCGGCGGGGGACCGCATGAAAAGAAGCCGCGACCGGCTGCAGGAGGGCATCCTGCGGGATGTGCCGGATGTCCGCGTGAACGGCCCCCGCGACAGGCGGCTTCCGAACACCCTGAGCGTGGCCTTCAGGGGGCTCGATGCGGGGGCGTTGCTCGGCTCGATGGAGGGACTTGCCGCCTCGGCCGGGGCGGCCTGTCACGGGACGTCGGTGGAGGTCTCGAAGACCCTTCGGGCCATGGGAGTTCCCCTGGAGTGGTCCCGCGGGACGATCCGCCTGTCCACCGGCAAGTGCACCACCGACGAGGAGGTCGACCGGGCCATCGACATCATCGCCGGGGCTGTGAAGAAACTGAGGTAGCCCCCAAGGGCTAAAGCCGATAACAGACAAGAGTCTCGAGGATCAGATTCCTGATGCCTGGTGCCTGATGCCTGGAGCCTACATTCGACAAAGGAGAATGTGAGATGAAGGTGCTCGTCGTGTTCTATTCCCTGTACGGCCATGTCTACAGGATGGCGCAGGCCGTCGCCGAAGGAGTGAAGGAGGTCGCCGGCGCGGAGGCCGTGCTGCGCCGGGTGCCCGAGACCCTATCGGACGATATCCTGGGAAAGATGGGGGCCCTGGAGGCGCAGAGATCCATGGTGGACATCCCGGTCTGCACCGTCGAGGAACTCGGCGCCGCCGATGCCGTCCTCTTCGGCACGCCGACCCGCTACGGCAACATGTGCGGGCAGATGCGGCAGTTCCTCGATGCCACGGGCCAGCTCTGGGTGAAGGGCGCCCTCGTCGGCAAGGTAGGCAGCGTTTTTACGAGCTCCGGCACCCAGCACGGAGGCCAGGAGTCGACGATCCTCAGCTTCCATCTCACGCTGATGCACCACGGGATGGTGATCGTCGGGCTGCCTTACGCCTTTGCGGGGCAGTCGCGGATTGACGAAATCACCGGCGGCTCTCCCTACGGCGCCTCGACCATCGCCGGCCCGAGGGGGGACCGAATGCCCAGTGAAAACGAGCTGGCCGCCGCCCGCTGGCAGGGCAGACACGTGGCGCAGATCGCCGCCAAATTGATGAGATAGCGCTTCCGTGCGGACGTGGAGGATGCGGGCATTGCCGTTTCGGTCGCGCACTCAAACGCTTGTCCACCTGTCATGAACGATTTCTGGCTCTGTTTTTTCCCGATGTTTGTCGCCGTCGATGCCGTCGGCATCCTGCCGCTGTTCATGCACCTGACGGAAGGGTTCGATCCCGGCGCGGTCCGGAGGATCATCGTCCAGTCCATGGTCACGGCGCTGGCGGTGGCCCTGGTGTTTCTCGCCGTGGGGCAGTGGATCTTCCACTACCTGGGGATCACCGTGGCGGACTTTCTTATTGCCGGGGGGATCCTGCTGTTCACGATCTCCGTCATCGATGTGATTACCGTGGAGAAAAGGGTCGCCCAGGTGGACCCCGGCAGCCTGGGCGCCGTCCCCATCGGGGTGCCGCTCATCGTGGGGCCGGCCGTGCTGACGACGATCTTCGTCCTCGTGGGAGAATACGGCGTTGCGCCCACCGTGGCGGCCACGGTGGTGAACATCGCCGTTGCCGGCGCCGTCTTCTGGCTTGCGGGGCCGATCCACCGGGCCTTGGGCCGCTCGGGCTCGCGGGCCCTGTCGAAGCTGGCGGGCATCCTTCTGGCCGCCATCGCGGTGATGATGGTGCGCAAGGGGATCGTGATGATCTGGCCGGGGAATGCCGCGGGCCCCTGAAGGATAAAGGGGAGATCCCGCGAAGCATCGGGAATTTCTGCTATCTGCAAGCCGGGCCGCTCAGGCCATCTTCTTGATCTTGTTGCTCTCGTCGGGGTTGAGCCCCCTGGCGATCAGCTTCTGCCTCTTCTCCCGGCGTTTCCACTTGCGCTGCAGTTCCTTCTTCCTCTCGTGCTTCTTGTGGCTGCCCATGCATGACCTCCGTTTTTCTGGATGAGGGCGGAAGAATACAGGAAATTGCCGATCTGGGCAAGTCCAATCGCGTTTCCGATCCTCCAGCCGGCGGTTTCGCAATTGTCAACCATCCACACGTGGAAGGTTGACAATTGTTGCCGAGAGTGATATTTCATGTCGCCCTCTCCGACGGGGGCCTCTCTCGCTATGGAATCGAACGCCCGACAGCACATGCTCCGTCGCCTCAAGAAAGCGGGAGGCGGATGGGTGTCCGGGGAGGATCTGAGCCGCGAGCTTCGGATTTCCCGGACCGCCGTGTGGAAGCATGTCCGCAGCCTTCGCAGCGAGGGCCATGTCATCGAGTCTTCCACGCGGAAGGGCTACCTGCTCCGGCAGATGCCGGACCGGCTTTCCCCCTCCGAGATCGGGGCCGCGCTCCGGTCGGTTCGCATGGGCCGCCGGATCGTGTACGAAAGACAGCTGGACTCGACGAACCGGCTGGCCAGGGACTTGGCGATCGCCGGGGCCGCGGAGGGGACGATCGTCGTCGCCGAGGCCCAGACGGCGGGACGCGGCAGGAAGGGACGCAGCTGGTTCTCCCCCCCGGGTTCGGGGATCTACCTGTCGCTTGTGCTCAGACCGGGGTTTCAGCCGGCAGAGGCGCCGAAGACGACCCTGCTGGCGGGGGTGGCGCTGGCGGAGGCACTCAGCGCCTTCGTCCCGGTCCCCGTGACCATCAAGTGGCCCAACGACATCCTGGCGGGCGGGAAAAAAGTTGCGGGCATCCTGGTCGAGGCTGCCGCGGAGATCGATGCCATCGACTACATGATCGTCGGGATCGGGATCAACGTCAACACGCCGCCCGGGATCTTTCCCGCGGACTTGCGGGGAAGGGCAACCTCGCTTGCCGCCGGGTTCGGGCGTCCCGTTTCACGCGTGGATGTCCTCGGCGACCTCCTCGAGCGTTTCGAGCGAGAGTACGACCGGGCGGGCAGGGAAGGGTTCGGCCCCGTAATCCGGCGCTGGCGGGAACTCTCCGACATGGCGGGCAGGCGGGTCCGTGTGCACTCCTTCGGCAGACCCCTCGAGGGGGTCATCACCGGGATCGGCGACGACGGCGTGCTCCTGCTGAAAACGGCTGACGGGGACGTCGAACGGATCATCGCGGGGGATGTGGAATATATATAGAAGAGGCGAAAGGCGAAGGGCGAAGGGCGAAGGGCGAAGGGCGAAGACTCCAGAAAAATCTCCATGCACGGGCCCTGTGCCATAGGCCTTTAGCCATAAACCCTGCGCAGCGGAAGCACGACAAAAACAATCCCGGAAGGATGGAAGCAGCGGATGGCAACGGAACGGTTATCGACGCGTGGCATGATCTACGCCTCCCTGTTCGGGGCGCTCACGGCCATGGGGGCGCTGATCTCGATCCCGCTTCAGCCGGTTCCGGTGACGCTGCAGACGCTTTTTCTCTACCTGGCGGGCTCGCTTCTCGGGGGGGGACTGGGTGCGCTCAGCCAGACCGTCTACATCATGCTCGGCGTGATCGGGCTTCCGGTCTTTTCGGGCGGCAAGGCGGGTCTCGGCGTGCTCATGGGACCCACGGGAGGCTACCTCGTCGGGTTCGTCGCAGGAGCCTTCGTGACGGGAAAGATCGCGAGGCTGCGCCCCGATGGCGGCCTTTTGTGGCTGGTGTCCGCCATGCTTGCCGGCACGGCGGCCCTTTACGCCCTGGGCGTCCTCCAGCTCGCCCTGGTCGGCAGGCTCTCCCCTGCCAAAGCCGCCGTCGCCGGCGTTCTTCCGTTTCTGCCCGGCGATGCCCTGAAGATCGCCGCCGCTTCGGTGATCGCCCTCAAGGTCAGGGACAGGATCCGGATATGATCAAGGCGCAGCGGCTGACCTGTCGATACGACGCGAAAGGGGCCCCCGTTCTGCAGGGGATCGATCTGGAGATCGCCGAGGGCCAGTACCTTGCCGTCATCGGTCCGAACGGGTGCGGCAAGACGACCCTGGTGAAGCACTTCAATGCCCTGCTCGTGCCGCAGGAGGGGAAGGTTCTCGTAGACGGACTCGACACGAAGGACCCGAAGGCGCATCGAGAGATCCGCCGCCGCGTGGGCATGGTCTTCCAGAACCCCGACAACCAGATCGTGGGGATGAGCGTCGAGGAAGACATCGCGTTCGGGCCGGGCAATCTCGGCCTCTCGTCCGCGGAGATCCGCGGCCGGGTCGGGGTGGCGCTGGAGGCGGTGGGGATTCTCCGCCTTGCCCGGCGGGCCCCCCACTCGCTCTCGGGCGGCGAGAAGCGCCTCGTGGCGATCGCCGGCGTGCTCGCCATGCGGCCGGCCTACGTGGTCCTCGACGAGCCCACCTCCTACCTCGATCCGGCGGGGCGCGAGCGGGTCCTCAACGTGCTGCGGGACCTGAGGCAGGAGGGCATCTCGATCATCCACGTGACGCACAGCATGGACGAGATCGCGGATGCCGACCGCGTCGTCGTCATGAACGGCGGCGGCATTCTCCGGGACGGCGCCCCGAGGGACGTCTTCCGTGATGCCGATGCCCTCCGGGCGGTCGGTCTCGCGGCGCCCCAGGTCACGGAGCTGATGGGTCGCCTTCGGGCGCAGGGCTGCGGGGTGAGGCCCGATGTCCTCTCCGTCGACGAGGCCTTCCGGGAAATCGCGGCCCTCCTGGGGCGGGCAGCGGGAGGCGGCCGGTGAAGGCTCTCTACCTGGGCCAGTATGTCCCCGGGGACTCTCCCGTGCACCGGCTCGACCCGAGGGTGAAGATTGTCGCCGCGCTGCTTCTGAGCATCGTCATTCTGAACACGGGTGCCGTCGAAAGCCTCGCCGTCACGGCGTTCCTGATGGCGGGGGCGGCCCTGGCCGGTCTCTCCGGCGGCCGCATCGCGGCGGCCCTGAGGCCGCTGGCCTGGTTCTTTTCGGCCCTGTTTTTCCTGCACCTGATCTTCACGGAGGGGCGGCCGATCATTGCCGCTCTCCCGGCCGTGACCTGGGAGGGCCTGTGGCGTGGCACGGCGGTGACCTGGCAGTTCGTCGCCCTCGTTGCGAGCGCCGCGATCCTGACGATGACGACGGACCCCTCGGGACTCGTGGGGGGGGTCGAGAGGCTGCTGAGGCCTTTCAACCGCATCGGGGTTCCGTCCCACGACATTGCCGTCATGGTCTCCGTGGCGCTTCGGTTCGTCCCCACCCTTCTCGAGGAAACGGAGCGAATGAAGGAGGCCCAGGTGGCCCGTGGAGCCGATTTCGGCGACGGCGGACCCGTCCGGCGGCTCCGGAAGATGGCCTCCCTCGTCATCCCCCTGATTCTCTGCACGTTCCGCCGCGCCGATGAGCTGGCCCTTGCCATGGAGGGGCGCGGTTATCATCGGGGGCCCCGGACATACCTGCACGAGCTGAGATTCCGCCGGGCCGACTATGCCGCCCTCCTGGCCGTGGCGGCTTTCCTGGCCGGTGTCCAGGCGCTTCGTTTCCTCCCCCTCTGAACCCCGGAGCGATTCCTTCCGCCCCCGCGGTCGCTTCTCTGGTTGCAGTTGCCGTAAAAGAGGTTTATATAAGGCCGTCACAATTCGAGCTGGGCGGGATGCATGAACGGCAAATGGCTGTGGGTTGACGCCGGGCAGAAGCTTTCGAAGGTCCGCGAGGACATCGAGACTGCCGATGTCATCGCCATCGACACGGAGTACGATTCGTTCCGCTATTTTCGGGAAAAGCTCTGCCTTCTGCAGATCGGGACGGAGCGGTGCATCTACCTCATCGACCCCCTCGACACGGCCACGGACCTGGCCTTTCTGGGAGGGGTCTTCGCCGACGCGAACCAGGTCAAGGTCATCCACGCCGGGGACAACGATATCCGGATCCTGAACCGTGACTACGGCTTCGAGTTCGCAAACGTCTTCGACACCCACCGGGCCGCCTCCCTCCTGGGCTCCAGTCACCTCTCCCTTTCCTCCGTCATCGAGCAGTACCTGGGCGTGCGCCTGGAGAAGCCGAAAAAGATGCAACGATCCCGGTGGGAGAAGCGTCCCCTGACGGAAGAGCAGCTCCACTACGCCGCCGAGGACACCCAGCACCTCATCCCGCTGTACCGCAGGCTCAACGCGGAGATCGAGGCCAGGGGGCTCCAGTGGCAGGCAGCGCGCGCCTTCGAGGGGATCGCGGCCGTACGCTGGGTGGAAAAGAAATTCAACCTGCGCGGTTACCGGGGCATCCCGGGATACGACACGCTCCCGGTCGAGAAGAAGCGGCGGCTGCGAGACCTCTACCGGTGGCGGTTCCGCAAGGCCAGGGAAACGAACATGGCCCGGTTCATGATCCTCTCGGACCAGGACCTCTTCGACATCGCGAAGAGCGACTCCCTTTCCCTCGACGGGCTCGTCCGCAACGGGGGCCTCTCCCCGAAAAAGGCGAAGCACTTCGGCAACGAGATCCTGGACATTCTGAAGTCGGGTGAGGCTGAAGAGAAATCCCGCTAGCAGGGTGTTGAAAATCTGACTTCTTTTTCTCGTTTGTCCTTTATTATCGGGTCAAACGAGTGTGCGGATGGCTTAAACTGTGTTTTTTGCTCTTTCACATGGCTGATTCATAGGGCCTCAGCT